>NZ_VXCV01000007.1:0-319444 GCF_052850635.1 Pseudomonas sp. 1176_21
GTCGAAAAAAGCTGCGATCACGCAGCTATTTCTCCGTAAGGACGCGTCCTACAACAGGTATGCAATCCTTCAGCGCATAGCTATCATGCGTGCCTCATTGTGAGTCGAGATTGGCATGCTGAAGTTGTTGAAACTCCTCAAGGATGGTCGATTCCATTCCGGCGAGGCCTTGGGTGCTGCCCTGGGCATCAGCCGCAGCGCCGTGTGGAAGCAATTGCAGCATCTCGAGGCTGAATTGAGTCTGCCGGTGTACAAGGTGCGAGGGCGGGGCTACAGATTGGCTGCGCCCTTGTCGCTGTTGGACGTCAGCGCCATCGAGGGTGCCGGCACCGGCCGGCTCTGGCCAATGCACATCCATGAAGAGATTGACTCGACAAATGCCGAAGCGTTGCGCGCGATCAGTGCCGGTCGCCAGGCACCCTTTCTGGTTCTGGCTGAGCATCAGAGCGCAGGGCGCGGTCGCCGTGGCAGAAACTGGTCAAGCCCCTTTGCGCAGAATCTCTATTACAGCCTGGTGCTGCGTATCGACGGTGGCATGCGGCAACTGGAAGGCCTGAGCCTTGTGGTGGGTTTGGCGGTCATGCGTACCCTTCAGTCCGTCGGAGTGAATGCTGCGGGCTTGAAGTGGCCAAATGATGTGCTGGCCAACGGTCGCAAGATCGCAGGTATTCTTCTTGAGCTTGTGGGGGATCCCGCTGATGTCTGTCATGTGGTGCTGGGTATTGGTGTGAACGTGAATATGCAGACCAACAGCGAGGTCGATCAGGCATGGACATCCGTCCGGCTCGAGACAGGGCAGCAGGTTGATCGCAACCAGCTGGTTGCGCTGCTCAATGAGAATCTGCAGGTTCACCTGGAGCGACATCGTCAGTCGGGTTTTACCGACTTGCAGGCGGAGTGGGAGCAAGGGCACCTGTGGCAGGGGTGTGCAGTATCGTTGATAGCCGGCGTCACCAGGGTCGACGGCGTTGTGCTCGGTATCGATCGTCAGGGCGCGCTGCGTCTTCAGGTCGAAGGTGTTGAGAAGAGCTTTAGTGGTGGTGAGCTCAGTTTGAGGTTGCGCGATGATTCTTGAGCTCGATTGCGGTAACAGTTTTATCAAGTGGCGGGTTATCCGCACCGACGCATCGGTTGTTGGTGGCGGCATCGTCGATACCAACCAGGCGCTGATCGAGGCTGTTGAGGCGCTTGCGGGCGATACCCCGGCCCGTTGCCGCCTGGTCAGTGTACGTACAGAAGAAGAGACCGATCATCTTGGTGATGCCCTGGTGAAGGCGTTCGGGCTGTCGATAGTGCGCGCGCGCTCGGCAACTGCATTGGCCGGGGTTACTAATGGCTATGACGATTACGAGCGTCTTGGGCTCGATCGGTGGCTGGCTTTGCTTGGCGGGTACCATCTGGCCAGAAGGGCATGCGTGGTCATCGATCTGGGGACTGCTGTCACATCGGATTTCGTATCGGCGCAGGGGGAACACCTGGGAGGTTTCATCTGCCCTGGGATGCCATTGATGCGCAATCAATTGCGTACCCATACCCGGCGTATCCGCTATGACGACGAGTCCGCCGAGCGTGCATTGTCGAGTCTGCAGCCTGGGCGCTCTACCGTCGAGGCGGTAGAGCGCGGCTGTACGCTCATGCTGCATGGATTTGTGTTGACTCAGCTCGAGCAGGCGCGCTCATTGTGGGGTGAGGATTTTACCCTGTTCATTACCGGTGGCGACGCAGGCCTGTTGCACCAGGTGGTACCGCAAGCCCGAATCGTTCCCGACCTGGTGTTCGTAGGCCTGGCGATGGCCTGTCCGCTGGAGTGAGGTGTGTATGCGCTGGTTGTTTCTGTTATTGCTGGTCCTCAATGTCGTCTACTACGTCTGGCACCAGCAGGAGGCACCGTTGAGGGCGAAAGAGGTGACATCGCTGTCGCTCTACAAGGGAAGTCAGCAGGGTATTCGTCTGCTCAGCGAGTCTCGCGAGGCGCCATCGCAGAAGGACGATGAGTGTCTCTACCTTGGGGCATTGGCTAGCCCCGAGCTACTGGATAGCCTTCGTCAGCGTCTGATCAGCCTGGATATCCGGGCGCGCAAGGTAGTGGGGAGGCTGCCAGACAGTCAGGGGTGGTGGCTGCAGATAGCGCCTGAAAGCCGTCGCTTGCTGGACGCAACGGTGCTCGCCGGACTTTCCCATGATTTCAAAGACTTAAAAGATAAAATAATGTTGTGCGAAGGCGTTGCAACTATCGAATAGTTTGCATAGAATGGCGCCCGCTCCACAGCGATGACCACTAGGTGGTAACGCAGTGAAGCAGTTGTCAAAGTAGCTAACCTCAAGATTTTAATGAGAAAAAGCTTGACAGCAGGACGGCAAGAGTAGAAAATGCCGGCCACATTGGAGGGGTTCCCGAGCGGCCAAAGGGATCAGACTGTAAATCTGACGTCTACGACTTCGAAGGTTCGAATCCTTCTCCCTCCACCAGTTTAGCGAGAGCTGCAAGCTCCGCGGGTATAGTTTAGTGGTAGAACCTCAGCCTTCCAAGCTGATGATGCGGGTTCGATTCCCGCTACCCGCTCCAGGTTTGCTGTTGTTGCACAGTGTTACGCTCTTGTAGCTCAGTTGGTAGAGCACACCCTTGGTAAGGGTGAGGTCAGCGGTTCAAATCCGCTCAAGAGCTCCATATGACAAGGCAGATATGAAAATATCTGCCTTTGTTTTAATGGTCGGTTTGATCTGCTTATTACTTCTACCGGGGGACAGTCTCGATGGCTAAGGAAAAGTTCGAACGTAACAAGCCGCACGTGAACGTCGGCACCATTGGTCACGTTGACCATGGTAAGACGACGTTGACCGCCGCGCTGACTCGCGTTTGCTCCGAGGTTTTCGGTTCTGCCAAGGTTGACTTCGACAAGATCGACAGCGCCCCGGAAGAAAAAGCACGTGGCATCACCATCAATACTGCGCACGTCGAATATGACTCGAACATTCGTCACTATGCGCACGTTGACTGCCCGGGTCACGCCGACTATGTAAAAAACATGATTACCGGTGCTGCTCAGATGGATGGCGCTATCCTGGTTTGCTCGGCCGCTGATGGTCCGATGCCGCAAACCCGTGAGCACATCCTGCTGTCCCGTCAGGTTGGCGTTCCGTACATCGTGGTCTTCCTGAACAAGGCTGACCTGGTAGACGACGCTGAGCTGCTGGAGCTGGTCGAGATGGAAGTTCGCGACCTGCTGTCCACCTATGATTTCCCAGGCGACGATACCCCGATCATCATTGGTTCGGCTCGTATGGCGCTGGAAGGCAAAGACGATAACGAAATGGGCACCACCGCTGTCAAGCGTCTGGTCGAAACCCTGGATAGCTACATTCCAGAGCCTGAGCGCGCTATCGACAAGCCATTCCTGATGCCAATCGAAGACGTATTCTCGATCTCGGGTCGTGGTACCGTTGTTACCGGTCGTATCGAGCGTGGCATCGTCCGCGTTCAAGACGCCCTGGAAATCGTTGGTCTGCGTGACACCACCACCACCACCTGCACCGGTGTTGAGATGTTCCGCAAGCTGCTGGACGAAGGTCGTGCTGGCGAGAACTGCGGCGTGCTGCTGCGCGGCACCAAGCGTGATGACGTTGAGCGTGGCCAGGTTCTGGTCAAGCCAGGTTCGGTCAAGCCGCACACCAAGTTCACCGCAGAAGTCTATGTTCTGAGCAAGGAAGAAGGCGGCCGTCACACTCCGTTCTTCAAAGGCTACCGTCCACAGTTCTACTTCCGTACTACTGACGTGACTGGTAACTGCGAGCTGCCAGAAGGCGTTGAAATGGTAATGCCAGGTGACAACATCCAGATGACTGTCACTCTGATCAAGACCATCGCGATGGAAGACGGTCTGCGCTTCGCTATCCGTGAGGGCGGTCGTACCGTCGGTGCGGGTGTAGTAGCAAAGGTTATTGAATAAGTAGTTGATTTCTCTCGATCAGGCCGGCATAATGGTCGGCCTGATAAGCTTTTAGGTCAGTAGCTCAATTGGCAGAGCGACGGTCTCCAAAACCGTAGGTTGGGGGTTCGATTCCCTCCTGACCTGCCAGATTCACCTTGTGTGTCTGGCTTTCTTTTCACAGGATCCTCCTAGATGACTCCCAAGTCTGAAGCCCAAGACTCTCGTTTTGATCTGCTCAAGTGGCTGGCTGTTGTCGCTTTGGTGGTGGTAGGCGTGGTCGGAAATCAATATTACTCCGCTTCGCCGATTCTGTATCGCGTTATTGCACTCCTCGCTCTTGCTGCTGTTGCTGGCTTTGTTGCCTTGCAGACTGCAAAGGGCAGGTCGTTCTTTGCGCTGGCAAAGGAAGCTCGCACCGAGATTCGTAAAGTCGTATGGCCAACCCGCCAAGAGACCATGCAGACCACCCTTATTGTGGTGGCTGTTGTCCTGGTCATGGCGCTGCTGTTGTGGGGGCTCGATTCCCTGCTCGGCTGGTTGATTTCCTTGATTGTTGGCTAAGGGTGTCCTGTGGCTAAGCGTTGGTATGTTGTGCATGCTTACTCGGGTTACGAGAAGCATGTGATGCGCTCGCTCATCGAGCGCGTAAAGCTGGCTGGCATGGAAGATGGCTTCGGCGAGATTCTGGTCCCCACTGAAGAAGTGGTTGAAATGCGCAATGGCCAGAAGCGCAAAAGCGAGCGTAAGTTCTTCCCGGGCTACGTGCTGGTTCAGATGGACATGAACGAAGGGACTTGGCACTTGGTCAAGGACACCCCTCGTGTCATGGGCTTCATTGGTGGTACCGCAGACAAGCCTGCACCCATCACCGATAAAGAAGCCGAGGCCATTCTGCGTCGCGTTGCCGATGGCAGCGACAAGCCGAAGCCGAAAACGCTGTTCGAGCCAGGTGAAGTGGTTCGTGTTGTAGACGGTCCGTTTGCTGATTTCAACGGCACGGTCGAAGAGGTTAACTACGAGAAGAGCCGGCTCCAGGTAGCGGTGCTCATCTTCGGTCGCTCTACTCCGGTGGAGCTTGAGTTCAGCCAGGTCGAAAAGGTCTAGCAGAACGACGCATCCCATACCCCGCAGCCCTATGTGCTGCGGGGTTTTGTCGTCACTGGGATAAAACGCAAGTAATCCGGGGAGCCTTCTGGCGCTTGTACCCGATATTGGAGTAGCTCATGGCTAAGAAGATTCAGGCTTACATCAAGCTGCAAGTAAAGGCCGGCCAGGCCAACCCAAGTCCACCCGTCGGCCCAGCACTGGGTCAACACGGTGTGAACATCATGGAATTCTGCAAGGCCTTCAACGCCCGTACCCAGGGTCAAGAAGCCGGCCTGCCGACTCCTGTGATCATCACTGTATACAGTGACCGTAGCTTCACTTTCGAAACCAAAAGCACCCCTGCTTCGGTTCTGCTGAAGAAAGCAGCTGGCCTGACCAGCGGTTCTGCGCGTCCGAACACCGTCAAAGTCGGTACTGTGACCCGTGCTCAGCTGGAAGAGATCGCAAAAACCAAAAATGCTGATCTGACCGCTGCTGACATGGAAGCGGCCGTGCGTACCATCGCCGGTTCCGCTCGCAGCATGGGCCTCAACGTGGAGGGTGTGTAATGGCTAAGCTGACCAAGCGCCAAAAGGCTATCGCTTCGAAAATCGAAGCGGGCAAAGTCTACAACTTCGAAGAAGCAGCAGTGCTGCTGGCCGAACTGTCTACCGTGAAGTTCAGCGAGTCCTTCGACGTAGCCGTTAACCTGGGCGTTGACCCACGTAAATCCGACCAGGTCGTTCGTAGCGCTACCGTGCTGCCACACGGCACTGGCAAGACCGTACGTGTTGCCGTGTTCACCCAGGGTCCAGCTGCCGAGGCCGCTCTGGCTGCCGGCGCTGACCGTGTAGGCATGGACGATCTGGCTGCCGAAATGAAAGGCGGCGACCTGAACTATGACGTCGTTATTGCCTCCCCGGACGCAATGCGTGTTGTAGGTCAGCTGGGTCAGGTTCTGGGTCCTCGCGGCCTGATGCCTAACCCTAAAGTTGGCACCGTAACTCCAGACGTAGCCACCGCGGTCAAAAACGCCAAGGCTGGTCAGGTTCGCTACCGTACCGACAAAAACGGCATCATCCACACTTCCGTTGGCAAGATCGGCTTTGAAGCCGTCAAGCTGAAGGAAAACGTTGAAGCCCTGATCGCTGATCTGAAGCGTATCAAGCCAGCTTCCTCGAAAGGTATCTACGTCAAGCGCGTTACCCTGAGCACCACCATGGGCCCAGGTCTGGTAATCGATCAAGGTTCCCTGAACGCGTAAGACCGCGATGGGCGCGAGCAATTGCGCCCGTCAGCAAAAATTGGGGTCCCTGCCTGGCGGGGGCTATCCAAGACCGTAGGCGGCGCAAGCCTTAAACCTCAAGCCTACGCAGATGGTGCCCCTGATTCCTTACCGAGTCAGACACCAAAACGACATTCGGCTTCGGCTGGATGAAACGGTAACAAGCAGGAGTTTTACCCGTGGCAATTAAACTCGAAGACAAGAAGGCCATCGTCGCTGAAGTCAACGAGGCTGCCAAAGTCGCTCTGTCCGCTGTCGTGGCTGATGCCCGTGGTGTGACTGTAGGCGCAATGACCGGACTCCGTAAAGAGGCTCGTGAAGCTGGCGTTTACGTACGTGTTGTACGTAACACCCTGCTCAAGCGCGCTGTTGCCGACACTGAATTCAGTGTCCTCAACGACGTGTTCACCGGCCCTACCCTGATCGCGTTCTCCAACGAACACCCGGGCGCTGCTGCTCGTCTGTTCGCTGAGTTCGCCAAGGGTCAGAGCAAGTTCGAGATCAAGGCAGCTGCGTTCGACGGCAAGTTCCTTGCCGCAAACCAGATCGACGTGTTGGCTTCCCTGCCGACCCGCGACGAGGCCATTGCGAAGCTGATGAGCGTGATCCAAGGCGCGACCAGCAAGCTGGCTCGTACTCTGGCGGCCGTTCGCGACCAGAAAGAAGCTGCTGCTGCCTAAGGCACCGCAAGCCCTTTCGAAATCATACGTTTAATTTGATGGCTGCGTAGGCTGTCACCCCAATACAGGATTTAAGTCATGTCTCTGACTAACGAGCAAATCATCGAAGCAATCGGCCAGAAAACCGTTCTGGAAGTTGTTGAGCTGATCAAAGCAATGGAAGAAACCTTCGGCGTTACCGCTGCTGTTGCCGCTGCTGGCCCAGCTGCTGCCGCTGCCGTTGTTGAAGAACAAACCGAGTTCAACGTTGTTCTGGTTGCCGCTGGCGACAAGAAAGTAAACGTGATCAAGGCTGTTCGTGAACTGACCGGCCTGGGCCTGAAAGAAGCCAAGGAAAAGGTTGATACCGCTCCTCAAGTCGTTGCTGAAGGCGTTTCGAAAGAAGCCGCTGACAAAGCCAAGGCTGACCTGGAAGCAGCAGGCGCTACCGTCGAACTGAAGTAATTTCGACTGTGCGTCTCCAGCCCGAGCGACAAGCGAAAGGCTGATGGCTGGTGGCTTTTGCCACCGGCCTTTTTCCGTTATTGGCAGCCGATCAGGTCGGCGCCGATGACGAGCGGTAACCACCGATGACGGTGGCGCAAACCATGGGGTTTGCACGATTTTCTGGCTGCTCCCGTCGGGAGAAGCCAAACAAGCAGGTGACCAAGCTGGGGAACGCTGATGGCTTACTCATACACTGAGAAAAAACGTATCCGCAAGGACTTTAGCAAGTTGCCGGACGTCATGGATGTGCCTTACCTCCTGGCCATCCAGCTGGATTCGTATCGTGAATTCTTGCAGGCGGGAGCGACTAAAGATCAGTTCCGCGACGTGGGCCTGCATGCGGCCTTCAAATCGGTTTTCCCGATCATCAGCTACTCCGGCAATGCTGCCCTGGAGTACGTTGGCTATCGTCTGGGCGAACCGGCCTTTGATGTCAAAGAATGCGTACTGCGCGGGGTAACCTACGCGGTACCGCTGCGCGTGAAAGTCCGCCTGATCATTTTCGACAAAGAATCGTCGAACAAAGCGATCAAGGACATCAAAGAGCAAGAAGTCTACATGGGTGAAATCCCCCTGATGACTGAAAACGGTACCTTCGTAATCAACGGTACCGAGCGTGTTATCGTTTCCCAGCTGCACCGCTCGCCAGGCGTGTTCTTCGACCACGACCGTGGCAAGACGCACAGCTCGGGCAAGCTGCTGTACTCGGCGCGGATCATTCCTTACCGCGGCTCGTGGCTGGACTTCGAATTCGATCCGAAAGACTGTGTATTCGTCCGTATCGACCGTCGTCGCAAGCTGCCGGCTTCCGTACTGCTGCGCGCGCTGGGCTACACCACCGAAGAAGTGCTGAACGCGTTCTACACCACCAACGTATTCCACGTGGCGGGCGAAAAGCTCAGCCTGGAACTGGTGCCACAACGCCTGCGTGGTGAAATCGCGGTCATGGACATCCATGACGACAGCGGCAAGGTGATTGTCGAGCAGGGTCGTCGTATTACCGCTCGCCACATCAACCAGCTGGAAAAGGCTGGTGTCAAATCCCTGGACGTGCCGCTGGAATACGTTCTGGGCCGCACCACCGCCAAGGCGATCGTGCACCCGGCTACCGGTGAAATCCTGGCCGAATGCAACACCGAGCTGACCACCGAAGCACTGGTGAAGATCGCCAAGGCTCAGGTCGTTCGCATCGAGACCCTGTACACCAACGACATCGACTGCGGTCCGTTCATCTCGGATACCCTGAAGATCGACTCCACCAGCAACCAACTGGAAGCGCTGGTCGAGATCTATCGCATGATGCGTCCTGGCGAGCCGCCAACCAAGGATGCCGCAGAGACCCTGTTCAACAACCTGTTCTTCAGCGCCGAGCGTTACGACCTGTCGGCTGTTGGTCGCATGAAGTTCAACCGTCGTATCGGTCGTACCGAGATCGAAGGTTCGGGCGTGCTGAGCAAGGAAGATATCGTCGAGGTCCTCAAGACCCTGGTCGACATCCGTAACGGCAAAGGCATCGTCGACGACATCGACCACCTGGGTAACCGTCGCGTGCGCTGTGTCGGCGAAATGGCCGAGAACCAGTTCCGCGTTGGCCTGGTGCGTGTAGAGCGCGCGGTCAAAGAGCGTCTGTCCATGGCTGAAAGCGAAGGCCTGATGCCGCAAGACCTGATCAACGCCAAGCCGGTAGCGGCGGCGGTGAAGGAGTTCTTCGGTTCGAGCCAGCTGTCCCAGTTCATGGACCAGAACAACCCGCTGTCCGAGATCACCCACAAGCGTCGTGTCTCGGCACTCGGCCCTGGTGGTCTGACCCGTGAGCGCGCAGGCTTCGAAGTCCGTGACGTACACCCGACCCACTACGGCCGTGTGTGCCCGATCGAGACCCCTGAAGGTCCGAACATCGGTCTGATCAACTCCCTGGCGGCCTATGCCCGCACCAACCAGTACGGCTTCCTCGAGAGCCCGTACCGCGTGGTGAAAGAGGGTGTGGTTACCGACGACATCGTGTTCCTGTCGGCGATCGAAGAAGCTGATCACGTCATCGCACAGGCTTCGGCCACGATGGACGCGAAGAAGCAGCTGATCGACGAGCTGGTAGCGGTCCGTCACCTGAACGAATTCACCGTCAAGGCGCCGGAAGACGTCACCCTGATGGACGTCTCGCCAAAGCAGGTAGTTTCTGTTGCCGCGTCGCTGATTCCGTTCCTCGAGCACGACGACGCCAACCGTGCGTTGATGGGTTCGAACATGCAGCGTCAGGCTGTACCGACTCTGCGCGCCGACAAGCCGCTGGTAGGTACCGGCATGGAGCGCAACGTTGCGCGTGACTCCGGCGTTTGCGTCGTGGCTCGTCGTGGTGGTGTGATCGATTCCGTCGACGCCAGCCGTATCGTGGTGCGTGTTGCAGATGACGAAGTTGAAACCGGCGAAGCTGGTGTCGACATCTACAACCTGACCAAGTACACCCGCTCGAACCAGAACACCTGCATCAACCAGCGTCCGCTGGTGAGCAAGGGTGATGTGGTTCAGCGTAGCGACATCATGGCCGACGGCCCGTCCACCGACATGGGTGAGCTGGCTCTGGGTCAGAACATGCGCATCGCGTTCATGGCGTGGAACGGCTTCAACTTCGAAGACTCCATCTGCCTGTCCGAGCGTGTGGTTCAGGAAGATCGCTTCACCACGATCCACATCCAGGAACTGACCTGTGTGGCCCGTGACACCAAGCTTGGCCCAGAGGAAATCACCGCGGACATCCCGAACGTG
The DNA here is from genome assembly GCF_052850635.1 of Pseudomonas sp. 1176_21. Classification (NCBI taxonomy): domain Bacteria; kingdom Pseudomonadati; phylum Pseudomonadota; class Gammaproteobacteria; order Pseudomonadales; family Pseudomonadaceae; genus Pseudomonas; species Pseudomonas sp. 1176_21. The sequence goes on from NZ_VXCV01000007.1 coordinate 10,230, forward strand.
GGTGAGGCTGCGCTGAACAAGCTGGACGAAGCCGGTATCGTCTACGTGGGTGCTGAAGTCGGCGCTGGCGACATTCTGGTCGGCAAGGTCACGCCAAAAGGCGAGACCCAGCTGACGCCAGAAGAAAAACTGCTGCGTGCGATCTTCGGCGAGAAGGCCAGCGACGTCAAAGACACCTCCCTGCGTGTGCCGACCGGCACCAAGGGTACTGTCATCGACGTACAGGTCTTCACTCGCGATGGCGTCGAGCGCGACAGCCGTGCGCTGTCCATCGAGAAGATGCAGCTGGACGAGATCCGCAAGGACCTGAACGAAGAGTTCCGCATCGTTGAAGGCGCAACCTTCGAACGTCTGCGCAGCGCCCTGAACGGTCAGGTCGTCGAAGGTGGTGCTGGCCTGAAGAAAGGTTCGGTCATCTCCAACGAAGTGCTGGACGGTCTGGAGCACGGCCAGTGGTTCAAACTGCGCATGGCCGAAGACGCGCTGAACGAGCAACTCGAGAAGGCCCAGGCCTACATCGTTGATCGTCGCCGTCTGCTGGACGACAAGTTCGAAGACAAGAAGCGCAAGCTGCAGCAGGGCGATGACCTGGCACCGGGCGTACTGAAGATCGTCAAGGTCTACCTGGCAATCCGTCGTCGCATCCAGCCGGGCGACAAGATGGCCGGTCGTCACGGTAACAAAGGTGTGGTCTCCGTGATCATGCCGGTCGAAGACATGCCGCACGACGCCAACGGTACGCCGGTGGACGTGGTACTCAACCCGTTGGGTGTACCTTCGCGTATGAACGTCGGTCAGATCCTCGAAACCCACCTGGGCCTGGCGGCCAAGGGCCTGGGCGAGAAGATCAACCGCATGCTCGAAGAGCAGCGCAAGGTCATCGAGCTGCGCAAGTTCCTCACCGAGATCTACAACGAGATCGGTGGTCGTCAGGAAAGCCTGGAAGACTTCTCCGACCAGGAAATCCTCGACCTGGCGAAGAACCTCAAAGGCGGTGTGCCAATGGCCACTCCAGTCTTCGACGGTGCCAAGGAAAGCGAAATCAAGGCCATGCTGAAACTGGCAGACATGCCGGAAAGCGGTCAGATGCAGCTGTTCGACGGTCGTACCGGCAACAAGTTCGAGCGTCCAGTGACCGTTGGTTACATGTACATGCTCAAGCTGAACCACTTGGTGGACGACAAGATGCACGCGCGTTCCACTGGTTCTTACAGCCTGGTTACCCAGCAGCCGCTGGGTGGTAAGGCGCAGTTCGGTGGTCAGCGTTTCGGGGAGATGGAAGTGTGGGCGCTGGAAGCATACGGCGCGGCATACACCCTGCAAGAAATGCTCACAGTGAAGTCGGACGATGTGAACGGTCGGACCAAGATGTACAAGAACATCGTGGACGGCGATCACCGTATGGAGCCGGGCATGCCCGAGTCCTTCAACGTGTTGATCAAAGAGATTCGTTCGCTCGGTATCGATATCGATCTGGAAACCGAATAACACGTGACGCGAATCGGGAGCGCGGCTGAAAAGCCCGCTCCCTGCTCCGCCAGGAGGAAAGGCCTTGAAAGACCTACTGAATTTGCTGAAAAACCAGGGTCAAGTCGAAGAGTTCGACGCCATCCGTATCGGATTGGCCTCGCCTGAGATGATCCGTTCGTGGTCGTTCGGTGAAGTAAAAAAGCCGGAAACCATCAACTACCGTACGTTCAAGCCTGAGCGTGACGGCCTGTTCTGCGCCAAGATCTTTGGCCCAGTCAAGGACTACGAGTGCCTGTGCGGCAAGTACAAGCGCCTGAAGCACCGTGGCGTGATCTGCGAGAAGTGCGGTGTTGAAGTCGCGCTGGCAAAAGTTCGTCGTGAGCGCATGGCGCACATCGAGCTGGCCTCGCCTGTTGCCCACATCTGGTTCCTGAAGTCGCTGCCGTCGCGTATCGGCCTGCTGATGGACATGACCCTGCGTGATATCGAACGCGTTCTCTATTTCGAGAGCTATGTCGTTATCGACCCGGGCATGACCACCCTGGAAAAAGGCCAGCTGCTGAACGACGAGCAGTACTTCGAAGCGCTGGAAGAGTTCGGCGATGACTTCGACGCCCGCATGGGTGCCGAGGCCGTCCGCGAACTGCTGCACGCTATCGACCTGGAACACGAGATTGGCCGCCTGCGCGAAGAGATTCCGCAGACCAACTCGGAAACCAAGATCAAGAAGCTGTCCAAGCGACTGAAGCTGATGGAGGCCTTCCAGGGCTCGGGCAACCTGCCTGAGTGGATGGTTCTGACCGTTCTGCCGGTTCTGCCGCCAGACCTGCGTCCACTGGTTCCGCTGGATGGCGGTCGTTTCGCGACCTCCGACCTGAACGACCTGTACCGTCGGGTGATCAACCGTAACAACCGTCTGAAGCGCCTGCTCGACCTGTCTGCGCCTGACATCATCGTGCGCAACGAAAAGCGCATGCTGCAGGAAGCGGTCGACGCACTGCTCGACAACGGCCGTCGCGGCCGCGCCATCACTGGCTCGAACAAGCGTCCTCTGAAATCCCTGGCCGACATGATCAAGGGTAAGCAAGGTCGTTTCCGTCAGAACCTGCTCGGTAAGCGCGTTGACTACTCGGGTCGTTCGGTAATTACCGTAGGTCCGACCCTGCGTCTGCACCAGTGCGGTCTGCCGAAGAAAATGGCCCTCGAGCTGTTCAAGCCGTTCATTTTCGGCAAGCTGGAAATGCGTGGTCTGGCGACCACCATCAAGGCTGCCAAGAAGATGGTCGAGCGCGAGTTGCCAGAGGTGTGGGACGTTCTTGCCGAAGTGATTCGCGAACACCCCGTACTGCTCAACCGTGCACCGACCCTTCACCGTCTGGGTATCCAGGCGTTCGAGCCGGTACTGATCGAAGGCAAGGCCATCCAGCTGCACCCGCTGGTCTGTGCTGCGTACAACGCCGACTTCGACGGTGACCAGATGGCCGTGCACGTGCCACTGACGCTGGAAGCCCAGCTCGAAGCGCGCGCGCTGATGATGTCGACCAACAACATCCTGTCGCCAGCCAACGGTGAGCCGATCATCGTTCCTTCGCAGGACGTTGTACTGGGTCTGTACTACATGACCCGCGAAGCCATCAATGCCAAGGGCGAAGGCCGCGTATTCGCCGACCTGCAGGAAGTCGACCGCGTATTCCGCGCCGGCGAAGCGGCCCTGCACGCCAAGATCAAGGTTCGTATCAACGAAACCGTGAACGATCGTGATGGCGGCAGCGTCAAGAACACCCGCATCGTCGACACCACTGTCGGCCGTGCACTGCTGTTCCAGGTTGTACCGCCAGGTCTGTCGTACGACGTGGTCAACCAGCCGATGAAGAAAAAGGCGATCTCCAAGCTGATCAACCAGTGCTACCGCGTGGTTGGTCTGAAAGAGACCGTCATCTTCGCTGACCAGCTGATGTACACCGGTTTTGCCTACTCGACCATCTCCGGCGTTTCCATCGGTGTTAACGACTTCGTTATCCCGGATGAAAAAGCCCGCATCATCGGTGCTGCCACCGACGAAGTGAAAGAGATCGAGAGCCAGTACGCCTCCGGCCTGGTAACCCAGGGCGAGAAGTACAACAAGGTCATCGACCTGTGGTCCAAGGCGAACGACGAAGTGTCCAAGGCGATGATGGCCAACCTCTCGAAAGAGAAAGTCATCGACCGCGAAGGCAACGAAGTCGAGCAGGAGTCCTTCAACTCGATGTACATGATGGCTGACTCCGGTGCCCGGGGCTCGGCAGCTCAGATTCGTCAGTTGGCCGGTATGCGTGGTCTGATGGCCAAGCCGGACGGCTCGATCATCGAGACACCGATCACCGCGAACTTCCGCGAAGGTCTGAGCGTACTGCAGTACTTCATCTCGACTCACGGTGCGCGTAAGGGTCTTGCGGATACCGCGTTGAAAACCGCGAACTCCGGTTACCTGACCCGTCGTCTGGTAGACGTGGCGCAGGATCTGGTGGTTACCGAGATCGACTGTGGCACCGAGCAGGGTCTGGTCATGACCCCGCACATCGAAGGCGGCGACGTTGTAGAGCCGCTGGGTGAGCGCGTACTGGGTCGTGTAATCGCCCGTGACGTGTTCAAGCCTGGCACCGACGACGTCATCGTTCCGGCCGGTACCCTGGTCGACGAGAAGTGGGTCGAGTTCATCGAGCTGAACAGCATCGACGAAGTGATCGTGCGTTCGCCGATCAGCTGCGAAACCCGCTACGGCATCTGCGCCAAGTGCTACGGTCGCGACCTGGCTCGCGGTCACCAGGTGAACATCGGTGAAGCTGTCGGCGTTATCGCTGCACAGTCGATCGGTGAGCCGGGTACCCAGCTGACCATGCGTACGTTCCACATCGGTGGTGCTGCAAGCCGTACCTCGGCTGCCGACAGCGTCCAGGTGAAGAACGGCGGTATGGTTCGTCTGCACAACCTCAAGCAGGTTGAGCGTGCCGACGGCAACCTGGTTGCCGTATCGCGTTCCGGCGAGTTGGCGATTGCCGACGAGTTCGGTCGTGAGCGCGAGCGTTACAAGCTGCCTTACGGCGCCGTGATTTCGGTGAAGGAAGGCGACAAGGTCGACGCTGGCGCCATCGTCGCCAAGTGGGACCCGCACACCCACCCGATCGTTACCGAAATGAAAGGTACCGTGACCTTCGTGGGCATGGAAGAAGGCATCACGATCAAGCGTCAGACTGACGAATTGACCGGCCTGACCAACATCGAGGTTCTGGACGTCAAAGACCGTCCGGCTGCAGGCAAGGAAATCCGTCCTGCAATCAAGATGGTCGACGCCAGCGGCAAGGATCTGCTGTTGCCAGGTACCGACGTACCGGCTCAGTACTTCCTGCCAGCCAACGCCCTGGTCGGTGTGGCTGACGGTGCACAGATCGGTGTTGGTGACGTTATCGCGCGTATCCCGCAAGAAACGTCCAAGACCCGTGACATCACCGGTGGTCTGCCGCGCGTTGCCGACCTGTTCGAAGCGCGCCGTCCGAAAGAAGCCTCGATTCTGGCTGAAGTCAGCGGTACCATCGCCTTCGGTAAAGAGACCAAGGGCAAGCGCCGTCTGGTCATCACCCCGAACGATGGCAGCGATCCGTACGAAGAGCTGATTCCGAAGTGGCGTCACCTGAACGTCTTCGAAGGCGAACAAGTGAACCGCGGCGAAGTCATCTCGGACGGTCCTAGCGATCCGCACGACATCCTGCGTCTGCTGGGTGTTAGCGCGCTGGCCAAGTACATCGTCAACGAGATCCAGGACGTTTACCGTCTGCAAGGCGTGAAGATCAACGACAAGCACATCGAGACCATCCTGCGTCAGATGCTGCGTAAGGTCGAGATTGCCGAGTCGGGTGACTCCAGCTTCATCAAGGGCGACCAGATGGAACTGACCCAGGTACTGGTAGAGAACGAGCGCCTTGGCGCGGAAGACAAGTTTGTCTCCAAGTTCACTCGTGTACTGCTGGGTATCACCAAGGCCTCGCTGTCCACCGAATCGTTCATCTCGGCGGCTTCCTTCCAGGAAACCACCCGCGTACTGACCGAAGCGGCGGTAACCGGCAAGCGCGACTACCTGCGCGGCCTGAAAGAAAACGTGGTCGTGGGTCGTCTGATCCCGGCCGGTACCGGTCTGGCCTACCACAGCGAGCGCAAGCGTCGCCGTGATGCCGACAAGCCGTTGCGTGTTAGCGCCAGTGAAGTGGAAGCTGCACTGACCGAAGCGCTGAACTCCAGCGGCAACTAAAGCGTAGGGCCCTGGCGGCCCTCACCCGATCTTCGCGACATAATCTGTTGCGAAGGGGAGGGTGGGGGATGTCGGGGCCTTGCCTTGACGAGGGGCAAGATCCTCTTTAGACTCTTGTACCCCTAAATTTGGTGGGACTTCGTCCTGCCATTTTGCTTTTCTTGCAAGACAATAGCGTCGCAAGACAACAGTGGAGCTAGTAGATGGCAACTATCAACCAGCTGGTACGTCAGCCGCGTAAGCGTATCGTCGAGAAATCCGACGTTCCTGCGCTGCAGAACTGCCCGCAACGTCGTGGCGTGTGCACCCGTGTGTACACCACCACGCCGAAAAAACCTAACTCGGCACTGCGTAAAGTATGCCGTGTGCGTCTGACCAACGGTTTCGAGGTTTCCTCGTACATCGGTGGTGAAGGCCACAACCTGCAAGAGCACAGCGTGGTACTGATCCGCGGCGGTCGTGTAAAAGACTTGCCAGGTGTTCGTTACCACACCGTTCGCGGCTCCCTGGATACCTCCGGCGTCAAAGGTCGTAACCAAGGTCGTTCGAAGTACGGTACCAAGCGTCCGAAGTAATCGGCCGTTTGCAGCAATTTGCAGTTATCAATTTTATTGAGTCGATAAGAGTAAGGTCGGGCACGCAACCTCTGGGTTCCCTGTCCCGAGCTAACCTGAAGACCGTTTGAGGGCTTATCAATGCCAAGACGTCGTGTAGCAGCCAAGCGTGAGATTCTGGACGATCCAAAATACGGATCGCAGATTCTCGCCAAGTTCATGAACCACGTGATGGAAAGCGGCAAGAAGGCCGTTGCCGAGCGTATCGTTTACGGTGCGCTGGACAAGGTCAAAGAACGCAAGAACAGCGATCCCCTGGAAATCTTCGAGAAAGCTCTCGACGCCATCGCTCCGCTGGTCGAAGTGAAGTCGCGCCGTGTTGGCGGTGCTACTTACCAGGTTCCGGTCGAAGTTCGTCCGTCCCGTCGTAACGCCCTGGCAATGCGCTGGTTGGTAGACTACGCGCGCAAGCGCGGCGAGAAGTCTATGGCCCTGCGCCTGGCCGGCGAATTGCTGGATGCTGCTGAAGGCAAAGGTGCTGCAGTCAAGAAGCGTGAAGACGTACACCGTATGGCCGAAGCCAACAAAGCGTTCTCGCACTACCGCTTCTAATTCAGGCATCACTATTTTTGCGAGGGCTCTATGGCTCGTACTACACCAATCAACCGCTACCGTAACATTGGTATTTGCGCGCACGTTGACGCGGGCAAGACCACTACTACCGAGCGGATCCTGTTCTACACAGGCCTGAGCCACAAACTGGGCGAGGTGCATGATGGCGCCGCGACCACCGACTGGATGGTGCAGGAGCAGGAGCGGGGTATCACCATTACCTCCGCTGCTGTCACTACCTTCTGGAAAGGCTCCAAGGGTCAGTATGACAACTACCGCGTAAACGTCATCGATACCCCCGGCCACGTTGACTTCACCATTGAAGTTGAGCGTTCGCTGCGTGTACTCGACGGCGCTGTCGTTGTGTTCTGCGGTACCTCCGGCGTTGAGCCACAGTCCGAAACCGTATGGCGTCAAGCCAACAAGTACGGCGTTCCACGTGTTGTATACGTGAACAAGATGGACCGTGCCGGTGCCAACTTCCTGCGCGTCGTAGGTCAGATCAAGAACCGTCTGGGTCACACCCCGGTTCCTGTTCAGCTGGCCATCGGTTCGGAAGAGAACTTCCAGGGTCAGGTCGATCTGATCAAGATGAAGGCTATCTACTGGAACGAAGACGACAAAGGCACCACCTATCGCGAGGAAGAAATTCCTGCCGATATGCTGGAGCTGGCTCAAGAGTGGCGCTCCAACATGGTTGAAGCGGCTGCCGAGTCCAGCGAAGAGCTGATGAACAAGTACCTGGAAGGCGAAGAGCTGACCGTCGAAGAAATCAAGGCCGGTCTGCGCGCGCGTACCCTGGCCAGCGAGATCGTTCCGGCTGTCTGTGGTTCGTCGTTCAAGAACAAGGGCGTTCCCCTGGTTCTCGACGCCGTTATCGACTTCCTGCCTGCTCCTACCGAGATTCCTGCGATCAAGGGTATCCACCCTGACCTGATCGAGAAGCCAAAGGAAGAGCTGGTCGACGCCGACTACGACGAGCGTCATGCCGACGACAACGAGCCGTTCTCGGCTCTGGCGTTCAAGATTGCCACCGACCCGTTCGTTGGTACTCTGACTTTTGTCCGTGTTTACTCGGGTATGCTGCAGTCCGGCGACTCCGTGATCAACTCGGTCAAGGGCAAGAAAGAGCGCGTTGGTCGTATGGTGCAGATGCACGCCAACCAGCGTGAAGAAATCAAGGAAGTACTGGCCGGCGACATCGCTGCTCTGATCGGCATGAAGGACGTCACCACTGGTGACACCCTGTGCAACGCCGACAAGCCGATCATCCTCGAGCGTATGGACTTCCCTGAGCCTGTGATTTCGGTAGCTGTCGAGCCGAAAACCAAGCAGGACCAGGAAAAGATGGGTATCGCACTGGGCAAGCTGGCTCAGGAAGACCCGTCGTTCCGCGTCAAGACCGACGAAGAAACCGGCCAGACCATCATCTCGGGTATGGGCGAGCTTCACCTGGACATCCTCGTTGACCGCATGAAGCGCGAATTCAACGTCGAAGCCAACATCGGTAAGCCGCAGGTTTCCTATCGCGAGCAGATCACCAAAGACAACGTCGAAATCGAAGGCAAGTTCGTTCGTCAGTCCGGTGGTCGCGGTCAGTTCGGTCACTGCTGGATCCGCTTCTCGCAGCCAGACGTGGACGCACACGGCAACATCACCGAAGGCCTGGTTTTCACCAACGAGGTTGTGGGTGGTGTGGTTCCGAAGGAATACATCCCGGCGATCCAGAAGGGTATCGAAGAGCAGATGAAGAACGGCATTGTTGCCGGCTATCCGCTGATCGGCCTGAAGGCAACCGTGTTTGATGGTTCCTACCACGACGTCGACTCTAACGAGATGGCGTTCAAGGTGGCGGCCTCCATGGCGACCAAGCAACTCGCAGCCAAAGGCGGCGGTAAGGTGCTTGAGCCGATCATGAAGGTAGAAGTTGTGACCCCTGAGGACTACATGGGTGACGTGATGGGTGACCTGAACCGTCGTCGTGGTCTGATCCAGGGTATGGAAGATTCGGTGTCCGGCAAGGTTGTCCGTGCTGAAGTTCCGCTCGGAGAGATGTTCGGTTATGCGACCGACGTTCGTTCCATGTCCCAGGGTCGCGCGAGCTACTCCATGGAATTCTCCAAATACGCTGAGGCTCCGTCGAACATCGTCGAAGCGCTCGTTAAAAAACAAGGCTGATTCAGTCCTTTAGGCTAGGAGTTAATTGTCGTGGCTAAAGAAAAATTTGATCGTTCCCTTCCGCACGTCAACGTTGGCACCATCGGTCACGTTGACCACGGTAAAACCACTCTGACCGCAGCTCTGACTCGCGTCTGCTCCGAAGTTTTCGGTTCCGCAGTCGTTGAATTCGACAAGATCGACAGCGCTCCAGAAGAGAAAGCTCGCGGTATCACCATCAACACCGCTCACGTTGAGTACAACTCGACCATTCGTCACTACGCTCACGTCGACTGCCCAGGTCACGCTGACTACGTGAAGAACATGATCACCGGTGCTGCCCAGATGGACGGCGCGATCCTGGTTTGCTCGGCCGCCGATGGTCCGATGCCACAAACCCGTGAGCACATCCTGCTGTCCCGTCAGGTTGGCGTTCCGTACATCGTGGTCTTCCTGAACAAGGCTGACCTGGTAGACGACGCTGAGCTGCTGGAACTGGTCGAGATGGAAGTTCGCGACCTGCTGTCCACCTACGACTTCCCAGGCGACGATACCCCGATCATCATCGGTTCGGCTCGTATGGCGCTGGAAGGCAAAGACGACAACGAAATGGGCACCACCGCTGTCAAGAAGCTGGTTGAGACTCTGGATACCTACATCCCAGAGCCTGAGCGCGCTATCGACAAGCCGTTCCTGATGCCAATCGAAGACGTATTCTCGATCTCGGGTCGTGGTACCGTTGTTACCGGTCGTATCGAGCGTGGCATCGTCCGCGTTCAAGACGCCCTGGAAATCGTTGGTCTGCGTGACACCACCACCACCACCTGCACCGGTGTTGAGATGTTCCGCAAGCTGCTGGACGAAGGTCGTGCTGGCGAGAACTGCGGCGTGCTGCTGCGCGGCACCAAGCGTGACGACGTTGAGCGTGGCCAGGTTCTGGTCAAGCCAGGTTCGGTCAAGCCGCACACCAAGTTCACCGCAGAAGTCTATGTTCTGAGCAAGGAAGAAGGCGGCCGTCACACTCCGTTCTTCAAAGGCTACCGTCCACAGTTCTACTTCCGTACTACTGACGTGACTGGTAACTGCGAGCTGCCAGAAGGCGTTGAAATGGTAATGCCAGGTGACAACATCCAGATGACTGTCACTCTGATCAAGACCATCGCGATGGAAGATGGTCTGCGCTTCGCTATCCGTGAAGGCGGTCGTACCGTCGGCGCCGGCGTCGTAGCCAAAATCATCGAGTAATCGTTGATCGTTTAGAAAGGCCCCCGCTTTTGCGGGGGCTTTTTTATTGGGTTGACACTCAGTGGGGGTGTCTATAGAATCACGCCTCCTTTTAACGGGCGTAGTGCGCCCGGTGGGAATAGCAGCCTGGAGTCTGAAATCCAATGCAAAATCAGCAAATCCGTATCAGGTTGAAGGCTTTTGACCATCGCCTGATCGACCAATCCACCCAGGAAATCGTGGAAACCGCGAAACGTACTGGTGCTCAAGTGCGTGGTCCAATTCCACTGCCTACCCGTAAAGAGCGGTTCACCGTTCTGGTCTCCCCGCACGTCAACAAAGACGCGCGTGACCAGTACGAGATCCGTACTCATAAGCGCGTACTGGACATCGTCCAGCCAACGGATAAAACCGTTGATGCTCTTATGAAGCTCGATCTTGCGGCAGGCGTGGAAGTGCAGATCAGCCTCGGCTAAGACTCGGGTCTTAGTCGTGTAACGCTCTGAAATGGGCGGCCATAGCGGGTGAAAGCCCCGTACACTCATGAGGTTTACAACATGACTATTGGTGTAGTCGGTCGTAAATGCGGTATGACCCGTATTTTCACCGAAGAAGGTGTCTCCATTCCGGTCACGGTCATTGAGATCGAGCCGAATCGCGTCACCCAGTTCAAAACCGAAGAAACTGATGGCTATCGCGCAGTGCAAGTCACTGTTGGCGAGCGTCGCGCTTCGCGTGTGACTGCTGCTCAAGCAGGTCACTTCGCTAAAGCGAACGTTGCCGCTGGTCGCGGTGTCTGGGAATTCCGTCTTGAAGAAGGCGAGTACCAGGCTGGCGACTTGATCAATGCAGAAATCTTCGCTGCTGGCCAAATGGTAGACGTTACCGGTCAGTCGAAAGGTAAAGGCTTTGCCGGTACCATCAAGCGTTGGAATTTCCGCGGTCAAGACAATACCCACGGTAACTCCGTTTCCCACCGCGTCCCGGGCTCTATCGGCCAGTGCCAGACTCCTGGTCGTGTATTCAAGGGCAAAAAAATGTCCGGTCACATGGGCGCCGAGCGCGTGACCGTTCAGTCCCTCGAAGTAGTGCGCGTCGACGCTGAACGCAATCTGTTGCTGGTCAAGGGTGCCGTTCCTGGCGCTACTGGCGGCAATCTGGTTGTGCGTCCGGCTGCCAAGGCTCGCGGTTAAGGGGAAGCTGACATGCAACTAAATGTAAATGACGCTCAAGCGATCGAAGTTTCCGAACTGACTTTCGGCGGCGAATTCAACGAGACGCTGGTACACCAAGCAGTCGTGGCCTACATGGCCGGCGGCCGTCAGGGCACCAAGCAGCAGAAAACCCGTTCCGACGTTGCTGGTGGCGGCAAGCGCCCATGGCGTCAGAAAGGCACTGGCCGCGCTCGTGCCGGTACTATCCGTAGCCCAATCTGGCGTGGCGGCGGTACCACTTTCGCAGCTCGTCCTCAAGACCACTCGCAGAAGCTCAACAAGAAGATGTACCGCGCAGCAATGCGTTCCATCCTCGCCGAGCTGGTGCGTACCGACCGTCTGGTCGTGGTTCAGGACTTCGCTGTTGAAGCACCGAAAACCAAAGACCTGCTGAACAAACTGAACGGCATGGGTCTGAGCGACGTACTGATCGTTTCTGATGCTGTTGATCAGAATCTGTACCTGGCTGCTCGCAACCTGCCGCACGTCGACGTACGTGACGTACAGGGTTCCGATCCGGTCAGTCTGATCGCATACGACAAGGTGTTGATCACCGTGTCGGCCGTGAAGAAATTCGAGGAGCTGCTGGGATGAACCAGGAACGCGTATTTAAAGTTCTACTTGGCCCGCACGTTTCCGAGAAGGCCACGGTTCTGGCTGACAAGAAAGGCCAGTTCGTTTTCAAGGTTGCTACCGACGCAACCAAGCTGGAAATCAAGAAGGCCGTCGAAAGCCTGTTCAGCGTGAAAGTGGAAAGCGTGACTACCCTGAACGTTCTGGGTAAGACCAAGCGTACCGCTCGCGGTCTGGGCAAGCGTAATGACTGGAAGAAGGCGATCATCTCCCTTCAACCCGGCCAAGATCTCGATTTCAGCAGCAGTGCTGAGTAAGGAAGGGGTGCATCATGGCAATCGTTAAATGCAAACCGACTTCCCCTGGCCGCCGTTTCGTGGTCAAGGTGGTCAACAAGGAGCTGCATAAAGGCGCTCCTCACGCACCGCTGCTCGAGAAGAAATCGAAGTCTGGTGGTCGTAACAACAATGGCCGCATCACTACGCGTCACGTAGGTGGTGGTCATAAGCAGCATTACCGTATGGTCGACTTCCGTCGCAACGACAAGGACGGCATCGTCGCCACTGTCGAGCGTATCGAATACGACCCGAACCGTACTGCTCACATCGCACTGCTCTGCTACGCAGACGGCGAGCGCCGCTACATCATCGCCCCTAAAGGCGTGAGTGCTGGCGACCAGCTGATCGCAGGTGCTCTGGCTCCAATCAAGCCAGGCAACTCCCTGCAACTGCGCAACATTCCAGTGGGTAGCACCATTCACGGCATCGAACTGAAGCCGGGCAAAGGTGCACAGATCGCTCGTTCCGCTGGTGCTTCGGCTCAGCTGATCGCTCGCGAAGGTGTCTATGTGACCCTGCGTCTGCGCTCTGGTGAAATGCGTAAAGTCCTGGCTGAGTGCCGTGCGACCCTGGGCGAAGTCTCGAACTCCGAGCACAGCCTGCGTTCGCTGGGTAAAGCTGGTGCCAAACGCTGGCGTGGCGTTCGCCCAACCGTTCGTGGTGTTGCCATGAACCCGGTTGACCACCCACATGGTGGTGGTGAAGGTCGTACCTCCGGTGGTCGTCATCCGGTATCGCCATGGGGCTTCCCGACTAAGGGCGCGAAGACTCGTGGTAATAAGCGTACCGACAAAATGATCGTCCGTCGTCGCAAGTAAATAGAGGGATACGACAGTGCCACGTTCTCTGAAAAAAGGTCCTTTTATCGATCTTCACCTACTGAAGAAGATCGAAGTGGCGGCGGAAAAGAACGATCGCAAACCAGTTAAGACCTGGTCGCGCCGTTCGATGATCCTGCCACAAATGGTCGGTCTGACCATCGCGGTACACAACGGTCGCCAACACGTCCCAGTTCTCGTGAACGAAGACATGGTCGGCCATAAACTGGGCGAGTTCGCCGGTACCCGCACCTACCGCGGGCACGTGGCTGACAAGAAAGCCAAGCGTTAAGGGGTAAGGAAATGGAAGTAGCCGCTAAGTTGTCGGGCGCTCGCATCTCCGCCCAGAAAGCCCGCTTGGTCGCCGACCAGATCCGCGGGAAGAAGGTGGGCGAAGCGCTCAACCTGTTGGCCTTCAGCAGCAAAAAAGCCGCTGAAATCATGAAGAAAGTCCTCGAGTCGGCCGTAGCCAACGCCGAGCATAACGAAGGCGCAGACGTTGATGACCTGAAGGTCTCCACCGTTTTCGTCAACGAAGGGCGTTCGCTGAAGCGCATCATGCCGCGTGCCAAAGGCCGCGCTGATCGCATCGTCAAGCGGTCTTGCCATATCACTGTCAAGGTTGCGGACAAGTAACGGAGTCGATCAGATGGGTCAGAAAGTACATCCCACTGGCATTCGCCTGGGAATCGTCAAGGAGCACACCTCCGTCTGGTACGCAGACGGTCGGACTTATGCGGACTATTTGCTCGCAGATCTGAATGTGCGTGAGTACCTCCAAGACAAACTAAAAAGCGCGTCCGTTAGCCGTATCGATATCCATCGTCCGGCTCAAACTGCACGCATCACCATCCACACCGCTCGTCCAGGTATCGTTATCGGGAAGAAAGGTGAAGATGTTGAGAAACTGCGTCAGGACCTGACCAAGCAAATGGGTGTGCCTGTGCACATCAATATCGAAGAGATCCGCAAGCCGGAACTCGACGGTATGCTGGTAGCTCAGAGCGTAGCTCAGCAGCTGGAGCGTCGTGTGATGTTCCGTCGCGCCATGAAGCGCGCCGTACAGAACGCCATGCGTATTGGTGCCAAGGGCATCAAGATCCAGGTGAGCGGTCGTCTCGGCGGTGCTGAAATCGCACGTACTGAATGGTATCGCGAAGGTCGTGTGCCACTGCACACCCTGCGTGCCGACATCGACTATGCCACTTACGAAGCTCACACCACTTACGGTGTGATCGGTGTGAAGGTTTGGATTTTCAAAGGCGAAGTTATTGGTGGTCGCCAAGAAGAACTGAAACCACAAGCACCAGCGCCTCGTAAAAAAGCTGCTAAGTAAGGGGTACGCCAAATGTTGCAACCAAAGCGTACAAAATTCCGCAAGCAGATGACTGGCCACAACCGTGGTCTGGCACTGCGCGGTAGCAAAGTCAGCTTCGGCGAGTTTGCTCTGAAAGCTGTTGCTCGCGGTCGTCTCACCGCTCGCCAGATCGAATCGGCACGTCGTGCCCTGACCCGTCACGTAAAACGTGGCGGCAAGATCTGGATCCGTGTATTCCCGGACAAGCCGATCTCCAAGAAGCCTCTCGAAGTGCGGATGGGTAAAGGTAAGGGTTCCGTGGAGTACTGGGTTGCCCAGATCCAGCCAGGCAAGGTCCTGTACGAGATCGAGGGTGTTTCTGAAGAGCTGGCGCGTGAGGCATTCGCCTTGGCGGCTGCAAAGCTGCCTCTCGCCACCTCCTTTGTTAAGCGGACGGTGATGTGATGAAAGCGAATGAACTTCGTGAAAAATCAGCACAGCAGCTGAACGAGCAACTGCTCGGCTTGCTGCGCGACCAGTTCAATCTGCGTATGCAGAAGGCAACTGGCCAGTTGGGGCAGTCGCACCTGCTCTCGCAAGTTAAGCGTGACATCGCTCGCGTGAAAACTGTGCTCAACCAGCAGGCAGGTAAGTGATCATGGCTGAAGCTGAAAAAACCGTCCGTACGCTGACTGGCCGTGTCGTCAGCGACAAGATGGACAAAACCATCACCGTACTGATCGAGCGTCGCGTAAAGCACCCGATCTACGGTAAATACGTTAAGCGTTCGACTAAGCTGCACGCGCACGACGAAACCAACCAGTGCCACATCGGCGACAAGGTCTCCATCCGCGAGACTCGTCCGCTGGCCAAGACCAAGTCCTGGGCACTGGTTGAAGTTCTCGAACGCGCTGTTGAAGTCTAAGGGCTAGGGGTCGGAGAAATTTTATGATTCAGACTCAATCCATGCTCGATGTGGCCGATAACAGCGGCGCTCGTCGCGTCATGTGCATCAAGGTGCTCGGCGGTTCGCACCGTCGCTACGCCGGTATCGGTGACATCATCAAGGTAACCGTCAAGGAAGCAATTCCTCGCGGTAAAGTAAAGAAAGGCCAGGTGATGACTGCTGTTGTAGTCCGCACTCGCCACGGTGTCCGTCGTGCTGACGGCTCCATCATCCGCTTTGATGGCAATGCTGCTGTTCTGCTGAACAACAAGCAAGAGCCGATCGGCACCCGTATCTTTGGGCCAGTGACCCGTGAACTTCGTACTGAGAAGTTCATGAAGATCGTCTCGCTCGCCCCAGAAGTGCTGTAAGGAGATCCGACATGCAAAAGATTCGTCGTGACGACGAGATCATCGTGATCGCCGGCAAAGACAAAGGTAAGCGCGGTAAGGTGCTCAAGGTTCTCGCTGACGACCGTCTGGTCGTTGGTGGGATCAACCTGGTGAAGCGTCATACCAAGCCTAACCCTATGTCGGGCGTACAAGGCGGTATCGTCGAGAAAGAAGCGCCACTGCACGCTTCCAACGTCGCCATCTTCAACGGCGAAACCAACAAGGCTGACCGCGTTGGTTTCAAAGTAGAAGAAGGCAAAAAAATTCGTGTCTTCAAGTCGACCCAAAAAGCGGTTGATGCTTGAACACTGCTAGGTAGAAGACCATGGCACGACTGAAAGAGATTTACCGGAAGGAAATTGCTCCCAAGCTTAAGGAAGAACTTAAGCTGGCGAACGTGATGGAAGTTCCGCGCGTTACCAAGATCACCCTGAACATGGGTCTGGGCGAAGCTGTCGGCGACAAGAAAGTCATCGAGCACGCTGTAGCTGACCTCGAGAAGATCACCGGTCAAAAAGCCGTTGTGACTTTCGCTCGGAAATCCATCGCGGGCTTCAAAGTCCGTGAGGGCTGGCCGATCGGCGTCAAAGTCACTCTGCGCCGTGATCGTATGTACGAATTCCTGGACCGCCTGCTGGCGATCTCCCTGCCTCGGGTTCGCGACTTCCGCGGCCTGAATGCCAAGTCCTTCGACGGTCGTGGCAACTACAGCATGGGCGTGAAAGAGCAGATCATCTTCCCGGAAATCGACTACGACAAGATCGATGCTCTGCGCGGTCTGGACATTACCCTGACCACCACTGCTCGTACGGATGACGAAGGTCGCGCTCTGCTGCGCGCTTTCAAATTCCCGTTCCGCAACTGATTGGAGTAGGAAAATGGCCAAGAAGAGCATGAAAAACCGCGAGCTGAAGCGTCAGCTCACGGTTGCTAAATACGCCAAGAAGCGTGCTGAGCTCAAAGCTACCATCGTTAATCTGAATGCAACTCCAGAAGAACGTTGGGCAGCCTCGATCGCTCTGCAGAAGCAGCCACGTGACGCAAGCGCCTCGCGCATGCGTAACCGCTGCCGCATCACCGGTCGTCCGCACGGCGTTTACCGCAAGTTCGGCCTCGGCCGTAACAAGCTGCGTGAAGCAGCAATGCGCGGTGACGTTCCAGGTCTGGTCAAAGCCAGCTGGTAAGACGTACCGGCAGGGCCCTGGCGGCGGGGGAGTGATCTTCCGACCGCCGGTGATCTTGCAACGAAACAAGCCCCTTATGGGGCTTGTTTCGTTTCTGGGATGTGTCTAGAATGACCGGCTCACCTGAGCCCGGGTTTTTTGCCCGTTGCGATCAGGTGACTGTAGTAGCCGAAAGGCTAATTTTTCTTGTATCAGGAGCGTCTAGCCCATGAGTATGCAGGACCCGTTAGCGGACATGCTAACTCGAATCCGTAATGCCCAGATGGCTGAAAAGTCCGTCGTAAGCATGCCGTCCTCGACCCTGAAGGTGGCTGTAGCCAAAGTTCTGAAAGACGAAGGTTACATCGCGGGTTATCAGGTCAGCAGTGAAGTCAAACCTTCGCTGTCCATCGAGCTGAAATACTTCGAAGGCCGTCCGGTCATCGAGGAAGTCAAGCGCGTAAGTCGTCCAGGCCTGCGTCAGTACAAGTCCGTCGAAGAGCTGCCGAAAGTACGTGGCGGTCTGGGCGTGTCTATCGTCTCCACCAACAAAGGTGTGATGACTGATCGTGCTGCGCGCGCTGCCGGTGTCGGCGGCGAAGTACTCTGCACAGTGTTCTAAGGGGGGATAAGCATGTCTCGCGTCGCTAAGAACCCCGTTAAGCTGCCAGCCGGTGTCGAAGTCAAATTCGTCGGCCAACAGCTTTCGGTGAAGGGTGCCAAGGGCACTCTCGAACTGAACGTTCACTCGTCCGTTGAAGTTGTTGAAGAAGCTGGTGAGCTGCGTTTCGCTGCTCGCAACGGCGACCAACAAACTCGCGCAATGGCCGGCACTACCCGTGCACTCGTGAACAACATGGTCCAGGGCGTAAGCCAAGGCTTCGAGCGCAAGCTCCAGCTGGTCGGTGTTGGTTACAAGGCGCAAGCCAAGGGCACCGTGCTGAACCTGGCGCTCGGCTTCTCGCACCCAGTGGATTATGAACTGCCTGAGGGCATCACCGCTGAGACCCCTAGCCAGACCGACATCCTGATCAAGGGTATCGACAAGCAGCTGGTAGGTCAGGTGGCCGCTGAAATCCGCGACTTCCGTCCACCAGAGCCGTACAAAGGCAAGGGTGTGCGTTACGCGGACGAAGTCGTCCGTCGTAAAGAAGCCAAGAAGAAGTAGGGCATAGCAAATGACCGACAAAAAAGTTACTCGACTGCGTCGCGCTCGCAAAGCACGCCTGAAAATGCACGAACTCGAAGTCGTGCGTCTCTGCGTGTTCCGCTCCTCGCAGCACATCTATGCCCAGGTCATTTCGGCCGACGGCAGCAAAGTCCTGGCCAGCGCCTCGACTTTGGACAAAGACCTGCGTGATGGCGCCACTGGCAACATCGACGCGGCCACTAAGGTTGGCAAGCTGGTAGCTGAGCGCGCGAAAGCCGCCGGTGTATCTCAAGTTGCCTTTGACCGTTCTGGCTTCAAGTACCACGGCCGCGTTAAAGCGCTGGCAGATGGTGCTCGTGAAGGCGGACTGGAGTTCTAAGTTATGTCAAATAACGATCAAAAGCGCGACGAAGGCTACATCGAGAAGCTGGTTCAAGTTAACCGCGTAGCCAAAACCGTAAAAGGCGGCCGTATCTTCACCTTCACCGCGTTGACCGTGGTAGGTGATGGCAAGGGTCGCGTTGGTTTCGGCCGTGGCAAATCGCGCGAAGTACCTGCTGCGATCCAGAAAGCCATGGAAGCTGCCCGTCGCAACATGATTCAGGTAGACCTGAACGGCACCACTCTGCAGTACGCCACCAAGTCCGCCCACGGCGCTTCGAAGGTGTACATGCAGCCTGCTTCCGACGGTACCGGTATCATCGCCGGTGGCGCGATGCGTGCTGTCCTGGAAGTTGCTGGCGTTCAGAACGTCCTGGCCAAGTGCTACGGCTCGACCAACCCAGTGAACGTGGTTCATGCCACTTTCAAGGGTCTGAAGGCTATGCAATCTCCTGAATCCATTGCTGCCAAGCGCGGCAAGAGCGTCGAGGAGATCCGCTGATCATGGCTACCGTCAAAGTAACGCTGATCAAAAGCACCGCCGGCCGTCTCCCTAACCACAAACTGTGTGTTAAGGGTCTGGGTCTGCGCCGCATCGGTCACACTGTAGAAGTCCTGGATACTCCCGAGAATCGCGGGATGATCAACAAGGCTTACTACATGCTGCGCGTCGAGGGTTAATCGATGAAACTCAATGATCTGAGTCCAGCGCCGGGTTCCCGTCGCGAGAAGCATCGTCCGGGTCGTGGTATCGGTAGTGGTTTGGGCAAGACCGGTGGCCGCGGCCACAAAGGTCAGACCTCCCGCTCCGGTGGCACCATCGCTCCAGGCTTTGAAGGCGGTCAACAGCCGCTGCACCGTCGTCTGCCGAAATTCGGCTTCGTTTCCCTGAAAGCCATGGACCGCGCAGAAGTGCGTCTGTCCGAGCTGGCCAAAGTGGAAGGCGACGTTGTCACCGTGCAATCCTTGAAGGATGCCAACGTGATTAACCAAAACGTACAGCGTGTGAAAATCATGCTGTCCGGCGAAGTTACTCGCGCGGTCACCATCAAGGGTATCGCAGCCACCAAAGGTGCGCGTGCGGCTATCGAAGCAGCTGGCGGCAAGTTCGAGGAATAAATGGCTAAGCAAGGTGCTCTCTCTTCGCTCGGTAAAGGCGGGATGTCTGAACTTTGGGCTCGTCTGCGTTTTCTGTTTCTGGCGATCATCGTCTATCGGATAGGCGCACACATCCCAGTTCCAGGCATCAACCCGGACCGGCTGGCGGAACTGTTTCGACAGAATGAGGGGACCA
Source organism: Pseudomonas sp. 1176_21 (assembly GCF_052850635.1). Taxonomy (NCBI): domain Bacteria; kingdom Pseudomonadati; phylum Pseudomonadota; class Gammaproteobacteria; order Pseudomonadales; family Pseudomonadaceae; genus Pseudomonas; species Pseudomonas sp. 1176_21. Next base: position 30,095 of record NZ_VXCV01000007.1, read on the forward strand.
TTCTTAGCTTGTTCAACATGTTTTCCGGCGGCGCGCTGGAACGGATGAGCATCTTTGCACTGGGGATCATGCCGTACATTTCGGCATCGATCATCATGCAGCTGATGACCGCCGTCAGCCCGCAGCTGGAGCAGTTGAAGAAGGAAGGTGAAGCTGGCCGTCGCAAGATCAGCCAGTACACCCGCTACGGCACCGTTATCCTGGCGCTGGTCCAGGCTGTTGGCATGTCCATCGGCCTGGCCGGTCAGGGTGTAGCGTTTTCTGCTGACTTTGGCTTCCATTTCGTCGCTGTCTCCACGTTTGTGGCAGGTGCGATGTTCATGATGTGGCTGGGTGAGCAAATCACGGAGCGCGGTGTAGGCAACGGTATCTCGATGTTGATTTTCGCAGGTATCGTCGCCGGTCTTCCGAGAGCAATCGGGCAGTCTTTCGAGTCTGCACGTACGGGCGATATCAACATTTTCGCTCTGGTCGCTATCGGTTTGCTGGCAGTAGCGATTATCGGTTTTGTGGTGTTCATTGAGCGTGGTCAGCGTCGAATCGCCGTTCACTACGCCAAGCGTCAGCAGGGCCGCAAGGTCTTCGCTGCGCAGACTAGCCACTTGCCGCTGAAGGTGAACATGGCCGGGGTCATCCCAGCCATCTTCGCAAGCAGCATTTTGCTGTTCCCGGCTTCGCTGGGTGCCTGGTTTGGTCAGTCTGAAGGTATGGGCTGGCTGCAGGACATCTCGCAGTCGATCGCTCCTGGTCAGCCGTTGAATATTCTGCTGTTTAGTGCAGGGATTATTTTCTTCTGCTTCTTCTATACGGCGTTGATGTTCAATCCGAAAGACGTAGCGGAAAACCTGAAGAAGTCCGGTGCCTTTATTCCGGGCATCCGTCCAGGCGAGCAGTCGGCGCGCTACATTGATGGCGTTCTGACCCGCTTGACCATGTTCGGTGCTCTTTATATGACGGCCGTGTGTCTGTTGCCCCAGTTCCTGGTGGTAGCGGCAAACGTTCCGTTCTACCTTGGCGGGACCTCGTTGCTGATTGTGGTAGTGGTTGTGATGGACTTCATGTCCCAAGTACAATCGCACCTCGTTTCGCACCAGTACGAATCCCTGATGAAGAAAGCCAACCTGAAAGGCTACGGTGGCAGCGGAATGCTGCGCTGAGAGACCCTTAAGGTTCGAGGAGTTGGTGATGAAAGTTCGTGCATCGGTGAAAAAGCTGTGCCGTAACTGCAAAATTATTCGCCGCGAAGGTGTTGTGCGAGTGATTTGCAGCGCGGAACCACGTCACAAGCAGCGCCAAGGCTGAGTGTGATCTGTGCTTCAAACCCAGCAGCTAGTGCGCTGCTGGGTTGATTATTTGTTTCTACAGCGATATTATCTCGCGCCCTATTTCTTGGCTTCCGGGGCGTAGGTAGCTGTCAATTGGAGTCCCACTGAATGGCCCGTATTGCAGGCGTTAACATTCCAGATAACAAGCACACTGTTATCTCGCTGACCTACATCTATGGTGTCGGTCGCACAACTGCACAGAAAATCTGTGCAGACACTGGGGTCAACCCAGCCGTGAAGATCAAAGATCTGAGCGACGAGCAGATTGAACAGCTGCGTAGCGAAGTTGCGAAGTTCACCACTGAAGGTGACCTGCGTCGCGACATCAACATGAAAATCAAGCGGTTGATGGACCTGGGTTGCTATCGCGGCCTGCGTCATCGTCGGGGTCTGCCAGTACGCGGTCAGCGTACCAAGACCAACGCGCGTACCCGTAAAGGTCCGCGTAAGCCGATCCGCAAGTAATCGCACCAGCGAATCGACAGGAATATAGACATGGCAAAACCTGCTGCTCGTCCTCGTAAAAAAGTTAAAAAGACAGTGGTTGATGGCATCGCCCACATCCATGCGTCCTTTAACAACACCATCGTGACCATTACCGATCGTCAAGGTAACGCCCTGTCCTGGGCTACCTCCGGCGGTTCGGGTTTCCGCGGTTCCCGCAAGTCCACCCCGTTCGCTGCTCAAGTAGCTGCTGAGCGTGCTGGTCAAGCTGCGCTGGAATATGGTCTGAAGAACCTCGACGTCAACGTCAAGGGTCCAGGTCCAGGTCGTGAGTCCGCTGTTCGTGCTCTGAACGGCTGTGGCTACAAGATCGCCAGCATCACCGACGTGACGCCAATCCCGCATAACGGGTGCCGTCCGCCGAAGAAGCGCCGCGTGTAATCAGGAGACAGATAAATGGCACGTTACATTGGTCCAAAATGCAAACTGTCTCGTCGTGAAGGCACCGATCTGTTCCTGAAGAGCGGCGTTCGCGCTCTGGAATCGAAGTGCAACATCGAAGCAGCCCCAGGTATTCACGGTCAGCGCCGCGGTCGTCAGTCCGACTACGGCACCCAGCTGCGTGAAAAGCAAAAAGTCCGTCGTATCTACGGCGTGCTCGAGCGTCAGTTCAGCGGTTACTACAAGCAAGCGGCCTCCTCGAAGGGCGCTACTGGTGAGAACCTGCTGCAACTGCTCGAATGCCGTCTGGATAACGTCGTTTATCGTATGGGCTTTGGCGCTACTCGTGCCGAATCCCGTCAGCTGGTTTCGCACAAAGCGATCAGCGTTAACGGCAAGACTGTAAACGTTCCGTCCTACCAAGTTCGTCCGGGTGACGTGGTCGCGGTTCGCGAGAAGTCGCTGAACCAGCTGCGCATTGTTCAAGCCCTTGAACTGTGCGCCCAGCGTGGCCGCGTTGAGTGGGTAGATGTAGACACCGCGAAGAAGTCGGGCGTTTTCAAGAACGTTCCTGCTCGCAGTGATCTGTCTGCCGACATCAACGAAAGCCTGATTGTCGAGCTCTACTCCAAGTAAGGGCTAGAAAATAGGTGCATCCATGCAGATTTCGGTAAATGAGTTCCTGACGCCCCGCCACATCGATGTGCAGGTCGTCAGTCCAACCCGCGCTAAAATCACTCTCGAGCCTCTCGAGCGTGGTTTTGGCCATACCCTGGGCAACGCGCTGCGCCGCATCCTGTTGTCCTCCATGCCTGGCTGTGCAGTAGTCGAGGCCGAGATCGACGGTGTACTCCACGAGTACTCCGCCATCGAAGGTGTTCAGGAAGACGTCATTGAAATCCTGTTGAACCTGAAAGGCCTGGCTATCAAACTGCACGGTCGTGACGAAGTTACGCTGACCTTGTCGAAGAAGGGTTCGGGGGTGGTTACCGCTGCCGATATTCAGCTGGATCATGATGTCGAGATCGTTAACCCCGATCACGTAATCGCTAACCTGGCGTCCAATGGCGCCTTGAACATGAAGCTCACCGTAGCTCGTGGTCGTGGTTATGAACCGGCCGATTCGCGTCAGAGCGATGAAGACGAAAGCCGCAGCATTGGTCGCTTGCAGCTCGACTCTTCGTTCAGCCCGGTTCGCCGTATCGCATACGTGGTGGAAAACGCCCGTGTCGAGCAGCGTACTAACCTGGACAAGCTGGTTATTGATCTGGAAACCAACGGTACTCTGGATCCTGAAGAGGCAATCCGTCGTGCTGCAACCATCCTGCAACAGCAGTTGGCTGCATTCGTCGACCTCAAGGGTGACAGCGAACCAGTGGTAGTCGAACAGGAAGACGAGATCGATCCGATCCTGCTTCGTCCGGTTGACGATCTGGAATTGACCGTGCGTTCGGCCAACTGCCTTAAGGCGGAGAACATTTACTACATCGGCGACCTGATTCAGCGTACCGAAGTAGAACTGTTGAAGACTCCGAACCTGGGCAAGAAATCCTTGACCGAAATCAAGGACGTTCTGGCCTCCCGTGGTCTGTCCCTCGGCATGCGCCTCGACAACTGGCCGCCTGCAAGTCTTAAGAAGGACGACAAGGCGACTGCCTGATCGTCGTAATCACCGAACGTAGTGTTTGGTAAGGAATGAACCCATGCGTCATCGTAAAAGTGGACGTCACCTGAGCCGTACCAGCTCTCACCGTAAGGCCATGTTCCAGAACATGGCGGTGTCGCTGTTCGAGCACGAGCTGATCAAAACTACTCTGCCAAAAGCCAAGGAACTGCGCCGCGTTGCCGAGCCGCTGATCACCCTGGCCAAGGAAGACAGCGTTGCTAACCGTCGTCTGGCTTTCGACCGTACCCGTTCGAAAGAAATCGTCGGTAAGCTGTTCAACGATCTGGGCAAGCGCTATGCCACCCGTCAGGGCGGCTACCTGCGTATCCTCAAGTGCGGTTTCCGCGCTGGCGATAACGCACCTATGGCGTACGTCGAGCTGGTTGATCGTCCTGTTGGTGGCTCGGTTGAAGCTGCTGAGTAAGGCGAACAGTCTGTAACAAGGAACCGGGCCCAGTGCCCGGTTTTTTGTTTCTGCGTGAATTGAAATAATCTATTGATCTCAGTCATGTAATGAATTTGATGGTGTCATGTTCCTGGTCGATACTTCTGCCTACGCCGATTAGCCGGCCGCAAAAGTCTGATTAAGGAGAGAGTGCATGAGCCAGAACAAAACGCTGACCACCGCCAGTGGCGCGCCGGTCGCCGACAACCAGAACTCGCGTTCGGCAGGCCCGCGGGGTCCGTTGTTGCTGGAAGACTTCCACCTGATTGAAAAGCTTGCGCACTTCAACCGCGAGAACATCCCTGAGCGCCGTGTACACGCCAAGGGGTCGGGTGCCTATGGCACGTTTACCGTCAGCCGCGATATCACCCAGTACACCTGCGCCAAGCTGTTCAGCAGCGTCGGCAAGCAGACCGAGACCTTCCTGCGTTTCTCCACAGTGGGTGGCGAGCGGGGTTCGGCCGATACCGAGCGTGACCCTCGGGGTTTTGCACTCAAGTTCTACACCGAGGAAGGCAACTGGGACATCGTGGGCAACAACACGCCGGTGTTCTTCATCCGTGATCCATTGAAGTTCCCGGACTTCATCCACACCCAGAAGCGCCTGCCTCAAAGCAACCTGAAAAGCCCGCAGATGATGTGGGACTTCTGGTCGCATTCGCCCGAATCGCTGCACCAGGTCACCATCCTGTTCTCCGACCGCGGCATCCCGGACGGCTACCGTCACATGCACGGTTTTGGCAGCCACACCTACAGCCTGATCAACGCACAGGGCCAGCGTACCTGGGTCAAGTGGCACTTCAAGACCAAGCAGGGCATCAAGAACCTGGCGCCTGCCGAGGCGGCCCGCCTGGCCGGTACCGACCCGGATTACGCCCAGCGCGACCTGTTCGAAGCAATCGAGCGCGGTGACTTCCCGAAATGGAGCGTGTGCATCCAGGTAATGAGCGAAGCCGAGGCCGCCAGCCGTGCCGAGAACCCGTTCGACGTGACCAAGACCTGGTCGCAGAAGGACTATCCGCTGATCGAGGTGGGCGAACTGGAGCTCAACCGCAACCCGCTCAACTACTTTACCGAAGTCGAGCAGGCCGCGTTCGGCCCCAGCAACATGATCCCCGGTGTGGGGCTGTCGCCAGACCGCATGCTGCAGGGCCGCGTATTCGCCTACGCAGACGCTCACCGTTACCGTGTGGGTACCAACCACCAGCAACTGCCGGTAAACGCCCCACGCAGCCCGGTGAACAGCTACCAGCGCGATGGTTCGATGGCCTTTGGCAGCAACGGCGGCGCGGCGCCCAACTACGAGCCCAACAGCTACGCCGACGCACCCAAGCAGGCCCCGCAGTACGCTGAGCCTGCACTGGCCCTCGGTGGTGCAGCAGACCGTTACGATCATCGTGAAGACACCGACTACTACAGCCATGCCGGTGCGCTGTTCCGCCTGATGAACGATGAGCAGAAGGCCCTGCTGATCGCCAACATCGCCGGCACCATGGCCAGCGTCTCGCGCGATGTGGTGGAGCGTCAGCTGCAGCACTTCTTCAAGGCCGATCCGGCCTACGGAGGGGGAATCGCAAAGGCATTGGGTCTCAATCTGGCCTAAGTCGAAGTGATAAGAAGAACCGCCCTCATCTGGGCGGTTTTTCAATGCAATTGACTACTGTTTACCCACTTTTTTAGCGGTTTTAGCGCAATTTGCAGTGACCTTACAGTCATCCTGGTTCAAACTATGGCTTTCACACAGGGAGAGTCAGGGCAATGCAAGGTCACCCGGACGTAATCGATTATCTCAACACGTTGCTGACGGGCGAACTGGCGGCACGTGACCAATACTTCATCCACTCGCGCATGTACGAAGACTGGGGCTTCAGCAAGCTCTACGAGCGTATCAACCACGAGATGGAAGAAGAGGCACAACACGCCGACGCCCTGATGCGCCGCATTCTCATGCTCGAAGGCACCCCGCGCATGCGCCCGGACGACCTGGACATCGGCACCACCGTGCCCGAGATGATCGCTGCCGACCTGCGCCTTGAGTACAAGGTGCGCGCTGCGCTGTGCAAAGGCATCGAGCTGTGCGAGCTGCACAAGGACTACGTCAGCCGTGACATCCTGCGCGTGCAGTTGGCCGACACCGAAGAAGATCACACCTACTGGCTGGAGAAGCAGCAGGGTCTGATCAAGTCGCTGGGCCTGGAGAACTACCTGCAATCGCAGATGTAATCCACCGCGCAACGAACAAGGCCATCGGGGCGTACCCGATGGCCTTTTTTTGTGCCCGCATGCCGCTGTGCAGGAGCCGGCCTGGCCGGCTCCTGCAGTTCAGGCCCGGTCGCGCGCCAGCAGCGGCTTGAGGTAATACCCCGTGTGCGACTGCTTCATCTGGGCCAGCTCCTCCGGCGTGCCGCAGGCGATGATCTGTCCGCCCTTGGAGCCGCCTTCCGGCCCAAGGTCCACCAGCCAGTCGGCAGTCTTGATCACGTCCAGGTTGTGCTCGATCACCACCACGGTGTTGCCGTGGTCACGCAGGCGATGCAGCACGTCCAGCAGTTGCTGGATATCGGCAAAGTGCAGGCCAGTGGTCGGCTCATCGAGGATGTACAGCGTCTTGCCGGTATCGCGCTTGGACAGCTCGCGTGACAGCTTGACCCGCTGCGCCTCACCACCGGACAGCGTGGTCGCCGACTGGCCCAGCTTGATGTACGACAGGCCCACGTCCATCAGCGTCTGCAGTTTGCGCGCCAGTGCCGGCACCGCATCGAAGAACTCGCGGGCTTCCTCGATGGTCATTTCCAGCACCTCGTGGATGTTCTTGCCCTTGTACTTGATCTCCAGCGTTTCGCGGTTGTAGCGCTTGCTCTTGCACACGTCGCACGGCACGTAGATGTCGGGCAGGAAGTGCATCTCGACCTTGATCAGGCCATCGCCCTGGCACGCCTCGCAGCGCCCGCCCTTGACGTTGAACGAGAAACGCCCCGGCCCGTAGCCGCGCGAGCGCGACTCCGGCACGCCGCTGAACAGCTCGCGGATCGGCGTGAACAGCCCGGTGTAGGTCGCCGGGTTGGAGCGCGGTGTACGCCCGATCGGGCTCTGGTCGATATCCACCACCTTGTCCAGGTGCTGCAGGCCATCGCAGCTGTCGTGGGCCGCAGCTTCCAGCGTGCTGGCACCGTTGAGCGCGGTAGCCGCCAGCGGGAACAGGGTGTTGTTGATCAGCGTCGACTTGCCCGAACCGGACACGCCGGTCACGCAGGTCAGCAGGCCGATCGGGATCTCCAGGTCGACGTTCTGCAGGTTGTTGCCGCGTGCGCCCTTGAGCTTGAGCGACAGCTTCTTGTTGCGCGGGGTGCGCTTGGCCGGCACGGCGATCTTCACGCGGCCCGACAGGTACTTGCCGGTCAGCGAGTCCGGGTGCGCCATCACCTCGGCCGGGGTGCCCTCGGCCACGATCTGGCCGCCATGCACGCCCGCGCCCGGGCCGATATCCACCACGTAGTCGGCCATGCGGATGGCGTCCTCGTCGTGCTCCACCACGATCACCGTGTTGCCGATGTCGCGCAGGTGGTTGAGGGTGCCCAGCAGGCGATCGTTGTCGCGCTGGTGCAGGCCGATGGATGGCTCGTCGAGAATGTACATCACCCCCACCAGGCCGGCGCCGATCTGGCTGGCCAGGCGGATACGCTGGGCCTCGCCGCCCGACAGGGTATCGGCGCTGCGATCCAGCGTCAGGTAGTCCAGGCCCACGTTCACCAGAAACTGCAGGCGTTCGCAGATTTCCTTGAGGATCTTGTCGGCGATCTCGCCACGGCGCCCGGTCAGCTTGAGGCCGCCGAAGTAGTCGCTGGCATCGCCGATCGGAAGGTTGGTAACCGCCGGCAGGGTCTTCTCGCCCACCCACACATGGCGCGCCTCGCGGCGCAGGCGGGTGCCGCGGCAGTCGGGGCAGGGCTGGGTGCTGAGGAACTTGGCCAGCTCTTCACGCACGGTGGCCGATTCGGTCTCGCGGTAGCGCCGCTCCAGGTTCGGCACGATGCCCTCGAAGGGGTGCGAGCGCTTGACGATATCGCCCCGGTCGTTGAGGTACTTGAAGTCGACGTTGTGCTTGCCACTGCCGTTCAGGATCACCTTCTGCTGGTCGGCCGGCAGCTCGTTGAACGGCACCTCCAGGCTGAACCCGTAATGCGCGGCCAGCGAGCCGAGCATCTGGAAGTAATACACATTGCGCCGGTCCCAGCCGCGAATCGCGCCCTCGGCCAGGGTCAGCTCGCCGTTGACCAGGCGCTTGATGTCGAAGAACTGCTTCACGCCCAGGCCGTCGCAGGTCGGGCAAGCGCCGGCCGGGTTGTTGAAGGAGAACAGCTTGGGCTCCAGCTCGCTGATCGCGTGGCCGCAGATCGGGCAGGCGAAGCGCGCCGAGAAGATCATCTCTTCACCCGGCTCGTCGTCCATCGGCGCCACCAGGGCGATGCCATCGGCCAGCTTAAGGGCCGTCTCGAACGATTCGGCCAGGCGCTGCTGCAGGTCGTCGCGCACCTTGAAGCGGTCGACCACCACATCGATGCTGTGCTTCTTCTGCTTGTCGAGCTTGGGCAACTCGTCCAGCTCGTACAGCTTGCCGTTGACCCGTGCGCGCACGAAGCCCTGGGCACGCAGCTCTTCGAACACCGCCAGGTGCTCGCCCTTGCGCTCGCGAATCACCGGAGCCAGCAGCATCAGCTTGCTGCCCTCGGGCTGGGCCAGCACCAGGTCGACCATCTGGCTGACAGTCTGGGCTTCGAGCGGGATGTCGTGGTCGGGGCAGCGTGGGGTGCCCACACGGGCATACAGCAGGCGCAGGTAATCGTAGATCTCGGTGATGGTGCCCACGGTCGAGCGCGGGTTGTGCGAGGTCGACTTCTGCTCGATCGAGATGGCCGGCGACAGCCCCTCGATGGTGTCGACGTCTGGCTTTTCCATCATCGACAGGAACTGGCGGGCATACGCCGACAGCGATTCCACGTAGCGACGCTGGCCTTCGGCATACAGGGTGTCGAACGCCAGCGATGACTTGCCGGACCCGGACAGACCGGTGATGACGATCAGTTTGTCCCGGGGCAGGGTCAGGTCGATGTTCTTAAGGTTGTGGGTACGTGCCCCACGTATCAGGATCTTGTCCACTGCGGCCTCGCTTGGCGGGCATAAACGGAGGAGTATACGGCGCGCTGCCACCACGCGGCAAAGCGTCGCGTATATGCCGTTAACCGATCCGACTGGTAGAATCGCCGCCGGTTCACACGAGGTTTATCCATGCACGATCCCCACAGCGAACGCATGAGCGGCAGCGAGACCCGCGCCGCAGGCGGCCTGGCCCTGGTGTTCGCCTTCCGTATGCTGGGCATGTTCATGGTGCTGCCGGTACTGGCCACCTATGGCATGGACCTGGCGGGCGCCACGCCGGCGCTCATCGGCCTGGCCATCGGTGCCTATGGCCTGACCCAGGCCGTATTGCAGATTCCGTTCGGGGTCATTTCCGACCGCATCGGCCGTCGGCCGGTGATCTACCTGGGGCTGGTGATCTTTGCCCTGGGCAGCGTGCTGGCAGCGCAGGCCGACTCGATCTGGGGCGTGATCGCCGGGCGCATCCTGCAGGGTGCGGGCGCCATCTCCGCCGCGGTCATGGCGTTGCTCTCGGACCTCACCCGCGAACAGCACCGCACCAAGGCCATGGCCATGATCGGCATGAGCATCGGCCTGTCGTTCGCCGTGGCGATGGTCGTGGGGCCACTGGTAACGCGGGCCTTCGGCCTGTCGGGGTTGTTCCTGGCCACCGCGGCGATGGCGGTGGTGGGCATCGGCCTGATCGCCTTCGTGGTGCCGGCCTCCAACGGCCCGCTGGCGCACCGCGAGTCGGGCGTGGCCAAGCAGGCCCTGGGGCCGACCCTGCGTCACCCCGACCTGCTGCGCCTGGACGTCGGCATCTTCGTGCTGCACGCCATCCTCATGGCCAGCTTCGTCGCCTTGCCGCTGGCGTTCGTGGAGCGTGGCGGGTTGCCGAAAGAGGAGCACTGGTGGGTCTACCTCACCGCCTTGCTGGTTTCATTCTTCGCAATGATTCCGTTCATCATCTACGGTGAAAAAAAGCGCAAGATGAAACGTGTCCTGCTCGGCGCGGTCAGTGTGCTCATGCTCACAGAGCTGTTTTTCTGGGAGCTGGGCAACAGCCTGCAGTCACTGGTGATCGGCACGGTGATCTTCTTCACCGCCTTCAACCTGCTCGAAGCCTCGTTGCCTTCGCTGATCAGCAAGGTGTCGCCGGCCGGTGGCAAGGGCACGGCGATGGGGGTGTATTCCACCAGCCAGTTCCTGGGGGCGGCGCTGGGCGGGATCATGGGTGGCTGGTTGTTCCAGCATGGCGGCTTGAGCGTGGTTTTCCTGGGGTGCGCAGGCCTCTGTGCCCTTTGGTTGGCCATAGCTGTTACTATGCGCGAACCACCTTACGTGACGAGCCTGCGCTTGCCGTTGTCGCCAGAAGCGATGCGCGAAGCGGGCTTGACCGAGCGCCTCAAGGCCGTGCCGGGTGTGACCGACGCAGTGGTGGTGGCAGAGGAAGCCGCCATCTATATCAAACTGGATACACAAATTTTGGATCGTACGGCCCTGGAGCTGCTGGTAAACCCGGCGCCCGCGGCGTGCCAAGCCTAGGAGAACGTTATGGCCCGTGGGGTTAACAAAGTCATTTTGGTCGGCACTTGCGGCCAGGACCCTGAAGTTCGCCACCTGCCCAACGGCAACGCGGTGACCAACCTCAGCCTGGCCACCAGCGAGCAGTGGACCGACAAGCAGACCGGCCAGAAGGTCGAGCGTACCGAGTGGCACCGTGTGTCGATGTTCGGCAAGGTTGCCGAGATTGCCGGCGAGTACCTGCGCAAGGGTTCGCAGGTGTACATCGAGGGCAAGCTGCAGACCCGCGAGTGGGAAAAGGACGGCATCAAGCGTTACACCACCGAGATCATCGTCGACATGCAGGGCACCATGCAGCTGCTGGGTGGTCGTCCGCAGAACCAGGACGGTTCGCAGCAGGGTGGCAACAACTACAACCAGGCCCCACGTCAGCAGGCGCCTCAGCAGCGTCCGCAGCAGGCCCCTCAGCAGCGCCCTGCGCCGCAACAGCCTGCGCCGCAGCCGGCTGCCGACTTCGACAGCTTCGATGACGACATCCCGTTCTGAGCCCTGGCCAACGCCGCGCTTCAAGACAAACGCCCGATGCGCTGCATCGGGCGTTTTGCGTTCTGGGGAAACCTCGGTGGGCGGTGGCCCTGACACGCTTGCGATGTTCAGCGCACGTGCGGGCCTCGCGGTACCTCTAGCGGGCCGCCAGGAGGTGAAGCGGCCCGTGAGCACTCACGCCGCGGCCACGCCTTGGCCCACCAGCCCCGCCAGTGCATTGAGCATCGGTGCGCGATACTCCACGTCCTTCTCGTTCCAGTACACATGACCGGCCGGCAGGTCGACATTGAAGAAGCTTTCGTAGTAGCTGCCTGGCGCCGAATCCGAACGGTCGTTGCCGAACACCTTCAGGCGCACCGCACCCGCTTCAAGCCCGGTGTCCGCCTGGTGCAGCGCAATCACGCTGAAGCGCTCGCCGACCGCCCCGGGGCCATCGACCAGCTCGATTTCATACAGCTGTGCCAGCGCCTCGATGAACCGCTCGGTCTCCAGGCCCAGCGACGAGATCTCGAGCCCGTCGCTGTAGAAGTGCGCCTGTATCACGTTCATCTCGCCATCGAACCCCGGCTGCACGTCGCGCCGCAGCCGCGCCCGCACACCCACCGAGTGCCCGGCGAACGCGGCACGCAGGTCAAAGTGGTAGTGCACGTCATCCTGCATCAGGTGCTGCACCTGAAACACGCAGTCCACAAAACCTTCTTCGCCAAACTGCTCCAGCAGCGGCAACCCGTTCTTGTCCAATTGCATCATGCAGTCCCTTGGCGATGGTGGTCAGGCTGGCGATTATGCACCCGTTGCACGCATCGATAATCCGTTTTAATGGTGCTTGGCCCGATCTTGGCTAGAGTGAATATTGACGACCACCCAGTGGCCGCCACCGTGACTGTTCACGAGACGCCGGCAATGCTCCGCGCGTCCACCACCTGATCAGGAGTGCACGATGGATCTCAACCGTCGGCAATTTTTCAAGGTCGCCGCCATCGGCCTTGGAGGTTCGAGCCTGGCGGCGCTGGGCATGGCCCCCACGCCGGCCTTCGCCGAACAGATACGCCACTTCAAGCTGGCCCGCACCAAGGAAACCCGCAACACCTGCCCCTACTGCTCGGTCGGCTGCGGCCTGATCCTGTACAGCCAGGGCGATGCGGGCAAGAACGTGGCGCAGAGCATCATCCACGTCGAAGGCGACGCCGATCACCCGGTCAACCGCGGCACCCTGTGCCCCAAAGGTGCAGGCCTGCTGGACTTCATCCACAGCCCCAGCCGCCTGCAGTACCCGCAGGTACGCAAGCCGGGCAGCAACGAGTGGACGCGCGTCAGCTGGGATGAGGCCATGGACCGCGTGGCCGAGCTGGTCAAGGCCGACCGCGACGCCAACTTCATCGAGAAGAACGCCCAGGGCCAGACCGTCAACCGCTGGCTCAGCACCGGGTTCCTCGCGGCCTCGGCGGCTTCCAGCGAAGCCGGCTACCTGACCCACAAGGTCATTCGCAGTTTGGGCATGCTGGGGTTCGACAACCAGGCGCGTGTCTGACACGGCCCGACGGTGGCAAGTCTTGCCCCGACGTACGGCCGTGGTGCCATGACCAATCACTGGACCGATATCGCCAACGCGAACCTGATTCTGGTGATGGGCGGCAACGCAGCAGAAGCGCACCCGTGCGGTTTCAAATGGGTGACCGAAGCCAAGGCGCACAACCAGGCGCGGCTGATCGTGGTCGACCCACGGTTTACCCGTACCGCCTCGGTGGCCGATTACTACGCGCCGATTCGCACCGGCAGCGACATCGCCTTCATGGGCGGCCTGATCAACTATCTGCTCAGCACTGACCAGATCCAGCACGAGTACGTGCGCAACTACACCGACGTGTCGTTCATCGTCAAAGCCGGCTTCGGCTTCGAGGACGGGCTGTTCAGTGGCTACGATGCGGCCAAGCGTACCTATGCCGACAAGTCCGGTTGGGGCTACGAACTGGGTGAAGACGGTTTCGCCAAGGTCGACCCGACCCTGCAGGACCCGCGCTGCGTCTACCAGCTGATGAAGCAGCACTACAGCCGCTACACCCCGGAGCTCGCCAGCATGACCTGCGGCATGCCCCAGGCCAGCATGCAGAAGATCTGGGAAGAGATCGCCACCTGCTCCACACCCGGCAAGACCATGACCATCCTCTATGCCCTGGGCTGGACCCAGCATTCGATCGGCGCGCAGATCATCCGCAGCGCGGCGATGGTGCAACTGCTGCTGGGCAACGTCGGCATGCCGGGTGGCGGGGTCAACGCCCTGCGCGGGCACTCCAACATCCAGGGCCTGACCGACCTGGGCCTGCTGTCCAACTCCTTGCCGGGCTACCTGACCCTGCCCGGTGATGCCGAGCAGGACTACGACGGCTACATCGCCAAACGCGCCCTCAAGCCGCTGCGCCCAGGGCAGCTGTCGTACTGGCAGAACTACGGCAAGTTCCACGTCAGTCTGATGAAGGCCTGGTATGGCGCCAACGCCACTGCCGAGAACCACTGGGGCTACGACTGGCTGCCCAAGCTCGACATCCCAGGCTACGACGTGCTCAAGATGTTCGACATGATGGGCAGGGGCGAGGTGCACGGCTACATGTGCCAGGGCTTCAACCCGATTGCTGCGCTGCCCGACAAGAACCGCGTCACTGCCGCGCTCAGCAAGCTCAAGTGGCTGGTGGTGATGGACCCGCTGGCCACCGAAACCTCGGAGTTCTGGCGCAACGCAGGGCCGTACAACGAAGTCAGCACGGCCGACATCGCCACCGAGGTCATCCGCCTGCCCACCACCTGCTTCGCCGAGGAGGACGGTTCGCTGGTCAACAGCAGCCGCTGGCTGCAGTGGCACTGGAAGGGCGCAGACGGCCCGGGCGAAACCCGTACCGACGTGCGCATCATGAGCGACCTGTTCCTGCGCCTGCGTGAACGCTACCGCGCCGAGGGTGGCGCGTTTGCCGAACCGCTGCTCAACCTCAGCTGGCCGTACAAGGTCGCCGATGAACCCTCCCCCGAGGAGCTGGCCAGGGAGCTCAACGGCATGGCCGTGACCGATCAGGTCGATGCAACCGGCGCCGCGCTCAAGGGCGGCCAGCAACTGTCGGGGTTCGCCCAGCTCAAGGACGATGGCAGTACCGCGTCCGGCTGCTGGATCTTCTGCGGCAGCTGGACCGAGCAGGGCAACCAGATGGCTCGGCGCGACAACAGCGACCCGTATGGCATGAAGCAGAACCTGGGCTGGGCCTGGGCCTGGCCGATGAACCGGCGAATCCTCTACAACCGTGCCTCGGCCACCCCGCAAGGCCAGCCCTGGGACCCGAAAAAACGCCTGGTATGGTGGAACGGCAAGGCCTGGACCGGCACCGACACCCCGGACTACAAGGCCGACGTGCCCCCCGAGGCGGGCATGAACCCGTTCATCATGAACCCCGAAGGGGTGGCCCGGTTCTTCGCCGTCGACAAGATGGCCGAAGGCCCGTTCCCCGAGCACTACGAACCCTTCGAGACGCCGATCGGGATCAACCCGCTGCACCCCACCAACAAGAAGGCCACCAGCAACCCGGCCGGACGCATCTTCGACTCGGTGTGGGACACCCTCGGCCAGGCCAAGGACTACCCCTACGCGGCCACCACCTACCGGCTGACCGAGCACTTTCACTTCTGGAGCAAGCATGCGCGCCTGAACGCCATCGCCCAGCCCGAGCAGTTCGTCGAGATCGGTGAAGTGCTGGCGCAGCAGAAGGGTATCCAGGCCGGCGACCGGGTGCGGGTGAGTTGCAAGCGTGGGCATATCGAGGCGGTGGCGGTCGTCACCAAGCGGATTCGTCCGCTGCAGGTCAACAACCAGACCGTGCACCAGGTCGGTATCCCGCTGCACTGGGGCTTCACCGGGCTGACGCGGCATGGCTACCTGACCAACACCCTGGTGCCGTTCCTCGGCGATGGCAATACACAGACCCCGGAATCGAAGTCGTTCCTGGTCAACGTGGAGAAAATCTGATGGCCAGCCAAGACATCATTGCCCGTTCGGCCACCACCACGCTGCCCCCCTCGGTGCGCCAGCAGGAGCAGGTCGCCAAGCTGATCGACACCACCAAGTGCATCGGCTGCAAGGCCTGCCAGGTGGCGTGTTCGGAATGGAACGAGCTGCGCGACGAGGTGGGTCACAACCACGGCACCTATGACAACCCGCAGGACCTCAGTGCTGAAAGCTGGACGCTGATGCGCTTCACCGAGCACGAGACCGCCGACGGCAACCTGGAGTGGCTGATCCGCAAGGACGGCTGCATGCACTGCGCCGACCCCGGCTGCCTCAAGGCCTGTCCCAGCCCGGGGGCGATCATCAAGCACGCCAACGGCATCGTCGACTTCAACCAGGACCACTGCATCGGCTGCGGCTACTGCATCACCGGCTGCCCGTTCAACATCCCGCGCATCTCGCAGAAGGACCACAAGGCCTACAAGTGCACCCTGTGTTCCGACCGCGTGGCCGTGGGGCTGGAGCCGGCCTGCGTGAAGACCTGTCCCACCGGCGCCATCGTGTTCGGCAGCAAGACCGACATGCAGGAGCACGCCGCCGAACGCATCGTCGACCTCAAGTCGCGGGGCTTCGAGCATGCCGGTCTGTACGACCCGGACGGCGTGGGTGGCACCCATGTGATGTACGTGCTGCACCACGCCGACACGCCGCGCGTGTACGCGGGGCTGCCCGACAACCCGGTGATCAGCCCGCTGGTCGGGCTATGGAAGGGCGTGAGCAAACCGCTGGCGCTGCTGGCCATGGGTGCGGCGGTGCTGGCCGGGTTCTTCCACTACGTACGCATCGGCCCGCAGCGGGTCGAGGAAGAGGATGACGAGCATCCTGACACCAGCGTGCATCAGGTCGACCCGTCGGTGCATGTGTATGACCCGGGCAAGCCCACCGCACCAGGGGAGCAACGGCCATGAAGCACAAGCCGATACTGCGTTACACCGCCAACGAGCGCACCAACCACTGGCTGGTGGCGATCCTGTTCTTCATGGCGGCACTGTCGGGGCTGGCGCTGTTTCACCCGGCGCTGTTCTGGCTCAGCCACCTGTTCGGCGGCGGGCCGTGGACACGCATCCTGCACCCGTTCATGGGCGTGCTGATGTTCGTGCTGTTCCTGGGGCTGGTGCTGCGCTTCTGGCGGGCCAACTTCATCACCGCCACCGACCGGCAGTGGCTGCGCCGGGTCGACCGGGTGATCCGCAACGAGGAGGAGGGCGTACCACCGGTGGGCAAGTACAACGCCGGGCAGAAGCTGCTGTTCTGGACCCTGCTGGCGTGCATGCTGGTGCTGCTGGTGAGTGGCGTGGTGATCTGGCGTGCCTACTTCAGCGCGTACTTCGGTATCGACACCATTCGCCTGGCCACCCTGCTGCATGCCCTGGCCGGCTTCGTGCTGGTGCTGAGCATCATCGTGCACATCTATGCCGGCATCTGGATCAAGGGCTCGGTCAGCGCCATGCTGCATGGCTGGGTCAGCCGCGCGTGGGCGCGCAAGCACCATGCGCTATGGTACCGGGAGGTCACTCGGGACGAGCGGCCCGACACGCACAAAGGAGCCAAGCCTTGAGTACCGTGATGGAACCCGATCAGATCCAGGCGTCGGCCAGTTCGCCGCCGTTTCTGCACCCGCCACCGCCCCAGCTGTTTGCGCTGCGTGCCGAACGCCTCGACCTGCTGGCCGAGGGGCATGCGCTGGGCGACTACCTGCGCTTCGTGGCCGGGTTGTGCCGCGTGCAGCAGGGGTTGCTGGACAACCCGCCGGCAGCGGCCATGCCCGACCCGCAGCGCCTGCAGCTGTGCGTGACCCACGGCCTGGCGCCACTGGCCGCCGACAGCCTGGTGCGCGAGGGCGCCTGGCAGGGCTGGCTGGATGCCCTGTTGCAACGCTACGAGGCGTCTTCGCCGCTGGCGCATCAGGCCCAGACGCAATTGCGCGAGGCCGGGGCAGGGCAGCGCATGGTGTGGGCGCTGGCACTGCTGGGCGGGCAGTACAGCGCGGTGCCGGCGGCGCTGGTGCCGTTTCTGGGGGCCGCGCTGCAGGCGGCGTGGAGCCATTGGCTGCTGGCCATGCCCGGCGTCGAACTCAAGCCCGGCGACAGCCTGGGGCAGTGCCCGGCATGTGGTTCGCCGGCGATGGCCGGGGTAATCCGCCACCGCGGCAAGTACAACGGCCTGCGCTACCTGGTGTGTGCGTTGTGTGCCTGTGAATGGCATGCGGTGCGGGTCAAGTGCGTGTATTGCGAGCAAAGCAAGGGCTTGCAGTACTTCAGCCTGGAGGATGACCGCCATGTCGCCGGGCAGGCGCCGTTGCGGGCCGAATGCTGCCTCGAATGCCACAGTTACCTGAAGCTGGTCTACCTTGAAAGCGATGCGCAATCGGAGGCCCTGTCGGCGGACCTGGCCAGCCTGGCACTGGACATGCGCCTGGATCAGGAGGGCTACCAGCGGCTGGCGCCGAACCTGTTGCTGGCCCCGGGCCTGTAGGGCCGGCCTTGCGCGAAGGGCGCACTACACTGTGGGATCCGACCCTGCGCGGTGTTCCATTCGCCGGCAAGGCCGGCTCCTACATAGACCGGAGCGTTTTTGCATGTCCTCCAACGTCACTCAGTGCACCCACCGTCTACCCTCCATCGACACCCTCCTGCGCAGCCCTGCCTGCGTTCCCCTGGTGGACCGCTACGGCCGCGACGCCGTGCTCGCCACCTTGCGCCAACTGCTCGATGACCTGCGCGAGCCCACCCGCCACGGCCAGCTCGGCGCTGCCGAACTGGCCCCCGAGGTGCTCGCCGGCCGCACCAACGAACGCCTCGCCGCCCGGCACCGCAGCCATATCCGCCGGGTGTTCAACCTCACCGGCACCGTGCTGCACACCAACCTGGGCCGCGCGCTGCTGCCCGAAGCCGCCATCGAGGCCGTCCAGCTTGCCGCGCGCCACCCCCTCAACCTCGAGTTCGACCTGGACAGCGGCAAGCGCGGCGACCGTGACGACCTGATCGAAGGCCTGATCCGCGAGCTCACCGGCGCCGAGGCCGTGACCGTGGTCAACAACAATGCCGCCGCCGTGCTGCTGGCACTCAACAGCCTGGGCGCGCGCAAGGAGGGCATCATTTCGCGCGGCGAACTGATCGAGATCGGTGGTGCGTTCCGCATCCCCGACATCATGGCCCGCGCCGGGGTCAGGCTGCACGAGGTGGGCACCACCAATCGCACCCACGCCCGCGACTACGAAGCGGCAATCAACCCGCGCAGCGGCCTGCTGATGCGCGTGCATTGCAGCAACTACAGCATTGAAGGCTTCACCAGCCATGTGCCCACCGCCGAGCTGGCGCAACTGGCCCACCAGCACGGCCTGCCGCTGCTCGAAGACCTGGGCAGCGGCAGCCTGCTCGACCTTACACGCTGGGGCCTGCCCGCCGAACCCACGGTGCGCCAGGCCCTGGCCGATGGCGCCGATATCGTCACCTTCAGCGGCGACAAGCTGCTCGGCGGTCCGCAGGCCGGGATCATCGTGGGCAGCAAGGCGCTGATCGCGCGCATCAAGAAGAACCCGCTCAAGCGTGCCCTGCGGGTCGACAAGCTGACCCTCGCCGCGCTGGAAGCGGTGCTGGGCCTGTACCGCGACCCCGACCGCCTGGCCGAGCGCCTGCCCAGCCTGCGCCTGCTGACCCGGCCGCAAGCCGAGATCCTGGCCCAGGCCGAACGCCTGGCGCCGCGCATGGCACAGGCGTTGGGCGCGTCGTGGAGCGTTGCCGCGCTGCCTGCACTGGGCATGATCGGCAGCGGCAGCCAGCCGGTGGCACGCCTGCCCAGTGCTGCGCTGTGCATGCGCCCACAGGTGTCCAAGCGCCTGCGCGGGCGCAGCCTGCTGGCGCTGGAAGCGGCCTTGCGCGCGTTGCCCATCCCGGTGCTCGGGCGCCTGGACGACGACGCGCTGTGGCTCGACCTGCGCCAGCTGGATGACGAACCCGCGTGGCTGGCGCAGCTGGCGCAACTGGCGGTACTGCCCACGTGATCGTCGGCACCGCCGGGCACATCGACCATGGCAAGACCGCGCTGCTCGAAGCCCTCACCGGCCAGGCTGGCGATCATCGGCGCGAAGAGCGCGAACGCGGCATCACCATCGACCTTGGCTACCGTTATGCAGCGCTGGCGGCGGATGCGCCGTTGACCGGCTTTGTCGACGTGCCGGGCCACGAGCGGTTTATCCACAACATGCTGGCCGGCGCCCAGGGTATCGACCTGGTGCTGCTGGTGGTGGCGGCCGACGACGGGGTGATGCCCCAGACCCGCGAGCACCTGGCCATCGTCGAACTGCTGGGCATCGCGCAGGCGCTGGTGGCCATCACCAAATGCGACCGGGTCGAGCCGGCGCGGGTGCAGGCGGTGCAGGCCCAGGTGCGCGGGCTGCTTGCGCCGGGACCGTATGCCGGGGCGGCGCAGTTCGCGGTGTCGAGTGTCAGCGGCCAGGGTATCGAGGCACTGCGTCAGGCATTGCTCGCCGCGCAGCACGCCCTGCAGCCGCGTAGCCAGGGTGGCGCTTTTCGCCTGGCCATCGACCGGGCCTTCAGCGTGGCCGGGGCCGGTATCGTGGTCACGGGCACCGCGTTGTCCGGGCAGGTTCAGGTGGGCGATAGCCTGTTGCTGGGCAAGGCGGGCAAACCGGTGCGGGTGCGCGGCCTGCACGCGCAGAACCAGGTCGCGACCCAGGCCTTCGCCGGGCAGCGAGTGGCCCTGAACATCAGCGCCGAGCGGCTGGCGCTGGAGCATATCCACCGCGGTGACTGGCTGCTGGCCGAGTGGCTGCATGCGCCCACTCAGCGGCTGGATGTCGAACTGCACCTGCTGGCCGGGGAAGCCCGTGCACTCGAGCATTTCAGCCCGGTGCACCTGCACCTGGGCACCCAGGATGTCACCGCCCGCGTGGCATTGCTGGAGGGCGAGCGGCTGGCGCCCGGGGCGCGCATGTTCGCGCAGTTGCTGGTCAACGCGCCGGTGCAGGCGGTGCATGGCGACCCCGTGGTGCTGCGCGACCAGAGTGCCCAGCGCACCCTTGGCGGCGGGCGCGTACTCGATCCATTCGCCCCGGCCCGCCAGCGCCGCAGCCCGCAGCGGCTGGCGCAGCTGCAGGCACTGGCGGCGGCCGACAGCCTGGAACAGGCCTTGCCGGCGCTGCTTGCGCAAGGCACGGGCGGGCTCGACCCGCAGCGCCTGGAGCGCCAGTTCAATCGCTTGCGCAGCCACTGGCGGCTGGATGCGCAGGTGCAGGTGGTGGCCACGCGGCAGGGGCCGCTGCTGTTCGACACGACGCAATGGCAGGCGCTCAAGGCCCGGGTACTGGCGCAACTGGCGCGCTTTCACGAGCTCGAACCCGACCAGCTCGGCCCTGACCGCGACCGCCTGCGCCGTTTCGCCAGCCTGGCACTGGAGCGGCCGGCGTTCATCAGCCTGGTGGACGAGTTGCTGGGCGAGCAGGCGATTGCCAGCAGCGGCCCGTGGCTGCACCTGCCCACGCACCAGGCGCGCCTGAACGAGGCCGACACGGCGCTGTGGCAACAGGTGCAACCGTTGCTGCTGGCGGCGCGTTTCGATCCGCCCTGGGTGCGCGATCTTGCGCGCGCCACCGGCAGCGAAGAAGCCGAGGTACGGCTACTACTGCGCAAGATGGCGCGTCTGGGCCAGGTGCACCAGGTGGTGCGCGATCTGTTCTATCCCGAGGCCACAGTGCGGCAAATGGCGGCTATGCTGTTGCGCATGGCGGGTGATGAGGTGCAGGTGACGGTTTTTCGTGATGCGCTGGGTATCGGGCGCAAGCGCAGCATCCAGGTGCTGGAATACTTCGATCGCATCGGCCTGACCCGGCGCCTGGGCGACCAGCGTCGCATTCGCCGCGACAATGCCCTGGCTCAACCGGGCGACAACTGAATTCAAGGAAGGCAATCGCGCCCGGTGGCGCGGCCGGGCTTCAAACCCGGTTGGGGACGGCAGCCGTTCCCGGGCAGGTTCGACTCCGGCTGCCTTCCGCCATTTTTCGCGGGGCCTCAGGCCACCCGTTCACCGCACAGGTCCAGGGCGAACCAGTGCTCGGCGGTGTCGTTGTCCAGCCCCGCGCCCAGCAGGGCGAACAGCTTGCCGAGCGCCGCCTCGCGGGTCATGCCGCCGCCCGATACCAGGCCGGTCTCGCGCAGGCGGCTGCCGGCGGCGTAGGTATCGAACAGCACACTGCCCTCGATGCACTGGCTGATGGCGGCAATCAGCACGCCACCCTGGCGCGC
Organism: Pseudomonas sp. 1176_21; assembly: GCF_052850635.1. Taxonomy (NCBI): domain Bacteria; kingdom Pseudomonadati; phylum Pseudomonadota; class Gammaproteobacteria; order Pseudomonadales; family Pseudomonadaceae; genus Pseudomonas; species Pseudomonas sp. 1176_21. Next base: position 51,930 of record NZ_VXCV01000007.1, read on the forward strand.
CTTCTGCAACGCCTGCATCAGTGCTGCATCTTCCGATGGGCCGGTGCCGCTGCCATAGCATTCAAGCAGCAGGCCGCGCACGCCGCTCACCACCAGTGCCTGCACCTGCTCGGCCTGCAAGCCGGGGTACACCGGCAGCACCGCCAGTTTCACCGGCACCCGCGGTTGGGCATAGCCGAGTACCGCGGGCAACGCGCTGGCGCGGCTGCCTTCGCGGTGGCGCGCCGGCGCGGCAAACGCATCGAAGGCCTCGCTGCGCAGTTTGCTGGCCCGTGCGCCGTGCAGCAGCTGGCCTGCGAAATACAGCTGCACGCCGCTTTGCAGGCCGCTTTCGAACAGGGCCAGGGCGCCGTGCAGGTTGTCCCAGGCGTCGCTGTGCGGTGCGCCGGCCGGCAGCATCGAGCCGGTGAGCACTACCGGCACATCCAGCCCCAGCAGCAGGAACGACAACGCTGCTGCGCTGTAGGCCAGGGTGTCGGTGCCGTGCAGCAGCAGGATGCCGTCGTGGCCATCACGCGTCACCGCCGTGACGATGGCCGCCTGCATGGCCAGCCAGTTGGCCTGCTGCATGTTGGCGCTGTCGAGCAGCGGTGACATCTCCTGCAGGCGCCAGTGCACCCGGGGTGGCGTCGGATGCGTGTCCAGCCAGGCGCGCATGCGTGCCTCGAAGCCACCGGCCGGCGCCAGGCCATGGGGCGTTTGCAGCATGCCGATGGTGCCGCCGGTGTAGAGGACGAGAAGGTTCTTGACCGCGCGCATGGTGAGCATTCCAGGCAGGTGAGAAAAGGGGCATCGCGAATCGGCTGCCGCCCGCGAACGGGGCGGCGGCACAGGGTTGCTCAGCGTTGCGCTTGAGCTTGAGCTTCGCCCACGCTGGCAGGGCGTGCGCTTTCAGCGGGCTGGACAGCAGGCCAGGCCTGGGTGTCCAGGTCCAGGTCGGGGAACCTGGCCGAGTCGAATACCGGCTGCTTGATGCCTGCCTTGCGCTGGTCGTCGTAGTCGCGCATCACGCGCAGGCCGATCTTGAACAGCAGCGCCAGGGCGATCAGGTTGACGAAGGCCAGGCACGTCATGGTGATGTCGGCGAAGGCGAACACGGTCGACAGGTTCTGCACCGAGCCCCACACGATCAGCGCCAGCACCAGGGCACGGTAGACCATCAGCACCGCACGGTTGCGGGTCAGAAACTGCAGGCTGTTTTCGCCCAGGTAGTAGTTGTAGAGGATGCAGGTGAACACGAACAGCGACAGCGCCACGCTGACGAACAGGCGACCCCAGTCACCGACCACGGCAGCCAGCGAGTTCTGGGTCAGCACGATGCCGTCACCTTCGAAGCCCGGGGTGTAGAAGCCCGACAGCAGAATCAGCAGCGCGGTGCAGGTGCAGATCACGAAGGTATCGAGGAACACGCTGAATGCCTGCACCACGCCCTGGGCGCCCGGGTGTTTCACTGCCGCCACGGCGGCCACGTTGGGCGCACTGCCAAGGCCCGCTTCGTTGGCGAACACGCCACGCTTGACGCCCATCACGATGGCACTGCCCAGCAGGCCGCCGAAGGCAGGGTCCAGGCCGAAGGCGCTCTTGAAGATGGTTTCGAGCATGGCCGGCACGTGTTCGATCTGGCTGCCGATCACGTACAGGGTAACGCCGATGTAGGCCAGGGTCTTGACCGGCACCAGCAGGTCGGACACCGAGGCGATGCGCTTGATCCCGCCCAGGAACACGATGGCCAGCAGCACGGCCAGGGCAATCCCGGTGTGCTCCGGGGCGAAGCCGAAGGCGTTCTGCAGCGAGTGGGTCACGGTGTACGACTGCAGGCCGTTGAAGGCGAAGCCGTAGGTCACCAGCAGCAACACCGAGAACACCACTGCCATGGTGCGCAGGTTGAGGCCGTGCAGGATGTAGTAGGCCGGGCCGCCGCGGTACAGGCCGTCACCGTCGGCGCGCTTGTAGACCTGCGCCAGGGTGCATTCGAAGAAACTGCTGGACATGCCCACCAGCGCCGTCACCCACATCCAGAACACCGCGCCCGGGCCGCCCAGGGTCACGGCGATACCGACGCCGGCGATGTTGCCGGCACCCACGCGCCCGGCCAGGCTCAGCATCAGTGCCTGGAACGAACTCAACTGGCCCGCCTGGCCGCGCAACGATTCCTTGAATACGCCGAACATATGGATGAAATGGCGAAACTGCACAAATCGCGAGCGCAGGGTGAAATAGCTTCCCAGTCCGACGATAAGCACGATAAGGAGCTTCCCCGAAAGGAAATCGTTGAGCACTTCGAGCATGGCGTGACCTCGGTTCTTGTTCTGAATGACAGTGGCTGACGGCATGCGCCGTTTGCCTGGGGGCGCATGGTTGGTCATGACAAACGTCGTTACAATTTCGCGGGTTGCTCTGAGTTGATGCGACCTGATGCTAAACTGGCGCCTATCGCACCAATCGGTACCTGATCAATGAGTCAACACCTGGGCCCCAACCTCAAGCTGGCGTGCAGCCATTACCGCTCTATTTCCGAGGTTTGCCGGCAGCTGTCGATCAACCGGGCGCAGTTCAACAAGTACCTGAGCGGGCAGAGCCAGCCGACGGCGTACAACCTCAAGCGCATCGGCGACTTCTTCGGCGTCGAGGACTACGAACTGGGCCTGCCGCCAGAACAGTTCGCGCGCCTGATCGGTGCGCGCAGCTCGGCGCTTGCCAGCCCGGCCCAGGCCGACCCGTTGCTGGAACTGCTGCGCCCGCTGCGCGAGCACGAGGGCAATCTGTCGCGCTACTGCGGCTACTACTTCGAATATTCCAACTGCATGTCGGTGCCGGGCAGCATCCTGCTGTCGCTGGTGCACCTGCGCGAAGAACGCGGCACGTTCCTGTTCGAGCGCCAGGAGCGCCAGGAGCGCTCCAGCAGCACCGACGTGCAGGCCGAAGACTGGGTGCGCTGCCGCTACCTGGGCGCGGCCTTTCAGTTGCAGGACCGGGTGTTTCTGATCGACTACGAATCGCTGACGGTCAACGAGATGAGCCAGACCATCCTGATTCCCAGCTTCAAGAGCCGCATCACCCGGCTCAACGGCCTCAAGACCGGCGTCTCCAGCGGTGACCGGCGCACTCCGGCGTGTACCCGCGTGGTGTGGGAATACCTGGGCCCGGAAATCAACCGCATCAATGCCTACCGCCAGGTCCGGCTGTACCGCCCGGATGACCCGCGCATCGATGACGATGTGCGCGCACGGCTCAACGTCGGGCCGATTCGCAACGGCCTGTTCGAGATCGAGTGAAGGGTGCCGTGCTCAGCGGCGAATGAATGCCGCCACCTGCTGCGCCAGGGCCCCGGCCTGTGGCGGATGGGCGCGCAGGTGTGCGGCGATGCCGTGGTCGCAGTCGGGCAGGGTCAGCTGTTCGAAATGCCCGGGGGGTAGGGTGTCGCTCAGCGCCTGGATGACTTCGGCCGGGATCGGGCTGTAGCGCAGCATGCCGTCGATTTCCACATGGCCTGCCGACGTGCCCGGGGTTCGCCCATGGTGGGCGGCCAGCAGGCCATCGTACTGGCCCAGCACCAGCAGCACCTGGCCGCGATAGCTGCGCAGGAATTTGTAGCTGTCGCTGTCGAGAAACCCGTGCGGGGTGCTGATGGCGCGGGTGAAGGCCGGGCCGAACGGTGCATCGTAGGCGCTGTCGGCATAGACCGCCGGGCACAGCAGCACCAGCTTGTTCACCTGGCGTGCATGGTGCGCTGCCACTTTCAGCGCCAGCGCTGCGCCCAGGCTGTGGCCGATCACGGTGTTGCAGCGATGCTCGACGTGGCGAAAGAAGCGCAGCGCCTCGGCCAGGTTGGTGTGCAGCGAGGGCGACCGGGCCCCCGGCAGGCTGGCCAGGCTGTGCCCCGACAGGTTGCCGGTCAGCGAGCCGATGCCCAGGGCCTGCAGGCGGTACAGCAGCGGGTTGAGGTGGGTGAAGTCGCTGCGTGCGCCGCCGAGCATGAACAGCGGCGGCGCGTGCTCGATATCGGGGATCAGCAGGCGACCTTCCTGGCTGTAGCCGTCGAACGTTTCGACCACCAGGCACTCGCGGCCCGGGCTGGGTTCGTCGAATTGCCAACGCTCACGTCCGTGTGCGGCCGTCTTGATCGGCATGAAGCGGTCCTCTTGCCCGGGGTGAAGGGTCGACAAGTCGACATGAACCAGCGAGGCTGACGCTTTTACAGTAGATGCAGTCGGGCATTTCTGGTGGGCGCGCAGGTTATTTCTTGAACTACGTTGAACCCGTCACACTTTGCGCTGACACACTCTAGACTTTGGCGCCAGTCGGCCCCGCGTTGGACTTCGCCTGCTGGAAGCCGCAAAATATCCGCTTTCCCTCAATTTATCTGACCGGACCTGCTGACTCTATGCGAATGCGCCTGATGCTGTTGGGTGGTGGAAATGCCCTTGGGCAAGCGCTGATTCGCCTCGGGGCCGAGGAAGATATCGGCTTTCTGGCGCCGCGCCCACCCGACCAGGGCTGGGATGCCGCGAGCCTGACCCAGCTGCTCGATGACACCCGCCCCGATGCGCTGATCAATCTGGCCTACTACTTCGACTGGTTCCAGGCCGAATCGGTGAGCGAGCAGCGCCTGGCTTCGCAGGAGCGTGCGGTCGAGCGCCTGGCCGAACTGTGCCAGCACCACAACATCATCTTGCTGCAACCCTCCAGCTACCGGGTATTCGACGGTTCGCGGGCCACGGCCTACAGCGAAAAGGACGAGCCGGTACCGCTCGGCCAACGTGGCCAGGCGTTGTGGCGCATCGAACAGAGCGTGCGCGCGACCTGCCCGCAGCACGTGCTGCTGCGCTTTGGCTGGGTGCTCGACGACAGCGTCGACGGCGTGCTGGGGCGTTTTCTGACCCGCGCCGAGCACTCGCAGGAACTGCTGCTGGCCGACGACCGGCGTGGCAACCCGACCCCGGTCGACGATGCAGCGCGGGTGATCCTGGCGGTGCTCAAGCAACTGGACTGTGGCGCGCCACTGTGGGGCACCTACCATTACGCCGGCAACGAGGCGACCACGCCGCTGGCGCTGGGTCAGGCGATCCTCAGCGAAGCCGGGCAACTGCGTCAGCTGGCCGTCGAAGCGCCCACTGCGCAGGCCCACGCCGCCCGCCCGGATGCTGCCGAAGAACCCCAGCACGCAGTGCTGGCCTGCAAGAAAATCCTCCACACCTTCGGCATCAAGCCGCGTGCCTGGCGCGCCGGCCTGCCGACCCTACTGGACCGGTTCTATCGTCATGGCTGATGCTCCTATCCTGATTACCGGTGGGGCCGGCTTCATCGGCTCCCACCTGAGCGACGCGCTGCTGGCCAAGGGGTACGCGGTGCGCGTGCTCGACGACCTGTCTACCGGCCGGCGCCTGAACCTGCAGCTGGACAACCCGCGCCTGCAACTGATCGAGGGCGACGTGGCCGATGCCGCCCTGGTGGCCCGGGCCGCCGAGGGCTGCCAGGCCGTGGTGCACCTGGCGGCGGTGGCCTCGGTGCAGGCCTCTGTGGAAGACCCGGTCAGGACCCACCAGAGCAACTTCATCGGCACGCTGAACGTGTGCGAGGCGATGCGTGTGGCCGGCATCAAGCGCGTGCTGTTCGCCTCCAGCGCTGCGGTGTACGGCAACAACGGTGAAGGCCAGGCCATCGACGAGGACACGCCCAAGGCGCCGCTGACCCCCTATGCGGTGGACAAGCTGGCCAGCGAGCAGTACCTGGACTTCTATCGTCGCCAGCATGGGCTGGAGCCGGTGGTGTTCCGCTTCTTCAATATCTTCGGGCCACGTCAGGACCCGTCGTCGCCGTATTCGGGGGTGATCAGCATCTTCTGCGAACGCGCCCTCAACGGCACACCGATCAACCTGTTTGGCGACGGCGAGCAGACCCGTGACTTCCTGTATGTGGCCGACCTGGTGGCGGTGCTGGTGCAGGCGCTGGAACAGGCGCAGGTGCAGGAGGGCGCGGTGAACGTGGGGCTGAACCGCGCCACCACGCTGAACCAGTTGCTCGACGCACTGCGCAAGGTGGTAGGGCCGTTGCCCGAGGTCAATCACGGGCCGGCGCGCGCGGGTGATATCCGTCATTCGCGGGCCGACAATGCGCGGCTGCTGGCGCGCTTCGACCTGCCCGAGCCGACGCCGCTGGCCGATGGGCTGGCGCACCTGCTGGGGCGCTGAACGTAAAAAGCTTCGCCGGCAACGCCGGCTCCTGCAGGCGGTATCTCCCTTGCGGGAATCGCAGCCAAAAAAAAGCCCCGAATGATCGGGGCTTTTTCATGGTCAGAACTTGTAACCCACACCCACCATGTAGACCCATGGGTCCACATCCACGCTCACCTTGGTCTTGCCCACGCCCAGCGCGCTTGGGCCGTCGATGGTGGCCTTGGTGTCGATGTCCACGTACCAGACCGCGGCGTTGACCAGCAGGTTGTCGGTCAGCATGTAGTCCATGCCCAGTTGGCCGGCCAGGCCGACCGAGTCCTTGAGCTTCATGTTGCTGAAGCCCTGGGCCTTGCGGCTGCTGCTCAGGTCTTCATCGAAGAACAGGGTGTAGTTAAGACCGATACCGGCGTAAGGCTGGAACTTGGAGGTCGGCTCCATCGGGTAGTACTGCAGCGACAGGGTCGGTGGCAGTTGCTTGATGTTCGCCAGCTTGCCGTCCAGGCCCGCGCCCAGGCCCTTTACGCCCACTTCGTGCTGGAACGGGGTGGCTGCCAGCAGTTCCAGGCCGATGTGGTCGGTCAGCATGTAGGCAAAGGCCAGGCCCAGCTGGGTGTCGCTGTCCAGGGTGGCCTTGGTGCCGCCAACCTTGGTGCCGTCGAGCTTGATATCGCCGCTGTCTTCGTTCGGTGCGGTGGTGATCGCACCGGCACGCAGAATGAAATCGCCCGCCTGGTGGGCGTGGGCAACAGGGGCTGCAAGCGCGAGGGCAATGAGCGAGGCGCTGAGCAAGGACTTGTTCATGGAAGCTCCCAAAGGACGTTTAGAATTTAATGTGTCCAATGGTAAGGAGCTGACAGGCGGTGATTCTTGATGCAGCTCAATGAAACCGCAAACGCCCTGGCGCGGGGCTTCTATTGTAGTTCATAGGCGTAGATCTTCTCGGCTTCCATCTGGTAGCCGGCCTCGGCCAGCTCGCTGCTGGAAGCCTTGACCTGCATCGGCCCCTCGATCCAGTAGGGCTGGTACAGCTCCTCGACCTTGATGCCGATTTCGCTGAACACGTGCACGATCTGGTTCGACGGTGGGGGCGGCACGTGAATGCACGCGCCGTAGTACGGCACCAGCAGGAACTCGGTGGTACGGCCTTCCTCGCTGACTTCCAGTGGCACGATGTAGCCCGGCAGCTTCACCTGCTGGCCATCCAGTGCCTTCACCACCGGCGCGTCGGGCGCCTGCTGCTGCGCCGCCGGGCCGCTTTCGCCGGCCAGCGCGTTGCTCAACTGCGAAAGGTCGTGCAGTGGGGTCATCTGCGGCACGATCACCGGTGCGCCCTCGGGGATCAATTGCGGCCATTCCAGCGTGCGCGGCTCACCCGCCCACAGGGGCGGGGCAATCAACAGCAACAACAGCAGGGCACGACGTATCACGGGCGTTCTCACAGGTGAATGGACAAACCGTCGGCCAGCGACTGGCGGTAGGCCCGCCAGGCCGGAATGCTGCCCATCAGCACGGCGGCGCCGAGGATGATCCCCAGCAGGCTCCACTCGTGGGCGCTGGGCAGCGCCAGCGGCAGGTACAGGCCGTAGTTGGCCTGCACCGTGCCCTGGGCCAGGGCGATGCCAAGGTAGAGCAGGCCCAGCCCGGCGGCAATCCCCGCCAGCGCCAGGGTGAACGCCTCCATCACCAGCAGCCCTGCAATATGCCAGGGGCGTGCACCCACCGAGCGCAGGATGGCCATTTCGCGGCGGCGCTCGTTGAGGCTGGTGAGGATCGCCGTAAGCATGCCGATCAGGCCGGTCAGCACCACGAACAGCGACACCACGAACAGCGCCTGTTCGGCGGTGCCCATCAGGCTCCACAGCTCCTGCAGGGCCACGCCGGGCAGAATCGCCAACAGCGGCTCGCCGCGAAACTCGTTGATCTCGCGTTGCAGGGTGAAGGTGCTGATCTTGTTGTTCAGGCCCAGCATGAACGCAGTGATGGCCTTGGGTGTGAGGTCCATGCCACGGGCCTGTTCGGCGCTGACGCGGCCGGCGCCGCGGGCGGGCACGCCGTTGTGCCAGTCGACGTGGATCGCCTCCATGCCGCCAAGGCTGATGTGCAGGGTGCGGTCCACCGGGGTGCCGGTGCGTTGCAGCACGCCCACCACGGTGAACGGCTTGTCGTCATGCTTGACCAGGCTGATGGCGGCCACGCCATGGGCCAGTACCAGCTTGTCGCCGAGTTTGTAATGCAGCGCGTCGGCCACCTCGGCGCCCAGCACCACCTCGAACGGGTCGCTGGCGAAGGCACGCCCGCTGGCCAGCTGCAGGTGCTGCTTGCGCCCGTACTGGTAATGCTCGAAGTAGGCTTCGGTGGTGCCCATCACCCGGTAACCGCGGTGCGAGTCGCCCAGCGAGATCGGGATGGCCCACTTCACCCGCGGGTTGCTGGCGTAGTGCTCGAAGCTGTCCCAGCGGATGTTGTTGGTGGCGTTGCCGATGCGAAACACCGAGTACAGCAGCAGGTTCACCGAGCCCGAGCGCGCACCGACAATCAGGTCGGTGCCACTGATGGTGCTGGCAAAACTGGCGCGGGCCTCGGTGCGTACCCGCTCCACCGCCAGCAGCAGGCACACCGACAGGGCGATGGCGAAGGCGGTGAGCAGGGCAGTGAAGCGGCGGTTGGCGAGACTCGCCAGGGCAAGGCGGAGCAGGTACATCAGGCCTCCAGGTCGCTGGCAGGGCGCGCGGCGCGGTTGAGTTCGGCAAGCGACAGCTGGCGATCGAACAGCGGTGCCAGGCTCTGGTCGTGGCTGACGAACAACAGGCTGGAGCCGGCTGCGCGGCATTCGGCGAACAGCAGGCGGATGAAGGCTTCACGGGTGTCGGCATCGAGCGCCGAAGTCGGCTCGTCGGCAATCACCAGCTCGGGTTGGCCGATCAGCGCGCGGGCGGCGGCCACCCGTTGCTGCTGACCGATCGACAGGCTGTCGGCGCGCCGTGCCAGCAGTGCCGGGTCCTTCAGGCCCAGATGGGCGAGCAGGCTGGCGGCGGCCTTGTCCACACTGCCGTAGCGCTGGCCGGCGCGTTGCGCCCGGCTGCGCGAGAAACGGCACGGCAGCTCGACGTTTTCGCGTACAGACAGAAACGGCAGCAGGTTGAACTGCTGGAAGATGTAGCCGGTATGATCGACGCGAAAACGGTCGCGCTGGCCCTGGCTGAGCGCGCCCAGCTCCTGGCCGAGCAGGCGGATGCTGCCGCGGTCGGCCTTCTGCACCCCGCCCAGCAGGCCCAGCAGGGTGGTCTTGCCACTGCCGCTGGGGCCCTTGAGGAACAGCGACTCGCCGGCCTGCAGGCGCAACGCCGGTATGTCCAGCAGCTCAGGCTGGCCGGGCCAGGCGAAACCCAGCCGGGACAGTTCGATCAGTGCCTGGCCCATGTCAGAAGTCGATCGCGCTGTGGGTCGGGGTCAGGTCCACGCCCTTCTGGCCATTGGGGCCCACCAGTTGCAGCTGGATCTTCTGGGTGGCGGGGAAGGCCTTGAACAGTGGCGCCAGGTCCAGGCGGGTGAGCTGTGCCGGGGTGGTGCATTCGAGTTTGTAATGGGCGTTGATGTCGCTGTGTTCGTGATCGTGGGCGTCGCCATCCTCGTCATGCACCGGCTTGTCGCCGAACAGCGGGCTTTGCAGGTCCTGGTCGGTTTCGCTGCAACCGGCTGCCTTGTTCAGGCCGAACAGCGCCAGGGGTGTTTCAAGCTGGGCGCGCACGGCCGCGACCTTGGCCTTGTCGGTGGCGGAAGTGGCGGCATGTTCGAAGCCCACCAGGTTCATCGCCGGGCTGTCGAATTCCAGCTCTAGGGCATTGCCGTCGAGTGCGACGTTCAGGTGCGCCACGCCATGTTCATGGGCGCCCAGGCTGCCATGCTCATGGTCATGGTCGTCATGGGCGTAAACCAGACTCAGGGGCAGCAGGGCGAACGGCAAGGCAAGCAGCAGACGACGCATGGGCGGAACTCCGGAAGGCGCTGAAAGAGTTTCGAAATGTTATAACAACTTGTCGGCTGCCTACCAGTGTCGCTGGATGAAACTTCGTGGGAGCATGGGCGCCTGATCGAGTGGAGGGTGCGAACGTGCGTATTCGTGGACACATCGGCGAATGGCCGGTGGATTTGAGCGTGGAGCTGGAGCCCCATGAGTGGGCGCAGCTGGGCGGGCAGTTGCAGGCGGCCGGGGTGCCGGCGGTTGCCGCTGCTGTACCGACGGCGCCGGTTCGCCCGGACGATGCAGTGTGGCAGGCGGCGCGCGAGGTGTTGCGCAAGGCCGGTCAGTTGAACGGGCCCCAGTTGCTGGAGGCGCTGGAGGGGTTGGCGGGCAATACGGCGGCCGGCAAGCGCCTGCTGGTGCGTTTGCGCCATAGCAGCGAGGTGAGGGTGGAAAGCGGGGCGGATGCGCCGGTCTATCACTGGGTCGGCTGAACACCGCGTTGATCCCATCGCGGGTCAAGCCCGCTCCCACAGCGCGGGTAGGTAACCTTGTGGGAGCGGGCGGTTGACCTCAGTACAACGCAGCAAACAGCTTGCGGCGGTAATCCAGCACCAGCGGGTGCTCGTTGCCCAGCAGGTCGAACACCTGCAGCAGGGTCTTGTGCGGCAGGCCGCCTTCATACCCGCGGTTGCGCTTGAACAGTTTCAGCAGCCCGTCCAGCGCCGCCTCGTACTGCTGGCGCGAGAGCTGCTGCACTGCCAGCTGATACGCCGCCTCGTCATCCTCGGCGTTCTGTGCCAGGCGTGACTTCAGGTCTGCCACATCCGGCAGGCTGGCGGCCTGCTTCAGGAACGTCAGCTGCGCCTTGGCACCGGCCAGTGCAGCCTTGTGCTCATCGCTCTTGACCGCATCGAGCACGGTCTGCGCTTCGCCCAGCTCGCCACGCTCGGCCAGGCAACGGGCATACAGGATCAGTGCCGCGGCATTGCTGTTGTCTTCGGTCAGCAGGGCCTGGAGCAGCGCCTCGGCCTCGCTGAAGCGTCCCTCGGCAAACAGCCCCTGGGCCACTACCAGCGGGTCGGCCGCTGCCGGTGGCGGCAGTTGCACATGCGGTTCGAGCATTGCGCGGATTTCCGACTCCGGGCGTGCCTCGGCAAAGCCGTCGACCGGCTGGCCATCCTTGAACAGCACCACCGTCGGCAGGCTGCGGATACCGAAGCGCGCGACAATGTCCTGTTCCACATCGCAGTTGACCTTGGCCAGCAGCAGCTCACCCCGGTATTCGGCGGTGATTTTCTCCAGCAGCGGCATCAGCACCTTGCACGGCGCGCACCAGTCGGCCCAGAAGTCGACGAGCACGGGTTTGACGTGGGAGTTCTGGATCACCGACTGGTCGAAGTCGGCGCTGGTGGCATTGAAGATGTACGGGGTTTCCTGGCTCATCGCGACTCTCGCAAATCCTTGAATGGCAACACTATAAAGCGCTGCGGCTGGCGTGGTACAGGCTCACCTGGCGGAATTCGTGGGGTTCGGCCAGGTCTGGCAGGGTCAGGGCATGCAGGGTGTCGAGCTGGCGGTACAGGGGGTGACGGAAGTCGCGCACCCGCGAGTCGGCCACCAGCGCCTGGTGCCCGCGGCTGAGAAACGCATCGAGCAGCGGCAGGTTGGCGCGGTCGTAGAGCACATCGGCCACCAGCACCAGGTCGAAGCGGTCGGCCTCGGCGAAGAAATCGCTGGAGTAGCCCAACTGCACCTGGTTGAGCGCGGCATTCGCGCGGCTTGCCTGCAGCGCCAGCGGGTCGAGGTCGCAGGCCACCACTTCAAGCGCCCCGGCGCGGGCGGCGGCGATGCCGGCAATTCCCGAGCCTGCGCCGAAGTCCAGCACGCGTTTGCCGGCCACCCACTCGGGGCGGGCGGCCAGGTAGCGCGCCATGGCCAGACCGCTGGCCCAGCAGAAGGCCCAGTAGGGCGGCTCGTGCAGGATGCGCCGGGTTTCCTCGGGGCTGAACGCGCGGTCCATGTTGTGCGCATCGATCAGCCACAGCTTGAGGTCGCAGGCCGGCAGCTCGCTGACCACCAGCCGTGCGTCCCCCAGCAGCCCGCTCAACGCCTGTTGCAGGTGGATCGGCGCGGTCACGGCGCTTTTTCGAGGCGCAGCGGGCCGGTGGCCTGGGTTTGCGGGCTGCTGACCGCCACAGGTTGCAGGTGCAGGATCAGCTGCCCGGACTGGCTGGCACGCCCGCGCAGCTCCACCCGCGCACCGGCAGGGAACGCCTCGGGGTTGAAACGCAGCTGGAACGGCAGGTCCTGGCCGTTGGCGTCCAGGTTGCTGCTGGCCAGCAGGCGTTGCGGGCGGCCGCGCGGGTCGACCACCAGCAGCGCCAGCTCGACCTCGGCGCCCGACGGGATGCCAAGCAGGGTGCCGCTGATTTCACGCTGGTAGGCCGGCAGCGGGCCCAGGGCCACAGGTTGCTTGGCCGCTACCGGGGCCTTGGGGGCCAGCACCGGCTTGGGTTCATCGCTGCTGCAGGCGGCCAGCAGGGCGGCAAAACTGAGCACAACGAGCGCTCTAAAGGGCATGATCAATTCCTTCGGGGGGATATTTCCTCACTGGATGGTAACTGCTTTGGCTTGTCTTGCCAGTGGGATGCGCTACCATGACCCTCCCTTTTTTTGTTGCCTGCCACCATGCACTGTCCCTTCTGCGGTGCCAACGACACCAAGGTCATCGACTCGCGACTGGTTGCCGAGGGCGAACAAGTGCGCCGTCGCCGCGAATGCGTGGCCTGCGGTGAGCGCTTCACCACCTTCGAAACCGCCGAACTGGTGCTGCCGCGCCTGATCAAGACCGACGGCAGCCGCCAGCCCTTCGACGAAGAAAAACTGCGCGCCGGCATGCAGCGCGCGCTGGAAAAACGCCCGGTGAGCGTCGAGCGCCTCGAAGCGGCGCTGGCCCACATCAAGCACAAGCTGCGCGCCACCGGCGAGCGCGAGGTCAAGTCGCTGGTCGTCGGCGAACTGGTGATGGCCGAGCTGCAAAAGCTCGACGAAGTGGCCTACATCCGCTTCGCCTCGGTGTACCGTCGCTTCCAGGACCTGGACGAATTTCGTGAAGAAATCGACCGCCTGGCGCGCGAGCCTTCCAAGCAATGAGCCTGCCCAGCGAACGCGACGTGCTCGACGCCCACTACATGGCCCGTGCGCTGGAACTGGCGCGCAAGGGTCTCTATTCCACCCATCCCAACCCGCGGGTCGGTTGCGTGATCGTGCGTGACGGGCAGGTGGTCGGCGAAGGCTGGCACGTACGCGCCGGCGAACCGCATGCCGAGGTGCACGCGCTGCGCCAGGCCGGCGAGCTGGCCCGTGGCGCCTGTGCCTATGTGACCCTGGAGCCGTGCAGCCACCATGGGCGCACGCCGCCGTGTGCCGAGGCGCTGGTCAAGGCCGGTGTGGCGCGGGTGGTGGCGGCCATGCAGGACCCCAACCCGCAAGTGGCGGGGCAGGGGCTCAAGCGCCTGGCCGACGTCGGTATCGAGGTTGCCAGCGGTGTGCTGGAGGCCGAGGCCCGCGCACTCAACCCGGGCTTTCTGAAACGCATGGAACACGGCCTGCCCTTTGTGCGGGTCAAACTGGCGATGAGCCTGGACGGGCGCACCGCCATGGCCAGTGGCGAGAGCCAGTGGATCACCGGCCCGGCCGCACGCTCGGCGGTGCAGCGTCTGCGCGCGCGCTCCAGCGTGGTGCTGACCAGCGCCCAGAGCGTGCTGGCCGACAACGCGCGCATGACCGTGCGCGCCGACGAGCTTGGGCTGGACGCCGGCAGCACCGCCCTGGCGATGGCCCGCCCACCGTTGCGCGTGCTCATCGACGGGCGCCTGCGCCTGCCGCTGACGGCGCCGTTCTTCCAGGCCGGCCCGGTGCTGGTGGTGACGGCCGCCGCGCCAGTTGCGCAGTACGCCGAGGCCGGCCATGACCTGCTGAGCCTGCCCGGCACCGACGGGCACGTCGATCTGCCCGCGCTGCTGCGCGAACTGGCCCGGCGTGGTGCCAGCGAGGTCCTGGTGGAGGCCGGCCCGGGCCTGGCCGGTGCCTTCGCGCAACAGGGCCTGGTGGACGAATACCAGCTCTTCATCGCTGCCAAGTTTCTCGGCTCCAGTGCCCGCCCATTGCTCGATTGGCCCCTGGCCAGAATGAGCGAAGCGCAGGCCCTCAACATCACCGACATGCGCGCCGTAGGCGATGACTGGCGAGTCACTGCCATTCCTGTGCCTGCGCCCGGCGTATAATTCGCGGCCTGCGCCTTGCGCGACCCGTTCTGAAGGAGGACTCATGTTCACCGGCATCATCGAATCCATCGGCAGCATCCGTTCACTCACCCCCAAAGGCGGCGACGTGCGCGTGTATGTCGAAACCGGCAAGCTCGACCTGGGCGACGTGAAACTGGGCGACAGTATCGCCGTCAACGGCGTGTGCCTGACCGCCGTCGAACTGCCTGGCGACGGTTTCTGGGCTGACGTCAGCCGCGAAACCCTCGACTGCACCGCCTTTGCCGACTTCAAGGTAGGCAGCCGGGTCAACCTGGAAAAGGCCCTGACCCCCAGCAGCCGTCTGGGCGGCCACCTGGTCAGCGGCCACGTCGACGGTGTCGGCGAGGTCATCTCGCGCAGCGATAACGCCCGCGCCATCCAGTTCCGCCTGCGCGCGCCGGCCGAACTGGCCAAGTACATCGCCCACAAGGGCTCGATCACCGTCGATGGCACCAGCCTCACGGTCAACCAGGTCGATGGCGCCGAGTTCGAGCTGACCATCGTGCCGCACACCCTCGCTGAAACCATCATGGCCGACTACCGCACCGGGCGTCGGGTTAACCTTGAGGTCGACCTGCTGGCCCGTTACCTGGAGCGTCTGCTGCTGGGCGACAAGGCCGCCGAGCCGGGCAAGGGTGGCATCACCGAAAGTTTCCTGGCCGCCAACGGCTACCTGAAATCCTGATTTAGAAGGGGGTGCCGCGTGGCGCTCAACAGCATCGAAGAACTGGTCGAAGACATTCGCCAGGGCAAAATGGTCATCCTGATGGATGACGAAGACCGCGAGAACGAAGGCGACCTGATCATGGCCGCCGAGTGCTGCAAGGCCGAACACATCAACTTCATGGCCAAGCACGCCCGTGGCCTGATCTGCATGCCGATGTCGCGCGAGCGCTGCGAGCTGCTCAAGCTGCCGCTGATGGCCCCGCGCAACGGCTCGGGCTTCGGCACCAAGTTCACCGTTTCGATCGAAGCTGCCGAAGGCGTCACCACCGGTATCTCCGCCGCCGACCGCGCGCGCACCGTGCAGGCCGCCGCCGCCCGGGACGCCAAGGCCGAAGACATCGTCAGCCCGGGCCACATCTTCCCGCTGATGGCCCAGCCCGGCGGTACCCTGGCCCGTGCCGGCCACACCGAGGCGGCCTGCGACCTGGCGCGCATGGCCGGTTTCGAGCCGAGCGGGGTGATCTGCGAGGTGATGAACGACGACGGCACCATGTCGCGTCGCGCCGAGCTGGAAGTGTTCGCCGCCGAGCACAACATCAAGATCGGCACCATCGCCGACCTGATCCACTACCGCATGATCCACGAACGTACCATTCAGCGGATTTCCGAGCAGCCGCTGGACAGCGAACTGGGTCAGTTCAACCTGGTGACCTACCGCGATTCGGTCGAAGGCGACGTGCACATGGCCCTGACCCTGGGCAAGATCTGCGCCGAGGAACCGACCCTGGTGCGGGTGCACAACATGGACCCGCTGCGCGACCTGCTGCTGGTCAAGCAGCCCGGCCGCTGGAGCCTGCGCGCCGCGATGAGCGCCGTGGCAGAGGCCGGCAGCGGCGTGGTGCTGCTGCTCGGACACCCGCTGGACGGCGACGTGCTGCTGGCGCATATCCGCGAAAGCGCCGACAGCAGCCAGGTCAAGACACCCACCACCTACAGCACCGTGGGTGCCGGTTCGCAGATTCTGCGCGACCTGGGCGTACGCAAGATGCGCCTGATGAGTTCGCCAATGAAGTTCAATGCGATATCCGGATTCGATCTGGAAGTTGTAGAATACGTGCCCTCCGAATAAAGCAGGGGCTGGTTTCCCGCTGTTGATCCGGAACAAAACTCCCACAGGCCGCACCGTTGCGGCCTGGCTCTTTAAGATGAGAACCCCGCAATGTCCCTGAAGACCATCGAAGGTACCTTCATTGCCCCCAAAGGTCGCTATGCTTTGGTGGTTGGCCGCTTCAACAGCTTCGTCGTCGAAAGCCTGGTAAGCGGTGCCGTTGATGCCCTGGTTCGCCACGGCGTGAGCGAAAGCGACATCACCATCATCCGTGCACCGGGTGCGTTCGAGATTCCGCTGGTGGCACAGAAGGTCGCCCAGCAGAGCGAATACGCCGCGATCATTGCCCTGGGCGCCGTGATCCGTGGTGGCACCCCGCACTTCGAATACGTGGCGGGCGAATGCACCAAGGGCCTGTCCCAGGTGTCCATGGAGTTCGGCGTGCCGGTTGCCTTCGGTGTCCTGACCGTCGATTCGATCGAACAGGCCATCGAGCGTTCCGGCACCAAGGCCGGCAACAAGGGCGCCGAAGCGGCCCTGTCCGCCCTGGAAATGGTCAGCCTGCTGGCGCAGTTGGAGGCCAAGTGATTAGCGACGAAAGCGATCGTTTCAACCCGCGCGATCCAAAACCTGCGGATGCTGGCAAGCCCTCCAAGAGCGCCAAGCGTCGCGAAGCCCGCAAGCTCGCGACCCAGGCGCTGTACCAGTGGCACATGGCCAAGCACTCGCTGAACGAGATCGAAGCGCAGTTCCGGGTCGATAACGATTTCACCGATGTCGACGGTGCCTACTTCCGCGAGATCCTGCACGGCGTGCCGGCGATCAAGGAAGAAATCGACAAGGCCCTCGCGCCTTGCCTGGACACCGTGCTCGAAGAGCTCGATCCGGTCGAGCTGTCGGTGCTGCGCCTGTCCACCTGGGAGCTGATCAAGCGGGTCGACGTGCCTTACCGCGTGGTCATCAACGAAGGTATCGAGCTGGCCAAGGTGTACGGCGCCACTGACGGGCACAAGTTCGTCAACGGTGTGCTCGACAAGCTCGCACCGCGGCTGCGCGAAGCCGAAGTGAAGGCGTTCAAGCGCTGATTGCGGCGCTGCCTGCCCATGGGTGAATTCGAGCTGATCCGCCACTACTTCGCCGCCGCGCCCTGTGCGCAGGCCGGCGACGGGGTCGCCCTGGGGATCGGCGACGATTGCGCCCTGCTGGCGCTGCCGGCCGGCGAGCAACTGGCCGTGTCCACCGACACGCTGGTGGCCGGGGTGCATTTCCCGGCTGTGTGCGACCCGTTCCTGCTCGGCCAGCGCTCGCTGGCGGTGGCTGCCAGTGACCTGGCAGCCATGGGCGCCACCCCCGTGGCCTTTACCCTTGCCCTGACCCTGCCGACGGTTCACGCCGATTGGCTGAAGGCCTATGCCCAGGGTCTGAACCTGATGGCCCGACAATGCGGCCTGAGCCTGGTAGGCGGGGACACCACCCATGGGCCGCTGAGCCTGACCATGACCGTGTTCGGCCGCGTGCCTGCCGGCCAGGCCCTGACGCGCAGCGGTGCGCAGCCTGGTGACCTGGTGTGTGTCGGCGGTGAGCTGGGCAACGCCGCCGGGGCCTTGCCGCTGGTGCTTGGCGAACGCGAGGCGGCGGTGGCGCTGGCCGAGCCGCTGCTGGCGCACTACTGGTCGCCGCCACCGCAACTGGCGCTGGGTCAGGCGCTGCGAGGCAAGGCCAGCGCGGCGCTGGATATCTCCGATGGCCTGCTGGCCGATTGCGGACACATTGCCACGGCCTCGGGCGTGTCGATTGTGCTGTCGCTCGAACAGCTGCCGCTGGGTGCGGCGCTGCAGGGCCTGCTGGGCCTGGAAGGTGCGCGACAGGCCGCGCTCACCGGTGGCGACGACTACGTGATTGCCTTCACCTTGCCCCCCGCGCACCTGGCCGGCCTGCAGGCTGCCGGCTGGCCGGTGCACGTGGTCGGTCGGGTGGAGGCGGGCAGCGGCGTCAGCCTGCGTGACCACGCCGGGGCGGACATCACCCCGCGCACGCGGGGTTATCAACATTTTTAGGGAGACACCGTGACCGATCACCCCAATCAGGTGCCGGCAGAAAACGTGCCGCCTTCAGTCTGGCGCAACCCCTGGCATTTTCTGGCCTTCGGCTTCGGTTCCGGCACCCTGCCCAAGGCGCCGGGCACCTGGGGTTCGCTGGTGGCCGTGCCGTTCATCCCGCTGTGGCAGATGCTGCCCGACTGGGGCTACTGGCTGATGCTGGGGCTGACCATGCTGTTCGGCGTATGGTTGTGCGGCAAGGTCGCCGACGACCTGGGCGTGCATGACCACGAGGGCATCGTGTGGGACGAGATGGTCGGCATGTGGATAACCCTCTGGCTGGTACCGGAAGGTTGGCTATGGTTGTTGGCAGGCTTTCTGATGTTCCGCTTCTTCGACATACTCAAGCCGTGGCCGATCCGCTGGATCGACCGGCATGTGCATGGCGGTTTCGGCATCATGTTCGATGACGTGCTGGCCGGCGTGTTCGCCTGGTTGGGCATGCAGGCGCTGGTGTGGAGTTTCACCTGAAGGGAGTGGCCTGATGCGCGCATGGCGAGTGTTGCTGCTGGTGTTGGCGCTGGGTGGCGGCATCGCCTGCGCTGGCGAGCCGACCGCGTTGCCGCAGGAGGTGCGCCTGGCCAGCGAGATCTGGCCGGACTACACCGACGTCGAAGGGCGCGGCATGGCCTGGGACGTGTTGCGCAAGGTGTTCGAGCCGGCGGGGGTCAAGGTGCTCGCCATCAGCGTGCCCTACAGCCGCGCCGTGGGCCTGGTCAAACGCGCCGAGGCCGATGCCTGGGTCGGCTCCTACGAGCAGGAAAGCAACGACTACCTTTACCCGCGCAACGCCTTCGACCAGGATCATATCTACGCCCTGGGCCTGGCCAGCCTGCCGGTGCCGAGCGCCGCCACCATCGGCCGCTACAAGCTCTCCTGGGTGCGTGGCTACGAGTACCAGCGCTACCTGCCCGATGTGAAGGAGTTTCGCGAGGTGCAGCGGCGCGACGGCATCCTGCCGATGCTCGAACTCAAGCGCGTGGACTTCTATATCGATGCCCAGACCGAGGTGGACTACGTGTACAACCAGGCCCGTGACAAGGCCCGGTTCCGCCGCACCCACATCGCCGAGTTGCCGTTGTACCTGGCCTTTGCCAGGACCGAGCAGGCCTGTGCGCTCCGGGCGCTGTTCGATCGGCGCATGGACGAACTGATCGCCAGCGGTGAATTGCGCGAGATCTTCGAGCGCTGGCAGCAGCCGTATCCGTTCCCGATTCCGGGCAGGGCGCACGTGCCAGCATCTAACTTCTCGATCTGTTTGCCCAAGAATTCAGCCTAAGCACCTGCCTTACGCTGCTGTTACAATCGGCGCACATCAAATTTCACGTTATTGATCAGGAGCACAAGGTGCCCGTCGTCTTTGTTGCCGCTTCCAAGCTGCCCACCCCCTTTGCCACGTTCACCATGCATGGTTTTCTCGACGAAGCCACCGGCCGCGAGCACGTTGTGCTCAGCCTGGGTGATGTAGCCGATGGCGAGCCGGTACTGGGGCGCCTGCATTCCGAATGCCTGACCGGCGATGCGCTGTTCAGCCAGCGCTGCGACTGTGGTTCGCAGCTGGAGGCCGCTCTTCAGGCCATCGCCCGCGAAGGCCGTGGCGTGCTGCTGTATCTGCGTCAGGAGGGCCGTGGCATCGGCCTGCTGAACAAGATTCGCGCCTACGAACTGCAGGACGGCGGCGCCGACACCGTCGAGGCCAACGAGCGCCTGGGCTTTGCCGCCGACCAGCGTGACTACGCCATGTGCCAGCCGATGCTCGAGCACCTGGGCGTCACGTCATTGCGCCTGATGACCAACAACCCGCGCAAGGTAAAAGCCCTCACCGCCATGGGCATTGCGGTAGCCGAGCGCGTGCCGCTGCACACCGGGCACAATCCGCATAACAAGCACTACCTGGCCACCAAGGCCGGCAAGCTCGGCCACATGATGGGCAACGAGCACCAGGGCGAGGCCGGTCGGGCGTGACCCGCGGCCAGGTCAAGCGGCGGCTGGCGTTCGCCTGGTGGCAGTTCTTCGCGATTGCCCTGGCGCCGCTGCTGGTGTTCGGCTGGGCGTTCGGAGGCAGCGTGGCGCGTGTCCCGCTGCTGGTGATGCCGGTGTTTCTGGCCGGGCTGGCCTCGATGTTCTTCAGCCTGCCGCGTTTCAGCGCCTACAAGCGTGCATTGATTGCCACTGAAAAGGCGCTGAACAGCGCTGAAGAGCCGGCGGCCTGGATAGAGCTGGCGCGGGTTCGCCGTGTGTCGATGCTGTTCGCCTGCCTGCCGGCGTGGGTGGCCGCACTGTCGGTGTTCGTGGGCCTGGAGGGAGTGCCGCAGATTCTGCTGGCCATCGCCAGCGTGGTGATCCTTTACCTGTACCGGGTACCGCGTCAGCTGGGCTGATGCGCCCTTCGCCAGCCAGGCTGGCTCCTGCAGGCAGGAGCCAGCCTGGCTGGCGAAAGGGGTCTAAAGGCCCAGCAGTTGGATCCGCTGACGCACCGAAGCCTCGATCCCGGCAGCATCCAGCCCGCATTCGGCCAGCATCTGCGCCGGCTTGGCATGCTCGACGTACACATCCGGCAAGCCCAGGTGCAGCATCGGCTTGAGCACGCCTTCAGCGCTCAGGAACTCGCTGACCGCAGAGCCGGCGCCGCCCATGATGGCGTTCTCTTCGATGGTCACCAGCAGTTCATGGCTGCCGGCCAGCTCGCGCACCAGCGCTTCATCCAGCGGCTTGACGAAACGCATGTCGACCACGGTGGCATCCAGGTTTTCGGCCACCTTCAGCGCTTCGGCCAGTTGCACACCGAACACCAGCAGGGCGACCTTGCTGCCCTGGCGGCGAATCACGCCCTTGCCGATCTCCAGCGGCTCAAGGTCGCCGTCGATCGTCGCGTTCGGCCCGCTGCCACGCGGGTAGCGCACGGCGGCAGGGCCGTTGTACAGGTGCCCGGTGCTGAGCATCTTGCGCAGCTCGTTCTCGTCGCTGGGGGTCATCACCAGCATGCCGGGGATGCAGCGCAGGAACGACAGGTCGAAGCTGCCGGCGTGGGTCGGGCCGTCTTCGCCCACCAGGCCGGCGCGGTCGATGGCGAACAGCACGTCGAGGTTCTGCACCGCCACGTCATGGATCAACTGGTCGTAGGCGCGCTGCAGGAAGGTCGAATAGATCGCCACCACCGGCTTGGCGCCCTCGCAGGCCATGCCCGCCGCCAGCGTCACCGCGTGCTGCTCGGCAATCGCCACGTCGAAGTAGCGCTCGGGGTAGCGTTCGCTGAACGCCACCAGGTCCGAGCCTTCCTTCATGGCGGGGGTGATGCCCACCAGGCGCTGGTCGGCAGCGGCCATGTCGCACAGCCACTGGCCGAACACCGCCGAGTACTTCGGCCCGGCGGCCTTTTTCGGCGCGGTGGCCGGGGCGTCCAGCGGTTCGAGCTTGGTGATCGCGTGGTAGCCGATCGGGTCGACCTCGGCCGGGGCGAAACCCTTGCCCTTCTTGGTCACCACGTGCAGGAACTGCGGCCCCTTGAGGTCGCGCATGTTGCGCAGGGTGGCGATCAGGGTGGGCAGGTCGTGGCCGTCGATGGGGCCGATGTAGTTCCAGCCCAGCTCTTCGAACAGGGTGCCGGGCACCAGCATGCCCTTGGCATACTCCTCGGTGCGGCGGGCGATCTCCCAGGCGCCGGGCAGGCGCGACAGCACCTTCTTGCTGCCCTCGCGCATGCTTGCATAGGTGCGGCTGGAGAGGATCTTGGCCAGGTAGTTGGACAGGCCGCCGACATTGCGCGAAATCGACATGTCGTTGTCGTTGAGGATCACCAGCATGTCGGCGTTGACTTCCTGGGCGTGGTTCAACGCCTCGAAGGCCATGCCGGCGGTGAGCGCGCCGTCACCGATCACTGCAATCGACTTGCGTGCCTGGTTCTGCAGGCGGGCGGCGATGGCCATGCCCAGCGCGGCGCTGATCGAGGTGCTGGAGTGCCCGACGCCAAAGGTGTCGTACTCGCTCTCGACGCGGCGCGGGAAGGCGGCCAGGCCGTCCTTCTGGCGCAGGCTGTGCATGCGTTCGCGCCGACCCGTGAGGATCTTGTGCGGATACGCCTGGTGGCCCACGTCCCACACCAGCCGGTCGTCCGGAGTGTCGAAGACGTAGTGCAGGGCGATCGTCAGTTCGATGACGCCCAGGCCGGCACCGAAGTGCCCGCCGGTCTGGCCGACGCTATAGAGCAGCTCCTGGCGCAGTTCGTCGGCCAGTTTCTCCAGGTCGGCTTCGGCCAGACGACGCAGGCCGGCTGGCGTATCGGCACGGTCAAGCAGCGGCGTGACCGGGCGTTCGCGGGGGATCTCTTGAAACGTCGTGGGCATCAGGCGAATCGTTATAGGTGTGATGAGGCGGCAGTTTACCTTATTGCGGTGATGGCTGCCCATTGAGGTATGTGGTGTGCGTTTCGCCGGCAATGCCGGCTCCTACAGGGTTCGATGCAGGAGCCGGCATTGCCGGCGAAGGGCCGCTGCGGTCAGCTGCGGCGTTCGACGATGTACCGCGCCAGCGCCCGCAGCGGCTCGGCCTTGTCATCGAACCCAGCCAGCGCTGCCAGCGCCTGGTCGCGCAGTTCCAGCGCGTAGGCCTTGGCGGCTTCGAGCCCCAGCAATGCCGGGTAGGTCGGCTTGTCGCGGGCGATATCTGCGCCCTGGCGCTTGCCCAGGGTCGCGGTATCGCTCTCGACATCCAGGATGTCGTCCTGCACCTGGAACGCCAGGCCGATGGCCTGGGCATACTGCTGCAAGGCCGCAAGCGTCTGGGCATCGGCCCGCGCGCTGGCCAGGGCGCCGACCTTGACGCTGGTTTCGATCAGCGCGCCGGTCTTGTGCCGGTGCATGTACTCCAGCGCGGTCTGATCGAGCTTGAGCCCCACCGAGCCCAGGTCGATGGCCTGGCCACCGACCATGCCGGCGGGGCCGGCGCCCTGGGCCACGGCCTGCACCATGGCCAGACGAATGGCATCGCTCTGCGGGCTCAGGCGCGGGTCGAGCAGGGCGCTGAAGGCCAGGCTCTGCAAGCCGTCGCCGGCCAGGATCGCGCAGGCCTCGTCGAATTTCTTGTGGGTGGTGGGCTGGCCGCGACGCAGGTCGTCGTCGTCCATCGCCGGCAGGTCGTCATGCACCAGCGAATAGGCGTGGATCAGCTCGACTGCGCAGGCGGCGCCGTCGGCATCGCTGCTGGCGCCACCCAGCGCCTCGCAGGCGGCATAGGCCAGCAGCGGGCGTACCCGCTTGCCGCCGTTCATCACGCTGTAGCGCATGGCGGCATACAGGCGCTCGAGTTCGCTCGAGGGGGCGTGGAACAGGGTTTCCAGCGCGGCATCCACCTGGGCCTGGCAACGGGCCTGGTAGGCGGCAATCATTCCGGCTGTTCCGCGTCGAACGGCTCGGCGCGCAACTCGCCGTCGCGCTCCAGCAGCACCTGGACCTTCTGCTCGGCCTGGGTCAGGGCGCTCTGGCAATCGCGGGTCAGGCCGATGCCTTGCTCGAAGGCGGTCAGCGAGTCTTCCAGCGACAGTTCGCCGTTCTCCAGGCGTTCGACCAGCGCTTGCAGGTCGGCAAGGGATTGCTCGAAGTCAATGGCAGCTTTTTTTCGGGCCATGGCGGCTGTCTCTGGTGGCGGTTTGAACGGCGCGACACTAGCAGAGCAGGGCAGGGGGAGCAAATCAGCGCCTGTGATCTTTCGTCGCATTCTGTTGCATAAATGCCGTGGGAACAGGCTTGATTTTCCTGCACCGCTTGCATTGTGGGGGCTCACTGCTGTCTGCCATAATCGCGCCCGCTCTGCGCCGCGGGTTGTATCCGGGTCAGGGTCCCCCCTTCCATGTCGCGTAATGGACTACGTTGTGAGCTTTCTTTCGATCGAGTTCGGCCTCTGCTTCACTCTGTTTTTCGCGGTCTACTGGAGCCTTTGCTGGAGCGTTCGCCTGCAGAACGTCCTGCTGCTGGCGGGCAGCTATGCGCTGGTCGCAAGCTTCAGCCTCGATTCGCTGTACATCCTGCTCGGCTACACCCTGCTGGTCTACCTGCTGGGGCTGTTCAGCGCGCGACATCCCGGACGGCGCTTCACCTACCTGATGGTGTTGCTGCTGGTGCTGGGCTGCTTCTATGTCTTCAAGTACCAGGAATTCTTCGTGGGGGGCGTGCAGGCCGCGCTGGCCGACCTGGGCCTGGACGTCTCGCTGCCGGTGCTGGAGGTGCTGCTGCCGATCGGGCTGTCGTTCTACACCTTCCATTCGGTCAGCTACCTGGTGTCGATCAACCGCGGTGAAATGGCCCCGGCCGCGCCGCTGGACCTGGCCCTGTACCTGGCCTTCTTCCCCAGCCTGGTGGCCGGCCCGGTCAACCGCGCCGCGCACATGCTGCCGCAGATTCGCCCGGCGCAGATCCGCCAGGTGCTGGAGCCGCAGCGGGCGCTGGGGCTGATTGCGCTGGCGGTGGTCAAGCTGTTCTTCTTCAGTGCCTGGCTGGGCAGCGAGTGGGTCGACCCGGTGTTCGAGACCCCAAGCGGCTTCAGCGCCGAGCAACTGCTGCTGAGCGTGTACGGTTACAGCCTGCTGATCTACCTGAACTTCAGCGGCTACACCAACCTGGTGACCGGTGTGGCGCTGCTGCTGGGCTTTCGCCTGCCGGCCAACTTCAATGCGCCCTACGCGGCCCGCAACCTCAAGGAGTTCTGGGGGCGCTGGCACATCAGCCTGTCGACCTTCATTCGCGACTACGTGTACATCCCGCTGGGCGGCAACCGCCAGGGCGTGTGGCGCGGCAACCTGAACATGCTGCTGGCGATGCTGGTTTCCGGCCTGTGGCACGGCGCGAGCCTCAACTTCATCATCTGGGGTGCGCTGCACGGCGTGGGGCTGGCGCTGTACAAGGCCTCAACCTACGTGCTGCCACAACCGATGCGCTGGCCGGGCGCGGATGTGCTGGCGCGCCTGCTGACCTTCCACTACGTCGCCTTCGCCTGGATCTTCTTTCGCTGCGCGAGCCTGGATGATGCGCTGGACATGCTCGGCGGCATCGCCGGCCTGAGCCTGGGCGGGCTGTTGAGCACCACCGGCCTGCTGTTGCTGGGCTGCGTGCTGTACATCGCGGTGTACCCGCAGGTGCTGGCGCTGCTGCGCCAGGGTTTTGCCGCCAGCAGCCGGCTGCCCTGGCAGCTCTACCCGATCCCGCTGGGGTTGTTCGTGTCGTTGGTCATCTTCGCTTCGCAATCGGGCGTGCCGGGGTTCATCTATGCAAGCTTCTAGTACCGGTCAGCTGTTCAAGACGCAAATGGGCGCGGCCAAGGTGCTGTACGCGATCCTGGTCACCACCTTGCTGCTGTTCTGGCTGAACCAGAACTCCATCAGCCTGTACTGCCAGCAGAAGTACCACCAGAGCTGCGAGCTGCCCTGGGTAGGGCAGAGCCAGGCGTGGCGCCTGGGCGGCAACCTGACCCAGGCCCTGGGGGATGCGCGCAGCAGCTTCATCGACAGCCTGGAGCGCCAGACCCTGCTGGCCCAGGCCGAGGGCGTGCCGACGGTCGAGCTGCCGCCCAGTATGCCGGTGGTGCTGGTCGACCTGGCGCAGCCCCATGCCAAGGCGCCGGCGCCTGCCAAGGTACCGGTGGTGGCGCCGACACCTGCGGCCAGGCCCCCTGCAGTGCAGCCAGCGGCAGTGCAGCCGGTTGTGGCGCAGGCGCCCGCCGCGCAACCGCTGGTGCCGGGGCAGCCGCCCAAGGCCGTGAGCCTGGCGGCTGGCGACGAAGTGTTCCTGGTGGGCGACTCGCTGATGCAGGGCGTGGCGCCGCACCTGGCCAACACCTTGCTCAAGCGCTACCAGATCAAGAGCGTCAACCTCAGCCGCCAGAGCACGGGCCTGGCGTACCCCGGTTTTTTCAACTGGCCGCAGACGGTGTCCGACACGCTGCAGAATCACCCCAACATCCGCCTGATGGTGGTGTTCCTGGGTCCGAACGACCCGTGGGACATGCCCGAGTCCAAGGGCAAGCCGTTCCTGCGTTTCAAATCGCCTGAGTGGGAGGCGCTGTACCGCAAGCGCATCGACCGGATCCTGGACGAGGCCCGCGCTCACAATGTGCAGGTGATCTGGGTCGGCCCGCCCAACATGCAAAAGCCCAAGTTGTCGACGGCCATGGCCTATCTCAGCGGGCTGTATGAAAGCCAGGCGCAGCTGTACCAGCAGCATTACGTGTCGGCCAACGGCGTGCTCGGTTACCAGGCCGACGAGTTCTCCTATACCCTGCAGAACAGCCAGGGCAAACGGGTCAAGACCCGTGTCGACGACGGCATCCACTTCACCACCACGGGCCAGAAGCTGATCGCCGAGCAGGTACTGTCGATGATCGCCTTCCCGGGCCTGACCGTAACGGGACACTGAGCATGCGCCGAGCGCACAACATCCTGGTGCTGGCGGCGCTGATCTGCGCGCTGCCGGGCTGCAGCCCGGTGGCGGCGGTCAATGCGCCGGCCGCGCGCCCCCTCGCCGTGCAGCAGAAGGCGACCGGCAGCCGTGACGGCAACCTTGCGGTGCTGGCCGGCAAGCTGCGCACCTCCAGTCGCACACCGGTCAATATCGTGCAATTCGGAGATTCGCACACTGCCGCCGACCTGTTCAGCGGCGAGATGCGTCGCCTGCTGCAGTCGCAGTACGGCGATGGCGGCATAGGCTTCGTGGCGGCGACACCGGTACCTGGCACGCGCTACGACAACCTGATCCTCAAGACGGCCAGGCGCCAGTGGGAGCTGGTGTCGGCGCGCAACCAGCAAAGCACCCAGTTCCCGCTGGGGGGCTACCTGTCGGTACCGCTGGCGGCGAACCCGAGCGTGCGCCTGGAGGCGCGCGAGCCCAGTGCCCAGCGCTACCGTATCTCGGCCCTGTACCAGGCGCGGGAGAACAGCAGCCTTACCGCCCGTGGCGGGCAGAACGCGGCGCGCCGCGTGATGCTGGCCGCAAGCAACGGGCAGTGGCGCTTCAGCCCGCCGCTCAACAGCATCAGCCTGCCGGTGGACATGAGCCTGAATGCCCACCCGGGCACGGTGCTGGGTGGCTGGTACATCCAGGGCCAGAAGAACGCCGGGGTGACCTATTCGGCCCTGGGCATCAACGGTGCGCGGCTGGAGGTGCAGGACAAATGGCAGGTTGGCTGGCAGGAAAACCTCAAGGCCCTGCGCCCGGACCTGATCATTCTGGCCTATGGCACCAACGAGGCGTTCGACAACACCCTGGACATGGTCAAGTACCGTGACCAGTTGCGCCGTACCGTGGCCCAGCTCAAGCGGGTGCAGCCACGGGCGGTGATCCTGCTGGTGGGGCCTTCGGACTCGATCAAGCAGCGTGGCGCGCGCACCTGCGCGACGCGGCGCCCGCAGTCGTTGCCGCAGGTGGTGCAGATCCAGCGCCAGGTGGCACGCCAGGCCAACGTGCTGTTCTGGGACTGGCAGGCCTACATGGGCGGGGAGTGCTCGATTGCGCGCTGGCAGGCAGAGGGGCTGGCGCGAGGCGACATGGTGCACCTGACGGCTGATGGCTATCGCAAGAGTGCGTCGGGGCTGTATGACTACCTGCGGGGGCAGTTGGGGCTGCGCTGAGGCAAAAAAAGAGGGGCTGTATCGGTGTCGGGATTGGCTTGCGGCGCCCCGGTGCATCGATAACAGCCCCCCAGCTTCGAGCCACAGGGGCGTCGAACTCAGGTGCAAGCATAGAATGGTTTTTTGGGGCCTGCTGTAGGACTTTTGGACAGATCTCGAAGGGTTCTTCGTCAGCAAGGCTGACTCCTGCCGTTTATCCCCACTCTGCAGGAGCCAGCCTTGCTGGCGAAAGCCGCGCTGTAGTCAGCCCGCCGGGGTCAGCCCCAACGCGTAATCGAGGTACCCGCGATACGCAGTTTCCCAGTCATCCTGGAAGGTGTGCCCGGCCGGGTGTTCGTGGCTTTGCACCGGGTTGCTGCCTTCGAACGCCTTCTGCGTGGTTGCGGTCAGTTCCAGGTTGCTCGAATGCTCCTTGGCGCCGTGCACGATCACGATGCGCTTGTCCTTTGCCTTCTGCACGGCGAATGGAATGCGAAAGCCGCCCGGCGACAGCAGTACTGCGCCGCTGTAATGCTGCGGGTATTCGGCGATCAGGTGCGCCGCATGTTCGGCGCCCTGGGAAAAGCCGATCAGCGCCACGTTCGAGCGGTCGATGCGGGTCTGCTTTTCCAGGGCCTTGAGCGCGGCCGCCACGGCTTTCTCGGTCGGCTCGACCGAGTGTTGCTGCCACATGAACTGGCCCTCGTCGCGCTTGAGCGTGCCGTTCACACCCACCAGTACGGCGCGTTCGCCCACCAGCTCTTCACGCATGCGAATGCCCTTGCTGCCTTCGGTGCCGTAGCCGGACAACCACACCACTACCGGCCAGCCGCCGGCAGGGGCCTTGCCTTCGGGGATGCTGAACGCCGCCGCACCGGCATCCTTGGCCTGTTTGGCGTAGTTGGCCTCGGCGCTCTGCAGCAGTTTCTTGTAGGCCGGTGCCTCCTTCATGCCCTCCAGCTCGTCGTCGTCACGCAGGATCACGGCCTGCCAGAAACCGCGCTCGCGGGCCTGGTCGAGCAGGTCGCCAGCCAGATCGAACTTCTCCATCGAGGCCAGGGCGGCGCCGGCCTGGTAGGACGCATAGGCGTTCTTCGGGTCCAGGCGTGCGGCCGTCAGGTAATAGGCCAGGGCGCCAGCCATGTTGTCGTGCTCGCTTTTCTCCTTGTCGCCGGCATCGATGAATTCCTGTGCGTCGGCATCGTTCAGGTAGAGGTTGGCCATGCCGGCCAGGCCCTGCCAGCGGCCCTTGGCAACGGCCTCGTCTTCGTCGGCGAAGCTGGCGGTGGCGGTAAGGCTCAGGGCGGTGAACAGGCTGAAGGTGGCAAAGTGCAGACGAGGAGATGTCATGAACGACAAGACCGAGAGTCCTTTTTCGGTGGAAGGGAAAGTGTGCCGGCCAATACGGCCGGGGCGCGGATTCTAGCATGGCAGCTCAGCTGCGCAGCTGGTTCCAGTCCAGTTCGAAGCGCGCCAGGTATTTGCGCAGGCGGTCGGCATCGTTGGGTTTTTCCTTGTCCTGGCGCGACACCGCAAACAGCTGGCGCCCTGCGTCGGACAGCGAGCGGGCATCGCGACACACCCGCAGCACGGCCTCCAGTTGCAGGCGGTCGAACAGGTCCAGCTCACGCCCTTCAAGCAACGGCTCGGTGGGCGCCGCAACCCCCCAGGCCCGTTGCAGCCGGGTGATCTCTTCGCTGACCAGGGGCTCGTCGATGCGTCCGCTGTCGGCCAGGGTCGCCATGCGCGTGATCGAGGCCGACAGCTCGCGAAAGTTGCCGGCCCAGCGTGCTTGCGGTGAATGGGCGAACGCCAGGTACTGGCGCTTGGCTTCAAGGTTGAAGCGCACGTTGCGGCCCTGTTCGCGGGCGTGGCGCTGCAGTTCGAAATCGATGTTCGGCTCGATGTCTTCGCGCCGCCCGGCCAGCCCCGGCAGTTCGAAGGTCCACAGGTTGATGCGCGCATACAGGTCTTCGCGAAACAGCCCTTCGGCCACCTGCTTGCGCAGGTCGCGGTGGGTGCCGGCGATCAGCTGGAAG
Organism: Pseudomonas sp. 1176_21; assembly: GCF_052850635.1. Classification (NCBI taxonomy): domain Bacteria; kingdom Pseudomonadati; phylum Pseudomonadota; class Gammaproteobacteria; order Pseudomonadales; family Pseudomonadaceae; genus Pseudomonas; species Pseudomonas sp. 1176_21. Next base: position 81,881 of record NZ_VXCV01000007.1, read on the forward strand.
TCGCTTTGCACCTCGTTGTCTGCGCCCATCGGGAAGAAGCGCTTCTCTTCGATGGCCTTGAGCAGCATGGCCTGTTCGTCGGCGCCCAGCTCGCCGATTTCGTCGAGAAACAGCATGCCGCCGTCGGCGGCGCGCAGCAGGCCGTCGCGGGCGTTCTGTGCACCCGTGAAGGCGCCCTTGATATGCCCGAACAGGCTCGACATGGCGCCGTCGCCGCGCAGCGTGGCGCAGTTCACTTCGACGAAGCGGCCCTCCAGCTGGTGGCGCGTGCGCTTGAGTTCATGGATGCGCCGGGCCAGGAACGACTTGCCGGCACCGGTCGGCCCCACCAGCAGCATCGGGGCGGTTGAGCGCAGGGCGACGCGCTCGATCTGCTCGATGGAGTGGTTGAACGCCACGTTGCGCGTGGCGATGCCGGCCTTGAGAAACGCCAGGCTGTGCGCCTGCTCGCGCTGAAAGCGCGAAGCGATGTGGTCATACCGCGACAGGTCGAGGTCGATCAGCGTGCTGGTGCCGGCCGGGTCACGCTCTTCTTCCTTGCCGCGCGCCGGCGAGGTCTGTACCAGCCGCGCCGGCAGGTAGCGCGCCTCGGTCAGCAGAAACCAGCAGATCTGCGCAACGTGGGTGCCGGTGGTGATGTGCACCAGGTAGTCCTCGTGCTCGGTGTCGAAGTGGTAGCTGCTGGCGAAGTCATGCAACGCGCCGTACATCTCTTCGAAATCCCACGGGTTGTGCAGTGCCAGGCGGTGCAGGCGCACCTCGGTGTGGGGCGACACGCTGAGCACATCCTCGCGCAGGCGCTCGGCCAGGCCCAGATCACGTTCGCTCTTGCCGTGAATCAGCTCCAGGCGGTCGATCGAAAGATCCGGCTGCTGGCACAGCGCGACGGTGGGCCGCCACTTGTTCCAGCGCGCGGCACCCTTTCCGTTGCGGTCGAGGGTGGTACCGATGAAGCCGATGGCAACGCTGCGCTTGTGCATGCTGTTTATCTTTTTGGATAAATGAAGAGATAAAAGTATACATAAAAGCCCTCAAGCATTTGCCCGGTGCGCAGGTTCATTTAACGAAGATTAAAATAAAATACTTATAAATCAATGAGTTGAAAATAAATTCTAGCGCTTTTACGAAACCTGGCACGCCCCTCGCAATAACTCTTTCGACCGCATCGCCAAGCAGGCCAACGGGTCGGGGTTCACAACCCCACCGGTGCACGAGCCCACCTCTGGTGTTGGTGTCGTGCATGCCGCCGCCGCAACGACCGGTCGCTGGCGCAACCCCGGATGGGGCCGCCAACGAGCCTAGAACTCGTTACATACCCTCCACGGTAGCTGTACCCGTAACACCCGCCGGTGAGGCGAGGGCAACGCACTTGCAGCCAGGATGGCTGACTGTCGCGAAGGACGCCCCCGCCACCGCTGGTACGCCCGGCCTGCTGGCCGGGCCCGGGGCAAGGCGCAACGTCGGACCGAAGGACTCGGTCGGCAAAGGACTCTGATGTCCCGGCGCGTGCACCTCCCCCCGGGCCCCACCTGCAGCGCTCGGCGTACCGGCAGCACCGGCACCACGGAATTCATTGAAAGGGAAATACAGAATGAAACTGCTCAAGCGCTTCATCGTGAAAAAGAACGAACGCGGCCTGCTGTTCTGCGAGGGCGACTTCGTGTCGATCCTGGAACCGGGCGTGCATCAGCGCCTTGACCTGCATAACCGGCTGACGGTGGAAACCTTCAGCCTCAACACCCCGCGCTTCGAGCACCGCCTGGCCGGCTACCTGCGCCAGAGCGAGCCGGCGGTGGTGGATCAGTACTTCGAGCGCATGGACCTGGCCGAACACGAAGTGGGCCTGCGTTTCGAGGATGGCGCACTGGCGGAACTGCTGCCACCGGGCAGCCGCCAGTTGTACTGGAAGGGCCAGAGCGCGCAGACCCTGCAGCGCATCGACCTGACCCACAGCTATCGCCTGGAGCCGACCCTGCTCGGCCAGCTCGGCCAGCCCAAGCTGCGCGGTCGCACCCTGGCCGGGCTGGATGCGGTGCTGCTGGCGCCGGTGCCGGCCTTCCATGTGGGCGTGCTCAAGGTCGATGGCGCAGTGGTCGAGCTGCTGCCGGCCGGTCAGTACGGCTTCTGGCGCTTCAACCGCCAGGTGAGCGTCGACATGGTCGACATGCGCATCCAGTCGCTGGAGGTCAGCGGCCAGGAGATCCTCACCCGCGACAAGGTCAGCCTGCGCCTGAACCTGGCGGCCAACTGGCGCTACAGCGACGTGCTGATGGCTTTCGCCAGCCTCAGCAAACCGCTGGAGCACCTGTACCGCGAGGTGCAGTTCGGCCTGCGTGCGGCCGTGGGCACGCGTACCCTCGACGAGCTGCTGGAGAACAAGCAACTGATCGACGACACCGTCAGCCAGTACCTGGCCGAGAAACTGGTGGGCAGCGGCATCGAGGTCAGCGGCCTGGGAGTGCGCGACATCATTCTGCCGGGTGAAATGAAGACCCTGCTGGCGCAGGTGGTGGAGGCGGAGAAGGCGGCCCAGGCCAACGTGATCCGGCGCCGCGAGGAAACCTCGGCGACCCGTTCGCTGCTCAACACCGCCAAGGTCATGGAAGACAACCCGACGGCCCTGCGCCTGAAGGAGCTGGAAACCCTGGAGCGGGTGGCCGAGCGCATCGACCGGATTTCGGTATTCGGCGGGCTGGATCAGGTGTTGAATGGGCTGGTCAGCCTGAAAACCGCATGACACCTGCCAGGCCTTCGGGCCTGGCGGGCTACAAGGACAATTGAGATGAAACACATGAACATCCTCGAAGTGGCCAACGGCAAACCGATCAAGCTCTGGACCCAGGGCGTGCCGGTGGACGAGGACGCACGCCAGCAACTGATGAACACCGCGCGCCTGCCGTTCATCTTCAAGCACCTGGCCGTGATGCCCGATGTGCACGTGGGCAAGGGCTCGACCATTGGCAGCGTGATCCCTACCCTGGGCGCGATCATCCCGGCGGCGGTGGGCGTGGACATCGGCTGCGGCATGATCGCGGCGCGCACCTCGCTGGTGGCGGCCGACTTGCCCGACAACCTGCAAGGGCTGCGCAGCGCCATCGAGAAGGCAGTGCCCCACGGCAAGACCTTCGGCCGGCGCGATCAGGGCGCGTGGAACCACGTACCGACCGTCGCCGATCAGGCGTGGTCGGCCCTGGCCGGGCGTTTCAAGGCGATCACCGACAAGTACCCGCAACTGCAGAAGACCAACAATCGCCAGCACCTGGGCACCCTGGGCGGCGGCAACCACTTCATCGAGGTGTGCCTGGATGAGGCCGACCGCGTGTGGTTCATGCTGCACAGCGGCTCGCGGGGCGTGGGCAATGCCATCGGCAACCTGTTCATCGAGCTGGCCAAGGCCGACATGCGCCAGCACATCGCCAACCTGCCGGACAAGGAACTGGCGTACTTCGAGGAAGGCAGCCGCCATTTCGACGACTACGTCCAGGCGGTGGAGTGGGCCCAGGACTTTGCCCGGCAGAACCGTGCGCTGATGATGCACGCGGTGATCGAGGCAACGCGCCAGGTCATCCGCAAGCCGTTCGAGGCCAACCTGCAGGGGGTCAACTGCCACCACAACTACGTGCAGAAAGAGCAGCACTTCGGCCAGGAGATCCTGGTGACGCGCAAGGGCGCGGTGTCGGCACAGAAGGGCCAGTTGGGGATCATTCCGGGCTCGATGGGCGCCAAGAGTTTCATCGTGCGCGGCCTGGGCAACGAGGAATCGTTCTGCTCCTGCAGCCACGGTGCCGGGCGGGTCATGAGCCGTACCCGGGCCAAACAGGCCTTCACCCTTGAGGACCAGGTGCGCGCCACCGCGCATGTGGAGTGCCGCAAGGACAAGGACGTGATCGACGAGATCCCGATGGCCTACAAGGACATCGATGCGGTGATGGCGGCGCAGCGCGAGCTGGTGGAAGTGGTGCACACGTTGCGTCAGGTGGTGTGTGTGAAAGGCTGATGGCCTCTTCGCCGGCCGTGCCGGCGAAGGGGTACAACGAGGATTCGAACATGAACATGGAAGACCGTCACCCCCTGCCCAGTGCGATGCGCAGCTGGGTACTCGAAGAACTGCAACGCATCGAGCGCGAGCATGACGTGCGCGTGCTCTACGCCTGCGAATCCGGCAGCCGCGCCTGGGGTTTTGCCTCCACCGACAGCGACTTCGACGTGCGCTTCATCTACGTGCACCGCCAGGACTGGTACCTGCGCATCGACGAGCCACGCGACGTGATCGAGCGCCCGCTCACCGACGAACTCGACATCAGTGGCTGGGAGCTGCGCAAGACCCTGCGCCTGCTGCGCAATGCCAACCCGACCCTGCTCGAATGGCTCGACTCGCCGCTGGTGTACCGCGCCGAGCCGGGGGCGCTGCAAGCCTTGCGCGGCCTGGCCAGGCAGTTCCATTCGCCGCAGGCGGCGTTTCACCACTACCTGTCGATGGCTACCAAGAACTTTCGCATCTACCTGCAGGGCGAAGAGGTGCGCCTGAAGAAGTACCTCTACGTATTGCGCCCGTTGCTGGCGGTGCGCTGGATCGAACAGGGCCTGGGCATGCCGCCCACCGCGTTCGCCCAACTGGTGGAGGCGACCCTGCACGACCCGCTGCTGCTGGCCGACCTGGACGAGCTGCTTCGCGTCAAACGCATCGCCAGCGAAGCCGATTACGGGCCTCGCCGCGTACTGCTGCACCAGTTCATTGAGAGCGAGCTGGCACGAGGGGGAGCCGCCCCGGCACTGCCCAGGCCCCACGGCGATGTAAAACTGCTCGACGACTATTTGCGTGATACTGTGCGCCGTTTTTCATAGGAGCCTGTATGAACAAGGATGTCGACGCATGCTGAACCTGCGGCTGGCGCAACGCTGGGAGCGCCTGGGCAATCGCGATACCGAGGTGGGCCTGATGCTGCTGTTCGCCCTGCTGGCCGCGCTGTTTGCCTGGGGCGCCTATGTCATGGCCTATCCGGAGCATGGCTGTGTGCGCATGGGCAAGGGCAACAGCGGCCCCCTGGAGTGCAACCCGCGCCAGTTGCTCAACAATGCTGTCGGGCTGCTGTTGATCGGCGTCTGCTGCGCAAGCCCCATCTTCTACATCCTGTGGCACTGGATCAAAGACATGGCGCGGCCATTGACGCTGGAAGAGGAATAGCTCGATGACCGACAGCAAATACGAACGCCTGCCCCACGCCGGTGACTTCGAGCGGGTGGCCGGCACCGAGATCGTCTACCTCTCGCCCCTGCCGATCCCCACCGGCATGCCGGCCTACAGCAGCCGCAACCTGCACCGCGAATCCAACGAGGTGTACCTGGACTTTGCCATCGGCCAGGGCAACTTCGAGTTCATGGCGCGCTGCGGCATCGCCTCGGTGATGGGCGTGGTTACCTGCTTCATGCTCACTGCCTTGCTCGGCTCCTGGGCACGCCGCCATGTGGAGCCGTTCTGGAGCACCTTCTCCGACTTCATGGCCAACGGGTTCATCTGGGGCTTCATCGCCTGCCTGTCGTTGCTGTATGCGGGGATGTTCTGGCGGGTGATGCGCGAGGTGACGATTCACCCGCCGATACGCTTCAACCGCCAGCGCCGCGAGGTGGCGTTCGTGCCCACTCGGGGCGCGGCGCCGATCTTCGTGCCGTGGGAGTCGGTGATCGCCTGCGTCAGCGCGGGGCGCACCGTCACCGAGTACGCCGTGCTGCCCGCCTTCAACCTGATGTTCTGCCTGCGTCAGGCCGACACCGGCAATGTGCTGTGGATCAACGTGCCCAGCGGCCACCTGGGCGCGGCGATTGCCGAATGGGAAGCGATCCGGGTGTACATGGAAGAGGGCCCGGCGAGCCTGCCGCCAGCGCCCGATGAAGAGTTCGAGGAGGGCACCGTGGCGTTCTTCCACATGGCCCGCCAGGGCTATCGCGACAACTTCCCGTGGTGGCAGCACTGGTTTGGCTTTCTGTTTGTGCAGGCCTTCGGCGGCTGGACCTTGCCGTGCCATATCTCGCACTGGGTCAACAACCGGCCCAAGGCGGGCATACCTCCTGAGGTGAAGGCGTGGTCGACGCCGCTGCCGGCTGAACAGCATGCCAGGCCCAGCGCCGAACTGCTGGCGCAGAGCGAAGAGGTGCGCAGTACCTTGCGTCGTGGCCAGACCCTGCTCGACTACTTCAATGTGAAGTTTGGCGACCCGGCTGAACCGGCAGCCGAGGCGGCCTCAGGTTCAGCGCCAGCACGCTGATCAGCACCAACGGCCCGCCCAGCATCACCGAAGCCGAGGGCCGCTCGCCCAGCAGCGCTGCGGCGATCAGCATGGCGAAGGCGGGTATCAGGTACAGCGCCAGGGTCACCCGGGTGACCTCGCAGTGGCGCAGTACCCAGGCCCAGGCCAGGTAGGCCAGCGCGCTGGGGAATACCCCCAGCACCAGCACCGCAGTGTTGGCCTGGGACGGCGCGTGGCCCAGGTCGTCGAGCAGCCCCGGCAGGTACACCATCAGCAATGCAGTGCCCGACCATACGGTGTAGCAGGTGATGGTCAGCGCGTCGTAGCGGTGGCCGTGGTGTTTCTGCAGGGCGAAATAGATGCTCCACGACAATGCCGCCACCAGAATCAGCAACCCGTGCGGGTCGAACTGGCCGAGCCCGCGATCGCCGGCCACCACGATCGCCGCGCCGGCCATGCCCAGCAGCAGGCAGCCCCAATGCCAGGCCCCGGCCACCTGCTTGAACACCCAGTGCGCGATCAGCAGGCTGAACAGCGGCGTGGACTGCGCCAGCACACTGGCCGCCCCGGCGCTGACCCCGCGTTGGCCGTAGTTGATGGCCACATGGTGCAGGCTGACCGCGAACAGGCCAAGCAACAGCAGGGTGGGCACGTCCCTGAGCCGGGGCAGGGCGATGCCGCGCAGCAGCGCGATGACCGCCATGAACAGCGACGCCACGATAAAGCGCGCCAGCGCCAGGTGCGTGGGCCCATAGCCCTGCAAGCCCAGGCGGATGCCGGTGGGCGAGTAGGCCCAGCACAGCAGCACGAAGAGTACGGCGCAGGCAATTTTCAGTGAGCTGGGGCGGGTCATGGGGTGGGCTTCCGAAGGGCGGGTGCGCTCAGTATCGGAACGCCTACTGCTCACTACAATCGACTTATACTGAGCCAATCGTTCACTTTGGGTGATGTATGGAGCTGATGCAGATCCGCATGTTCAAGACCGTCCACGACACCGGCAGCATTGCCCGTGCGGCCGAGGTGCTGCACTACGTGCCGTCCAACATCACGGCGCGGATCAAGGCGCTGGAGGCCGAGCTGGGCGTGCCGTTGTTCCATCGCCGCGGGCGCGGGCTGGTGATCAGTCCGGCGGGGGAAACCTTCTTGCCCTATGCCACGCAGATGCTGGCCCTGGCCGAGGCCTCCAGACAGGCGCTGGCGCCGTCCGCCAAACCATCCGGACGCTTGCGCATCGGCGCCATCGAGTCCTCGGCCAGCGGGCGCCTGCCGCGGTTTCTGGCGCAGTACCATGCGCGCTATCCCGAGGTGACGCTGGAGCTGAGCACCGGCACCTGGTCGCAGATGCTCGACGATGTGCTCAACCACCGTCTCGATGGTGCGATCGTGGCGGTGGATGTCGAGCGCCCGCACCTGCGCCGCACCCTGATGTACCAGGAAGACCTGCTGCTGATCGGCGCACCGTCACTGGGGCCGCTGCGCAGCGCCGCGGACCTGGTGGGCAAGGCCGTGTTCATGTGGCCTGAAGGCTGTCCGTATCGGGCGGCACTGGAGCACTGGCTGCAGGCCCAGGGGCACAAGCTGCCCATCGTGGGCATCGGCAGCTACGGTGCGATAGTCAGCTGCGTCAGCGCCGGCACCGGGGTGTCACTGGTGCCGCGCGGCATCTACGAGCAGTACCGCCAGGGCGCAGGGTGGATCGGGCACGAGTTCGCCGACCTGAAGGCGGTCGACAACCTGTTCTACTGGCACGAGGGGGCGGGGCGACATCCGGCGCGGGAGGCATTCGTGCAGATGCTGCGCGATGGCCTGGCAGGGAATGTGCAAGTGGATTCGCTCAGCACCGCTGACGCCGCGGGTACGTAGAACCTGGCGTCGGATCATGGCATGATGCCATTACTTTTTATATTGATATTCACTCGATGAGCGCCCCGTCTGTGTCAACGATGTCCTTGCTGGTGTGCGATGACTCCATGGTGGCCCGCAAGCAGGTCCTGCGCGCGCTGCCCGCCAACTGGCCGGTAACGGTTACCGAGGCCAGCGACGGGCGCCAGGCCATGGACGCCATACGCCGCGGCCTGGGCCAGGTGGTGCTGCTGGACCTGACCATGCCCACCATGGATGGCTACCAGGTGCTGGCTGCGCTGCGTGACGAAGGCCTGAGTCCCAAGGTCATCGTGATCTCGGGCGATGTGCAGGAAGAGGCCGTGCGCCGGGTGCTGGACCTGGGCGCGCTGGCGTTTCTGAAAAAACCCTTCGACCAGGACGAGCTGCGCCGCCTGCTGGCCCAGCTGGGGCTGTTGGGTGAGCGCTCGGCGACACCGCTGGCCGGCGCGGCGACTGCCGTCATCGGCTTTCGCGAGGTGTTCAGCGAAACGGTCAACGTCGCCATCGGCCGCGCCGCAGCCCTGATCGCCAAGGTGCTGGGCGTGTTCGTGCAGTTGCCGGTGCCCAGCGTCAACCTCTTCGAGGTGGGCGAGTTGCACATGGCGCTGGCCGACGCGGGCAGCAGCCAGCGGCTCACGGCAATCTGCCAGGGCTTCATCGGCAGTGGCATCGCCGGCGAGGCCCTGCTGATGTTCCACGATTCGGAAATCGCCGACATGGCCAAGCTGATGCGCCACCAGAGCATCGAGTATTCCGACATGGAGCTGTTGCTGGACTTCTCCAGCGTATTGATCGGTGCGTGCCTGAGCAGCATTGCCGAGCAGATCGACGTGGTGTTCTCCCAGGGCCACCCGCAGATCCTCGGACAGCACGGCACCATCGACGAGCTTATCCAGGTCAACGGCCAACGCTGGCAGAAAACCCTGGCGGTCGAGATCAGCTACAGCCTGGAAGGGCACGATATCCGTTTCGACCTGCTGTTGCTGTTCACCGAAGACTCCATCGAGCGCTTGACCCATAAACTTGCCTACCTGATGAACTGAGCCCATGCGCGATCCTATCGACCTGAAGGAATTTCACTGGCTGCTGAGCATCGTGCAGAGCATCGATGTGGGCGTGGTGGTGCTCGACCGCGAACATCGGGTGCAGGTGTGGAACACCTTCATGGAAAACCGCTCGGGGGTGCAGCCCAGGGATGCCTACAACCAGTGCTTCTTCAGCCTGTTCCCCGAGGTCGACCGGCAATGGTTCAGCCACAAGGTGGACAGCGTCGCGACCCTGGGCACCCCGGCTTTCACCATCTGGGAGCAGCGCCCATATCTGGTGCGGTTCAAGAACTACCAGCCGATCACCGGCCAGGTGGATTTCATGTACCAGAACACCACGCTGCTGCCGTTGCGCTCCACCGACAGCGAGATCCGCCAGATCTGCCTGGTGATCTACGACGTGACCGATGTGGCCACCAACCGCCACCAGTTGCAGGCCGCCAACGCGCAGTTGCAGAAGCTGTCCAGCACCGATTGCCTGACCGGGCTGTACAACCGCGGGCATTGGGAGGAGTGCCTGCAACTGGCGCATGCGCGCAATCAGCGCTATGGCAATGCCACCAGCCTGGTGATGTTCGACATCGACCATTTCAAGCGAGTCAACGACACCTATGGTCACCCGGCGGGCGATGCCGTCATTCGCCAGGTGGCCAGGGTGGTTCGCGAGCAGATCCGTGACAGCGACGTGGCCGGCCGTTACGGTGGCGAAGAGTTCGGCGTGGTGCTGACGGACACCGACAAGGCCGGCGCGCTGATCTTTGCCGAGCGCCTGCGCAAGGCGGTCGAACGCCTGAGCGTCAGCCATGAGGGGCAGGACATCCGTTTCACCATCAGCCTGGGCGTGGCCGATCTGAGCCATCCCTCCAGCAGCCACGCCGAACTGATCGCCTGGGCCGACCATGCGCTGTACCTGTCCAAGCACGGCGGGCGCAACCGGGTGACGGTGCATGAACCCGCGGTGGTGACCGGCTAGCTCACCTCAAGGCGCAGGAGCAGGCCTGATATTTCAGTTGATAATCATTCGCAATTGAATGCAGAATAGCGGCCCTCCCAACCCGCTCCTGCCTTCAATGGTCGTCGCCGTGTCCTGCCCCAGCGATAAACTCCAGTTGTACCTTTCCCACCGTGCTGCGCTGGTCGACTATTCGGCACCCATCGTCGGCTGCCGTGCGCAGGCCGAGGACGTGGTGCAGGAGGCCTGGCTGCGTTTCTGCGGGCAGGCCGACGCCGGTGCGCAGTTGGGCAACCCGGTGGGGTACCTGTACCGCATCGTGCGCAACCTGTCGTTCGACCTGCTGCGCCGCACGACCCTGGAAAACCGCCAGCCCGATGGCGGCGAACGGCTCGATGAGCTGCCGTCGAGCGCACCGTCGCCGGAGCACCAGGCCCTGCACCGCGATCAGTTGCGTGTGCTGCAGGACGCCCTGGCGCTGCTGCCGGAGCGGGCGCGGCAGGCCTTTCACATGCACCGCTTGCAGCACATGACTTTTCAGGAAATTGCCGCCCGCTTGAATATTTCGACTAGTCTGGCGCACCAACTGGTGCGTGACGCACTGACCCACTGTGCGGAGCATCTGGCCGATGACTGATACCACCCCGTCTTGCCGAACGCCCGGCTCGCTGAAGGACGACCCGGTGTGGCAGGCCGCCATGGACTGGCTGCTGCAATGCAATGCCGAACCGGACAACGTGCTGCTGCACCAGGCCCATGCGCGCTGGCTGGCCGCTGACGAACGCCATGCGGCGGCCTGGCGCAAGGTGCAAAAGGTCTGGATGCTGAGCGCCGGCATCGACCCGCTGGAGCCACCAACGGCGCACCAGGTGCCCGCCGCACCGCGCATGGCAGGCCGCCGGCGCAGTTGGCCACGCCGGGCGCTGGCGGCGAGCGCGCTGGCGGCCTGCGTGCTGTTGCTGGTGGGGCGTGCACCGCCGGCCGACTACAGCAGCACGGCGGGCGAGCACCGGCAGGTGCGCCTGAGCGACGGCAGCCACATCGAACTGGGCAGCGACAGCGCCATCCGCGTGGCGTTCGAGCCGGGTGCGCGTGCGGTCACGCTGCTCAAGGGCCAGGCATTCTTCGAGGTCAGCCATGACGCCGCGCGGCCCTTCACGGTGCAGGCCGAAGACGTGAAGGTGACCGTCACCGGCACGGCGTTCGATGTGGACCTGAGCCGCAGCGCGGTGTCGGTAGCAGTGCAGAGCGGCTCGGTGCAGGTGCGTGACAGGCGCGGCGAACTGGCAGTGCCGGCGCTGGGTGCGGGCGACAGTCTGCGCGTGGGGCTGAACCAGGGCCCGGCGCAGCGCAGCCGGGTGCAGCTGGAGCAGGTTGCGGCATGGCGCCAATGGCAGTTGCTGGTCAACGACCGTCCATTGGCCGAAGTCATCGAACAACTGCGTGCGTATTACCCCGGCGTGTTGCTGCTGCAGGACCGTGCCCTGGGCCAGCGGCGCATCACCGCGTCGCTGAACCTGCGGTCGCCAGGTAGCGCGCTGCAACTGGCCATCGCTCCGCTGGGCGGGCAGCTGACGCAATGGGGGCCGTACATTACGGTCATCCGTGAGCGCGCTTCGCCGCCTGGGAAAAAATAAATTCACGAAGTTCTGGAAATTCCCCATCGCCGTTCGTTTATTGCCCCGCTGAGTTAATCGTACAGATTCTCATTTACAGGCGCGTATCGTTCGCGCCGCACGGGGAGTTCACCAGAGCATGTCCATTCGCACCCAAGAGTCGTTGCAGGGTCGTCGGCGCAGTGCGCGCCTGCTGTTGCTGTCAGTGGGGTTGGCAGTGTCGTTGCCGGTGCTGGCCGATGACGAGCCGGCGCGCCACAGCATCGATATCGCGCGCCAGCCGCTGGGCTCTGCGCTGATGGCGCTGGGGCAGCAGACCGGCCTGCAGATCAGCGTCGAAAGCCAGTTGCTGGGCAACCTCAGTGCCCCGCCGGTGCGTGGCGAGCTGAGCGCCGATCAGGCGCTGGCGATCCTGCTCAAGGGCAGCGACCTGGAATGGGTGCATATCGGCGACGACGCGCTGCTGCTGCAACGGGTGGTGCGTCCGCGTGCCGACCAGATCCAGCTGGAAAACACCAAGGTCCGCGAACGGGCGCTGCTGCCACAGGGTGAAACCCATATCGATCGCGAGCTTATCGAGGCAATGCCGGCCGGCAACGGCGACATCACCAGCCTGCTGCGCAGCCACCCCAACGTTCAGTTCGACGACAACCAGCTCAGCAGCAAGACACCCGGAGAAATCGCCCCGGCCAACATCAGCATCAACGGCGCGGCGTTCTACCAGAACGCCTTCCTGGTCGACGGCATCAACATGAACAACGACATCGACCCGGCCGAAGACCGCGTGCAGTTGCTGGACAGGGTGCCGGGGCGCAGCCAGGGCCTGGCGCTGGACACCGACCTGCTGGAGAACATCACGGTTCTGGACAGCAACGTGCCGGCCGCCTATGGCGGCTTCAACGGTGGGGTGATCGACGCCCAGACCCGCGCCCCGACCAAGGCCCTGCACGGCAAGTTCTCGGTACAGACCACGCGCTCGGCCTGGACCAAATACCACATCGACGAGACGGAAGAGCAGCGCATGGAGAACTCCGGCTCGCCCGACGAGCAGCCCGAGTTCGACAAGGTCATCGTGCGCGGTACCTTGCAAGGCCACCTGACCGACACCTTCGGCCTGATCGGCAACTTCAGCCAGAAGCGCTCGACCATTCCGCTGAGCCTCTACTCCTACAACAACGTCGAAGAGATGGGCTATCACAAGGAGAAGCAGGAGCGGCGCATCGACAACTACTTCCTCAAGTCGGTGTGGCAGGCCAGCGACCGGCTCACCGTCGAGACCAGCGTGACCCACGCGCCCGAGGAGAGCCATTACTTCCGGGCCAACGTCGCCAACTCCGGCTATGACAACAAGGTTGGCGGTACCCAGTTGAACCTGCGCACCGTGTGGGACGGCGACCTGGCCCGTGTCGAACAGACCCTGGCCTGGAGCCGCCAGGAACAGAGCCGCACCTCGGACTCGGCCGACTACTGGACCTGGCGCAAGTCGACCACCAAGGACTGGGGCATCGGCAGCAAGACCACCGCCAACACCCTGGAGGGGGGCTGGGGCGATATCGAACAGCAGCAGCGCACCTGGCAGTACAAGCTCAATGCCGACTGGCGCAGCTTCGACTGGCTGGGCGCCATTCACCGCCCGCAGACCGGCCTGGAGTTCTCCCGCCAGTACGTACGCTACGAGCGCCTCACCGACAGCAGTACCTATGTGGCCCCGGCCGCCACCAACAGCTGTACCAACAGCGCGGGGGTGACCGATACCGTTGCCTGCAACATGGGCGAGACCGTGAGTGGCTGGGCCGGCCAGTACATGAAGAGCCGCACCCGCTATGCCCCCGGCGAATTCGATTTCACCACCACCACCTGGGGCAGCTGGGTGCAGGACGAGATCACCCTGGGCAAGCTGACCCTGCGCCCCGGCGTGCGCGTGGACAGTGACGACTACATGGACAAGACCACCTGGGCACCGCGCTTCTCCCTGGAGTACGACGTGTTCGGTGACCGCACCACCTTGCTCAGTGCCGGTGCCAACCGCTACTACGGCCGCAGCGTCACCAGCTGGCAGTTGCAGGACGGGCGCAACCGCCTGCGCTTCAACGAAACCCGCGCGAGCCTCGACAAACCCTGGGTGACCAAGTCCAACGGCAGCAACCAGACGCTGTTCAATCAGCTCGACATCCCCTATGACGACGAGCTGATGCTGGGCGTGGTGCAGCAGTGGGCCGGCATCGAGTACGGCCTCAAGTACGTCAACCGCAAGGGCCGTGACCAGGTGGTACAGGTCTCCGGGCGCACCCTGGGGCAGCCGTCCACCGACCCTGACCTGGCCAGCAACTACACCACCTACACCAACGACGGCAAGAGCGAGACCGACACCTACACCCTGACCGTGACGCCGATGCAGCGCTGGACGCTGTTGGGCACGCAGACCGGCGGCCAGCTGGCGCTGAACTGGACCGACAGCAAGGCTTCCTCGCCCAGCTACGTGCAGGCCGACGACACCTACTACCAGAATGACGTGATCCAGTACCAGGGCAGCTTCATCAACTACCAGGACCGCCCGGCGACCAACTACAACCGCCCGTGGACGGCGCGCCTGACCACCATCACCGACATCCCCCAGGCCAACCTGCAGTGGAGCAACTTCTGGCGCTACCGGGCCGGCTACAAGCGCATCGGCGACACCGGGCGCAACGTCGATTACAGGGGCACCTCGGTGGATGTGTGGGAAGAGCAGAAATTCGACGCGGCGCTGACCTGGGACACGCGGCTGGGCTGGCGTATCCCCACCGCACGGGACCAGGCCATCTTCGTCAACGTCGACGTGTTCAACGTGCTCGACAAGAAGTCGGTCAATGCCAACGCCACGGTCAACAGCAATTCGGTGTCGACCTATGAAGTGGGTCGCCAGTACTGGCTGGAAGTGGGGTACACCTTCTGAGATGCGCCTGTTCCTGATTGGCATCGCACTCATGCTGGCCAGCCCGGCCCTATGGGCGCAGCACCACGCACCCCTGTGTGCATCGGCTGATGCGGCCTGCCTGCGCGAGGCCTACAGCCGCCCGCCGGCACACTGGCCGGCGCCGCAGGTGGACGCCGGCGTGGCCTGGCAGGAGCTGGGGCCACTGCCCGAGCGTGCACCCTCGCCTGCGCACAACCCCTACACCGAACAGAAGGCAGCGCTGGGGCGCACGCTGTTCTTCGACCCGCGCCTGTCGCGGTCGGGGCACATCGCCTGTGCCTCGTGCCACGAGCCGGACCTGGCGTTCGCCGATGGGCGCCGGGTGTCGTTCGGGCATGGGCGTGCGCCAGGCCGGCGCAATGCGCCGAGCGTGGTCACCAGTGGCCTGGCCCCACAGCTGTTCTGGGATGGCCGCGCCGACAGCCTGGAAACCCAGGCGCTGATGCCGGTCGTCGATCCGGCGGAAATGGCCTTCAGCGTCGACGAACTGGTGGCCCGGTTGCGTGCCAGCGCCGATTACCCGGCACTGTTTGCCGTGGCGTTTCCCGGGCAGGCGCTGGGTGCCGAGCAGATTGCCGCAGCCCTGGCGACGTACCAGCGCGATCTGTTGCGGGTCGCGCAGCGCACGCCGTTCGAGCGCTTCCTGCGCGGTCGCACTGCTGCGCTGAGTGACCAGCAGCTACACGGGCTGCACCTGTTTCGCACCAAGGCGCGCTGCATGAACTGCCACTTCGGGCCGGGAATGAGCGACCAGCGTTTTCACAATGCCGGCCTGACGTTCTACGGGCGCAGCCGCGAGGACCTTGGTCGCCATGAAGTCACCGGCCTGGCCGCGGACGTGGGGCGTTTTCGCACCCCTTCGCTGCGCCTGGTGAGCCGCACCGGCCCGTGGTTCCACAACGGTTTCGCCAGCAGCCTCGATCAGGTGCTGGCGTTCTACAACGTGGGCATGCCGCGGCCGGTGCCGAAGCCTGGGCAGCAGGGCGATCCGCTGTTTCCTGTCACCTCCGCACAGTTCGAGGCGCTGGGGCTGGACCGGGTGGAGTTGAAGGCGTTGAAGGCATTTCTGGAGGCGCTGTGAGCGGGTGCTGCATTACGCGGTAGTATCACCGTCCTGGCCGGCAGGCACCGTTCGGTGCTGCGGCCGGATGACCGTTGCAATGGTGTTATTGGAGAGGCAATCAGCGTGAACGATTCACAGATGCTCGAGGACCTGGTGTCCCGCTACCTGGCCGGCGAAAGGCCCGAGTTCGTATTCTTCTGGGGCCATCAGGTGAGCCGCAAGGGTGTCACCGCCTCGTGTTTCAGCCAGTGGTACGTGGCGCCGTTCGAGGTGGACGGGCAGTCGTACCAGTCGGCCGAGCACTACATGATGGCCGAGAAGGCGGCGCTGTTTGGTGATGAACAGACGCGGGCACGGATCATCGAGGCGACCGATCCCAATGCGGCCAAGGCACTCGGACGCCAGGTGCGCGGGTTCGACGAGGCGCGGTGGGCACAGGAGCGCTTCGCGATCGTGGTGCGGGCCAACCAGGCCAAGTTTTCCCAGAACGCGGAACTGGGGGCCTTCCTGCAGGGCACCGGCACGCGGGTGATCGTGGAGGCCAGCCCGGTGGACCGGGTGTGGGGGATCGGTCTGGCACAGGATGACCAGAACGCCCACCGGCCGGACCGCTGGCGCGGCCTGAACCTGCTGGGCTTCGCGCTGATGCAGGTGCGCGACGCGGCGCAGGCCTGACGGCCCGCCGGCCCTGCGATCAGGGCTGGCTCGGCAAGCCGAGCCGCGCCTGGATGAACGCGACGAAGGCAGTGAGCTTGGGCAGTGACTTCTTCGAGCGTGGATACACCATCTGCACCGGTTTGTGGGCCGGCACATACGCCCCCAGAATGCTCACCAGCTCCTTGTTCGCCAGCGCGGCGGCCACCAGAAAGTCCGGCTGCATCAGGATCCCGCTGCCGGCAATGGCGGCCTGCAGCAGTACCTGGCCATCGTTGCTGCGAAGCACCGCCTGCTCGGGCCAGAACACCTCTTTGCCAGCCTGCTTGAGTGGCCAGGCAAAGCGGTTGTTCCAGGAGGTGTGGGTGAGGATTCGGTGGGCGTGGAGCGCCTCCGGTGTTGTCGGCTCGCCGGCCTTCTCGAGGTATTTCGGGGCGGCGCAGATCACCATCTGATAGGGCGGCAGGGGCTGCGAGACCAGGTTGGCGTCAACCAGCTCGGCGATCCTGAAGCCCAGGTCGAAGGCACTCTCGTAGAGGTCCACCACCTCGTTGCTCAGGATCAGCTCGACCTGAACCTGCGGGTAGCGCTGCATGAACTCGGTCACCAGCGGGCCGACCAGCGATACCCCCAGTGTCATCGGCGCGGTCACCCGCAGCAGGCCACTGGGCGCGTCGCTGGAGGCTTCTACCCGGTTGTAGGCGTAGGCGACCTGCTCCAGGGCGGTCCTGGCCTCGGCATAGAAGATACGGCCTTCGCCGGTTATGGTCTGCCGGCGTGTGGTGCGTTGAACCAGCCGGGTGTTCAGGGTTTTCTCAAGGCTCTGGACATGCCGCCCCACCATCACCGCCGACATCCCCAGCGCGGCAGCCGCCCCGGCAAAGCTGCCGGCTTCGACCACGGCAACAAATACTTCCATCTGCCTGAGCTTGCTCATCGAGTGATCCGAGAGGTGATGATTACTAACGTTGAGTGAGTCAATTGCTAACCTGGCGTGCGTTTATTGCGCTTTAGTTTATCCCTATAGTCCGTGGCATTGAACCAGAGCACGAGGTGTCATCCCATGCGACATGTACTGAGCCAGGCGCTGGGCGCATTCGCGCGCGCCGATCTGCTGCAGGGCGCCACCGGCATACAACGCGCCGAGCGTATCGAGCACCATCTGGGCCTGCCGGCCATGGGTGTCGGCCTGTACCTCAAGCGCGATGACCACATGCTTGTCGGCGGTGGCGGCAACAAGCTGCGCAAACTGGAGTTCCACCTGGGCGAGGCGCTGAAGAATGGCGTCGACACCCTGATCACCGTGGGCGGCATTCAGTCCAACCACGCGCGGTTGACGGCCGCCGTGTGCGCCCGGCTGGGGCTTGAATGCGAACTGATCCTCAGCCGTGCGGTGCCCAGGGCCGATCGCGATTACGAGCTCAATGGCAATGTGCTGCTCGACCAGCTGTTCGGGGCCAGGGTGCAGGTGCTGGACAGGGGCGCCGATGCACTGGCAGCGGCCGAGGCGCGCGCGCAGCAGTTGCGTGCGGCAGGTCGCAAGGTGCTGGTCATTCCCACCGGCGGTTCCACGCCGCTTGGCAGCCTGGGCTACGCCCGTTGCGCCGAAGAGATCGTGCAGCAGGAAACCGCGATGGGCGTGCGATTCGACGAGGTCGTGGTTCCCAATGGCAGCGCCGGCACCCATGCCGGGCTTGCGGCGGGGTTCGAGGTACTGGGGCGGGGTGCGGCGAGCGTCAGGTCCTGGTCGGTGCTGGCCGACCAGCAGGCCGCGGCGGCCACGACCCTGCAGTTGACTCGCCAGGCGCTGGCCTTGCTGGGCCATGCTGCAAGCCTCGATGCGAGTGCGATCAACATCGATGGCAGCCAGTTGGGCGAAGGCTACGGGCTGCCGACCCAGGCCATGCTCGAAGCGGTGCGCCTGATGGCGCGCTGCGAAGGTGTGCTGGTGGACCCGGTGTACTCGGGCAAGGCCTTCGCCGGGCTGCTGGCCGACCTGCGACAGGGCCGCTATCGCCGCGGCGATAACGTGCTGTTCATCATGACCGGTGGCACCCCGGGGCTTTACGCCTACAGGGAAACCTTCGCCGAGCCGGTGCAAGGCGCCAGTTGCGTGGCGTCGAGATAGCCCTTGACCGCCCTTGCCACGCCAGGCGCCTGCAGGCCGATTTCGCGCAGCTGCCCGCTCAGGGGGTTGCGGTAGCCGATGAAGAACAGGCCCCGCGCAACGCTCGACTGGCCGTCGTCATCCACGGTCGGCTTGCCGTCCGCCGTGAGCGCCTCGGGGTACTGGATCAGCGCCTCCAGGCCGGTGGTGTAGCCGGTGCCCGCAACGATCACGTCCATGCGCAGCGTGCAGCGCTCGGTGCGGTCGATGCCGGTGTGGGCCACGGCGCCTTGCTCGTTCAGTTCCAGCAGCGGGCCGACCACCTTGATGCGGCGCTGTTTCAGGTCGTCGATCACCGGCATGAACAGCGTCGGCGTGACACTGCCCAGCCCGGACACGCCCTGTGCCGGTGGTGGCAGGCCGTAGGCCGACAGGTCGCCGACCCAGCGCCGCGACAACCAGCTCAGCACCGCGTCGCTCGCGCGGGGCGGTAGCCGACGGATCAACGTACCCAGTGCTGCCAGCGGCACGCCGAACAGGCTCTTGGGCAGAAAGTGCGGCGCGCGCCGCACCGACAGCGTGACCGACGCGGCATGGGGTACCAGGCGGCTGGCTATCTCGCAGGACGAATTGCCGCTGCCGACCACCACCACGTGCTTGCCGGCGTAGGCACGTGCATTGCCGAAGTGCGCAGCATGCACGATCTGCCCGGCAAAGCGCTGTGCCCCCGGCCACTGCGGGATCGACGGTACGCACGAGGTACCGGTGGCGACCACCAGCGCCGGTGCGCGCCACTCGCGGCCATCACGACAGCGCACCTGCCACATCGATTGCGCCTGAAGGTAGCCGACCGATTCCACGTCGCACCCGGTCAGCACCTCGAAGCCGCCCCGGGCCGGCAGTGACGCCAGCACCCGGGCCAGGTCATCGCGGCTCGGCCAGCGGCCTGCCGCCCATGGAAAGCGCCCGCCCGGCAACCCGGAAAACCAGCGCCCGGTGTTCAGGCGCAGGCCGTCATAGTGGTTGCGCCACACGTCGCCCACGGCCTGCGTGCGCTCCAGCACCAGCGGGCGCAGGCCGGCGCGTACCAGCTCGTAGGCGCAGGACAGCCCCGCCGGCCCGCCCCCCACCACCAGCACCCTGTGCGCGTTGTCAGCCATGGGTGGCGCCGCCGGTGTGTTGCACCTCCACCGTCAGGGGCACGGGACGCATGATGGTGTCGGGGATCGGCGCGGTCGGCAGCAGCTTGGCCAGCAATGCGTCCACGCGCTCGGGTGATTCCTCGGTATCGATCGACACCTGCACCTGGATGCTTTCAAAGCCCGGGTTGCCGCTGGTCACGCCAAATGCGGCGCGAAAATCCACGCGGCCGCTCACGTCCAGCACCAGGCTGTTGACCTTGACCCCGGATGCCGACAGGCCGCCGATGTAGGTGGCCGCCAGGCAGTTGCCGATACCCGCCAACAACAGTTCCTGGGGCGTGGCGCCCAGGCCGGCGCCACCGTAGGCGCAGGGCTCGTCGCCGTGCAGCACGGCACCGGACTTGACCTTGGTGAGGGTCTGGTAGCCCTCGGTCCACTGCACACTGGTGTGGTAGAGCGGGCGTGCGATGTCACCCTCGCCATCGGCCCGGATGCGTTCGCGAACTGCTCGGCCGGCGTTGGCCTGGAGGCCGTTGATGGTGACGCGGTGGGTGGTTTCACTCATGGTCTGTGCTCTTCAAGGGGCGGCATGGCGGTCGAATGACCGTGTGCCAATCAGTTAATCGGGAGGTCCCGTGTCGACTAGAAATGCTCGGCCAGCCGGGTTTCGTGGGTCAGAAACGCGTCCAGCCGTTCTTGCAGGTCAAGCAGTTGCGCCGAGCGCACCTGGCGCGGGCGCGGCAGGTCGATTTCCAGGATCTGGGCGATGCGGCCGTGGGGCGTGCTGGCCATCAGCACGATACGGTCGGCCAGCAGCAGCGCCTCCTGCAGGTCGTGGGTCACCATCAGCACCGTGGCGCCGCTGGTGTTCCAGGCGCGCAGCAACTGGTCCTGCATCAGGCGCCGGGTCTGTGCGTCCAGCGCCGAAAACGGCTCGTCGAGCAGCAGCAGGCGTGGCTCCAGGGCCAGTGCCCTGGCCAGGGCGATGCGCTGGCACATGCCGCCGGACAATGCCGCCGGCCGGTGCCGGGCGAATTCGGCCAGGCCCACGTCGGCAAGCAACTGCTCGGCGCGCCGGGTGGCCGCTTCACGGTCCAGCCCGCGGTTGAGCAGGGCGATGGCAATGTTTTCCACCGCACTCATCCACGGGAACAGGTTGTTCTGCTGGAAGATCAGCGCACTGTCGGGCTGGTTGCCGCTCACTGCCTGGCCGTCGTACAGCAGGTGCCCGGTGCTGGGTTGCTGCAGGCCCGCAGCGATGTTGAGCAGGGTGCTCTTGCCGCACCCGCTGCGCCCCAGCAGCACGGTGAAACTGGCGGCCTTGATATCCAGGTCACCCACCTCTACCCGTGTGCCGCCTTCGAACTGCTTGCTCAGGCCACGAAAACTCAGCGTGGCGCCCCGGCTCATGACGCCCACCCGGTAAGGCGGCGTCCGAGCAACAGCATCAGGCGATCCACCACGAAACCCACGACACCAATGGTCATCACACCCACCATCACCAACGGCATGTTGTACATCTGCTGGGCCATGATGATCATGTAGCCCAACCCGGAATTGATTCCCGCCATCTCCCCGGCCAGCACCGCCATCCACGCGCCGAAGAACGCCATGCGCAGGCTGGTCATCGCGCTGGGGGCGATTGCCGGCAGTCGCACGCGCAGCCAGATCTGTTGGCGCGTGCACCTCAGGTTGCGGGCGATGTTCAGGTATTGCGGGTCGATGGCATCCAGCGCGGCGACCAGCGACAGCGTCATGGTGCCCAGCACGGCCAGGAACACCACGAACACCGCGGCCTGTCCGCCGATGCCGATCACCGCGATGGTGAAGGGGACCCAGGCCACCGGTGAGATCGGCGCCAGGGTCTGCACCAGCGGCAGGATCAGGCGGCGCAGCAGCTTCACCTCGGTGGTGATCACCGCCAGCAGCAGCGCCACCAGGCTGCCAGCCAGCAACCCGCCGCTGACCCGCAGCAGGGTCACCAGCAAGGCCTCCAGCAAGCCGCTGCGCTGCTGCCCGAAACCCACCACCGCTTCGCCGGAAAACGCATACGGCAGGGTCACGCTGGGAGGCGGGAGCACGCGGCCATCCAGCCAGCCAGACTGCACCGCCAGCTCCCATGCGCCGATCAGCAATGCCCACGCCAGCAGGAACCACAGCGTGTCGCGCAGCGCGTCCAGATAACGCGGGGCACGGCGTGCGTCGGGCTGCCGGCTCAGGGTCAGAATGGCCTGGTTCATCCCGTCACCTGGGCAGCAGGTTGATGGCGCAGGTCGAGAACCGCATCGATCGGGTTGTCGGTGAAGTAGCCCAGTTCGACCAGGTAGCCGGCGCCGCGCTTGAGGCCGGCCACGCCTACCGGGCTGATGACCGGGTTGGGCGCCTGGCGTGCCAGGGCCACCTTGAGCACCTCGTTGGATACCCCGTAGATCGGCTGCAATTGCTGGATGGCGTTGTCGAAGTCGGCTTTCATCGCAGTGGCCGATGCCTGCAGCAGTTCCAGGTAGCGTTTGAGCAGCGGCCCCTGTTCCTGGCTGGTGCGCACCTGCGTGGTGATCACGCAGTCGGCGGCCTCCGGGCCCCACACCGCGTTGGAGTCGCTCAGGTAGCGTGCGCCGGTGGTGCTGACCACGTTCTGGGCATAGGGCTGTGCCAGGGTGCACACGTCGAGGCGGCCGTTGGCGATGGCTTCGCCCATTCCGGCCATGCTCGGGAAGAAGGTCATCTGATAGTCGTTGTAGGATTTGCCGTGGCGCGCCATCGAGCCGTAGCCCACCAGTTCCAGGGTATCCAGGCGCAGGGTGCCGACGCGCAGCCCGCTGCCTGCGGCGGCGATGAATTCATCCAGGCTGGCCACCGAGCCGTTGCGCGCCACCAGTTCGATGCCGCCTTGCCCCGAGCCACCGATGATGCGCAGCTCCTGGGTGCCCTTGGCGTAGGCGGCTGCGGTCATGGTCCAGGGCCCGTGCATCAGTTCCAGGCGACCTGCCAACAAGGCCTGCAGGGCATCGCTTGGGCTGTTGAATTGCGTCAGCTCCACCTGCAGGCCCGCCGCCGCAAAATCACCGCGCAGCTTTGCCAGCAGCAGGTGCGACACGCAGCCGGCGGGCATGTGCCCCACACGCAGCAGCGGCCCGCCGGTGGCAGCTTCGACCTTGCTGGCCGCTGCCAGCAGCGCGGTACCGGCGGCGCTCAGCGCCAGCATGCCGCAGCCACAGGCGCACATGAACGAGCGGCGGCTCAGGTTGGACTGGAGTGCGGGCGTCGCTTGCGCGCCACTGGTGGAGAACAATCGCTGGAAAAAATCTCTCATCACACGCATCCCAAAACAGGTAGACCGATCGTTCTCGGCAGGCGCGTGAAGTATGTGAGATCTGCGATATAAGCAGAACTAATATTTTAAGCTTAGCTTATGCCTCGTTAGCATATAGGCGCCGAGGCCTGCACCGGCAGCGGTGCAGGGGGCGGGCTAGGCGGCTTTCGCTTCGCGCAGCAGGGTCAGCAGGATCGAACGTGCAACCTGTGCGCTTCTGGCGTTGCGCGAGACCATCGCGGTGGCGATGGCACCGTCGATCAGCAGCGAGATCTGCTGCGCGACCCAGGCCGGTTCCGGCAGCCCGCAGGCCGCGGCCAGTTGCTCGATGCGGTCATGCACCCGATCGAAGTGCGCCTGGGCCAGGTCACGTACCCAGCTGGAAGACTTGTCGTGTTCGGCGACGGCGTTGGTGAACAGGCAGCCGAAGAAGCGCCCGCTGGCGAACCATTCCTCGAGCAGGTCGAACAGAAAGATCAGGCGTTGCTCCGGGTCGTCGGTACGCTGAGGCAGTGCCTGGTCAAACCAGCCAAACCACATCGCTGCCTCGCGATCGAACACGGCACGCAGCAGGTTCTCCTTGGAGCCATAGGTCTCGTACAGCGTGCGCCGCGCGACCTTGGCATCGCTGAGCAGGCGCGAAACGCCCGTTGCATGAATGCCTTCACGGCAGAACAGCCGTCGCGCGCTTTCCAGCAGGCGCTCGGCGGCAACGGTCGGGGGTGTGCTTTCCATCAAAATCGGTTCCGGCTGAATCAGTTTGGTGCAGAGTGCAACTTAATGGGTGGGGTGTCATCAGGGAAAGTGCTGGAGGTTGGGTTTTCGCGGGCAGGGGGAGGGGGCAGGTGCGTAGTTTGCCCTGGGCATCATCAGGCCAGATGCACACCTGGCGGGCGGATTGCCCCTTGCACGAACTGCGCTCGCCCTAAATAATGCGATCAATTACCATTTGCATATTTAATGGCCCCCTTATGTCCGCACTCGAGCCTTTGGCACTTCACCAGCTTTATTCCGAACACAACGGTTGGCTGAAAGGCTGGTTGCGCATGCGCCTGGGCAATTCGGCCGATGCGGCGGATCTGGCCCAGGACACCTTCGTGCGGGTCATGACGGCACGCAACGCCGCGCCGATCCGAGAGCCGCGGGGCTACCTGACTGCAATTGCGCGCTCGCTGTTGATCGACAAGTCGAGGCGACGGGCGATCGAGCAGGCGTATCTGGTGGCCCTGGCGCAGAAGCCTGAACCGGTCGAGGTATCACCTGAGGTGCGCTTGTCCATTCTCGAGATGCTGGTGGCGGTCGACAGCCTGCTGGACGGGCTGGGCAAGCGTACCCGGGAGATCTTTCTGTCGGTGCAGCTGGAAGGGCAGACCTATGTGGCGGTGGCCGAACGCCTCGGGGTCTCGGTCACCACGGTGAAGAACCATCTGGTGCGAGCCATGACCGAGTGCCTGTTGCTGGCGGACAACTGATGAGCTCGGCGCTCGATCGTCGGACCCTCGAGGCTGCTGCGACCTGGTACGTGCAGCTCAACGATGCAGGGGTGGACGAGGCTTGCACCCGGGCCTGGCAGCAATGGTTGGGGGCAGATCCTTTGCACGCCGAGGCATGGGCGCGGGTCGAGGCGTTCCAGCGGCAATGGGCAACGGTACCCGCACATGCCGCCCGGTCAGGGCTGGATGCGGCCCAGGCGCAACGCCGCGAGGTATTGAAGATCCTCGGCGTGTTGCTGGCCGTCGGGGGCAGCAGCTGGATGATCGGCAAACCGCTGGCGAACCATGGCCTGTTCGCTCAGCAGAGCACGGGCGCGCGCGAGCGTCGCTCGCTGCGGCTGGACGACGGGTCGCAGCTGGAACTCAATGCCAACACCGCGCTGGATGCGAGCTTCGACGGGCAACTTCGGCTTATCCGTCTTTACCGCGGGGAGATCCTCGTGCAAACCGCCAAGGATCCTGGGCAGCGGCCGTTTATCGTCGAGACCCAGGACGGGCGCATCCACGCGCTCGGGACGCGCTTCAGCGTGCGCCAGATGACGGACCGGACCCGCGTGGGTGTGCTGCAGTCGGCGGTCGAGCTCCGTCCTCGCCGTCACCCGGAGCGGGCAGTGCGTCTGGAGGCCGGTCAGCAGGCGGCGTTCGATCCTGACCGCGCCGATCCTGCCGGTGTCTTGGCACAGGGTTCGACCGCGTGGGTGCAGGGCATGCTGAGCGTCAACGAGTGGCGCCTCGGGGAGTTCATCGACGAGCTGGGGCGCTATCGCCCGGGCGTGCTGCGCTGCGCCGGGGCGGTTCGCGACCTGAGCATTTCCGGAGCGTTCCGTATCGACGATACAGATGCGGTCCTGGAAAACCTGACCCGGACCTTGCCGGTGAAGCTGCGTTACCTGACCCGCTACTGGGTCAGTGTCGAAGCCGTCTGAACCGTCACTGACAGAAAATACGCGGAGCACCTTGCTGATTATGATTCTCATCCGTCAATGACAGGAGCCGCGATGACAGCGGATTTCTGCCAAGACAACAGAAGGATCATTTCATGCCCCAGCTTTGCTTCTCCCCCTCGATCTCATTGCCCCGCGCAGTGCGCCTGGCGATGTTCAGCCTGACGATGGCGAGTGTGCCGGGGGTGGTGCTGATGCCTGCTGCGGCTCACGCCCAGAGCCGTATCGCCTACCACATCGGCGCAGGCCCGCTGGGTAGCGCGCTGACCCAGTTCGGCGTGCAGGCGGGTGTGACGATTTCCTTCGATCCACGGCAGATCCACGGGCTGACCACCCCGGGCCTTGATGGTGCCTATGGGGTCGATGAGGGGCTGGCGTTGCTGCTGTCCAATAGCGGCTTGCGCGCTCAGCGCCAGGCCAATGGTGGGTATCTGCTGGTCCAGGACGGTTCCTCGGACGCGGTCGTGCTCGGCGCCACCACCGTCAACGGGCAGGGCCTGGGCGCCACGACCGAGGGCACCGGTTCGTACACCACGGGTTCGACCAACACGGCGACCAAGCTCGCCCTGAGCCTGCGGGAAACACCGCAGTCGGTGACGGTGATCACCCGCAAGAGGATGGACGACCAGAACATCCAGAGCCTGGACGACATCGCGCGCACGGCGACCGGTATCACCCTCACCAAGATCGGCACTGATCGCTCCACCTATTACTCGCGCGGCTTCGAGATCAGCGACCTGCAATATGACGGCATTCCGACCAACATCTCGGAAAACTACTCCATGGACGTCATGTCCACCTCGAACATGGCCATCTATGACCGCGTCGAGGTCGTACGCGGCGCCAACGGCCTGATGCAGGGCACGGGCAACCCGTCGGCGGCGATCAACCTGGTACGCAAACGGCCGACCCAGGACTTTCGTCTGGGCGCGGAGCTGGGGGCAGGCTCCTGGGACAACTACCGTGGCCAGGTGGATGTTTCCGGGCCACTGACCCCTACGGGCAATGTTCGCGGCCGTGCAGTGGCCTACTACAACAACGCCAACAGCTACCGCGACGGCTCCGAGCGTGACAACCAGTTGCTGTACCTGGTGGGTGAGGCGGATCTGAACGATTCCACCGTACTGACGGTGGGCGCCACTCTCCAGAAAGACAACCAGAACGGCTATGACTGGGGCGGCTTGAACACTCGTCGTGACGGCTCCTTCTATCCGCTTTCGCGTTCCACCAACCTCAACGGCAAGTGGGCCCATCTGGATCGCAACAACTACACGCTGTTCAGCGACCTCACGCACACCTTCGACAACGAGTGGAAGTTGACCCTGGCCATGAATGCGATCTGGTCGAACGCCGACTTTCTCTCCGCGTACCCGAACCGGGTAGCGGGCGACAACTATCGCATGACCGTCTCCCAGGCCGATTACGAAGACACCCAGTTCGCCCTGGACCTCTATGCTACCGGGCCCTTCGAGCTGTTCGGGCGCAAGCATCAGTTGATGCTCGGGGCCAACACGCGCAAGGACGAGTTCGACGCGGTGATCAAGAGCGCCACCAACAACCCGACGATCGACATCACCGACTTCGACTACAGTGCCCTGCCCAGCCCGATCCTCAATGCTATCGGCGCAGACTACAACTACACCCGCAAGGAGCGCGGCCTGTATGGTGCCTCGCGCTTCAGCCTGACCGATGACCTGAGCCTGATCGTCGGTACGCGGGTGAGCTGGTCGGACTACAAGGTGGCCAGCCCCTATACCAATGACCAATACCGGGAGAATGGCCGGCTGGTGCCCTATGCCGGGCTGGTGCTGGACCTGGACAAGCACCACACCTGGTATGCCAGCTACACCGAGATCTACAAGACACAGAGTTACTACGGTGTCGGCAATACCTTGCTTGACCCGATCGAAGGAGAGAATTACGAAACCGGCATCAAGGGTGAATACTTCGATGGTCGGCTGAACACCTCGCTGGCAATCTTCCAGACGAGCTTGGAGAACATGCCCGAGGCGTTGCCGGTGTCGCCCACCTGTGGTGTGACGGGGACGAGCAAGTGCTATGAAACAGGCGCAAAAGTGCGTAACCGTGGCTTCGAACTGGAGGTGTCCGGCGAGCCGTTGGAGAACTGGAATGTCAGCGCTGGCTATACCTATAGCGATCCCGAATATGTGGCGGGCGCCAGCAAGGGTTCGGACTACTACCGCAAGATCCCGCGCCGCCTGCTCAAGGTGGCAACCGACTACCGCTTGCCCGGTGTCCTCGACCAATGGCGTGTGGGCGGCGATGTCTATGCACAGAGCCGCACTGCCGCCGACGTGACCGGGTACGACATCAAGCAGGGTGGCTACACCTTGCTCAACCTGCATGCGCACTATCAGATCAACCAACAGTTCAGCGTGCAGTACAACCTCAACAACGTTCTGGACAAGGTCTACTACCAGTCCTTGCCCACTTCCAACAACTTCGGCGGCCTGTACTACGGTGATCCACGCAATTTTGCGGTGACGCTGCGCTACCAATACTGATGCTTCAGGGGGTGGGGAGGGTTTTTCTGGGCATTAAAAAGCCGGCTTGTGGCCGGCTTCTCGGGGACAGTCTTGGCTGACTTTTGGTAAGCCGCAACCGCCTTCAAATCGTGATCCGGCGCTGGGGCCGGGGGTGGCGGGGGCAGTGTGTGCCGCGCCACGCCCTCAGGATGCAAGGCTGCAACCGGGGCTTGAGTGCGGCACAGCATACTGGGAATGGATCGCAATGCCCAGCAAAAAAACCGCTGCAACCGCTTTAGCGCGGGCGATCATCCCGCAGGTGAGCCCACCAGAACACCCACCCCAGCACCTCCAGACCCTGGTTGCGGATTTGCGACAGGCTGTAGGTTTCGCTCGGAAATTCGTCACCGTCATGGCTGTGCAGACGCAACGCGCCATTGGCCCGTTCGCTCAAGGTGTGCACGCGCAAGCGCCCGTTGTGCAGCAGCGCGTATATCTCGCCCTCGATCACGCGGGTCAGGCTGCGGTCTATCGCCAAGGTCGCGCCGTACTGCAGCAAGGGGTTCATGTTGTAGTCGGGCATGCTCACGCAAAGCGCCTGCGCAGCATCGACCCCGAGGTTGTCCAGCGCACAGCGCGGCAAACGCAGGTGGCGGCCAGGGATTTCGGCAAACTGCCGGGGCTGCGCATGGTAGAAGGGCAGCAGCACGTCCTGCTCGCCATGCGCGGCGAACAGGCTGTGGTCCGGGGCCTGCTGCTCCTGCTCGCCACGGTTGCGGCTGACCCGCGGCAGCGGGTTGTGGTGCTTGGGGCCCTCGCCGGTGCGCAGCCAGCGAGGGCGTACGCACAGCAGTTCGGCAATCTCGTCCAGACGCGCCATGGGCACGCCGCGCTGGAACCAGTTGTTCACATGCTGCGGCGTCACCCCGCGCTGAGCGGCAAAGTCGGAAGCGGTCAGGTTGCACTCGCGCAGGAGCGCTTTCAAACGATCACCAGATGTATTCATGGTGATTGAGTTTAGTGAGGGAAAAGAAGGGTTTATATAAACATTGGGTTGAAGTGTTTCGCGGGCAAAAGCGGGGGTATTACAGGGGGTTCTGTTGGTGTTGTAGGAATAATCGGACGCTGTTGGTTCAAGCAGCGAGCCGCAGATGCAAAAAAGCCCCGCAATCGCGGGGCTTTTCCTCAAGCGCAGTGCTTAGCCCTTGTAGGCTGCCACCGACTTGGTGATCTCGGCACGGGCCGCTTCTGCGTCACCCCAGCCGTCGATCTTGACCCACTTGCCTTTCTCCAGATCCTTGTAGTTCTCGAAGAAGTGCTTGATCTGCTCCAGCAGCAGTGCCGGCAGGTCGGTGTACTCTTTGACGTCGACGTACAGCTGCGACAGCTTGTCGTGCGGTACGGCGATGACCTTGGCGTCGCCGCCGCCGTCGTCGGTCATGTGCAGGATGCCGACCGGGCGAGCACGGATCACCGAACCTGGGGCTACCGGGTACGGGGTCACCACCAGCACGTCCAGCGGATCACCGTCGTCAGCCAGGGTGTTGGGGATGAAGCCGTAGTTGGCCGGGTAGAACATCGGGGTGGCCATGAAGCGGTCCACGAACAGGCAATCGCTGTCCTTGTCGATCTCGTACTTGATCGGTGCGTGGTTGGCTGGAATCTCGATGGCGACGTAGATGTCGTTCGGCAGGTCTTTGCCAGCCGGAATCTTGCTGTAGCTCATTGGGCATTGCCCCCATGTTTGGCCAAAAATTGGTCGCGATTATAGGCACATTCCGTAACGCTTGCCACGCCCGGCCAGATGCCCGGCCTGGTCAATTAGTCGTGTGCTGGTAGTGCGGATGGCTACGTTGCAGCTGTTGCAGGCGGGCCAGCGGATCCTGGCGGTAGAACGCGCTCAGTTGCGCGTAAACCGCGGGGTAGGCCTGCATCAGCAGGTCCGGGGCACTGAAGAAGTATTCGCTGGTCACGGCGAAGAATTCGGCCGGGTTTTCCGCGGCGTAGGGGTCGATGGCCGTTTCGGCATCGGGGTTGCGGTCAAGCTGGCGGTTGAGATCGTCGTAGGCCTGCTGCATGGCCTGCGCCCAGTCCGCCACGCGCATGCTGTCATGCAGCGGCGGCAGGCCATTGGCATCGCCGTTGAGCATGTCGAGCTTGTGCGCCAGTTCGTGAATCACCAGGTTGTAGCCTTCCCAGCCACCGCTGGCCAGCACCCCGGGCCAGGCCAGGATCACCGGGCCCTGCTGCCAGGCCTCGCCACTGTGTTCGCCATCCCATTCATGCTCCACACCGCTGGCATCACGGTGGCGCTGGGGGCTGACGAAGTCATCGGGGTACAGCACGATTTCATGGAAGCCCTGGTACCAGTTCAGATCGCCCAGGTGCAGCAGCGGCAGTTGCGCCTGGGCCGCCAGGTGCAGGCGCTGCTCGGCATCGGCGTCGACGCCGGGCAGGGTGGTGAGGTGCTTTTGCTGCAGGAACAGGATGCAGGCTTCACGCAGCCAGTGATCTTCTTCGTCGCTGATGCCGTCGAGCATCGGCAGGCCCTCGCGTACCCGCTGCCACTGCTGCGGCTCGATCGGGTAGCGGGCCAGGGTACGACGGCGCCGCCAGGCGCTCAGGCTCCACATGTGCGCGGTTTACTGGGCCTTGGCCTGGCCACGGCCCATGCGGCTGCGCACCAGGCCGATGATCATCGGCACCAGCGACAGCAGGATGATTGCCACGATCATCAGCGACAGGTTGGACTTGATGAACGGCACGTTGCCGAAGAAGTAGCCCAGCGTCACCAGGCCGCACACCCACAGGATGGTGCCGGCGACGCTGAACATCAGAAAACGCGGATATACCATTTTTGCCAGGCCCGCGACGAAAGGCGCGAAGGTGCGCAGGATCGGCAGGAAGCGCGCCAGGGTGACGGTCTTGCCGCCATGGCGTTCGTAGAAGTCGTGGGTCTGCTGCAGGTAGTCGCGGCGGAAGATCTTCGAGTCGGGGTTGCGGAACAGGCGCTCCCCGGCCGTTCGCCCGATCACGTAGTTGGTGCTGTCGCCCAGGATGGCTGCCGCCATCAGCAGGCCGCACAGCAGTACCGGGTCCATGCCGCCGCCGGCGGCCACGGCACCGGCGATGAACAGCAGCGAATCGCCCGGCAGGAACGGCATGACGACCAGGCCGGTCTCGCAGAAGATCACCAGGAACAGGATGGCGTAGATCCACGGACCGTAATTGTTGACCAGCAAATCGAGGTAGGTATCGAGATGCAGAATGAGGTCCAGCGGGTTGAAATCCATGTACGGCACCTTGTTCAAGACCCGGCTCTACGGGCATGCGAGGACTGGCAGTGCGAAGTGTGTAGCCGTTACCCAGGGTAAGGGTAAAATTTCACACAAATTGAAAGGCCGCATTATACGGGCATGGCGTGATTATGGCGGAGCAGTTTGTAGCGGCGGATTTCTGGGCCCCAGCGCAGCGGGGCTGCTATGCAGCCCATCGCCAGCAAGGCTGGCGCCTACATGGCCAGTGCGCAGACCTGTGGAAGCCGGCTTTGCTGACGAAGGATGCCCGTCAGTCGGAATGGATCGGGAGGATATAGCTCTTGAACTCGGTATCTGCCTTGAACCCCATCGACTCGTAGGTCTTCATTGCCACCTCGTTGTCGCTGCTGGTCGAGGCGCGCAGGCGCACGGCGTTGGTGTCCTTGGCCAGTTTCTTCGCCTCGCGCATCAGGTTGTCAGCCACCAGCATGCGCCGCGAGTCTTCGGCCACATAGATGTCGTTGAGTATCCATACGCGCTTGAGCGACAGCGACGAAAAGCTCGGATACAGCTGGCAGAAACCCATCAGCTTGTTGTCATCGTCGTCCGGCAGCGCCAGGTAGATGATCGACTCGTCGCGCTCCAGGCGTTTTTCCAGAAACGAGCGCGAAGAGTCCGGATAGGGCAATTGCCCATAGAACTCGCGGTATTTGACGAACAGAGGGGCGAGCAGATCCAGATGCTCAAGAGTTGCTTTGATAATTCGCATAAGCAGGCCTCGGGTCCATGGGGAGTGGCGGCGAACCTCGGGCAGCCGTCACCCCAGATGCTGCCTAAAGCGCGAAAAAAGCGCAATCCGCTAAAAAGTGGTCAGTTCTCAATCATTGCCGAGTAAGAAGTTTCCATTTTTAGGGGTGTCGGCGTCTGATTCCAGGGTCTGGACCTGGGCTTCATCCTTCAGGTTGACCCCCGAGAGCTGCCGACGGCAGGCCTCGCGCATCAGGTACAGCAGGCGGTGGGCGGCCATGCCGTAGCTCAGCCCCTCCAGGCGTACGTTGGAAATGCAGTTGCGGTAGGCGTCGGTGAGGCCGACCCTGGGGCTGTAGGTGAAATACAGGCCCAGGCTGTCGGGGGAGCTCAGGCCCGGACGTTCGCCGATCAGGATCACAGTCATTTTCGCGCCCAGCAATTCGCCGACTTCATCGGCCACCGCCACCCGGCCCTGCTCCACCAGCACCACCGGGGCGGTGGACCATCCCTCGGCATCGATGTGCTCCTGCAGACGGTTGAGAAACGGCAGCGTGTGCCGGTGCACCGCCAGGGCCGAGAGGCCGTCGGCCACGATGATCGCCAGGTCGACCCCGCCCGGGTTGGCCTGGGCATGCTCGCGCAGTTGCCGGGCCGATTCCTCATGCAGGCGCCGCCCCAGGTCCGGGCGTTGCAGGTAGCTGTGGCGGTCGCTGGCGGCGCTGTGCAAGAGGATGCTGTCGCGCCCGCGTTCGCTCAGCTGTTCGCGCAGGCCCGCATGGTCGAATGCCAGGTGCACGGCATCGCGGGCCTGGGCGTGGGCGCACTGGAAGTCCAGCTGTGCGCGGGTCGGCAGGCTGGTACCGGTGCGCCCCAGGGCGATGCGCGCCGGGGTCAGGCGGCGCAGGTCGAGCCAGGGGTTGTCGCTGTTGTCGTGCTGCGTGGGTTGCTTGTCCATGGCTCGCTTATCCCAGTTGCGCCAGCGCCTGGCGGAAGGCCGGTGGCAGGTTGTCGCCAAACCGCACCCGGCCATCGGCCTGGGTGAAGATGCCCATGCGCGCCAGCCACGCCTCGAACTCCGGGGCCGGTTTCAGGCCCAGGGTCTGGCGTGCGTACAGCGCGTCGTGGAACGAGGTGGTCTGGTAGTTGAGCATGATGTCGTCGGAGCCGGGGATGCCCATGATGAAGTTGATCCCGGCCACCCCCAGCAGCGTCAGCAGCGTGTCCATGTCGTCCTGGTCGGCCTCGGCATGGTTGGTGTAGCAGATATCGCAGCCCATCGGCACGCCCAGCAGCTTGCCGCAGAAGTGGTCTTCCAGGCCGGCGCGGATGATCTGCTTGCCGTTGTACAGGTACTCCGGGCCGATGAAGCCGACCACGGTGTTGACCAGAAACGGCTTGAAATGCCGTGCCACGGCATAGGCCCGGGTTTCGCAGGTCTGCTGGTCGACGCCATGGTGCGCGTTGGCCGACAGCGCGCTGCCCTGGCCGGTCTCGAAGTACATCAGGTTCTGCCCGAGGGTACCGCGGTTCAGGCTCAGGCCGGCGTCGTAGCCTTCCTGCAACAGGTTGAGGTTGATGCCGAAACTGGCGTTGGCCGCCTCGGTGCCGGCAATGGACTGGAACACCAGGTCCAGCGGTACGCCGCGGTTGACGGCCTCGATCGAGGTGGTGACGTGGGTCAGCACACAGGCCTGGGTGGGGATGTCGTAGCGCTGGATGATCGCGTCGAGCATCTCCAGCAGGGCACAGATCGAGGCGATATTGTCGGTGGCCGGGTTGATGCCGATCATGGCGTCGCCGTTGCCGTACAGCAGGCCGTCGAGAATGCTCGCGGCGATGCCGGCCGGCTCATCCGTGGGGTGGTTGGGCTGCAGGCGGGTGGACAGGCGCCCGCGCAGGCCCAGGGTGCCGCGAAAGCGCGTGACCACGCGGATCTTCTGCGCCACCAGCACCAGGTCCTGCACGCGCATGATCTTCGAGACCGCAGCGGCCATTTCCGGGGTCAGCCCCGGGGCCAGGGCGCGCAGGCTGTCTTCGTCGGCCTGCTCGCTCAGCAGCCAGTCGCGCAGCCCGCCCACGGTCAGGTGGCTGACGGCGGCAAAGGCCTGTTTGTCGTGGGTGTCGATGATCAGGCGGGTGACTTCGTCGTCTTCGTAAGGGATCACCGCCTCGCTGAGGAAGTGACTGAGCGGGATATCGGCCAGCGCCATCTGCGCGGCCACCCGTTCGGCGTCGTTGCCGGCCGCCACCCCGGCGAGAAAGTCGCCGGAGCGGGCCGGGCTGGCCTTGGCCATGACGTCCTTGAGGCTGTCGAAGCGGTAGGTCTGGTTGCCCACCGTGTGTACAAAACTGCTCATACGCAATCTCCATGGCGCCGCAGGCCAGGCCTGCGGCGCGGGGCGGTCAGTGCAAGGCCTCTTCGGCCTTCTGGATCGCGGCAAACTCTTCCTCCGGTGTGCCGGCCACCAGGTGGTGTCGGCTGTAGAAGGCGAAGTACGCAATCAGCACGCCATAGATGATCGCAGCGCCAATCACCACCCGTGGGTCGACCAGGAAACCTGCGACCACCGCCAGGCAGGCCAGCACCAGCGCCACGCCCGAGGTGAAGATGCCGCCCGGGGTCCGGTACGGACGCTCCATTTTGGGGCGTTTTATGCGCAGGGTGATGTGCGCGGCCATCATCAGTACATAGGACAGCGTAGCGCCGAATACCGCCACCAGAATCAGCAGGTCGCCCTGGCCGGTCAGCGACAGCGCAAAGCCGATGATGCCGGGGATGATCAGCGCCAGTACCGGGGCCTTGCTACGGTTGGTCTGCGACAGCTTGCGCGGCAGGTAGCCGGCGCGCGACAGGGCGAAGA
This sequence comes from Pseudomonas sp. 1176_21, assembly GCF_052850635.1. Taxonomy (NCBI): domain Bacteria; kingdom Pseudomonadati; phylum Pseudomonadota; class Gammaproteobacteria; order Pseudomonadales; family Pseudomonadaceae; genus Pseudomonas; species Pseudomonas sp. 1176_21. The sequence goes on from NZ_VXCV01000007.1 coordinate 116,650, forward strand.
TCTGCCGCGAATAGGCGTAGATGATCGAGAAGAAGCTGGCGATCAGGCCAGCCAGGCCCACCAGGTTGACGAAGCCGCCCATCCAGGTCGAGCCGCCGTAGGCCTTGGCCAGCGCCTCCACCAGCGGGTTGCCCGAGCTTTTCAGTGCTTCGGCGCCGGCGCCGCCCGGGCCGATCACCAGGATCAGCAGCGCGAAGCTGAGCAGCACCAGCATCGCACCGATCAGGCCGCGGGGCAGGTCGCGCTTGGGGTTCTTGGTTTCTTCGGCGGCCAGCGGCACGCCTTCGACCGCCAGGAAGAACCAGATGGCATAGGGGATTGCCGCCCACACGCCGACGTAGCCGAACGGCAGGAAGCTGCTGGCGCCGGCTGCGTCGGTCTTGGCGATGTCGAACAGGTTGTTCGAATCGAAGTGCGGCACCATCGCGATCAGGAACACCGCCAGGGCAATCGCGGCCACGGCGGTGATGATGAACATCAGCTTGAGCGCTTCGCCCACGCCGAAAATGTGGATGCCGATGAAGATGATGTAGAACGCCAGGTAGATCACCCAGCCGCCTATGCCGAACAGCGATTCGCAGTACGCGCCGATGAACACCGCGATGGCGGCGGGGGCGATGGCGTATTCGATGAGGATCGCGGTGCCGGTCAGAAACCCGCCCCAGGGCCCGAAGGCGCTGCGGGCGAAGCCGTAGCCACCGCCGGCGGTGGGGATCATCGAGGACAGTTCGGCCAGCGAAAAACACATGCACAGGTACATCGTGGCCATCAGCAGCGTGGCCAGGAACATGCCGCCCCAGCCACCCTGGGCCAGGCCGAAGTTCCACCCGGCGTAGTCGCCGGAGATCACGTAGGCGACGCCCAGACCCACCAGCAGGACCCAGCCTGCGGCACCTTTTTTCAGTTCACGTTGCTGGAAATACTCGGAACCGACCTTTTCGAAATCGACGGAAGCCGGCGCGTTGCCGGAATGATCGCTTGGCATGGGGATTCACCTGTTCTTTTTTTAGTCACCGGCGGGTGCCGGCCTGTGGTGATGGTCTTGCACGAAAGGGGCCAGAACAGCTGCAAGCTTCAAGCCGCAAGCCGCAAGAGAAGGCAAATCGCATGGGGTCTGCTATTTCTTGCTGCTTGAAGCTTGCCGCTTGCAGCCGGGCTTCCTAGAAGAAGCCCAGTGGATTGATGTCGTAGCTCACCAGCAGGTTCTTGGTCTGCTGGTAGTGGTTAAGCATCATCTTGTGGGTTTCACGACCCACGCCGGACTTCTTGTACCCGCCGAACGCGGCGTGCGCCGGGTACAGGTGGTAGCAGTTGGTCCATACGCGGCCAGCCTTGATGCCGCGGCCCATGCGATAGGCGCGGTTGATGTCGCGGGTCCATACACCGGCGCCCAGGCCAAATTCGGTGTCGTTGGCAATGGCCAGGGCCTCGGCTTCGTCCTTGAAGGTGGTGATGCTGACCACCGGGCCGAAGATCTCTTCCTGGAACACGCGCATCTTGTTGGTGCCCTTGAGCAGGGTCGGCTGGATGTAGTAACCGGTCGACAGGTTGCCCTCGAGTTTTTCCACCTTGCCGCCCGTGAGCAGTTCGGCGCCTTCCTTCTCGGCGATTTCCAGGTACGAGAGAATCTTGTCGAACTGCTGCTCGGAGGCCTGGGCGCCGACCATGGTGTCGGTGTCCAGCGGGTCGCCACGCTTGATCTGCTTGATCTTCTTCATCACCTCCTGCATGAACGCCGGGTAGATCGATTCCTGCACCAGTGCGCGCGACGGGCAGGTGCACACCTCGCCCTGGTTGAAGAACGCCAGCACCAGGCCTTCGGCGGCCTTCTCGATGAAGCTCTGCTCGGCCTGCATGATGTCTTCGAAGAAGATGTTCGGCGACTTGCCGCCCAGCTCCACGGTGCTGGGGATGATGTTCTCGGCGGCGCATTTCATGATGTGCGAACCCACCGGGGTGGAGCCGGTGAAGGCGATCTTGGCGATGCGCTTGCTGGTGGCCAGCGCTTCGCCGGCTTCACGGCCATAGCCCTGCACCACGTTGAGCACGCCCGGTGGCAGCAGGTCGCCGATCACTTCGAGCAGCACGCTGATGCCCAGCGGGGTCTGTTCGGCCGGCTTGAGCACCACGCAGTTGCCGGCGGCCAGGGCCGGGGCTAGCTTCCAGGCGGCCATCAGGATCGGGAAGTTCCACGGGATGATCTGCCCGACCACGCCCAGCGGTTCGTGGATGTGATAGGCCACGGTGTTGCCGTCGATTTCAGCGGCGCTGCCTTCCTGGGCGCGCAGGCAGCCGGCGAAGTAGCGAAAGTGATCGGCGGCCAGCGGGATGTCGGCGTTGAGGGTTTCGCGTACCGCCTTGCCGTTGTCCCAGGTTTCGGTGATGGCCAGCAGTTCGAGGTTCTGCTCGATGCGGTCGGCGATTTTCAGCAGGATCAGCGAGCGCGCCTGCACCGAGGTGGTGCCCCAGGCATCGGCGGCCGCATGGGCGGCGTCCAGCGCCTTGTCGATGTCTTCGGCACTGGAGCGTGGGAACTCGGCAATCGGCTGGCCGTTGACCGGCGAGGTGTTGGTGAAGTACTCGCCTTTGACCGGTGGCACGAACTCGCCGTTGATGTAGTTGCCGTAGCGGCTCTTGAAGGAAACGATCGCGCCGTCGGTACCGGGATGTGCGTAACGCATGGTGTGTCTCCTGGCTATTGTGCTTGTAGGGAGGATGTAAAGCGTAGTGCAAGGCACGGGCCACTGCCCGGTGGCCTAGTGAAATCAAGGGCTTGGCGCCGCGCGGAGGGCGCCCCGCAGGCGCTGTGTGCCAGCCCCGGCACAGCCTGGGTGACACTCTGTACCCGTTGTGGCACACAACGTGACCCGACGGTCCCGCCACCATTGCAATGCACTGGCGGCAGGAGGATGCTGGGTTCATCTCGTGTGCGGAGAACAATAAAAAGTGCAGAGCAATCATCTGAGCCGGCACGCCCGGCAAGTGCTCACCGTCACCCAGGGCAAGGCGCTGTTGCAGGGGCCGGGCAGCGACCCGTCGATCGCCCGTTCCTGGCTGCGCTGCCTGGAGGACTACCACCTCGACCCGGCCCAGAGCGTTGCGCCCACCGTGCTCGAGCACGGGCGGCTGCTGGAGAGCCGTGAGCGCCTGCAGCAGGTGCTGCAGATCGCCGGCAACGAGATGAACAGCCTGCACCAGCAACTCTGCGGCGCCGGGCACGCGGTTCTGCTGACCGATGCGCGCGGTGTGATCCTCAACTGCGTCACCGCACCCACCGAGCGGCGCATCTTCGAGCGCGCCGGGCTCTGGCTGGGCGCCGACTGGAGTGAGGCCTGCGAAGGCACCAACGGTATCGGCACCTGCCTGGTCGAGCGCCAGGCCCTGACCATTCACCAGGATGAACACTTTCGCGGGCGCCATACCGGGCTGACGTGCTCGGCCAGCCCGGTGTTCGATCCGCAGGGCGAGCTGCTGGCAGTGCTCGACGTGTCGTCGGCGCGCCCCGACATGTCGCGCCAGAGCCAGTTCCACACCATGGCGCTGGTCAACCTCTCGGCCAAGATGATCGAGAGCTGCTACTTCCTGCGCCATTTCGAACACCACTGGCTGTTGCGCTTTCACCTGCAGGCCGAATCGGTCGGGCTGTTCAGCGAGGGGCTGCTGGCGTTCGATGGCGAGGGGCGTATCTGTGCGGTCAACCAGAGTGCGCTGAACCTGCTGGCAACGGCACGCGGTGGGCTGCTCGGCCAGCCAGTGGAGGCGTTTTTCGACTGCGCGCTGGATGAACTGCTCGGGCGTGCCACGGCGGCCGCCAGCACCAGCTGGCCGCTGCGTACCCGCGATGGCCGTGTGCTGTTCGCCAGCCTGCGCGGCCAGGCCCGTGCGGTGGCGCCACCGCTTGCACCGTCGGCCACCAGCACGCCAATGCCGGCACAACGCATCTGCCTGGTCGACCCGGCACTGCAACAGGATTTTCGGCGTGCGCTACGGGTGTTCGAGCGCGACGTGCCGCTGCTGCTCAACGGCGAAACCGGGTGCGGCAAGGAGGCCTTCGCCAAGGCCGTGCACCAGGCCAGCCAGCGCGCGGGCAAACCGTTCGTCGCGCTCAACTGTGCGTCGATCCCGGAGAGCCTGATCGAGAGCGAGCTGTTCGGCTATCGCGGCGGCAGCTTTACCGGGGCGCGCAAGGAGGGCATGCGCGGCAAGCTGCAACAGGCCGACGGCGGCACCTTGCTGCTGGACGAGATCGGCGACATGCCGCTGGCCCTGCAGACGCGCCTGCTGCGGGTGCTCGAGGAGCGCCAGGTGGTACCGATCGGCGGCGAGCCGCAGGCGGTGGATGTGCGCATCATCAGTGCCACCCACCGTGACCTGCTGGGCCGGGTCGAGGCCGGCAGCTTTCGCGAAGACCTGTATTACCGCCTCAATGGCCTGGAGGTCGCCCTGCCGGCATTGCGTGAGCGCAGCGACAAGGCGCAGTTGCTCGACTTTGTCCTGGCCGAGGAGGCCGCGGGCCAACCTGTGCGGCTCGAGCCGTCGGCACGCCGGGCGCTGCTGGAGTTTGCCTGGCCCGGCAACGTGCGCCAGTTGCGCAATGTGCTGCGTACCCTGGTGGCCCTGTGCGAGGATGGCCGCATCGCATTCGACGACCTGCCGCCGGTAGTGCGCCAGCCCCCGGCAGCGCTCGAGCCCACGGTGGCCAGGCCGCAGGCCGAACACCCGCTGGACGACGCCGAGCGGGCCGCGCTGCTGCAGGCGCTGGAGCACAAGCGCTGGCACATGACCCAGGTGGCGGCGCAACTGGGGGTCAGCCGCAATACGCTGTACCGCAAGCTGCGCAAGCACGGGATTGCACGGGGCGCCTAGGCAAACTCAGGATGCGATTTTTCCCACCCTAAGCTACCCTGCCTCCACGTTTCGTGAGGTCGACCATGCACATTCATATTCTCGGTATCTGCGGTACTTTCATGGGCTCGCTGGCGGTGCTGGCCAAGGAGCTTGGCCACCGCGTCACCGGCTCCGACGCCAACGTCTATCCCCCCATGAGCACCCAGCTCCAGGCCCAGGGCATCGAGCTGCATCAAGGCTATGACGCCGCCCAGCTGGAGCCGGCCCCCGACCTGGTGGTGATCGGCAACGCACTGTCGCGGGGCAACCCGGCGGTGGAGTACGTGCTGAACAAGGGCCTGCCCTACGTGTCGGGCCCGCAGTGGCTGGCTGACCACGTGCTGCAGGGCCGCTGGGTATTGGCCGTGGCCGGCACCCACGGCAAGACCACCACCAGCAGCATGCTGGCCTGGGTGCTGGAGCATGCCGGGATGAGCCCGGGCTTTCTGATCGGCGGTGTGCCGCAGAACTTCTCGGTGTCGGCGCGCCTGGGCGCCACGCCGTTCTTCGTGGTCGAGGCCGATGAGTACGACAGCGCGTTCTTCGACAAGCGTTCCAAGTTCGTGCACTACCGTCCGCGCACCGCCATTTTGAACAACCTCGAGTTCGATCACGCAGACATCTTCCCTGATCTGCCTGCCATCGAGCGCCAGTTCCACCATCTGGTGCGCACCATTCCGAGCGAAGGCCTGGTCATTCACCCCACCACCGAGCCGGCCCTGCAGAAGGTGATCGAGATGGGCTGCTGGACCCCGGTGCAGACTACCGGCGCCGGTGGCCAGTGGCAGGTGAAACTGCTCAGCGCCGACGGTTCGCGCTTCGAAGTCAGTTTCGAAGGCCAAGCCCAGGGCGTGGTGGAGTGGGAGCTGACCGGCCAGCACAACGTGGCCAACGCCCTGGCCACCCTGGCCGCTGCCCGCCATGTGGGCGTGGTGCCGGCCATCGGGATTGCCGCCTTGAGCGCGTTCAAGAGCGTCAAGCGGCGCATGGAAAAGGTCGCTGAAGTCCAGGGTGTGACCATCTATGATGACTTTGCCCACCATCCGACCGCCATTGCCACCACCCTCGACGGGCTGCGCAAGCGCATCGGCGACGCCCCGTTGATCGCGGTGATCGAGCCGCGCTCCAACTCCATGAAGCTGGGCGCCCACCGTGATGGCCTGCCCCAGAGCGTGTGCGATGCCGACCAGGTGATCTGGTATGCACCGCCCAATCTGGGCTGGGACCTGGCCGCCACCGCCGCCGAGTGCACGGTGCCGTCGGTTGTCGCCGACAGTCTCGAGGCGATCATCGAGCGGGTCAAAAGCCAGGCCGCGCCGGGCACCCAGGTGGTCATCATGAGCAACGGCGGCTTTGGCGGGCTGCACGGCAAGCTGGCCGAGGCACTGCGATGAGCGGCCCGGAGCGCATCACGCTGGCCATGACCGGTGCCTCCGGGGCGCAGTACGGGTTGCGTCTGCTCGATTGCCTGGTGCGTGAAGACCGCGAGGTGCATTTTCTGATCTCCAAGGCTGCGCAACTGGTGATGTCGACCGAGACCGACGTGGTGTTGCCGGCCAAGCCGCAGTCGATCCAGGCGTTTCTGACCGAGTACACCGGCGCTGCGGCCGGGCAGATCCGGGTATACGGGCGCGAGGACTGGATGTCGCCGGTGGCCTCGGGCTCCGGGGCGCCGGCAGCGATGGTGGTGGTGCCCTGTTCCACCGGCACGCTGTCGGCAATCGCCACCGGGGCCTGCAACAACCTGATCGAGCGGGCCGCGGACGTGACCTTGAAGGAGCGTCGGCAGTTGATTCTGGTGCCGCGCGAGGCGCCTTTCTCGACTATCCACCTGGAGAACATGCTCAAGCTGTCGCAGATGGGCGCGGTGATATTGCCGGCCTCGCCGGGCTTCTATCACCAGCCGCAGACCATCGACGACCTGGTGGATTTTGTGGTGGCGCGGATTCTCAACCTGCTGGATGTTCCGCAGGACATGCTGCCGCGCTGGGGCGAGCACCATGTTGGCGGCGAGGAGTGAAGGCGCTGCTGGTGGCAGGCCTGGCGGTGCTGGCACTGAGCAGCGGCTGCGCCACGGTGCGCACGCTGGATGCGGCCAAGCCGGGGGCACCGGTGGTGTATTCGGGTACGCGGCTGGATCTGTATGCGCTGCGGGGCGGTTGCTGCCCTGAAGACCGTTTTGGCGCGCCGGCACCGGCGTACCCGGGGCTGGACCTGCCGGGCAGTGCACTGCTCGATACGGTGTTGCTGCCGTTGTCGGTGCTGACGGTGCTGGGGGTGGGGTTTCAGGCTACCGGCGGGTTGTAGCCAGCGGCCTCATCGCGGGTCGAGCCCGCTCCCACAAGGGGCTGAGCTGTCCTTGTGGGAGCGGGCTCGACCCGCGATGAGGCCTTTGAATTACTTACCCAATCTACGCAGTTCATCGGACTCCACGGTCCGGACCCCGTCCTGCTCTTCCAGCGCCAGGCGCCACAGCGCCCGCGCCAGTTGGCAGGCTTCGATGCCGCGGTACTTGCCCGGCAGCAGCCGCGACAACGGCCCGGCAAACTGCTCACCGAGCCGAGGCTCGATACGCTCGCCCAGCAGCACCGACGGCCGCGCGATGGTCAATTGCGGCCAGTCCTGCGCCATGAGTGCCTGTTCCATCTCGCCCTTGACCCGGTTGTAGAACACCGACGACTTGGGGTCGGCGCCAATCGCGCTGACCACCAGCAGGTGCCGTGCACCCATTTCCCGCGCCCGCTTGCTGAACGCCACCACCATGTCCAGGTCGACGGCGCGAAACGCCGTTTCTGAACCTGCCTGTTTGATGGTGGTGCCCAGGCAGCAGAAGGCGATGTCCACCCGGCCGCTCAACTGCGGCAGGAACACCGCCGGGTCGCCGACCGGGTTCTCCAGGTGCGGGTGTTCGGCCAGCGGCCGGCGCGTGGGGGCCAGCACACGGCTCACGGTCGGCTCGTTGAGCAGCCGATCCAGCAAATGCTCACCAGTCAGCCCGGTGGCTCCGGCAATCAGGATGTGCTGAGGCGTCAGGTACATGATGTCTCTCCCTTGATACAGTCAGCTTAGTGGCTGCTTGTATTTTCTGCTTGTACCGCATCGGCACTTTGCAGTGCTTTTCGTGCCTGTTGCTGGCGCAGCTTCTGCCAGTGCTGCAGCACCCGTTGCGGCGCCCACAGCTGAGGTTCGGAAGCCTCGAAGCCATCGGCCTGCTCGCGCTGCTGCACCGTGGTCTTGGCCAGTTCGAAGGCCTGCTGCAGGTCGTCGGTCTGGTTCAGTGCCCGGGCGAACAGTGCTTCGCCGAAATAGGTGAAGTCGGCCTCTTCGGAGCAGCCGAATGACACCCGGTCGGCACGCGATGCGGTCATGATCAAGGTCTTGTCGTCCTTGAGTGAATCGATGTAACCCCCCGAGTAGCACGCAGAGATCACGATTATCTTGTCACGTTCCTTTAGTGGGGCAAGCGCGGCCGAGAGTTCATCGGCGGGCAGGTCGGCCAGTTGCAGGCGCGGCAGATCCAGCACCAGTTCATGTTCGTGGCTGCCGTGGCTGGTCAGGTAGATGAACACCAGGTCTTCGGGGCCGCTGCGCTCGGCCAGGGTGCGTGCGGCCCGCGCCAGGTTCTCGCGGGTGGCCAGGGGGCGGTCGGCCATGTGGTCGCGGTGGTTGACCAGGGCGACCTGGCCAGTGGCACCGAAACGGGTCTTGAGCATGTCGCTGACGTAGTCGGCCTCGCGCATGAACACGCTCTGGTTGCCATCGCCGGCCAGGGCCAGGCTGTACAGTTCGATGGCCGGGGTGGAGGCCGGTACCTGGGCCAGCGCCTTGTCGAGCAGGGTGCCCTGCTTGAGCAGGGCCAGCTCCAGGGGGTCGGGCAACAGGCGCCCGTGTTCGTCGCGCACGCGCAGGCCGTTGACCCAGTGGCCGCTTTCGACACTGCCGTCGACCTGCGTCAGCCGGCCTTTGCCCTGGTAGGTGTCGTTTTCGAAACCGCCGACGTACAGGCTGCCGTCGGGCAATTGCAGGCGGCCCTGGCCGGCGAAGCGCCAGTCGCGAAACTCGCCCTTGTAGTGGCTGCCGTCGCTGCCGAACAGCTCGCCCTTGCCGGTCAGCGAGCCGTCGCGGAACTGGCCGATCCACACGTCGCCATCGGCGTTTTCGTAACGGCCACGACCTTGCAGGTGGTTGTCCTTGAATTCACCGATGTACTGGTCGCCTTCGGCGCTGTTGAAGGTGCCGCTGCCCTGCAACTGGCCGTCGACGAAGCGCCCGCTGAACTGGTTGCCACTGGCATCGCTGCGGATGCCTTCGCCGTGGGGTTTGCCCTTGGCGAACAGGCCCTGGTACTGGCTGCCGTCGGCCAGGGTCAGTTCGCCGGCGCCGTTGTACTGGTCGTCCTTGAACTGCCCGCGATACTGTACCTGGCCTTCCCTGAGGGTGCCTTCGCCGTCACGCCGGCCAAGCTTGAAGCCGCCGCTGTAGTGGCTGCCCGGGGTGGTCAGCTCGCCCTGGCCGTGAAACAGACCCTGCTGGAACTCGCCGCGGTACACCTCGCCATTGCTGCCGTGCCATTCGCCGCGGCCCTGCCACTGGCCCTGCTGGAAGTTGCCGGCATACCAGCTGCCATTGGGGTAGTCGATGCGCCCCGGGCCCTGCAGCAGGCCATTGACCACGTCGCCACGGTAGCGGCCGCCATCGGGCAGGCGTGCATCGGGCGGTGACAGCGGTTCACCGTCGCCACAGGCGGCGAGCAGCAGGGTCAGGGCAAGGGGTACGAATGGGCGCATGGCGGGGTCCGGGCAAGTCAGGCCCCGAGTATGCCGCAGTTTGTCGCGGGTGAAACAGCCGCTGGCAGCTGTTTCACCTTGGGCGGGTCAGACGAAGCAGAGCGACAGTGGCTCGGCGATATAGGCGGGTTTGTCCTGGCCTTCGATTTCCAGGGTGGTGGTGGCCTTGAGCAACCACTGGCCCGGTTTCTTCTCGATGGCCTCGCTCAGGTCGACCTTGAGACGAACCCGCGAACCGACCTTCACCGGCTGGATGAAGCGCACGCTGTCCAGGCCATAGTTGACGACCATCTTCAGCCCCTCGGGCAGCACGAGGATGTCTTCCATCAGCTTGGGAATCAGCGAAAGGGTGAGAAAACCGTGGGCAATGGTGCTGCCAAATGGCGTTTTTGCCGCCTTCACCGGGTCCACATGAATGAACTGGAAGTCGCCGGTAGCCTCGGCGAACAGGTTGATGCGCTCCTGGTCGATGGTCAGCCACTCGGAACGTCCCAGTTCCTTTCCAACGTACTGCGCCAGCTCTGCAACGGGTACATAGGGCATTGCGACTCTCCTGGTTGTCTTTGATTTTGTTGTGACTGCTACAGGTTCGACTGCTTAAGATCAGCACGCCGACCGGATGCGGTCAAGTCACCGTTGTTTCAGCGAATATCGGGGTATAGACCAGTCGTTAGCGTGCTTATAATGGCCGCCAGGCCTGAGGGAGAAGTGCAATGTTGTTGCGTGGTTTGACGTGGCTCGTGCTGTTCCAGTTGCTGGGGACGGCGATCAATCACCTGTTTCTGTCGATGCTGCCGGGGCCGATCATCGGGCTGGTGCTGTTGCTGGCGTACCTGATGCTGCGCGGCGAGGTCAGTGCGCCGTTGAGCGAGGCGGCCAGCAGCCTGCTGCGCTACCTGCCGTTGCTGCTGGTGCCGCCGGCGGTGGGGGTGATGGTGTACGCCGCCGACATTGCTGCCGACTTCTGGGCCATCGTCGGTTCGCTGGTGCTGTCGGTGCTGATCGCCCTGGCGTTCTGTGGCGTGCTCATGCAGAAGATGATTGCCCGTCAGGCCCGTCGTGAGGAAAAGCCATGAGCCTGGACTGGCACGGCGCCCTCGATGCGGTCATCCACCACCCGCTGTTCGGCATCGGTATCACCCTGGGGGCCTATCAGCTGGTGCTGGCGGCCTACGACAAGACCCGCTGGATCTTCCTGCAGCCGGTACTGGTATCGATGCTGGTGGTGATCGGTGTACTGGTGACGTGCGGCGTGTCCTATGCCGAGTACCGCAAGAGCACCGAGATCATGAACATCCTGCTGGGCCCGGCCACCGTGGCCCTGGCGGTCCCGCTCTACCTGAACCTGCGGCGTATTCGCCAGCTGTTGTGGCCGACCTTGACTACGCTGGTAATCGGCGGCCTGGTCGCGACCTGTGCCTGCCTGTTGCTGGGCTGGTGGTTCGGTGCCGAACACATGATCCTGATGACCATGGCGCCCAAGTCGGTGACTTCGCCGATTGCGATGCTGGTGGCCGAGCAGATCGGCGGGGTGGCGGCGCTGGCGGCAGTGTTCGTGCTGATCACCGGGGTGATCGGGGCGATCTTCGGCCCGGCCCTGCTGTCGGCCTGCGGGGTGAGCAGCCCGGAAGCTCGCGGCATGGCACTGGGCATCAGTGCGCACGCGGTGGGCACGGCGGTGGCGTTGGAAGAAAGCGAGGAAACCGGGGCCTTCGCGGCCCTGGGCATGAGCCTGATGGGAGTGGTCACGGCGGTGTTCCTGCCGTTGGCGGTCAGCCTGGTTGCCTGAGGATATTCGATGACATTGCCCCTGTTTCCACTCAATACCGTGCTGTTCCCCGGCTGCAAGCTCGACCTGCAGATCTTCGAGGCGCGCTACCTGGACATGATCGGCCGCTGCATGAAGCAGGGCGGCGGGTTCGGCGTGGTGTGCATCCTCGAAGGCGAGCAGGTGGGCAATGCCCCGTCGGGGTTCGCGACAATCGGCTGCGAGGCGTTGATACGCGACTTCCAGCAGCAGGACAACGGCCTGCTGGGCATTCGCGTCGAAGGTGTGCGGCGCTTCGATGTCGGCCCCTACGAGGTGCAGAGGGACCAACTGCTGCTGGCCGACGTGAACTGGCGCAGCGAACAGCCCGACGCCCCCCTGGAGGAGGACGATCACGACCTGCTGGCCTTGCTCGGCGCGCTGGGCGAGCACCCGATGGTGGCGGCACTGGACATGCCGGTCGAAGTCATCGGCCAGCAGGCACTGGCCAACCAGCTGGCCTACCTGCTGCCCTTCGAGGATGAAGACAAGCTCGACCTGCTGGCCATCGATTCGCCCCGCCAGCGCCTGGACGCGATCCAGGCGCTGCTCGAGCGGCTGCAGGGCGAGTTGTTCGCCTAGGTCTCAGTACTGGTAGCGCAGCAGAGCATGGGGCAAGGCATGCAGGGCGAAGAACGCCAGGGTGCCGGCGCAGGCCGGCAGGATCAGCCACCACACCTTGAGCGGCATGGCGCCGAGCGGCTCGCGGTGCTGCACCAGGCTCAGGCTGGCGGCGCACACGCAGCAGGCCAGCAGCGAGCCGGCGAGGATGTCGGTGGGCCAGTGTGCACCCAGGTAGACCCTGGACAGGGCAATCGACATCGCCGGCAGGCACCCCAGCAGAATCCAGGTCAGGCGCATGCGTGGCGGCTGGCCACGACCGGCCAGCACCGCCAGCGTCAGAAAGAACGCGAATGACGCCGAACTGTGGCCACTGGGCATGCTGTAGGAGGTCAGCGGGTCGCTGAGCACTTCGGGGCGCGCGCGGGCGAACAGCCACTTGAGTGTGCCGTTGGCCAGCGCCGTGCCCATCAGCGTGCAGGCGGCGAAGATCGCCGGGCGCCACTGCCGGCTCAGCAGCAGCAGGCCGGTGAGCACGCCGCCCACCACGAACTGAGTGCGGAAGTCGCCCAGGCGGGTGATCAGTACGATGGTGCCGTCCAGCGTGGCGCGGCGGTGTTCCTGCACCAGGGTCATCAGGCCCTGGTCGAAATCGTTCAGGTACGGCCAGCCGATGAACACCGCAGCCAGCATTACCAGGCTCAGGCCGGCGATCAGCCGTGTGCCGTAGCGCTTGCTGCGCAGGCTGGTACTGATGCTCAGGCCGATCAGCAGTGCGAGGCCGGCGGCGATGATGCCTGCTTCGGTCCAGAACCCTTCGGGCAGCGGCAGGCGCATGGCCGCGCCGGTGGCCCAGCCGGGCAGCAGGTAGGCCACCGCCCAGCCGGCACCTGCCAACAGGCTGACGGCGATGAAGCGTGGCAAGGGCATGTCGAACATGCCCGCCACCATCGGCAGCATCGGCCGCAGCGGGCCGATGAAGCGCCCCACCAGCAGGCTGGCGATGCCATAGCGCTGGAAGTAGCTCTCGGCGCTGCCGATCCATTCGGGGTGGTGGCGCAGCAGCGGCAGGCGCCGGATGTTCTGGTGGAAGCGCCGGCCCAGGGTGTAGGAAATCGCATCGCCCAGCAGCCCGCCCAGAAAGCCCAGCAGCAGGGTTTCGCTCAGGCCCAGTGCGCCGCTGCCGGCGAGAACCGCCACGGCGAACAGCAGGATGGTGCCGGGCACGATGAGCCCGGCGATGGCCAGGCATTCGACGCAGGCCACGATGAAGATTGCCAGGCCGAGCCATTGCGGGTTCGCGGTCAGCCAGCCGGTCAGGCTGTCGAGCCATGGGCCCATGGTGTCAGTTTCCTTGTGTCAGTAAGAAATAGTCGCGGCCTTCGACTTGCCCACGGCGCAGTGGGTTCCGGGTGCAGTGCGCGGCGAAGTCGGCGTCGACGAAACGGTAGGGCAGATGTTCGTCGCGCCCTTGGGGAATGCCCAGGCGTGTGGTCTGAATAATGTGTTTCACGGTTATGCCGCAGTCTTCGACGAACAGCCGCTCGGGGTCGAAACGCTGGGCGTCCCAGTGCGGGACTTTCAGCCCCAGGGCCTTGCACAGCAGGGTCTGGCCGGCACACAGGCGCTGATCGGCGCGCGGCTGGCCGTTGGCGTCGGGGTTGTTCAGCTGCATCTGCGCCAGGCTGTTGTGGTCGCTGACGGCATCCACCCAGGGGTAGGCCGACTTGATCAGCACCGCGTTGCCGGGGCCGTGGGCGCTGAAGTTGAGCGAATCGCCGCCACGGGCGTAGTACATGTAGATGTGGCCGCCATCGAGGAACAGGGCCTTGCGTTTTTCGGTGTAGCCCAGCGAGGCGTGGCTGCCCTTGTCGGTGACGTAATAGGCTTCGGTCTCGATGATGCGCGCCGACAGCCACAGCTCGCCCTGACGATGGCGGATTACCTTGCCGAGCAGGGCCTTGGCCAGGGTCTGGGCGTCGCGGTCGAAGAAGCTGTCGGGGAGGGCCCGGGGCGGGCAGGGGGCGAATTCGGTCATGGGCGCGATAATAGCAATTTATGGTCCGGGTCGGCGGCGGGGCTTTGCTGGAGCCGGCCTTGCCGGCGAAGGGACGCGCTACGGTACATCTTCATACACTGTTTTCGACCATCCGCCTGACACCGCTGGGCGTATACCTGCATGACAGTTATAATCAGCCGATTTTCCCCTCCGCCAAGACACTGAGCCCATGACTGAGTCCGTTCTTGACTACATGACCCGCCTGGGTCGCGCCGCCCGTGAGGCCGCGCGCGTGATTGCCCGCGCCAGCACCGCGCAGAAGAACCGCGCCCTGCACGCTGCTGCCAATGCCCTGGATGCCGCCCGCGCCGAGCTGGGCGCCGCCAACGAACTGGACCTGGCTGCCGGCCGCGCCAATGGTCTGGAGCCGGCCATGCTCGAGCGCCTGGCGCTGACCCCGGCCCGCATCGACGGCATGATCGTCGGCCTGCGCCAGGTGGCCAGCCTGCCGGACCCGGTCGGTGCCATCCGCGACATGAGCTATCGCCCCTCCGGCATCCAGGTCGGCAAGATGCGCGTACCGCTGGGCGTCATCGGCATCATCTACGAGTCGCGCCCCAACGTGACCATCGACGCTGCCAGCCTGTGCCTGAAGTCGGGCAACGCCACCATCCTGCGTGGCGGCTCCGAAGCCATTCATTCCAACCGTGCCATTGCCGCCTGCATCCAGCGCGGCCTGGCCGAGGCCGACCTGCCCGCGGCGGTGGTGCAGGTGGTCGAGGTTACCGACCGCGAGGCGGTGGGCGCGCTGATCAGCATGCCCGAGTACGTCGACGTGATCGTGCCCCGTGGCGGCAAGGGCCTGATCGAACGGGTCAGCCGCGACGCACGGGTGCCGGTGATCAAGCACCTGGACGGCATCTGCCACGTGTACGTGGCCGAGCACGCCGAGCTGGACAAGGCCCAACGCATCGCCTTCAACGCCAAGACCTATCGCTACGGCATCTGCGGCGCCATGGAAACCCTGCTGGTCGACCAGTCGGTCGCCGCGGCGTTCCTGCCGGCGATGGCCAGCCAGTTTCGCGACAAGGGCGTGGAGCTGCGGGGCTGCGAGCGCACCCGGCAGATCATCGAGGCACTGCCGGCCAGCGAAGACGACTGGAGCACCGAGTACCTGGCGGCGATTCTGTCGATTCGCGTGGTCGATGGCCTGGATGCGGCCATCGAGCACATCAACCACTATGGTTCGCACCATACCGATTCGATCGTCACCGAACACCAGGGTCAGGCCCGGCGCTTTACCGCCGAGGTCGACTCCTCGTCCGTGATGATCAACACCCCGACGTGCTTTGCCGACGGCTTCGAGTACGGCCTGGGGGCCGAGATCGGCATTTCCACCGACAAGCTGCACGCACGCGGCCCGGTCGGCCTGGAAGGGCTGACCTGCGAGAAGTACGTGGTGATCGGTGACGGCCAGCTGCGCGGTCAGGAGTCGTTCTGACCTTGGCCGAGCACAGCCCGCTCGCCGTTGCTGCCACGCCGTCGCCCGCCCGGCGCATCGGCGTGCTCGGCGGCACGTTCGATCCGGTGCACATCGGTCACCTGCGCAGTGCGCTGGAGGTGGCCGAGGTGCTGACGCTGGACGAACTGCGCCTGATGCCCAATGCGCGCCCGCCGCACCGCGACATGCCGCAGGTGTCGGCGCAGGATCGCCTGGCCATGGTCGAGCGCGCGGTCGAGGGCGTGCCCCTGCTGAGCGTCGATGCGCGTGAGCTGGCCCGGGACAAGCCGTCCTACACCATCGATACGCTGGAGCTGATGCGCGCCGAAATGGCCGCTGACGACCAGTTGTTCCTGCTGCTGGGCTGGGACGCATTCTGCGGCCTGCCGAGCTGGCATCGCTGGGAAGAGTTGTTGCAACACTGTCATATCCTGGTGCTTCAGCGCCCGGATGCCGACGTCGAGTCGCCGGATGCCCTGCGCAACCTGCTGGCCGCACGTTCGGTGAGTGACCCGCAAGCCCTGCAGGGGCCGGCCGGGCACATAGCATTCGTCTGGCAGACACCCTTGTCGGTGTCGGCCACGCAGATCCGACAGCTGCTGGCCAGCGGCAAGTCGGTGCGGTTTCTGGTGCCGGACGCAGTACTGGCCTATATCGATGCGCACGGCCTGTACCGTGTGCCGAACTGAGTGCGCCAACGGCGCCTCATACCTACGAGTTGAATGAGTTTTATATGAGCAAGCAAGAAATGATTAAAGGCGAAGAGCTGGTCAAGGTCGCGGTAGCTGCCCTTGAAGACGTCAAGGCCCAGGACGTCCTGGTCATCGACGTTCGCGACAAGCAGAGCATCACCGACTACATGATCATCGCCACCGGTACCTCCAACCGCCAGATCAGCGCGATGCTGGACAAGGTCCGCCAGATGGTCAAGGAGAAGGGCGTTCGTCCGCTGGGCGAAGAAGGCAAGGGCGACAGCGACTGGGTGCTGCTGGACCTGGACGACGTCATCGTGCACATGATGACCGCCTCGGCCCGTCAGTTCTACGACCTGGAGCGCCTGTGGAAAGGTGCCGAGCAGAGCCGTGCCGCCGATGGCAAGCACCACAGCCCGGAGCACACCCACGAGCACTTCGCCAAGCTCAACAAAGACCAGGAATAAGGTAGCCCCGTGCGTCTGCGTCTGATCGCGGTCGGCTCGCGCATGCCCAAATGGGTCGAGGACGGCTGGCATGAATATGCCAAGCGCCTGCCTTCGGAGCTGTCCCTGGAGCTGGTGGAGATACCGCTCAACACGCGCGGCAAGAATGCCGACGTTGCCCGCCTGATCCGTCAGGAGGGCGAGGCCATGCTGGCCAAGGTCCAGCCGGGCGAGCGTATCGTCACCCTCGAGGTGCACGGCAAGCCGTGGAGCACCGAACAGCTGGCGGTCGAACTGGACCGCTGGCGCCTCGACTCGCGTACCGTCAACTTCATGGTCGGCGGCCCCGAAGGGCTGGCGCCGGAAGTCTGTGCGCGGGCCGAGCAGCGCTGGTCGCTGTCGCCGCTGACCTTGCCGCACCCGTTGGTAAGGATACTGATCGGCGAACAGCTGTACCGCGCCTGGACCGTGTTGTCCGGGCACCCTTACCACAAATAGTCGTAAGCCTTTTCAATGTCGCAGCCGATTCGCCTCAAGGACCACGAGAAAGACGCCCGCCTGGTGCGTAGCCGCGTCGTGGTCGGCGCAGTCGCGATCGTGCTGCTGATTTGCGTGTTGATCGCCCGGCTGTACTACCTGCAGGTCATTCAGTACGACTACCACTCCACGCTGTCGGAGAACAACCGGGTGCATGTGCAGCCGATCCCGCCGACACGCGGGCTGATCTTCGACCGCAACGGGGTGATCGTCGCCGACAACCGGCCAAGCTTCAGCCTGACCATGACCCGCGAGCGTTCCGGTGACTGGCAGCAGGTACTCGATTCCATTGTCGAGGTGCTGGAGCTGACCGAGGACGACCGGGCACTGTTCGAAAAACGCATGCGCCAGGGGCGTCGGCCCTTCGAGCCGGTACCGATCCTGTTCGAGCTGACCGAAGAGCAGATCGCCCGGATAGCGGTGAACCAGTTCCGTCTGCCGGGTGTGGAGGTGGCGGCGCAGTTGGTACGCCATTACCCGCAGGGTGCGCACTTTGCGCATTCGGTCGGCTATGTGGGGCGCATCAACGAAAAAGAGCTCAAGTCCCTCGACCCGGTCAACTACAGTGGCACCCACCATATCGGCAAGACCGGTATCGAGCGCTTCTACGAAGCCGAGCTGCATGGCCAGGTCGGCTACGAAGAGGTCGAGACCAACGCCCGTGGCCGGGTGCTGCGGGTGCTCAAGCGTACCGATCCGATCCCCGGCAAGGACATCGTCCTGAGCCTGGACATCAAGCTGCAGGAAGCCGCCGAAGCGGCGCTGGGCGGTCGTCGTGGCGCGATCGTGGCGCTCGACCCGAACACAGGTGAAGTGCTGGCGATGGTCAGTCAGCCGAGCTTCGACCCCAACCCCTTCGTCACCGGCATCAGCTTCAAGGCCTATGCCGAGCTGCGCGACTCGATCGACCGCCCGCTGTTCAACCGCGTACTGCGCGGCCTGTATCCGCCGGGGTCGACGATCAAGCCGGCAGTGGCCATCGTCGGCCTGGACACCGGCGCGGTCACGGCCACCTCGCGAGTGTTCGACCCGGGCTACTACCAACTGCCCAACTATGACCACAAGTACCGCAACTGGAACCGCACCGGCGATGGCTGGGTCGACCTCGACACGGCGATCATGCGTTCCAACGACACCTATTTCTACGACCTGGCGCATAAGGTCGGCATCGACCGGCTTTCGGCCTACATGAACCGCTTCGGCATCGGCCAGAAGGTCGCGCTGGACATGTTCGAGGAATCCTCCGGGCTGATGCCGTCGCGTGACTGGAAGCGCGCGACCCGGCGCCAGGCCTGGTTCCCCGGCGAAACACTGATCCTCGGCATCGGCCAGGGCTACATGCAGGCCACGCCGCTGCAACTGGCCCAGGCCACCGCGCTGATCGCCAGCAAGGGCAAGTGGAACCGCCCGCACCTGGCCAAGACCGTCGAGGGCGTGCGCCCGGTGGACGAGAACCCGATGGAAGACATCGTGCTGCGTGACAAGGCCGACTGGAACAGGGTCACCCACGGCATGGAGATGGTGATGCACGGTGCCCGTGGTACCGCGCGCAAGGCCGCCATCGGCGCGCAGTACCGCATCGCCGGCAAGAGTGGTACTGCGCAGGTGGTCGCGATCAAGCAGGGCGAGAAGTATGACCGCAACAAGGTGCAGGAGCGTCACCGCGACCACGCCCTGTTCGTGTCCTTCGCCCCGGCCGAAAACCCGAAGATCGTGGTGTCGGTGATGGTCGAGAACGGCGAGTCCGGCTCCGGCGTGGCCGCCCCCGTAGTGCGCCAGGTGATGGACGCCTGGCTGCTCGACCAGAACGGTCGCCTCAAGCCTGAATACGCCAACCCCGCGGGCGCCCCGACCAATGTGTCGGTGACCACCCCGGCCGCCCCGCCAGCCAACCCTACAACCGCGCAGGAAACGGCCCGTGAAGAGTAATTTCGATCGCATGCTCTCCAGCGAGGACGTGATGCGCCGCCGCGCCAGCTTCCTGCAGCGCATCCACGTCGACGGCCCGCTGCTGGTGCTGCTGCTGACCCTGGCCGCCGGCAGCCTGTTCGTGCTGTATTCGGCCAGCGGCAAGAACTGGGACATGCTGCTCAAGCAGGCGTCCTCGTTCGGCCTGGGCCTAGTGTCGATGTTCGTCATCGCCCAGCTGGAGCCACGCTTCATGGCGCGCTGGGTGCCACTGGCGTACGTCGGCGGGGTGATCCTGCTGGTGGTGGTGGACGTGATGGGCCACAACGCCATGGGCGCCACGCGCTGGATCAACATCCCCGGGGTGATCCGCTTCCAGCCGTCGGAGTTCATGAAGATCATCATGCCGGCGACCATCGCCTGGTACCTGGCCAAGCGCACCCTGCCGCCGCACCTCAAGCACGTGATGATCAGCCTGATCCTGATCGGTGTGCCGTTCATTCTCATCGTGCGCCAGCCCGACCTGGGCACCGCGTTGCTGATTCTGGCCTCGGGCGCGTTCGTGCTGTTCATGGGCGGGCTGCGCTGGCGCTGGATCCTCAGCGTGCTGGCGGCGGCAGTGCCGGTGGCGGTGGCGATGTGGTTCTTCGTCATGCACGACTACCAGAAGCAGCGCGTGCTGACCTTCCTCGACCCGGAAAGCGACCCGTTGGGCACCGGCTGGAACATCATCCAGTCCAAGGCGGCGATCGGCTCGGGTGGGGTATTCGGCAAGGGTTGGCTGCTCGGCACCCAGTCGCACCTGGACTTTCTGCCCGAGAGCCACACCGACTTCATCATCGCCGTGCTCGGCGAGGAATTCGGCCTGGTGGGCATCTGCGCGCTGCTGCTGATCTACCTGCTGCTGATCGGTCGCGGCCTGGTGATCACGGCCCAGGCGCAGACGCTGTACGGCAAGCTGCTGGCCGGCAGCCTGACCATGACCTTCTTCGTATACGTGTTCGTCAATATCGGTATGGTGAGCGGCCTGTTGCCCGTGGTGGGCGTGCCGCTGCCCTTCATCAGCTATGGCGGAACTTCGCTCGTGACGCTGCTGTCAGCGTTTGGGGTTTTGATGTCGATCCACACGCACCGCAAATGGATCGCGCAGGTTTGAATAAGGTGAACAATTCAATGCAAGCAATGCGTGGCTGGGTGGCTCGCTGTGCCCCCTGGGTCGGGCTGTTGGGGCTGCTGGCCCCAGGTCAGCAGGCGAGTGCCGCCGATTATGACGGCTCGCCCCAGGTGGCCGAGTTCGTCGGCGAGATGACCCGCGACTACGGTTTTGCCGGCGAGCAACTGATGGCGGTGTTTCGCGAGGCGCAGCGCAAGCAGTCGATCCTGGATGCGATCTCGCGCCCGGCCGAGCGGGTCAAGCCGTGGAAGGAATACCGGCCGATGTTCATCACCGACGCGCGCATCGCCCGCGGTGTGGACTTCTGGCGCCAGCACGAGGCCACCCTGGCGCGCGCCGAAAAGGAATACGGCGTGCCTGCCCAGGTGATCGTGGCGATCATCGGCGTGGAGACCTTCTTTGGCCGCAACACCGGCAATTACCGGGTGATCGACGCGCTGTCGACCCTGGGCTTCGATTACCCGCCGCGGGCCGAGTTCTTCCGCAAGGAGCTGCGCGAGTTCCTGCTGCTGGCCCGCGAAGAGCAGGTCGACCCGCTGACCCTCAAGGGCTCGTACGCCGGCGCCATGGGCCTGCCGCAGTTCATGCCCAGCAGCTTTCGCGCCTATGCCGTGGACTTCGACGGCGACGGCCACATCAATATCTGGACCAACCCGGACGATGCCATCGGCAGCGTGGCCAGCTACTTCAAGCGCCATGGCTGGGTGGCCGGCGAGGGCGTGGTCAGCCGCGCCCAGGTGCGTGGCGAACGTGTCGACGAGGGCCTGAGCCCGGGTATCGAGGCGGTCAAGACCGTCGCGCAGTTGCGGGCACTGGGCTGGTCGAGTCATGATGCGCTGCGCGATGATCTGCCGGTCACCGCCTTCCGGCTCGAAGGCGACAACGGCCCGGAATACTGGCTGGGCCTGAAGAATTTCTACGCGATCACTCGCTACAACCGCAGCGTGATGTACGCCATGGCGGTACATCAACTCTCGGATCAGCTGGTCCAGGCAAGGGGCGCCAGGTAATGCGCGTACTGTTTACTGACACATCTCTCAAACTGATCGGTTGCGCGGCCCTGGGTCTGTTGCTGGTCAGCTGCTCCTCCAGCCGCCCGACGCCGCAAGGTGGCAGCAACGTGGTTCGCGCCAAGCCGGGCCTGGACATCAACCGGGCCCACAAGGACGGCGCGCCGTGGTGGGACGTGGATGTCTCGAAGATCCCCGACGCCACCCCAACGGTGCACACCGGCAACTACAAGGCCAACCCCTACACGGTGCTGGGCAAGACCTACTTCCCGATCCAGGACTCGCGCAACTACCGCGCCGAGGGCACGGCGTCGTGGTACGGCACCAAGTTCCATGGGCAGAACACCGCCAATGGCGAGGTGTACGACCTGTACGGCATGAGTGCGGCGCACAAGACCCTGCCACTGCCGGCCTACGTCAAGGTGACCAACCTGGACAACCAGCGCAGCGTGATCCTGCGGGTCAACGACCGTGGCCCATTCTATTCGGACCGCATCATCGACCTGTCCTACGCCGCGGCCAAGAAGCTCGGCTACGCCGAAACCGGTACCGCCCGGGTGCGCGTCGAGGGCATCGACCCGCAGCAATGGTGGGCCCAGCGTGGTCAGCAGGCGCCGATGGTGCTCAACCAGCCCCAGGTGGCCCAGACCCAGCCGCTGCCGGCCAGTACCGGCACCGTCGAGCAATGGACCCCGCCGCCGCAGCAGCACGCGGCGGCCGTGGTGCCGGTGCAGGTTGCCAACAACGGCAGCGGGCCGGCGAGCAATGGTCTTTACTTGCAGGTCGGCGCGTTCGCCAACCCGGATGCGGCCGAACTGCTGCGCTCCAAGCTCAGCGGCATGGTCAGCGCGCCGGTGTTCATCAGTTCCATCGTGCGCAACCAGCAGACCCTGCACCGCGTGCGCCTGGGGCCGATCAACAGCCAGGGCGAGGCCCAGCAGATGCAGGACAGCGTGCGCCTGGCCAACCTGGGGCAACCCAAAGTCGTCACGGCAGACTGATCGGGGGGACTGATCGGTTTGTCATGCAGTCGGGCAGAGCAGCCATGTACAATGGCCGTTTTGCTCGCCAGGCCCAGCGCCTGGAATACGTTTTGCCCGCGAGGGCATGAGCCCAATAGCCATTTCGAGAGACGGATGAACATAACCAGCTTTGCCAAACGCCTTTGCCTGCTTGTACCGCTGATGATCGCTCCTGCCGCTTTCGCGGCAGAGCAGATGATGCCGTCGCCGCCGCAACTGGCAGCCAAGTCCTACGTGCTCATGGAAGCCTCCAGCGGCAACATCCTGGTCGAGAACAATGGCGACCAGCGCCTGCCTCCGGCGAGCCTGACCAAGCTGATGACCGCCTACATCGCCACCCTGGACATCCGTCGCGGGCAGATCGGCGAGAACGATCCGGTCACCGTCAGCGAAAACGCCTGGCGTACCGGCGGTTCGCGCATGTTCATCAAGGTCGGCACCCAGGTCAGCGTCAGCGACCTGCTGCACGGCATCATCATCCAGTCGGGCAACGACGCCAGCGTCGCCCTGGCCGAGCACATTGCCGGCAGTGAAGACGCCTTCGCCGACATGATGAACAAGACTGCCACCGACCTGGGCATGAGCAACAGCCACTTCATGAACCCCACCGGCCTGCCGAACCCCGAGCACTACTCCTCGGCGCACGACATGGCGGTGCTGGCACGGGCGATCATCCACGAGGATCCGGCGCACTACGCGATCTACTCGCAGAAGGAATTCTTCTGGAACAACATCAAGCAGCCCAACCGCAACCTGCTGCTGTGGCGCGACAAGACCGTCGACGGCCTGAAGACCGGCCACACCGACGAGGCGGGCTACTGCATGGTGTCCTCGGCAGTACGTGACGGCATGCGCCTGATCGCCGTGGTGTTCGGTACCAACAGCGAGCAATCGCGCGCTGCCGAAACCCAGAAGCTGCTGACCTACGGTTTCCGCTTCTTCGAGACCCAGACCTTCTACCAGAAGGGCACCGAACTGGCCCAGGCGCCGGTGTGGAAGGGCAAGACAGCCCAGGTCAAGGCAGGTCTTGCCGAAGACCTGAGCATGACTTTGCCTAAAGGCCAATTGAAGAAGCTGGCTGCAAGCATGACCATGAACCCGCAGCTGACCGCGCCCATCGCCAAAGGTGACGTGATCGGTAAAGTGGAAGTCAAACTGGATGACAATGTGGTACACAGCGCCGACCTGATCGCGCTGGACGACGTGGAGGAAGGTGGTTTCCTGCGTCGTGCGTGGGATAGCATTCGGCTATTCTTCTACGGGCTGTTCAACTGATATCGTGACCTGCCATGCCCCCGCACACTCACGCGGGGGCATTGTTGTTGCCACGGCTTACGAGGCCGTTACTGCCATGACCGAACCAGACGTCAAGTCGCACAAGATCGAATTCCCCTGCGCCGATTACCCGATCAAGATAATCGGCGACACCGTGGTCCATTTCAGGGACACGGTGATCGAGATTCTCAAGAAATACGCCGAGGTCGACCTCAAGACCCTGGCCGAGCGCCAGAGCAAGGAAGGCAAGTACACCACGGTGCAGCTGCACATCATTGCCATCAGTGAAGACCAGTTGCAGAACATCAACAGTGCCCTGCGCGCGACCGGAATCGTGAAAATGGTGCTCTGATGTCGGCCAGCCTCGGCTTTCGCGACCTCGGCCTGCTGCCTTACACGGCCGTGCTCGAGGCCATGCGTCGGTTCACCGACCAGCGTGGCCCGGGCACGGCCGATGAAGTGTGGCTGGTTGAACACCCGCCAGTGTTCACCCAGGGCCAGGCCGGCAAGGCCGAGCACCTGCTGCTGCCGGGAGATATCCCGGTGGTGCAGACCGACCGCGGTGGCCAGGTGACCTACCATGGGCCGGGTCAGCTGGTGGCCTACCTGTTGCTCGATGTACGCCGCCTGGGCTTTGGCGTGCGTGACCTGGTCAGCCGCATGGAGCGCTGCCTGATCGAGCTGCTGGGCAGTTATGGCGTCGAGGCGGCGGCCAAGCCCGACGCGCCTGGCGTCTACGTCGACGGGGCGAAGATCGCCTCCCTCGGCTTGCGCATTCGCAATGGCTGTTCTTTCCATGGCCTTGCCTTGAACGTGGACATGGACCTTGCGCCATTCCGCCGGATTAACCCCTGCGGGTATGCGGGGCTGGCCATGACCCAGCTGCGCGATCAGGCAGGCCCGATCGAACTCACCGAGGTAAGGGCAAGGCTGCGCGGGCAGCTGGTCAAGCACCTCGACTATGCTGAGCAGACGACCCTTGCGGGCGGAATCGACTGAATATGAATACTGTTGTGCAAGAACCGCAGCAAACCCTTATTCCCACTCAGGACGTCAGCGCACGCCCGGCCCCACGGCCCAAGGTCGAAGCTGGCGTCAAGCTGCGTGGCGCCGAAAAGGTTGCACGTATCCCGGTCAAGATCATCCCGACCGAGGAACTGCCGAAAAAACCTGACTGGATCCGCGTGCGCATCCCGGTGTCGCCGGAAGTCGACCGCATCAAGCAGCTGCTGCGCAAGCACAAGCTGCACAGCGTGTGCGAAGAGGCTTCCTGCCCGAACCTGGGCGAGTGCTTCTCGGGTGGCACCGCCACCTTCATGATCATGGGTGACATCTGCACCCGTCGCTGCCCGTTCTGCGACGTCGGCCACGGCCGGCCCAAAGCGCTGGATGTCGACGAGCCGATGAACCTGGCCGTGGCCATCGCCGACCTGCGCCTGAAGTACGTGGTGATCACCTCGGTGGACCGCGACGACCTGCGTGACGGCGGTGCCCAGCACTTTGCCGACTGCCTGCGCGAGATCCGCAAGCTGTCGCCGGGCGTGCAGCTGGAAACCCTGGTGCCGGATTACCGCGGACGCATGGACGTGGCACTGGCGATCACGGCCCAAGAGCCGCCGGATGTGTTCAACCACAACCTGGAAACCGTGCCGCGCCTTTACAAGGCCGCGCGTCCGGGTTCGGACTACCAGTGGTCGCTGACCCTGCTGCAGAAGTTCAAGGAGCTGGTGCCGCACGTACCGACCAAGTCCGGCCTGATGCTGGGCCTGGGCGAGACCGACGAGGAAGTGATCGAGGTGATGCATCGCATGCGCGAGCACAACATCGACATGCTGACCCTGGGCCAGTACCTGCAGCCATCGCGCAGCCACTTGCCGGTGCAGCGTTTCGTGCACCCGGACACCTTCGCCTGGTTCGCCGAGGAAGGCTACAAGATGGGCTTCAAGAATGTCGCCTCGGGCCCGCTGGTGCGTTCGTCGTACCATGCCGACCAACAGGCGCACGAGGCCAAGATCAAGCTGTGACCGGCGTGTGACTGGCTGAAAAAAGGCCCCCGTACCAGCGATGGTACGGGGGCCTTTTTGTTGATGGCTTCACTGGCTTCTTCGCCGGCAAGGCCGGCTCCTACAGGCTGTGGGAGCCGGCCTTGCCGTCACGCTGTCAGCGCTTGCGCAGGCTTTCCAGCAGCTTGTGCGTCGGGTAGCCATCGGCCGGCCAGCCCTGCGCCTGCTGCGCACTGCGGATGGCCTTGCGCGTGTTGGCGCCGATGATCCCGTCTGCGGTACCCGCGTCATAATTGTTGGCGCTGAGCAGTTGCTGCAGCTCGATCCGCTCGCTGCGGCTCAGCGGCAGGTCATCCTTGGGCCACGACCCGCGAATGAAGCCCGAGTTGTCGAAGCGTTCCGCCAGCAGGCTTACGGCCAGCGCATAGGACGACGAGTTGTTGTATTTGAGGATCGCGCGGAAGTTGTCCAGCACCAGGAATGCCGGGCCACGGGCGCCCGCCGGCAGCAGCAGGGCGGCCGAGAGCTGTTCGGTACCGGCCGGGGCACGGGCACCGGCAGGCAGGGTCACACCCAGTTGCTGCCACTCGGCCACGCTCTTGCGCAGGCTGCCATCGGCCAGCCAGTAGTCGAAGCTGCCTGGCACCTGGACTTCGAAGCCCCAGGGCTCGCCACGTTTCCAGCCGGAGCTTTGCAGGTAGTGCGCGGTGGAGGCCAGCGCATCGGCCGAGCTCTTCCAGATGTCGCGGCGACCGTCGCCGTCGAAGTCCACGGCGTGGGTGTTGTAGGTGGTCGGGATGAACTGGGTCTGGCCCATTGCGCCGGCCCACGAACCCAGCATGGCCTCGGGCTGGATATCGCCGTTCTGCAGGATCTGCAGGGCCGCGATCAGCTGCGCCTGGGCAAATGCCGGGCGGCGTCCTTCATAGGCCAGAGTGGCCAGGGAGCGGATCACCGACTTGCTGCCCTGGAACTGGCCGAAGTTGCTCTCCATGCCCCATACCGACACCAGTACGCTGCGGTCCACGCCATAGCGTTGCTCCAGCTGGCTGAGCAGGATGGCATGCTGGTCGAGCAGCTTCTTGCCGTTGCGAACGCGCAGGGGCGACAGCGCGCCCTCGAGGTATTCCCACACCGGCCGGGTGAATTCGGGTTGGCTGCGGTCGGCCTTGATCACGTCCATGTCGGGGGTGATGCCGATGAACGCGCGGTCGAAGGTGGCCGGGGTGATGCCGGCCTGCAGGGCCTGCTGACGAAAGCCGGCTTGCCATTGGGCAAAGGTCTGCAGGGGCTGGATTTCCGGGCTGGCGTCGGTGTTCGGGGTGGGCAGGGTGACCACCGGGGCAGGTTGCGCGGGAGCCAGGGGCAGGGTGTCGGCGACGGTAGGTTGCTCGGCACAGGCGACGAGCAGGATAAGGCTGGAAGCTGCGGTCAGCTGGCGAAGTTGCCGGCGACGGGAGGGGCATAAGGGCATGCATGGGTCCAGGTATTTCAGGTCAGGTGACGACCATATCATGCCTGTGGGTTTCTTGCTTTCATGCGGCCAAAAAGTGAGAAGCCTCCCAATCTCTCGATTGGAAGGCTTCGCGGCGGTAGCTGCCTTTGCCTTTGCCGGCGGGTTCCTGACGGCTGCGGAACAAGGGCTGGGCGATGATCGATTTGGCCTTGTTGGGCCGGTGCTTTGCGGGCTTTTTGCTCATGGCAGAGGTCCTGCTCAGATGGGTGTGGGCGCAATATAGGCGCTGAACCCCTCGCAGGCAAGGGCAGAGCCGGCATTGCCGGCGATGGGCTGCGCAGCGGCCCCCGGAAGCTTCGCCGGTGCTGACCGTCAGGGGGGTTACTCGGCAGGCAATGCCAGCCGCTGACCCGCCATCAACAGCGACAGCCGCGACAGGCTCACCCAGGGCGAGCCCTGGGCCTGGCCCTTTATCTGCGCATCGATGCGCTGGGCATCCTGCAGCAGCTGCGCCCAGCGTTGCGCCGAGTAACGCTGCAGGGCCTTGCTCATCAACGGCTTGCGCTTGTCCCACACTGGCGGGCGAGCCTG
The DNA here is from genome assembly GCF_052850635.1 of Pseudomonas sp. 1176_21. Classification (NCBI taxonomy): domain Bacteria; kingdom Pseudomonadati; phylum Pseudomonadota; class Gammaproteobacteria; order Pseudomonadales; family Pseudomonadaceae; genus Pseudomonas; species Pseudomonas sp. 1176_21. The sequence continues at coordinate 144,306 of NZ_VXCV01000007.1, forward strand.
GCTGAACGCCTTGTCCAGCGGCACGCCCTGGGCGAACTGCTGGGCCAGGCCGGCCAGTACACGCAGTTCGCGCGCCAGTGCCCAGAGGATCACCGGTGGCTCGACCCCTTCGCCGCGCAGCCCCTCGAGCATGCGCAGCGCATGCGCGGCCTCGCCGTTGAGGATCGCATCGACCAGGCCAAACACGTCGAAACGTGCACTGTCGGCCACTGCTGCCTGCACGGTTTCCACGGTGATCGTGTTGCCATCGGCCAGCAGTTTGAGCTTTTCGATCTCCTGCGCTGCGGCCAGCAGGTTGCCTTCGACCCGTGCGGCGATCAGCTCCACCGCATCACGCTGGGCCGAGAGCCCGGCCTGGGCCAGGCGCTGGTTGATCCATTGCGGCAGCTGTTGGGTGTCGACCGGCCAGATCTGCACGAACTGCACCTGCTGGCCTTCGATCAGGGCCTTGCCCCACTTGGTCTTCTGCGCGCTGCCATCAAGTTTGGGCAGGCTGACCAGCAGCAGGGTGTCGTCGGCCGGGCGCGCACAGTATTCGATCAGTGCCGCCGCGCCCTTGTCGCCGGGCTTGCCCGATGGCAGGCGCAGCTCCAGCACACGCTTTTGCGCGAACAGCGACAGGCTGGCACCGGCTTGCAGCAGGGTGCCCCAGTCGAAGTTGGCGTCGGCGCTGAACACCTGGCGTTCGTCGAACCCTTGCTGGCGAGCCGCCAGGCGCACCGCATCGGCGGCTTCCTGGCACAGCAACGGGTCGTCGCCACTGATCACGTAGACCGGTGCGAGGTTGCCTTGCAGGTGTTTGGGCAGTTGGGCAGGTGTGAGCTTCATAGGACAGATAGACGGGGCGCCGAAGCGCCCCGTTCAGGCTCAGTTGGCCGGCAGTTCCAGCGGCGATTGCTGGGGGGTTGCATCTTGGGCACGGCGTGCAGCTTCAAGCGCCTGGGCTTCGGCCTTGGCCCGCTCATCGGCCTGCTGTTGCAGGCTATCGAGCTGCTCGGGGGTCAGTTGCTGCAGGCGCAGCACCATGCGCTGTACCAGCTCGCGACGAATCTCGTCACGGATCTGGCCGGCTTCCTGATCGGAACCGGTCAGGTTGTTGCTGTCGTGCACGTAGACCTTCTGCACTTCGATCTTGTCGTTCAGCAGGCTCAGGTTGTCCAGGCCCTTGATTTCGTAGCTAAGCTCGGTGGTCAGCTCGTACTCCACCGAACGGCCGGCGCCGGCATAGCTGGCCGCGCGCTGGTTTTCCTGTTCGTTGGTCAGGATCAGCTTGTACGGCGCACCTGTGTGCACGTTGACGCCGCTGGTTTGCAGTACCTGGCGCAGCTGGGTCACGGTTTCGCCATAGGCATTGCGCGCGCTCAGGTCGATTTCCTTGAGGCTCAGCTCGGTGACACCGGTGCCGCGCAGCTGGAAACCGCAGGCGCTGAGCAGGACCGCCAGGCCCATCACCAGCAGATTGCGTTTGATCATCTTGTTGCTCCCTTGAACCTTGTAGGCGGTGCGGGCGCCATCAAGGCGCCCGTTGCTCTCAGTTGGCGACGATATTGACCAGCTTGCCAGGTACCACGATGACCTTGCGGATGCTCAGGCCTTCGGTGAAACGCAGCACGTTCTCGTTGCTGCGCGCGGCGGCCTCGATTTCTTCACGGCTGGCGCCGGCCGGCATTTCGATGTGCCCGCGCAGCTTGCCGTTGACCTGGATGACCAGTTCGAGGGTGTCCTGCACCAGCGCGCTTTCGTCGACCGCCGGCCAGCCGGCATCGATGATGGCCTGGGTGTGGCCCAGGCGCTGCCACAGCTCGTGGCTGATGTGCGGGGTGATCGGCGCCAGTATCAGGGCCACGGTCTCCAGGCCTTCCTGGATCAGTGCGCGGTCCAGGTCGGTGGCTTGCGAGGCCTTTTCCAGCACGTTCATCAGGGTCATCACCTGGGCGATGGCGGTGTTGAACTTGTTGTGCTGGCCCACGTCGATGCTGGCCTGGCGGATCGCCGAATGGGTGGCACGGCGTACCAGCTTCTGTGCGTCGTTCAGGTTGCCCAGCTCCAGCTTGCCCGGCAGGCCCTGGCCGACGTGGGCCTGGGCCAGGCGCCAGACGCGGCGCAGGAAGCGGTTGGCACCCTCGACGCCGGAGTCGGACCATTCCAGGCTCATGTCGGGCGGCGAAGCGAACATCATGAACAGGCGGCAGGTGTCGGCACCGTAGGCTTCGATCATCGATTGCGGGTCGACGCCGTTGTTCTTGGACTTGGACATCTTCTCGGTGCCACCGATGATCACCGGCAGGCCGTCGGTCTTCAGGCGCGCACTGATGGCCTTGCCCTTGGCATCCAGCTCGACTTCGACGTCGGCCGGGTTGAACCAGTCCTGGCCGCCGTTGCTGGCGACACGGTAGTAGGTGTCGGCCACGACCATGCCCTGGGTCAGCAGGTTCTTGAACGGCTCGTTGGAGGTGACCAGCCCTTCGTCGCGCATCAGCTTGTGGAAGAAGCGTGCATACAGCAGGTGCAGGATCGCGTGCTCGATACCGCCGATGTATTGATCGACCGGCAGCCAGTGGTTGGCCGCTTTGGGGTCGACCAGGCCCTGGTCGTAGTTGGGCGAGGCATAACGGGCGAAGTACCAGGACGACTCGACGAAGGTGTCCATGGTGTCGGTTTCGCGCTTGGCCGGCTGGCCGCATTTCGGGCAGCTGCATTCGTAGAATTCAGGCAGGCGCGCCAGCGGCGAGCCGGCGCCGTCCGGAACCACGTTCTCCGGCAGGATGACCGGCAGTTGGTCTTCCGGCACCGGTACGTCGCCACAGGCGTCGCAATGGATGATCGGGATCGGGCAGCCCCAGTAGCGCTGGCGGCTGATGCCCCAGTCGCGCAGGCGGAACTGGGTGCGCGATTGGCCCAGGCCCTTGGTGATCAGGGCGGCTTCGATGGCATCGAAGGCGCCAGGGAAGTCCAGGCCGTCGAACGCGCCGGAGTTGATCAGCTGGCCGTGCTCGTTGTAGGCGGCCTGCCATTCGCTGCCCACTTGATCGCCGGCACTGGTGCGCACCACGGTCTTGATCGGCAGCTTGTACTTGGTGGCGAACTCGAAGTCGCGTTCGTCGTGGGCCGGTACAGCCATGACTGCGCCGTCGCCGTAGTGCATCAGCACGTAGTTGGCGACCCACACCGGGAGCTTCTCGCCGGTCAGCGGGTGCTCGACCAGCAGCGAAGTGGCCAGGCCCTTCTTCTCCTGGGTGGCGACGTCGGCTTCGGCAACGCTGCCGCTCTTGCACTCGTCGATGAACGCCTGCAGCTCAGGGTTGCCCTTGGCTGCGAGGGTCGCCAGCGGGTGCTCTGCGGCCACTGCCACGTAGGTGGCGCCCATCAGGGTGTCGGGGCGGGTGGTGAAGACTTTCAGCGTGCCCGCTTCGCCGATGCTGGCCTGGTCGTAGGGGAACTGCACTTCCATGCCGCGCGACTTGCCGATCCAGTTGCGCTGCATGGTCTTGACCTGTTCAGGCCAGCCCGGCAGCTCGTCGAGGCTTTCCAGCAGCTCGTCGGCGTAGGCGGTGATCTTGAAGTAGTACATCGGGATTTCGCGCTTTTCGATCAGCGCGCCCGAACGCCAGCCACGGCCGTCGATGACCTGCTCGTTGGCCAGTACGGTCTGGTCGGCCGGGTCCCAGTTCACGGTGCCGTTCTTGCGGTAGATCACGCCCTTTTCGAACAGGCGGGTGAACAGCCACTGCTCCCAGCGGTAGTAGTCCGGCTTGCAGGTGGTGATCTCGCGGGTCCAGTCGATCGCCAGGCCCAGGCTCTTGAGCTGGGTCTTCATGTAATCGATGTTTTCGTAGGTCCACTTTGCCGGTGCCACGTTGTTCTTCATCGCGGCGTTTTCCGCCGGCATGCCGAAGGCGTCCCAGCCCATTGGCTGCAGGACGTTCTTGCCGAGCATGCGCTGGTAGCGCGCGATCACGTCGCCGATGGTGTAGTTGCGCACGTGCCCCATGTGTAGCTTGCCGCTTGGGTAAGGGAACATCGACAGGCAGTAGTAGGTGTCCTTGCCTGGCTGTTCACTGACGTCAAAAGAGTGGTGCTCGTTCCAGTAAGACTGGGCGGCGGCTTCGATTTCGCGGGGCTGATAGAGTTCGTGCATGGCTACTTTGCGCTGAGAAATGGGAGACCTTATCCAGGCTGGTTCAAAACCGTTGTGCCCGGCAATCCGGTGTCAAGAGTGAACGCCGTAGCATACATGACCCCCGTCCATCGTGGGAAACCCTGATTGCACCGGATCGGCCGGCGTTCCGTTGGTCGCGGCAACGGGCTGGTTTTGGGAGTGCCGCTAAGCTGACGTGTGGGGGGAGATGAATCTTATCTTCAATGAGGTGAACGGATGGGAGAGTCGCAGCTGGAACCACTGAAGCCGGAGATTTACGAGCGGTTGCTCGATCGCCTGGGGCTTGCCCTGGATGTCGCCCGTACGGCCGCTCGATTGCGTGATGAAATGCCTGCCGAACTGGAACTGCGTGGCCTGAGCCGCGCCGAATTCGACGTGATCAGGGCCTATCTGGCGTCGTTGCCGGAGGGTGCGCCGGGTCGTGCCGAAGCGATGCAGCAAGCGCAGCCGCCGTCCAGGGCCAAGGTCGTCTGGCTCAAGCAGGCGGCGCGTTCCACCCACACGGCAAAGCCCGGAAAGCTGCACTGCAAATAGATAGGCAGTTGCCGGGCACAATCAGGCGCAGGCGGAGTGCGCCACTGGCACCATGATTCCCATTGATCGGCGCCTGGCGGCATTGTTGCCAGGCGCCGTTTGTCTGTAGCCTTGGGCATCCATGGAGGTGCCTGATGCCATTTCGCTATTTCATCAAACAACTGATCCTGCCGCCCGGCGTGCTGCTGTTGCTGCTGCTGGCAGCGTGGTGGCTGCGCCGGTCCTGGCCGCGTACCTCGCTGTTGTGTTTCATCGCCGGCCTGGGCGGGCTGTGGCTGATGAGCCTGCCGGTGGTGGTGGAGTTCGCGGCGCGCCAGCTGGAGCGTGTGCCGCCGCTTGCGCCGCAGCAGTGGCAGGCGCTGGCCGGCCAGGCCGACGCGATCGTGGTGCTGGGCGCCGGGCGCGAGCGCGGTGATCCGGCCTGGGGTGGGGCCGACCAGCCCACCGGCGTGGCACTGGAGCGCATGCGCTACGCGGCGCAACTGGCCAAGGCCAGCGGCTTGCCGCTGTTGACCAGCGGTGGGCTGCACTACGGTACGCCGCCGAGCGAGGCGCGATTGATGGCCGATTCGTTGCAGCGCGATTTCGACGTGCCGGTACGCTGGCTCGAAGAGCAGAGCCGTACCACCTGGGAGAACGCCCAGATGAGCGCCGCGCTGCTGTTGCCGCAGGGGGTGAAGCGTGTGGTGGTGGTCACCCAGGCCTGGCACATGCCGCGTGCGGTGTGGAGTTTCGAACAGGCGGGGTTCGACGTGGTGGCGGCGCCGGTTGGCTATCTGGGGCATGCCTATGCACGCCCGTTCGGCGGCTGGATGCCCGAGAGCCGCGCCATGTGGCAGAGCGGCCAACTGCTCAACGAAGCAGTCGGCCTGCTGGGTTATCGCCTGTTCTACTAGACCGTCTTGGCAATGCGGCTGGCCAGCAGCGCCCAGCCGAACAGGCCCAGGCACAGGAGGGTCAGCGGCCAGGAGCGCCAGTGCAGGTAGGGCGTGAGCTTCTGCATCGGCACCACTTCACCGTAGAGGATGCCGCGTTCGAACTGCGGAATCTGCGCGGTGATCTTGCCGAACGGGTCGATCAGGCCGGTGACGCCGTTGTTGGTGGCGCGGATCATCCAGCGCCCGGCTTCCAGCGCGCGCATCTGCGCCATCTGCAGGTGCTGGATGGGGCCGATCGACTTGCCGAACCAGGTGTCGTTGCTGATGGTCAGCAGGATGTCGCTCTTGGCGGCAAGGCTGGCGGCCAGTTCCGGGTAGACCACTTCGTAGCAGATCATCGGCGCCAGGTGGTAACCCTTGGCCTGCAGCATGGCCTGGTCTTCGGGGCCGCGGGCGAAGTCCGACATCGGCAGGTCGAAGAAGGCGATCAGGCCGCGCAGCATGTCCTGCAGGGGCACGTACTCGCCAAAGGGCACCAGCTTCTGCTTGAGGTAGGTGCCGTCACCCTCGCCGACCACGGTGATGCCGTTGTAGTAGCGTCGCTGCTGGTGCACCACCTCACGTACCGGCACACCCGTGATCAGCGCCGAATGCCGGTCAGTGGCGAAGCTGCCCATCATGTCCAGGTAGCCCTGGGCCTGCTCCTTGAGCACCGGCACTGCGGTTTCGGGCCACACGATCAGGTCCACGGGCCGGGAACTGAAGCTCATGTCGCGGTACAGCGCCAGTTGCCGGTTGAGCTGCTCGGGGTCCCACTTCAGTTCCTGCTCGATGTTGCCCTGGATTGCCGCGACCTTCAGCGGCTCGCCCGAAGGCACGGTCCAGGCATGGCCCTTGAGCGCCAGGCCGATGATCCACGGGGCGAACAGCAGCAGCGCGCCGATGGCCATGAAGCCCTTGCGCTCGCGCAGGCGATGCAGGTTGCACAGCAGGGCGGCGGTCAGGGCCAGGGTGAAGGACACCAGCCACATGCCGCCCAGCGGGGCCAGACCCGCCAGCGGACCGTCCAGCTGACTGTAGCCGGCATAGAGCCACGGGAAACCGGTGAGAAACCAGCCGCGGAACGCCTCCTGGCCCACCCACAGGGCGGCAAAGCACAGGGCGTCGGCCAGCGGTGCTTCAGGGCGGCGCAGCCAGCGCGCCCACAGCCAGGCCGGCAGGGCGAAAAACCACGCGATGGCGGCGAAGAACAGCAGCATCAGGCCGCCGGCCAGCAGCGCCGAGGCGCCGCCGTAGTCGTGGATACTGACGTAGATCCACCAGGTGCCGGCACCGAACAGGCCGAAGCCGTAGCACCAGCCGCGCCACAGCGCCTGGCGCGGGCTCAGCTCGCGCAGGCCCAGGTAGAACAGCGCCAGCGACAGCAGCGACAGCGACCAGATGTCGAACGGGGCCAGGCTCAGCGGAGTGAGGGCGCCGGCCGCCACGGCCAGCAGGTTACCGGGCCAGCCGGGGCGGGTGATCCAGCGCATGGTTGTCCTTAACGGGTGATGGGGGTCAGGCGCAGCAGGTGAATCCGGCGGCTGTCGGCATTGAGGATGCGAAAGCGGTACGGGCCGATCTCGGTGGTTTCGTTGCGCTTGGGCAGGTGGCCGAAGGCGCTCATGACCAGGCCGCCGACGGTGTCGAACTCGTCGTCGGAGAACTCGCTGTCGAAGAATGCATTGAAGTTCTCGATCGGCGTCAGGGCCTTGATCAGGAAGTCGCCGCTGGGCAGCGGCTTGATGTAGCTGTCTTCCTCGACGTCATGCTCGTCCTCGATGTCGCCGACGATCTGCTCCAGCACGTCCTCGATGGTCACCAGGCCCGCCACGCCGCCGTATTCGTCGATGACGATGGCCATGTGGTTGTGGTTGGCGCGAAACTCGCGCAGCAGCACGTTCAGGCGCTTGGACTCGGGCACGAAGGTGGCCGGGCGCAGCAGGTCCTTGATGTTGAAGCTGTCGCCGTTCTCCTTGAGGATCAGCGGCAACAGGTCCTTGGCCAGCAATACGCCAAGCACGTCGTCGTGGCTCTCGCCGACCACCGGGTAGCGCGAATGCGCGGCGTCGATCACTGCCGGCAGGAACTCGCGCGGGGTCTGCGACGCCTTGATGCTGATCATCTGCGAGCGCGGCACCATGATGTCGCGCACCTGCAGGTCGGCGACCTGGATCGCACCTTCGACGATGGTCAGGGCCTCGCTGTCGAGCAGCTTGTTCTGGTGCGCTTCGCGCAGCAGCTCGAGGAGCTCCTGGCGGTTTTTCGGCTCATGGGCAAAAGCCTGGGTCAGTTTGCCCAGCCAGGACTTTTGCCCGTTGCTCGATCGATCTTCGCTCATGGCGGTTACTCGTGATCCTTGCAGATATCAGTGTGGGGTGCGTCGTGTTCGTCGTCGGCGTACGGGTCGGGGTGACCCAGTTCGGCAAGCAACGTTCGTTCCAGTGCTTCCATTTCCTCGGCCTCATCGTCGTCGATGTGGTCGTAGCCCAGCAGGTGCAGGCAACCGTGGATGACCAGGTGGGCCCAGTGGGCTTCGAGGGCCTTGCCCTGCTCGGCGGCCTCGCGCTCCACCACCGCCACGCAGATCACCAGGTCGCCCAGCAGCGGGATGTCGAGCAGGTCGTCGGGCACATCGGCCGGGAAGGACAGCACGTTGGTGGCGTAGTCCTTGTGCCGCCAGGTGTGGTTCAGCTCGCGGCCTTCGGCTTCGTCGACCAGGCGGATGGTCAGTTCCGAATCGGCACTGCGCTGGCGCAGGGCCAGGGCGCACCATTGGCGGAACTGTTCTTCACTCGGGGCGCTTGCCTGGGTGGCCAGTTGCAGATCGAGCTCAAGCATCGTGCGGTTTGCCTTCGGTCGGGCCCGCCTGTGCATTCTCGAAGCGCTCGTAGGCTTCGACGATGCGCTGGACCAACGGGTGGCGCACGACGTCCTTGGGCTGGAAATGGGTGAAGCTGATGCCCGGCACGTCCTTGAGCACGCTGATGACGTGGGCCAGGCCCGACTTGGTGCCGCGCGGCAGGTCGACCTGGGTGATGTCACCGGTGATCACGGCAGTGGAACCGAAGCCGATACGGGTGAGGAACATCTTCATCTGCTCGACGGTGGTGTTCTGGCTCTCGTCGAGGATGATGAAGCTGTTGTTCAGGGTGCGGCCGCGCATGTAGGCCAGCGGGGCGATCTCGATCACCTGGCGTTCGATCAGTTTGGCCACGTGTTCGAAGCCGAGCATCTCGTACAGGGCGTCGTACAGCGGGCGCAGGTACGGGTCGATCTTCTGGGCCAGGTCGCCGGGCAGGAAGCCGAGCTTCTCGCCGGCCTCGACTGCCGGGCGTACCAGCAGGATGCGACGCACCTGTTCACGCTCCAGCGCGTCGACCGCGCAGGCCACGGCCAGGTAGGTCTTGCCGGTACCGGCAGGGCCGATACCGAAGTTGATGTCGTTGCCGAGGATTTCCTTCACGTAGCGCTGCTGGTTGAGCCCGCGTGGGCGAATCATGCCCTTGCGCGTGCGCAGCGAAACGCTGACTTCGTTGACTGCCGGGTTCTCCAGCGCTTCAACGGCCGATTCCTGCAGGAACAGGTGGACCATTTCCGGGGACAGCTCGGTGGCCTTGGTCTCGCGGTAGAGGCGGCGCAGCAGCTGCTCGGCAGAGGAGGTCAGTTTGGGTTCGCCGATCAGTTCGAACTGATTGCCGCGGTTGCGGATCTCGATGGCCAGGCGCTGTTCGATCAGGCGCAGGTGCTCGTCGAACTGCCCGCACAGGTTGGCGAAGCGATGAGCCTCGAAGGGCTCGAGGATGAAGCGATGAGGTTCTATGGGTGCGTTCAAGGTCGTTTTTAGCCGCCCTACGGCAATTTGGATGAATTCAAGGATAACCCCACCCGCGCTACGGTGAAAGCGCTGAAACGATCAAGGGTCGCCGGGCCACTCGTCGGGCCCGGCGCAGGCCCTTATTGCACCAGCGAACCGAACAGCGAATGTGGCCGTGCATCGTCGATATGGATGTCGACGAACTGGCCGATCAGCGTGGGATTGTCGCAGCGGAAGTTGACGATACGGTTATTCTCCGTGCGCCCCTGCAACTGCCCCGGGTCGCGTCGCGAATAGTCGGTTACCAGGATGCGCTGCAGGGTGCCGACCATCTGTCGGCTGATCTCGAAGCCCTGGTGGTCCAGGCGGTGCTGCAGTGCGGCCAGACGTTCCTTCTTCAGCGCCTCGGGGGTGTCGTCCGGCAGGTCGGAGGCCGGGGTGCCCGGACGCGGGCTGTAGATGAACGAGTAGGAGAAGTCGAAGCCGACCTCGGCCACCAGCTTCATGGTGTTCTCGAAGTCTTTCTCGGTTTCGCCGGGGAAGCCGATGATGAAGTCGGAACTGATGCAGATGCCCGGTACCGCCGCCTTGAGCTTGCGCAGCTTGGACTTGTACTCCAGCACCGTGTGCCCGCGCTTCATCGCCGCCAGCACGCGGTCCGAGCCCGACTGCACCGGCAGGTGCAGGTGCTTGACCAGCTCCGGCACCTCGGCGTGCGCCTGGATCAGGCTGTCGGAGAACTCCAGCGGGTGCGAGGTGGTGTAGCGGATGCGGTCGATGCCGTCGACGGCCGCCACCACCCGGATCAGCTCGGCGAGATCGGCCACGCGACCGTCGTGGGTCTGGCCCCGGTAGCCGTTGACGTTCTGGCCCAGCAGGGTGACTTCGCGCACGCCGTTCTCGGCCAAGTGGATGATCTCGGCCAGCACGTCGTCGAACGGGCGGCTGACCTCTTCGCCGCGGGTATAGGGCACCACGCAGAAGGTGCAGTACTTGCTGCAGCCTTCCATCACCGACACGTAGGCGGTGGGGCCGTCGATACGCGGTTCGGGCAGGTGGTCGAACTTCTCGATCTCGGGGAACGACACGTCGACTTGCGGCAGGCGCGTGGTGCGCGCCGCGTCGATCATCTCGGGCAGGCGGTGCAGGGTCTGCGGGCCGAACACCACGTCGACATAGGGCGCGCGCTTGCGGATCGAATCACCTTCCTGGCTGGCCACGCAACCGCCCACGGCGATCACCATGTCGGGCTTGGCGTCCTTGAGCTCGCGCCAGCGGCCGAGCTGGGAGTAGACGCGGTCCTGGGCCCGTTCGCGGATCGAGCAGGTGTTGAGCAGGATGACGTCGGCGTCTTCGGCCCGCTCGGTCACCTCCAGCGCTTGATGTTCACCCAGCAGGTCGACCATGCGCGAGCTGTCATACTCGTTCATCTGGCAGCCATGGGTTTCGATATAGAGCTTCTTGGCCATGCGTGATCATCAGGTGATTCAAAGAACCGCGCATTATAGGGCGCGTGGTCGAGGGTTCCTAGCGCTGTCGTTCGGGCGGCTATGTTATAGTTTGCGGCTTATTTCCCCCTGTGACTGTTCCAGCCCCCAATGACCAAACGCGAAGCTCCCATCTACAAAGTCATCTTTCTCAACCAGGGCCAGGTGTTCGAGATGTACGCCAAACAGATCTACCAGAGTGACCTGTGGGGTTTTCTGGAGATCGAGGAATTCGTGTTCGGCGAGCGCACTCAGGTCGTGGTCGACCCGAGCGAGGAGAAGCTCAAGGCTCAGTTCGAGGGTGTGGTGCGCAGCTTCGTGCCCATGCATTCGATCGTGCGCATCGACGAGGTCGAGCGCCTGGGCACGCCGAAGGTCAGTGAAGCCCGTGGCGTCAGCAACGTGATGCCGTTCCCGATGCCGATGCCCGAGAAGTAACGGCTGCGTTACGGAAGGGGTGCGAAGGGGGTGCGACCGTCGACGGTCTGCAGCTCCAGCAGGTACTTGCGAAAGATCTGGCCGAGTACCTGGGTGGCCATTTCCAGTTCGTCGCGCTGCATTTTTGCCGACACTTCGTCGGCCATGTCCAGCGCGTCTTCAGCGCCGTTCACCGCGGCCATCTTCAGCACGATATAGGCCTGCACGTTGTTGGCAGCGACGCCTTCGCCGCGAAAGAACATGCTGCCCAGGCGATATTGCGCTTCGGCGTGGCCTTGCAGCGAGGCCTGCTCGAAATAGTTGAGTGCCTTGTTCAGGTCTTGCGGGGCGTTCTTGCCGTCGTAATAGAACTCGCCCAGCTCGTACTGCGCCTGTGCGTCGCCGGACTGCGCGGCCTGCTGGCAGCTGGCCAGGGCCTGTTGCAGTTCGTCGGCAGGCGTATTGAGGGTGCAGCGGCCTGCTGCCGGGATCAGCAACGAGTTACCGCCTGCGGTGGCCAGCAGGGGCTGAAGTAGCAACAGGCAGCCCAGTGCGAGGGCGCGGCCGGCGCGGTTCATGGTGATCGACTTACCTCTGCAAAGCTGCGGCCAATGTGTCTGGTGGCACATTATGGGATAAGCAGCGCCCACCTTACAAAGTCTTTACTCGATTTTCTGCCGAGGGAGGAAGGCGGGGAGGCTTGCGGTGGCTGTTCTGGCGTCTTTGCCGGCCAGGCCGGCCCCTGCAGATTGCATGAGATTGCATGCAACCTGCAGGGGGCGGCCTGGCCGGCTAAGCGGTTTCACAGCTTGGCGAAGGCCCGCTCGGCGGCATCCAGGGTGATTTTCAGCTCGGTCTCGCCGTGGGCGATGGAGGTGAAGCCGGCTTCGAATGCGCTCGGCGCCAGGTACACGCCGCCTTCGAGCATCAGGTGGAAGAAGCGCTTGAAGCGCTCGGCATCGCTGGCCATCACGTCGTCGAAGGTGACGATGTCGTCGGCGCCGCTGAAGTACAGGCCGAACATGCCACCGGCCTGGGTGGTGACGAACGGCACGCTGGCCGCATCGGCGCGCTGCTGCAGGCCATCGAGCAGGCGGCTGGTGAAGGCGCTCAGCTCGTCATGGAAGCCCGGACGGCTGATCAGCTTGAGGGTGGTCAGGCCCGCGGCCATGGCCAGCGGGTTGCCCGACAGGGTGCCGGCCTGGTACACCGGGCCCAGCGGCGCGATCTGCTCCATGATGTGGCGCTTGCCGCCGAAGCAGCCCACCGGCATGCCGCCACCGACGATCTTGCCGAAGGTCGACAGGTCCGGGGTTACCCCGTAGTGCGCCTGGGCGCCGCCCAGGGCCACGCGGAAACCGGTCATCACTTCGTCGAAGATCAGCACCACGCCGTGCTGGTCGCACAGGCTGCGCAGGCCTTCGAGGAAGCCCGGTGCCGGTGGCACGCAGTTCATGTTGCCGGCCACCGGCTCGACGATGATGCACGCCACGTCCTGGCCGACTTCACCGAGCATCTTCGCTACCGCGTCGATATCGTTGAACGGCAGGGTCAGGGTGTGCTTGGCGAACGCCGCCGGCACGCCGGCCGAGCTTGGCACGCCCTGGGTCAGCAGGCCAGAGCCGGCCTTGACCAGCAGGCTGTCGGAGTGGCCGTGGTAGCAGCCTTCGAACTTGATGATGCTGTCGCGACCGGTGAAGCCACGGGCCAGGCGGATCGCGCTCATGGTCGCTTCGGTGCCGGAGCTGACCATGCGCACCATTTCCATCGATGGCACGATCGAGCAGACCAGGTCGGCCATCTCGGTTTCCATCGCGGTCGGGGCGCCATAGGACAGGCCGTGGGCCAGTTGCTTGCGCACCGACTCCAGCACGTCCGGGTGGCTGTGGCCGAGGATCATCGGGCCCCATGAGCCGACGTAGTCGACATAGCGCTTGTCGTCTTCGTCAGTGACATAGGCGCCTTCGGCGTGCTTGAAGAACAGCGGCGTGCCGCCCACGCTCTTGAACGCACGCACGGGCGAGTTCACGCCACCGGGGATGTGCTTCTGGGCATTGGCAAACAGGGTTTCGGAACGAGACATGTCGGGCTCTCTCAGGCAGATGCGAACAGGGCGTTGAAGGCGCGGGCGCGGCGAGTGACCTCGGCCGTGCTGTCGGCGCCGAACAGGCCGTGAATCACCGCCAGCAGGTCGGCGCCATGGGCGACCAGCGGTGCGGCGTTGTCCAGGGTGATGCCGCCGATCACGGCAATCGGCAATTTGATGCGGCCACGGGCGTCCTCCAGCAGCTGCACGTTGCAGGCCGGGGCGCCGGGTTTGGTGACCGAGTTGAAGAAGCGGCCGAAGGCGACATAGTCGGCGCCTTCGCGGGCCGCCTGCTCGGCCAGGTCGAGCTGGGCGTGACAGGTGGCGCCGATGATCGCGCTGCGTCCCAGCAGGGTGCGCGCCGGGGTCAGCGGGCCGTCGGTCTGGCCCAGGTGCACGCCGACGTCCAGGCGCGCGGCCAGCTCGGCGTCGTCATTGATGATCAGGCGGGTGTTGTAGCGCTCGCAAAGGGCCTTGAGCGCTTCGGCCTCGCCCAGGCGACGTGCGTGGTCCTGGCTCTTGTCGCGGTATTGCAGCAGGGTCACGCCACCTTCGAGGGCCGCTTCGACGTAGGCAAGAAAGCGGCCAGCCAACAGTTGGCTGTCGGTGATGGCATACAAACCACGTAACTTCATCGTGCAGGCCTCGGGGCGGTCGGTCAGGAACAGAAATCCAGGGGCAGGCGGCGTGGCACGTACTGGCCCTGGCCGAGTTTTTCGGCGTCACGCAGGGTGCGCCAGGTGTAGTCCAGCGCCGAGCGTACCGCGCTGTGCAACTGCTCGCCCAGGGCCAGGCGTCCGGCCAGGGCGCTGGCCAGGGTGCAGCCCGAGCCATGGTAGTCGCCCGGCAGGCGCTGGCAGGTCCAGGTGTGGTGCTCGCCGTCGCGGCTGTACAGGCGGTTGTGAATTTCGTGTTCGTCGCCGTGGCCGCCGGTGATCAGCAGGTGCTTGACGAATGGCAGCAGTTTTTCGGCGCATTCATCGGCACTGCCTTCGGGCAGTTCGGCCAGGATGCGGGCCTCGGGCAGGTTGGGCGTGGCAATGGTGGCCAGCGGCAGCAGGCGTTCGCGCATGGCGTAGCCGACCTCGTCCTTGCCCAGGCGACCACCGCCACCGGCGCGCAGCACCGGGTCGCACACCAGCGGCAGGTGCGGGTGGGCGCTGAGCAGTTCGACGATGGTGTCGACCATGGCCAGCGAGCCAAGCATGCCAAGCTTCACCGCTGCGACGGTCGAGTCGGTCAGCACGGCATTGGCCTGGGCCAGCACCCACTCGCGGTCGAGCACGCGGAAGTCACTGACATTGACGGTATTCTGCACGGTCAGGGCGGTGACGGCCGGGGCGGCGTGACAACCTTGAGCGATCAGGGCTTCGATATCTGCCTGCAAGCCGGCGCCGCCACTGGGGTCGTGGCCGGAGAGACAGAGGACAACGGGGCGGGAGCTGTAGGTATTCATGGTGCGCGAGCTTACCACCAAACGCTTTTGGCGGGTCTTCCAGGCAGGCGGTGTTTTTGATCGACAGGTCAGATTGCTTCTCTGATATAGGCTGAAAGCCGCGAGATAGAGCCTCTGAATTGAATTGAAACAACACCGCTGGAAGCGCCGGGAACCTATGCTAGAGTGCTCGCCAATCGATAACAGGTACTGTCGGATTTCGTCGCCTCAAACGGACAGGAGGCCAACGCGACGCGACTGCACATGCCACGCCGGGGCTGTATGCGTAATTTGCTGACTTTCTTGCTGTGCTGTTTGCCACTGTTGGCCAGCGCTGCCGATTTCGACGACACCACCCGGCAGTTGACGCTGGGCCGCCTGATGCAGGTGTATGAAGACCCCGATGGCAGCGCCAGCATCGCCCAGGTGAGCTCGCCGGACTTCGCCAGCCGGTTCGAGCCGCACCAGGCCGACGTGCTCAACGCCGGCTATTCGACCTCGGTCTTCTGGATCAGGCTCGACCTGCGCTACACCGCCACGGCCCAGGCCGCGCCACGTCACTGGCTGCTGGAGCTGGCCTACCCGCCACTCGATTACCTGGAGCTCTACCTGCCCGATGCCGCCGGGCACTACTACCTGGCGCAGCGCACCGGGGATGCCTTGCCCTACGCCAGCCGCCAGATCCGCCAGAACAACTACCTGTTCAATCTGCCGTTCGCCCCCGGCCAGGCGACCACTTTGTACCTGCGCCTGCACAGCGAGGGTTCGGTACAGGCGCCGCTGACGTTGTGGTCGAGCGATGCGTACCTGGAGGCGCAGCCCACGCGGCTGTATGTGCTGGGGCTGATCTACGGCGTGCTGCTGGGGATGCTGGTGTACAACCTGTTCATCTTCATCAGTGTGCGCGACAGGAGCTACCTCTACTACATCCTTTACATCGCCTCGTTCGGCCTGTACCAGGTCTCGGTCAATGGCGCCGGGGTGGCGTACTTCTGGCCGGACCACCCGTGGTGGGCCAACGCCGCCACCCCGTTGTTCATCGGCGCCGCGGGCCTGTTCGGTTGCCAGTTCGCGCGCAGTTTCCTGCAGATGGCCAGCCACAGCCGCGCCTTCGACCGCTTCCTGCAGGGGCTGATGGCCTGTTCGGTGCTGGTGATGGTGATGTCGCTGGCGCAGGACTACGGGATCGCCCTGCGCCTGGCTACCGCGCTGGCGCTGCTGTTCACGGTGAGCATCTTCGCCGCCGGGCTGTTTGCCTGGTGGCGCGGCATGCGCGTGGCACGCTACTTCATCATCGCCTGGTCGGCCTTTTTGCTCGGCGGGCTGGTCAACACCCTGATGGTGCTGGGCTACCTGCCCAATGTGTTCCTGACCATGTACGCCAGCCAGATCGGTTCGGCGCTGGAGGTGGGGCTGTTGTCGCTGGCCCTGGCCGACCGCATCAACAGCATGCGCGAAGAACAGGCGCGCACGCTGCGCGAGGCCGGGCTGACACTGGAGCAGGCCAACCTGCAGCTGGCGCGCAGCAATCGCCTCAAGGACGAGTTCCTGGCCACCGTCACCCATGAGCTGCGCACCCCCATGAACGGTGTGATCGGCTCGCTGGAACTGATGCAGATGGCCACCAGCGAGCAGGAGCGTACCCCCTACCAGCACACCGCCAACGCTGCCGCGCAGAACATGATGCGCATGGTCGACGACATCCTGATTCTCACCGAGCTCAAGGCCGGACGCCTGCAGGTGCAGACCGAGCTGTTCAGCGTGCATGGGTTGCTTCACGAACTGCGTGTGCGCTTTCTGCCCAAGGCCCAGGAAAAGGGCCTGTTCTTCAACCTGGACCCGGGCATGGATCTGCCGGATGTGATCCACGGCGACCGGCGCAAGCTGGCCATGTGCCTGAGCTACCTGCTCGACAACGGGCTCAAGTTCACCCATCGCGGCGGCGTGCTGCTCAAGGTGCGGGCCACGCCCATGGGCGTCGATCAGACGAGCCTGACCTTCAGTGTGCGCGACAGCGGTATCGGCTTTCACTGCCTGGACGAGGCAGCGCCCTACCAGCGTTTCTTCCAGGTTGATGGGTCGATGACCCGCGAGTACGGCGGCCTGGGCATTGGCCTGTCGATCTGTCGCAAGCTGGCGCTGTTGATCGACGCACAGCTGAGCCATCAGTCGAGCCCGGGCGAGGGCAGTTGCTTCGAACTGACCTTGACGGCCCGGGTGCCCAGCGGGTTTTCCGGGGCGCCCAGATCGGGGCAAATCGCGGCTGATTAGGCGTTTTTGTCACTTTGAGCCGGGGGCGGGGCGTGATTCACTGGGGTCACGTCCGGATCTGCCAGGAGCCCCCGATGAACCTGCACCAGTACGCCGAAACCCACGAAGTCACCAACCAGCCGCCCAGCCTCGACGGCGCCAATCTGTATCGCCTCGACCTGCCGCTGCAGCAATGGTCGCGCCATTACGGCGCGGGCTGGGCCGAGTCGCGCATCGATGCCTACGGCGCGCTGGCCGGTGGGCCGCTGATGGCCGCAGGCTTTCTGGCCAATCAGAACAAGCCGCAGTTCAGCAGCCATGACCGTTATGGGCATCGGATCGATCTGGTGGAGTTTCACCCGGCCTACCATGAGCTGATGCGGACTGCCATCGAGCATGGCCTGCCCTCGCTGCCTTGGGCCGAGCCGCGTGCCGGCGCGCATGTCGCCCGTGCCTCGATGACCTACCTGCACAGCCAGGCCGAAGCCGGTAGCGGCTGCCCGCTGACCATGACCTTTGCCGCGGTGCCGGCGCTCAGGCTGCAACCGGAGCTGGCCGAGTACTGGGTACCCAAGGTGCTGGCCACCGCCTACGACCCGCGCAATGTCGGCGACCAGCACAAGGTGGGGGTTACGCTGGGCATGGCCATGACCGAGAAGCAGGGCGGTACCGATGTGCGTGCCAATACCACCCGGGCCTACCCGGTGGGCGCGCCGGGGCCGGGCCAGGCCTACGAGCTGGTGGGCCACAAGTGGTTCTGTTCGGCACCGATGTGCGACGCGTTCCTGACCCTGGCGCAGACCGACAAGGGCCTGAGCTGCTTTTTGCTGCCGCGCCATCGCCCGGATGACACGCGCAACCAGTTCTATATCCAGCGCCTGAAGAACAAGCTGGGCAACTGTTCGAACGCGTCCAGCGAGGTGGAGTTTCGCGGCGCCCTGGCCTGGATGATCGGCGAGGAAGGCCGTGGCGTGCCGACCATCATCGAGATGGTGGCCATGACCCGTTTCGACTGCATGGTCGGCTCCAGCGCGCTGATGCGCCAGGCCCTGACCCAGGCCGCGCACCACTGCGCCCACCGCACGGTCGGGGGCCGGGTGCTGGCCGAGCAGCCATTGATGCAGAACGTGCTCGCCGACCTGGCCCTGGAAAGCGAGGCGGCGCTGGCCCTGAGCCTGCGCATGGGGCATGCGCTGGACCAGCCCGACGACCCGCACCAGGCGCGCTTTGCGCGGCTGATGACGGCGGTGGGCAAGTACTGGATCTGCAAGCGCGCGCCGGCCATGATCAACGAGGCCGCCGAATGCATGGGCGGCGCCGGTTATGTGGAAGAGAGCATCCTGCCCCGGCTGTACCGCGAGGCCCCGGTCAACTCGACCTGGGAAGGCTCGGGCAACGTGCAGTGCCTGGACGTGTTGCGTGCCCTGTCCAAGGAGCCCGGTGTACTGGACACGCTGTTTGCGGAGCTGGGCGATGGCCATGGCGATCCGCGTCTGGCCGCACACATCGGCAACCTCAAGGCGGCCTTCGCCGATACCGGCGACATCCAGTACCGCGCCCGCCAGCTCACCGAGGACATCGCCCTGGCGGTGCAGGCCAAGCTGTTGCTGGAGGCCGGCAACGCGGCGGTCAGTGACGCCTTCATCGGCAGCCGGCTGTCCGGCAGCGGCCGGGTCTACGGCACGTTGCCGCGCGGGGCGGACGTGGCGGCGCTGGTGCAGCGGGCCACACCGAACTGGCCGCTCTAACGTGCGTGCCTTTGCCGGCGGATATAGGCAAGATGGGCCCATGCATGTCAGACAGACAGGAAGTACATTGTGAGCCGTACCGATGAAACCTTCGTTGTCGTGGAAACCGCCGAGCAAGCCGTCGACCAGTTGGCCGCCTTGCACGAATCCGCCACCGCCGCACTGAGCCAGGCGCTCAAGCGCTACCTCAAGGACCGCACCGAGCCCAATGCGGCCGAGCGCGCGCAGTTTCGCTACCCCGAACTGCGCCTGACCTACCAGTATCAGGGTGACGTACCGGTGATCACCCGGGCCTACGCCAAGGTTCAGTTGCCGGGCACCTACAGCATCACCGTGACTCAGCCGGCGGCGTTTCGCGGCTACCTGCTGGAGCAGCTCGGGCCCTTGATGCGCGACTTTACCGTGACGGTCGAAGTGGGCCTGAGCGAGCAGAACATTCCCTACCCCTATGTGGTCGAGCAGGGCGATGAACTGGCCGGCACCGGCATCACCGCTGCGGCGCTGGCGCGGGTGTTCCCCAGCACCGACCTGTCGGCGGCCACCGACGGCATCGCCGACGGGCTGTACGACTGGGCCAACGTCGACCCGCTGCCGCTGGCGCTGTTCGACGCGGCGCGGGTCGATTTCTCGCTGCGCCGGCTGGTGCATTACACCGGCAGCGACTGGCGGCATGTGCAGCCATGGATCCTGCTCACCAACTACCACCGCTATGTCGACCAGTTCATCACCCACGGCCTGGAGCAACTGCGCCAAGACCCGCGCTTCGTGCGCATGGTGCTGCCGGGCAACGTGGTGATCGAAAAGGCCATGGACAATGGCGAGGCACAGGCGCTGGTGGCCGGGGTGGTGTGGCACCGCTACCAGATGCCGGCGTATCACCTGATTGCTGCCGACGGCCATGGCATCACCCTGGTCAATATCGGCGTGGGCCCGTCCAACGCCAAGAACATCACCGACCATCTGGCGGTGCTGCGCCCGCACTGCTGGCTGATGATCGGCCACTGCGGCGGCCTGCGCCAATCCCAGACCATCGGCGACTACGTGCTGGCCCACGCCTACATGCGCCGCGACGGCATCCTTGACCGTGTGCTGCCGCCCAATATTCCGATCCCGGCCCTGGCCGAGGTGCAGCTGGCGTTGCAGGAAGCGGCGGCGCAGGTGACCGGCGAACGTGGCGACGAGCTGAAAAAGCGCCTGCGCACCGGCACCGTGCTGACCTACGACGACCGCAACTGGGAGCTGCGCTGGGCCCAGGAGCGCCCATTGATCAACCTGTCGCGGGCTGTGGCAGTGGACATGGAAAGCGGCACCATCGCCGCCCAGGGCTACCGCCTGCGCGTGCCCTACGGCACCTTGCTGTGCGTGTCCGACAAGCCTCTGCACAGCGAGATCAAGCTGCCGGGGGCGGCCAACGCCTTCTACAACCGGGCGGTCAGCCAGCACCTGAAGATAGGTATTGCGGCGCTCGACCTGCTGCGCACCGAACTGAACTCGCTGCACTCGCGTAAACTGCGCAGTTTCGACGAGCCGCCGTTCCGCTGAGGCCCCATGCCGTTACCCCCCCGTTCCAAGCCGCGGCCCGCCGCGGCCAAACCCGCCGGCCCGCGTCGCCAGGCCAAGGCGCCGCCGGCCGCGCCGCGTCTGCTCCTGTTCAACAAGCCCTTCGACGTGCTGACCCAGTTCAGCGACGGGGAGGGCCGCGCCACCCTCAAGGACTTCATCGATGTACCGGGCGTATACCCGGCCGGGCGTCTGGACCGCGACAGCGAAGGGTTGTTGCTGCTGACCAATGACGGCCAGTTGCAGGCGCGCATTGCCGACCCCAGGCACAAGTTGCCCAAGACGTACTGGGTACAGGTGGAGGGCGAGCCGACCGAGGAGCAGCTGCAGCGTTTGCGCGAGGGGGTGCAACTGAATGACGGCATGACCTTGCCGGCCCAGGCGCGTCATCTGGAAGAGCCGCAACTGTGGCCGCGCAACCCGCCGGTACGCTTTCGCAAGAGCGTGCCGACCGCCTGGCTGGAGTTGGTGATCAAGGAGGGGCGCAACCGGCAGGTGCGACGCATGACCGCGGCGGTAGGCTTGCCGACCCTGCGCCTGGTGCGCGTGCGGATCGGCGACTGGAGCCTGGATGGGCTGGACCAGGGCTGCTGGCGCGAGGTGCCGGCGCGGCGCTAGACGCCTTCGATGAAGCCGATGACCACGCTCTTGATGACGAAGGCGAGAATGCCCAGGCCCAGCACGAAAAACAGGATGAAGGTGCCGAACTTGCCAGCCTTGGATTTTTTCGCCAGGTCCCAGACGATGAAACCCATGAAACCAATCAGGATGGTGACCAGGATGGTCATCATCCATTCTTCGAACAACGCAGGATCCATCGATCTTCTCCGCCAGGTTGAAGCGCGCGATTATACGCCCGGCCCGCAGCGCTGACTAACGCAGGTGCGTAAGGGGCAGCTCGGTGCTGGCCAGCACCTGGTTGAGCACGAAGCTTGAACGCACGCTGGTGACGCCTTCGATGCGGGTCAGGTGGCCGAGCAGCAGCTTCTGGTAGTGATCCATGTCTGGCACCACCACCTTGAGCTGGTAGTCGGCATCCATGCCGGTGACCAGGCTGCACTCCAGCACCTGGGGCAGGCTGCGGATGGCGGCCTCGAAGGTTTCGAAGCGCTCGGGGGTGTGCCGGTCCATGCCGATCAGCACGTAGGCGGTGAGGCTCAGGCCCAGCTTCTTGCGGTCGAGCAGGGCGACCTGGCGCGAGATGTAGCCATCGTCCTCCAGTTGCTTTACCCGCCGCGAGCAGGGCGAGGGCGACAGGCCGATCCGTTCGGCCAGTTCCTGGTTGGAGATGCGCGCATCGCGCTGCAATTCGGCAAGAATGCTCAGGTCGTATCGGTCGAGCTTGCTCATGAATGAAGCCTTTTCTGTTTCGATTGCTGCGGATTATCAATCCTTAGTTAAAAATTGCGCAAGTAATGTTTTGTTGAGCAATTTTCGCAATCCTCTGTCGCGGCGCTTGCCTATGATGGTCAACAGAATCACTGCCCGGACACATGTCCACAGCGGCGGCCCCAATCAGGGGCGCTGCGGCCAGCAACCCCACCGGGTTGTGCTCGGCCCCCGGGCTGCACACTGTTCACAAGACAGCGTGAGGTGAGCCGGCGTCACAAGCGCCGAGCACGGACGAAAATCTCGAAGGGTGGCCTCAGGGTCACCCTTTTTTAATGTCCGCAATTTCATCTGGCGCCTGCTGGCGCGTGGCAGGCGGCCTGATAGAGTAGGCCATGAATGCCAGCGGGAGAGAAACAGCATGAAGTCGCGCATCTGGCAGTTGGCAGGTGTTGGTCTGCTTTGCCTGAGCCTGGGCGCACAGGCCCAGGACGAGCGTCGCGGACCACAGCAGGACCCCAATGGCGGCGAGCGCCCGCCTGCGTCCTCGCCGCTCAACGCGCGCCCGGACGAGGTCCGCCAGACCCAGCCGCCACGCCAGGGGTACTATCAGGACGTGCCGCGGCGCAATGACGCCAATCAGCACTGGCAGGCCGGCGGGCCGGGGCAGCGCCCTGGCGAAGGGCACGGCAATGGCTGGGGCCCCGGGCCTCAGTATCGGCCGGGGCACACCATAGACCGCTTCCCGGAACCGTACCGGCGCGTGCCGTATCGTGGCAGTGACTATTACTATTCCGGTGGTTACTGGTATCGCCCGCAGGGGCCGCATTACGTGGTGGTGGCGCCGCCTTACGGGGTACGGGTGAACTACCTGCCCGACTATGCGCGGCAGGTGTGGGTGGGCAGTGCGCTGTTCTTTCTGGCTGCAGGCACCTATTACCAGTACCTGGACGACAGCCGCGACTATGTGGTGGTAAGCCCGCCGATGGCTGCGGCGCCGGCGCAACCGGGCAATGGTTATGACGTGATTGCCTACCCGGCCAACGGGCAGTCGCCACAGCAGGTCGATCAGGACCGCTACCAGTGTCACCGCTGGGCGGTGCAGCAGACCGGGTTCGACCCGGCATCGGCGACCTACGCGCCTGCGGCGCAGGTGACGGACACCTATCGACGGGCGCTGGGGGCGTGTTTGAGCGGGCGCGGTTACAGCGTCAACTGAAGCGCAACAGCTTCGCCGGCAAGGCCGGCTCCTACACGCACAGCGTGAATCCCGTAGGCGCCGGCCTTGCCGGCGAAGGGGCTGCTTGTCACTCCACCGGGTCGGCATGCACCAGCACTTCGGCCTTGGGGTACTCCCGGCGGATCGCCGCCGCTGCCGCATCGCACAGCACGTGGGCCTCGGTCAGCGTCAAGGTGCCCGGCAGCTCCAGGTCCACCTGAACGAACCAGTGGTTGCCCGACACCCGGGTGCGCAGGTCATGCGCGCCCTGCACGCCAGGCACCGCGCACACCAGTGTCATCATCTGCTCGCTCACCTCGCCGGGCAGCTCCTTGTCCATCAGGATGGCCGAGCTTTCACGGGCGATCTGCAAGGCACTCCATAGAATGTACAGCGCGATGCCCAGCCCAAAGTACGCATCCACCTGTGGCCAGCCGAACCGCGCCAGCACCAGCGCGACCAGGATGCTGGCATTGAGCAGCAGGTCGGAGCGGTAGTGCAGCGAGTCGGCGCGCACGGCGGTCGAGCCGGTGAGGCGCACCACCCTGGCCTGCACCATCAGCAAGGCGACGGTCAGCCCCAGCGACAGCAGCATCACGACAATGCCCACCGTGGCATCACCCAGCGGCGTGGGATTTTTCAGGCGTTCGACCGCCTGTACGCCGATCAGTACCGCACTCACCCCGATGAACAGCGCCTGGGCCATGCCGGCCAGTGCCTCGGCCTTGCCGTGCCCGTAGCGATGATCGTCATCGGCCGGGCGCAGGGCATAGCGCACCGCGAGCAGGTTGAGGAACGAGGCCACGCCGTCGAGCATCGAGTCGGTCAGGCCGGCCAGCAGGCTGACCGAGCCGCTGAGCCACCAGGCCACCGCCTTGCTCACGATCAGGATGCTGGCGACCCCGAGGGAGGCATTGGTCGCCAGGCGCAGCAGGCGGGCGTGTTCGGCGCTGGTGTTCATCGGTCGTCCTTGTGCGGGCGGTCAGGCGGCGGGCTTGAGGCCGTACATCGCCAGTTGTTCAACGCTGCCCTTGTGCTGGATCAGGCGCGGGTCGTTCAGCGGCAGGCGCTGGCCCAGCTCGCTCTCCAGGATGGCCTGCAGGCGCACCTTGTCGACCTTGCCATCGGCAGCGATGGCCTTGTTCAGCGTGTGCGGGTCGACCTGGGCGGTCTTGCCGCCGGGCAGGTAGATGGCGCCGGTGGCAAAGTCGACGCCGAAGGCGATCAGCCCGGGGATCACGTAGAACAGGATACCGATGGCATCCAGTGCCACGATCACCGGATCGACCTTGCCTTCGATCTGGCCGCGACGGTCGGGAAAGAACAGGGTGCCGCAAGCCGTCAGCTGGGTCAGCAGGGCAGCAACCACGGCACCGCCGATAAGGCGTGAAGGAATACGCATGTGAATCTCCGCAAAGTAGGCCGCACCGCTACCGGCGAAATGCCGGAGGGTGCAGCTAAGACCATGATAAGGCAGGCTCGGTTCGCCGTTATACTCGGCCGATTGTTCGAGGGCTATGGGCAGTTCTTTACTGATCAATACGGATCGGCGAGAACCGACGTATTCATGTCAGGCCTGTGCAATCAGCCCATTTCCCCCTTCGCTGCTGATCAGCAGGTTGGCTTTGTCGCCGTAGGTGCTGAACAGCCGCTTGGTGTCTTTCACGAACTTCACGTCCTGCTCCGCTCGGCGGGTCATTTCGCCATGCACATCCGCATGCAGGGTGGTCATCGCCGTGGCGGTTTCCTTGATGGTTTTTTCCAAGGCCTGGAAAAGTGGGCCCACTACGGGAAGCTTGGAGACTTCGATCCATGCGTAGTTCTGAAGGAAGGCGCAGAGAAACTCCCATGCGCTGTTGAGGCAGAAGTAAGTCCCCATTTTGCTCCGCTGCAGCGTGGCGATGATGTTCGACAGCGCGTCGCTCATGGCTTTGCTGTCGATAGCGTCGCTGGCGCTGATGCTGTTCAACAGTTCGATAATGCGGTCAAACAGCTCGGGCAGCCGGTTGCTGGCCTTGTAGTGTTCGAAAATCGCTTCGAAATCGATACCTTCAGGGCGTGTCTGATCCAGCATCCACTGATGGCATTTGATCTGTGGCAACAGCGTCACCAGATCGCGCATGAAGTCCGGGGTGGGCCGCTTGCT
Source organism: Pseudomonas sp. 1176_21 (assembly GCF_052850635.1). NCBI lineage: Bacteria > Pseudomonadati > Pseudomonadota > Gammaproteobacteria > Pseudomonadales > Pseudomonadaceae > Pseudomonas > Pseudomonas sp. 1176_21. The sequence continues at coordinate 169,410 of NZ_VXCV01000007.1, forward strand.
CTGGGCGTAGCCGGTGATGCACTTGATCAGTTCGTCAAGCCAGGCTGGGGTTCGCCCAGGGGGGATCAGCGCGCGCAAGCTAGTGGCAGCCTCATGCACTTTGGAAGCCTGTTGCTTTTTTTCGTGGGATAACTCGCCACCCATGATCCCCAGCAGTTTGTCGGAGGCATCGTACAGGCCGCTGCCTTGTCGATTGAGCAGAGTGGTCAGGTGGTCAAGCGCTTCTTTGTCGAGCATGGGCGCAGTCTCAAAATGTCTCCGGGCAGGGGCATCGTGCCGTTCCGCCTCGCTTTAACGGGACGATTTTGCCGGTTATGCGATGGCTAGGCCAGCAGGCGTCGTTGGTAACCGGCGCGTTGGTGAGGGCATGCCCTGCATTCCTTTATACTGCCGGGCTTGTTCGGGGGAATTCATGAGTTCATTGCCAATCGATGCCGTGCTGCCGGCCTTGCGCACCGCCTTGCAGCAGCGCCACGAAGCCGTGCTCGAGGCACCGCCGGGCGCCGGCAAGACCACCCGCGTGCCACTGGCCCTGCTCGATGAGCCGTGGCTGGCCGGCCAGCGCATCCTGCTGCTCGAACCGCGCCGGCTGGCTGCCCGCGCGGCAGCCGAGCGGCTGGCCAGCGAACTGGGCGAGGCGGTGGGCGAAACCGTCGGTTACCGCATTCGCCTGGACAGCAAGGTCGGCCCGCGCACCCGCATCGAAGTGGTCACCGAAGGCATCCTCACCCGGCGCCTGCAGGACGACCCGGCGCTGGACGGGGTGGGCCTGTTGATCTTCGACGAATTTCACGAGCGCAGCCTGGATGCCGACCTGGCCCTGGCCCTGAGCCTCAACGGCCGCGAGCTGCTGCGTGACGAGCCGCCGCTGAAGATCCTGCTGATGTCCGCCACGCTGGAAGGGCAGCGCCTGTCTGCGTTGCTCGACGACGCCCCGGTAATCAGCAGCGAAGGGCGCATGTACCCGGTGCAGATGCGCTGGGGGCGGCCGTTCCAGCCCGGCGAGTTCGTCGAGCCGCGGGTGGTCGACACGGTGTTGCAGGCGCTGGCCGACGAGCCGGGCAGCCTGCTGGTGTTCCTGCCTGGCCAGGCCGAGATCCGCCGTGTGCACCAGGCCTTGCAGGAGGCCCTGGGTGAGCGGCGCGAGATCCTGCTGTGCCCGCTGCACGGTGAACTCGATCTCGCGGCCCAGCGCGCCGCCATCGAGGCGCCGGCCGCGGGCCTGCGCAAGGTGGTGCTGGCGACCAACATCGCCGAAACCAGCCTGACCATCGACGGCGTGCGGGTGGTGATCGACGCCGGGCTGGCGCGGGTGCCGCGTTTTGACCCCGGCAGCGGCATGACCCGCCTCGATACCCAGCGCATCTCGCGCGCCAGCGCCACCCAGCGGGCCGGGCGCGCAGGACGCCTGGAGCCGGGCGTGTGCTATCGGCTGTGGTCCGAGGCCCAGCATGACCAACTGGCTGCCTACGGCAGCGCCGAGATCCTGCAGGCCGACCTTGCCGGGCTGGCCCTGCAATTGACCCGCTGGGGCGTGGCCCCGGCGCAGCTGTGCTGGCTCGACCTGCCACCGGCGGCGGCCTATGCCCAGGCCCAGGACCTGCTGGTGCGCCTGGGGGCGCTCAGGCCGGGGCAGTTGCTGGCGCTGACCGAGCATGGTCAGGCCATGGCCGAGTTGCCGGCACACCCGCGCATCGCACACCTGCTTTTGCGCGGCCAGGACCTTGGCCTGGCACAGATGGCCTGCGATGTGGCGGCACTGCTGGGCGAGCGCGACATTCTGCGCGGGGCGGGCGCCGACCTGCACAGCCGGCTGGCCCTGCTCAGTGGCGAAACCCGTGCAGCCCGAGGTGGGCAAGGCGGGGTGCAGCGGGCGCGACAACTGTCCCGCCAGTACCGCAGCTACCTGCGCGGCAAGGCCGGCGCGGCCGTGGCCGACCCCGAACATTCCCGCTGGCTCGGTGCCCTGCTGGCGCTGGCCTACCCCGATCGGGTCGCCCTGCAGCGCCGTGCCGGCGGCGCCGAGTACCGGTTGGCCAACGGGCGTGCGGCGCTGTTCGGTGAGGCCGACGCGCTGATGAAGCAACCCTGGCTGGTGATCGCCGACCTCGGCAGCCGCCAGGGGCAGCGCGAAGAGCGCATCTACCTGGCGGCCGAATTCGACCCGGCGCTGTTCGACGACGTGCTCGCCGAGCAGGTGCGCCACGTGGATCAACTGGACTGGGACGAGCGTGAGAACGTGCTGCGTGCCGAGCGCCAGCGCAAGGTCGGCGAACTGGTGCTCAGCCGCGAGCCGCTGACCGGGCTGGGCGAGGATGCGCGTGCGCGGGCGCTGCTTGACCTGGTGCGGCGCAAGGGCCTGGAGCTGCTGCCCTGGACCCCGGAACTGCGCCAGTGGCAGGCGCGGGTGGCACTGTTGCGCGGGCTGGATGTTGCGGCGGCAGGCCAGAGCGAATGGCCTGACCTGAGCGACGCGGCCTTGATGGCCAGCCTTGAGCACTGGCTGCAACCCTACCTGGGCAAGGTCACCCGGCTCAGTCATTTTGCCCAGCTCGACCTGTCGTCCATCCTGCGCAACCTGCTGCCCTGGCCGCTGCCGCAGCGCCTGGACGAATGGGCTCCGGTGCACATCGGCGTGCCCTCGGGTTCCAACATCCGCCTGGACTACAGCGAGACGCCGCCGATTCTGGCGGTGCGCTTGCAGGAACTGTTCGGCCTGGCCGAAACCCCGCGCATCGCCCAGGGCCGCCAGCAGGTGTTGCTGCACCTGCTGTCACCGGCACGGCGCCCGGTGCAGGTGACCCAGGACCTGGCCAATTTCTGGCGCAGCACCTACGCCGAAGTGAAGAAGGACCTCAAGGGCCGCTACCCCAAGCACTACTGGCCGGACGACCCGCTGGTGGCCGAAGCCACCGCGCGGGCCAAACCGCGCAAGTAGTCGCTAGGGCGGCGTCGGCAACAGCAGGCGCGCGCTCAGCGGCAGGTGATCGGAAATCTGCAGGGTGTCCTGCTGCAGCACCCGGGCGCTCAGGCGCTGCAGCTTGGGGCTGTGGAACAGGTAGTCCAGGGTGCGGTCCGGGCCGTTCAGGCGCGGGTCGTTGGGGTAGTGGGTCAGCCAGGCGCTGCGCTCGGCGCCACCGGCTTCGGCGTTGCTGGGGATCATCGGATACTTTTCCCACAGCAAGTGCAGGTCGCTGTCGGCGCCATAGTGCTGGCGCTGCTCGGGGGTGAGCCGGCGGTACTGGCCCAGCGGCAGCAGGTTGAAGTCGCCACCGATAAGCCACGGCGTGCCCTGGCTTTCCAGCTTGTCGAGCAGCGCGCCGAGCTGGCGCACCTGCTGGCGCTGGATATCGCTGCCGGGAACGAAGGGCGCCAGGTGGGTGTTGAGCACCGCCAGCGAGCCGCCATCACGCAGCGGCAGGTAGCTGGCCAGCACCGCCTGTTGCGGCTGCAGCAGGCGGCTCAGGGCGTTGTCGGGGGCCGAGGGCAGGGCCAGGCGTTCGGCCTGCTGGATGGGGTAGCGGCTCAGGGTCGCCAGGCCGCGGCCGACGCTGCCGAACACATGCCGGTCGGGCACGAAGTCCGCCTTCCAGTCGTAGGCCTGCACCGCACAGGGGTAGAGGTCGGCCAGGCGCTCGCGCAGCAGGGCCAGCTGGTCCTGGTAGGCGCTGGCCTTGGCGTTGGTGTCCAGTTCCTGCAACAGCACGATGTCGGGGTTGTCGGCGCGGATCACCCGCGCCACCTCGTCGAGGTTGAACGCCAGGTCCTGTTCGGTAGGGCGGGTGTCACTGCCCCGGCCTTCGTCATACCAGAACACGTAGCCCTTGCCGGCCAGGTACTGGATGTTCCAGCTCATGACCTTGAGCATCTGGCCCGGCACCAGCGGCGTGGCCGTGCCACGGCAGGCCACCGGCAGGGCCTCGCGCGGCTCGGGTTGCCAGCTCAGGTGACTGGCCAGCAGCCACAGCAGGGCAAGTATCAGCAGCAGGGTCAGCAGGGCATTGCGCAGTAGTCGGATCATCGGCTCGGCTTGGCGTCGCAGGTGAACCCGCAGCATACCCGAGCCGTTCGTCGCCTGCTTGGTTCAGCTCGGGTCGCGGGCCAGCGGCGGCTCGGTGACCAGCATGAACATGCGAAAGCTCACCAGGGTGCTGAACAGGGTGAGGAAGCCGTTGAAGCTGCCCACCAGCAGTTCCAGCCACAGCTCGGGCTCTTCTCCGATCAGGCTGCGGGTCAGCGCATCGATCAGCCACAACGGGATCATGGCCACGATCATGCACACCAGGATCTGCCAGAAGTGGCCCTTGCACAGCTCGAAGCTCTGACGCATGGCCGGCAGCGGTTGCAGGCCGCGCAGCACAAGCAGGTACTCGGCGAACACCAGGTTGACCATCACCCAGATGCCCGGAAGGATGAACAGCGCGCAGCCGGCCACGATCAGCAGCAGGCAGACGATCATCAGCAGCGCGAACGAGGGCCACAGGCGCAGCGACATGGCCAGCAGGTCGCGCTTGCGCGGCTCTTCACCCTGGCTGCGGGCGTCCAGGTAGAGGATCAGTGCGCCGCTGTAGAGCGGGTAGAACACCAGGCCCAGCAGCATGCCGTAGGCCAGGGTACGGGTCTGGCTGCCGAACTGTGCATAGATCGCCTGGGCCAGCAGCGTTTCGATGACGATCAGCGGCAGGCACAGCTTGGCGATGCTCAGCAGGTGGCGGCGGAAGAAATACAAGGAGTCTTGCAGAACGCTAAGCGGATTCATCAGTCGATATCGCAGTGACAGAGCAGGCCGCTACTTTAGCCCAGCGGTCGAACCTGAACAAAGTTTCATGCCGCGGGCCGATTGAATCGCCCATGCTGGAACCCCATCTAGTGCTCACCTGTAATCCCCCGGCTATCCAGTGAGGTCGCCCCATGAACCACGAAGAACAAACCTTGATCGACGGCCTGTTCGGCCGCCTCAAGCAAGCCGAGAGCGAAGGCGCACCGCGTGATGCCCAGGCCCAGGCGCGCATTGCCGAGCACCTGCAGCAACAGCCGTCGGCCCCTTACTACATGGCCCAGGCGATTCTGGTGCAGGAGGCCGCGCTCAAGCGCCTCGATGAACAGAACAGGCAATTGCAGGCCGATCTGAACCAGGCCCGCGCACAGGTGGCGGCCACTGCGCCGAGCAGCGGCGGCTTCCTGTCGAGCATCTTCGGCGGGGGGGCACGGCAACCCGAGCCGCAGCCGCAGCGCGCGGCCCAGCCGGCCCCGGCACCTGCCACCAGTGGTGGCGGCTGGCGTGAACCGGCCAGCGGCTTTGGCGGGCCCGGCGTGGCCCCTCAGCAGCAGGGTTTCAACGCCGCGCCCCAGGCCGCACCGGCCCGCGGCGGCGCCAGCAGCTTTCTGGGCGGTGCACTGCAGACCGCCGCCGGCGTGGCAGGCGGGGTGATGCTGGCGCAGGGCATCAGCAGCCTGTTCGGCCATCATTCGTCGCAGCCCCAGGAAGTCACCGAGATCATCAACGAAGCCCCGGCACCGGCCAGCGACAGCGGCTGGGGCGGCAACGACGAGCAGCGCCTGACCGCCGACAACGGTGGCTACGGCAATGATCAGGGCGGCTTCATGGACACCGACTACGGTGACGATGGCGGCGGCTTTTTTTCGGACGACGATTCCTTCGTCTGAGCCGCGCACATACCCGTACTGCCGTCAGGCTGGCATACTGGGCGCCGAAACGGCCCCGGTATGCGGGGCCGGCCCCTGGCGTGACGAGGAAGTGCGGTGAAGAAGATTGCGGTGTTCGCCGATGTCCAGAACCTCTACTACACCGTGCGCCAGGCCTATGGTTGTCATTTCAACTACGCCGCCTTCTGGGCGCACGTCAGCCAGGACGGCGAGATCGTCGAGGCGGTGGCCTATGCCATCGACCGCGGCGACAGCAAGCAGCAGCAGTTTCAGCAGATCCTGCGCAACCTCGGTTTCACGGTCAAACTCAAACCCTATATCCAGCGCAGCGACGGCTCGTCCAAGGGCGACTGGGACGTGGGCATCACCCTGGACGTGATCGACGCCGCCTCGCGGGTCGACGAAGTGGTGCTGGCCTCCGGCGATGGCGATTTCGACCTGCTGCTGGAACGGGTGATCAACCGTCATGGCGCCGAAGCGGTTGCCTATGGCGTACCGGGGCTCACCGCCAACTCGCTGATTCGCGCCGCCACCCGCTATGTGCCCATCGAAGGCGCACTCCTGCTCAAGCACTGAGAGCTACCCGAGGTTTTTGTGGAACGTATTGCGGTCATCGACTTTGAAACCACCGGCATCTCGCCGGGTGCCTACTGCCGCGCCACCGAAGTGGCGGTGGTGATGCTCGAACGCGGGCGCATCGTCGATCGCTACCAGAGCCTGATGAATGCCGGCGTGCCGGTACCGGCCTTTGTCGCCGGGCTGACCGGCATCACTACCGCCATGCTGCGCAGTGCGCCGGCCAATGCGCAGGTGATGAACGAGGTGGCCGAGTTCGTCGGCAGCACGCCCTTGCTGGCGCACAACGCCTCGTTCGACCAGAAGTTCTGGGACTACGAACTGAGCCTGATCGGACGCTCGCGGGTGCAGTCGTTCGCCTGTTCGATGCTGCTCTCGCGGCGCCTGCTGCCGGCTGCGCCGAACCACAAGCTCGGCACCCTGACGCGCTGGGCCGGGCTGCCCGACACCGGCACCGCTCACCGGGCCATGGCCGATGCCGAGATGGCCGCCAACCTGGCCCAGCACCTGGCCGGCGAACTGCGCCAGCGCCACGGTATCAGCGAAGTGTCGCACCCGCTGTTCTGCAGCCTGCAGAAGGTTCCGGCAGCCAAGGTTGCCGAAACCCTCAAGCGCTACCGCTAGGCTTTCTTGCCGTTGCTGTCGAGCTGGCCGAGCGGCACCCGTCGCTCTACCGCGCTGGACAGGATGATCGAGGTCTTGCTGAACCCGAACTGCGCCACGTGGTTGATCAGCTCTTCGAGTTCCGGCATCGAGCCGACCGCCGCCTGCATGATCACGCACGGATCGCCGGTGACCCGGTGGCACTCGGTGATCTGCGGGATACGCGCCAGGTCCTCATAGGTCTGCTGGTTGCCGTGGCTGGCCAGGCGCAGCTCGATCACGCACTGGATCGGCAAGCCGATCCGGCTCATGTCGACCTTGGCCTGGTAGCCGGTGATGACCCCACTGGCCTCGAGCTTGGCCACCCGCTCGGCCACCGCCGGGGCCGACAGGTTGACCTTGCGCGCCAGTTCGGCGAAGGAGGCGCGGCCGTTGTCGAGCAAGGCGGCGAGGAGCATGCGATCGTACTTGTCCATGGGGCGTGGGTACCAGGTGTTGAAACGATGGCGAATCGGGCAAACATCCGTTTTTTCGAAAGTCTGGTGGCCGTATAAACAGGGTTTGTAACTTAAAATTACCCGTTTGGCTTTCTAAACTACAGCTCCAAAACCCTGATTTCGAGCCTCCCATGCCTGCCTCCCGTCGCTTTCCGCTGGTGCTGATCGGTGCCTTCCTGGCCTTGTACCTGGTGTGGGGGTCGACCTATCTGGTGATCCGCATCGGTATCGAGTCGTGGCCACCGCTGCTGATGGCCGGGGTGCGCTTTCTGATTGCCGGCAGCCTGCTGTATGGCTTTCTGCGCTGGCGCGGGGTGCCGGCGCCCAGCTGGGCGCAATGGAAGGCCGCCGGGGCCATCGGCATATTGCTGCTCAGCTGCGGCAACGGCGGCGTGACCCTGGCCGAACATGCGGGCGTGGCGTCCGGGGTCGCAGCCCTGGCGGTGGCGACCGTGCCGCTGTTCACCCTGGTGTTCGGGCGATTTTTCGGGCACCGCAACACGCGTCTGGAATGGGCCGGTATCGGCCTTGGCCTGGCCGGCATCGGCCTGCTCAACCTGGGCTCCAACCTGCAGGCCAGCCCGCTGGGCGCGGCGCTGATCCTGTTTGCTGCAGCGTCCTGGGCCTTCGGTTCGGTGTGGAGCAAGAGCCTGCCGCTGCCGGCCGGGCCGATGGCCAGTGCCGCCGAAATGCTGGTGGGCGGCGCGGCGCTGCTGCTGGGCAGCGCGCTCAGCGGTGAACGCATGACCCAGATGCCGACCGCTGCCGGCTGGGGGGCGTTGCTCTACCTGGTGTTCTTCGGTTCGATCCTGGCCTTCAGTGCCTACATGTACCTGCTCAAGCATGTGCGCCCGGCGGCGGCCACCAGCTATGCCTACGTCAACCCGGCGGTGGCGGTGCTGCTGGGCATCCTGTTCGCTGGCGAGCAGATCGGCGTGGAGGAGTGCGTGGCGATGGCGGTGATCATCGGCGCGGTGGTGTTGATCGGCGTTCCGCAATGGCGCAAGGTGCCGGCCAGCGTAGCCACCCCGGCTGACGCCTTGAGGGGTGAGTTGTCCAAGTGAAGCGTCGTATTGCCATGGCAGGCTTGTTGGTTGGGATGCTGTCCGGTTGTGATGAACAGGAAGTTGGCCTGGAGTTTCAGGTATCGGTTATCGACAATTACGCCCACGGCCATGCAGACCGGTATTACGCCGAAGCGGTCCGTAACCTGCTGGCCGAACAGCAGATCGACCTGGCCCGAGTGGAAATGTGGGCCGATGACGAGACCCCTTGGGTGGTGAACCTGCGCATGCCAGGCGACGTATTGACCCCGGCGCGGCGTGAGGCTCTGCAGGCAACGGTCGACGCCGTGCTGGCTGCGCGCCAGGCAGTCACCGGCAACGTCACCCTGACCCTCGCGGATCAACCTGACCAGCCGATCGCGTTGCGGTTGGCCTTCCCCAACGATGTCGCGATCAAGAGCCATCCTACGCTCAGCGAAGCGATGCGCTCGCTGATCGAGAACACGGCGCGTGGCGAGGTCGATTGCCGGGTCCCGGTGAGGCTCAGGGCCAACCTGCCCTTCGAGGTGCTCGACTACAGTCAGGGCGTGATGACGCTGCGCACCCCGGACCAGAAGCTCAGGCGCACGCCGGTTCGCCTGGAATTCGCTGATGGCGGGTTGCGTAGTCAGGTAGCGCGCGGCCAGGTAGCCGTCAGCTTCAGCCGCGAGAAGGACCGCGACCACATGATCTTCGAACTGGGGTCGCTGGGCATGCACAGCTGGACGCCGATGTCGGCGCGCGATTCGAGCCTGAACGAGATCTACGGCCTGTGCCGTTCGCGCGCCAGCCAGCTGGGCAGGCCGCTGTCGCTGTTTGTCGGCAATGGCCTGGATCGCCTGACGTACGTGTACCTGCCGCCTGTGGATTGAAGCTCGGTGAACCCGCGCGAACAGGGTAAACTTGCGCCATTGCTGAATTCCCCAGACGGTATTGCCATGACATTCGCCAAACTTGGCCTGATTGAACCCTTGCTGCGCGCGCTCGAGCACCTCAAGTACACCACCCCGACACCGGTGCAGGCGGCGGCCATCCCGGCCGTGCTGGCCGGCCGCGACCTGATGGCGGCGGCGCAGACCGGCACCGGCAAGACTGCCGGCTTCGCCCTGCCACTGCTGCAGCGCCTGGTGATGGAAGGCGAGAAGGTCGCCAGCAACTCGGTACGTGCGCTGGTGCTGGTGCCGACCCGCGAGCTGGCCGAACAGGTGCACGCCAATATCGTCGAGTACGCCGAACACCTGCCGCTGCGCACCTACGCGGTGTACGGCGGGGTGAGCATCAACCCGCAGATGATGAAACTGCGCAAGGGCATCGACCTGCTGGTGGCCACGCCCGGGCGCCTGCTCGACCTGTTCCGCCAGAACGCGGTCAAGTTCAACCAGTTGCAGGCGCTGGTGCTCGATGAAGCCGACCGCATGCTCGACCTGGGCTTTGCCGAAGAGCTGCGCTCGATCTACGCGGCGTTGCCGGTCAAGCGCCAGACGCTGCTGTTTTCCGCAACCTTCTCCGACGAGATCCGCCTGATGGCCGGGCAGATGCTCGACGACCCGCTCAGCGTCGAGGTCAGCCCGCGCAACGTGGCGGCCAGCAGCGTCAAGCAGTGGGTCGTGCCTGTGGACAAGAAGCGCAAGCCCGAGCTGTTCATGCACCTGCTGCGCAAGCAGCGCTGGAAGCAGGTGCTGGTGTTCGCCAAGACCCGCAACGGTGTGGATGCGCTGGTGGAGCGCCTGCAGGCGCAGGGCGTGAACGCCGACGGCATCCATGGCGATCGCCCGCAGGCCACGCGCCAGCGTGCGCTGGACAGCTTCAAGGCGCGCGAGATCCAGATCCTGGTGGCCACCGATGTGGCGGCGCGCGGGCTGGATATCGACGACTTGCCGCTGGTGGTCAACTTCGATTTGCCGATCGTGGCCGAGGACTACATTCACCGTATCGGGCGTACCGGGCGTGCGGGCAATACCGGCGAAGCCATTTCGCTGGTGTGTGCCGACGAGGTGAACATGCTGTCGGCCATCGAGATGCTCACGCGCAAGACCTTGCCGCGCCATGAAGAGCCGGATTTCGTGCCTGAGCACCGGGTGCCGGAAACCGACGCCAGCGGGCAGGTGGTGAAGAAGCCGAAGAAACCGAAGAAGCCCAAGCAGGGCAGCGGCAAGGGCAGCCTGGGGCGCTGGACCGACAGCGGGGATACCCCCGCAGCCGCGCCGCAGGTCAAGCCGGTGCGCAAGGTGCCGACGTTCAATACCGGGCCGCGCAAGCGCAAGCCTTGATTGGGCACGGGCTGCGCGCAGCCCGTTCGCCGGCATGGCCGGCTCCTACAAGGGCTGTGCGTACCTTATAGGCGCCGGCCTCACCGGCGCAGCCACTCCAGCACCCCCAACCCCGCCCTTCGCCCACTGGCAAAGCACGCCGTCAGCAGGTAGCCGCCGGTCGGTGCCTCCCAGTCGAGCATCTCGCCCGCACAGAACACGCCCGGCAACCGGGTCAGCATCAGGTGCCGATCCATCGCCTCGAACTTCACGCCGCCGGCGCTGCTGATCGCCTCGTCCAGCGGGCGCGGTCGTACCAGCGTGATCGGCAACGCCTTGAGCGCTGCCGCCAGGCGCGCCGGGTCGGCAAACACCTCGGGCCCGGTCAGCTCGCGCAGCAGCGCCGCCTTCACCCCGTCCAGGCCCAGCTGACCGTGCAGGTGCCTGGCCATCGAGCGCGAACCACGGGGTTTGCGCAGCGCCGCCTCGATCTTGTCCACAGGCCGGTTCGGCAGCAGGTCGAGCAGCACCGTCGCGCTACCTTCGCGGTTGATCGCTTCACGAATCTGCGCCGACCAGGCATACACCAGGCTGCCCTCGACGCCGCCCTCGGTCAGCACGAACTCGCCCAGGCGCGGCGCCTGGCCGGCCAGGCTCAGGGCGATGTTCTTCAGCGGTGCACCGGCGAACCTGCCCTTGAGCACGTCGCTCCAACCCGTTACCTCGAAGCCGCTGTTGGCTGCCTGCAACGGCGAGATATCCACCCCCCGCGCCTGCAGCCAGGGCAGCCAGGCAGCGTCCGAGCCCAGCCGCGCCCAGCTGCCGCCGCCCAGCGCCAGCACCACGGCATCGGCCTGCACACTCACCTCGCCCTGTGGACAAGTTATCCGCAGGGCGCCGTCGGCTTCCCAGCCGTGCCAGCGATGCCGGGTGTGGATAACTACCCCGGCATCGCGCAGGCGCTTGAGCCAGGCGCGCAGCAGCGGGGCGGCCTTCATGTCGCGCGGAAACACCCGGCCGGATGTCCCCACGAAGGTGTCGATGCCCAGGCCGTGGATCCATGCGCGCAGCGCGTCGGCATCGAAGCCGTCGAGCAGGCGCGCGATGTCGTGTTCGCGTTCTGCATAGCGCGAGATGAACGCGGGGTAGGCTTCGGAATGGGTGATGTTCATGCCGCCCACGCCCGCCAGCAGGAACTTGCGCCCCACCGAGGGCATGGCGTCGTAAAGGTCTACCCGCACACCAGCCTGGCTGAGGACTTCGGCGGCCATCAGCCCGGCCGGCCCGCCTCCGATAATGGCAACGTGGGGGGCGGTGGTTGGGGGAGTATCGGTCATGGGCGGCTGCAGGCTGGGGATAAAAGAGCGGGCATTCTACCCGACACGGCCCCGCCCAGGCACTGTACAAAAAACGATCAGTACGGTGCAGGCCCCGTGCCACAAGGGCCGGATGGGCTTGCGCTCAGGTTATCCACAGGCAGCTCCACAGTCATTGTGGGTAATCGAGTACCCGTTGGGCGCTGTGGTGCAGTATGCCGTGGCGTCGGGCCAGGGCGTGGCGGTCCTTGCTGTAGCCGCCGCCGATCAGGCCAACCACCGGGATATCGCGCCCCAGGCAGTGGCGCAGCACGGCTTCGTCGCGGGCAGCGACGCCTGCGTCGGTCAGTTGCAGGTAGCCCAGCGCATCGTCCTTGTGCACGTCCACGCCGGCGTCGTACAGCACCAGGTCGGGCTGGTACAGCGGCAACAGGTAGTTCAGCGCGTCGTGCACCACCTTCAGGTAGTCGGCGTCGCCCATGCCGCGCGGCAACGGGATGTCCCAGTCGCTCTGGGCCTTGCGTGCCGGAAAGTTCTGTTCGCAGTGCAGCGACACGGTGATCGCGTCCGGGGTGTCGTGCAGGATGCGCGCGGTGCCATCGCCCTGGTGCACGTCGCAGTCGAAGATCAGCACCCGGTGCACGCGCCCGGCTTCGAGCAGGTAGCGGCTGATCACCGCCAGGTCGTTGAAGATGCAGAAGCCGGCCGGGTGATCGTAGTGGGCGTGGTGCGTGCCGCCGGCCAGGTGGCAGGCGATGCCATGCTGCAGGGCCTGTTCGGCGGCCAGCAGCGAGCCGCCGACCGCGCGCACGGTGCGCCGTGCCAGCGCTTCGCTCCAGGGCAGGCCCAGGCGGCGCTGGTCTTCGCGGCTCAGGTCGCCGTTCATGTAGCGCTCGATGTAGCCCGGCTCGTGGGCCAGGGCGAGGATGTCGCTGGGGCAGAGCTCGGGGCGCAGCAAGGCCGCATCGGTGGTCAGGCCGCTGTCGACCAGGTGGTCGCGCAACAGGCGGAACTTGTCCATCGGGAAGCGGTGCCCGGCAGGAAACTCCGGGCTGTAGTCGTCGTGGTAGATCAGGGGCAGGGGCATGGCAGCTTCTAACCGGGGCAGGCCTCGATCTTGCCAGTTGCTGTACAGCCAGCGCCAGCGATCTACACTGCGCGCAGGTTCTCGACAGGGGTGCACCCATGCTGGCTTCCTGGACGTTCTGGGCGATTCTGTCGGCGATATTCGCCGCCTTGACCGCCATATTTGCCAAGGTTGGCGTGACCGGCATCAATTCGGACTTCGCCACCCTGCTGCGCACGGTGGTGGTGCTGGTGAGCCTGGCGCTGATTCTGTTCGCCACCGGCCAGTACCAGTCACTGGGGTCGATCTCGCCGCGCAGCTACCTGTTCCTGCTGCTGTCGGGGCTGGCCACCGGCGCCTCGTGGATCTGCTACTTCCGCGCCCTGCAGCTGGGGCAAGCCTCGCAGGTAGCGCCTGTGGACAAACTCAGCGTGGTGCTGGTGGCGGTGCTCGGCGTTACCCTGCTGGGCGAGCGGCTCGACCTGCGCCAGTGGGGCGGCATCAGCCTGATCACTCTGGGCGTAGTGATGCTGGCATGGCGTTAGCGCGCAGAGGTGTTGCCGGTAACTCCAGCGGTGCCTTCAGCGGTGCCTGCAGCGCGGTGCGGCCGTAGAAGCACAGCGCGGTCGGCAGGCAGGTCAGCCAGACGAAAATCCCCGCCCAGAAGGTGTGCGACATGTAGTGCCAGCCCTGCATCACGCGGGTGGTGCCGTACACCATGCCCAGCAGCACGATGAACCCCAGCAGCTTGCGTGCGTGCGCCCAGCGCCAGCGGCGGGCCACGAAGTACAGCGCCATCAGGGTGAAGCCGCTGGAGGCATGCCCGCCGGGCCAGCAGCGCCCGTCACCGGCCTTGTGCAGCAGGTCGAACTGTTGGTACCACTCCAGGCGCGGATGGGTACCGCCGTAGAATGTGGTCTCTACCGGGCAGTACACCCCTGTGTGGCTCTTGAGGTAGTGAATGATGGCGGTGCACAGTGCGAATGCCACCACCACGAACAGCAGGTCGCGCCGGTGCCGGGTGGTGAAACGCAGCACGCCGGCAATGCGGCTGTGTTGCAGCAGCCGGGTGGCGGCGGCCTGCGGATGGCGGGCGAAAAGCGGCCACACGAAGGACAGCAGGGCGCCGATCAGTGCGGCTTCGCCTGTCCAGTTGGGCAGGATGCGGGGCCACTTGTGGGTCACTTTCTCGAACCAGGCGTCGTGCAGCAGGGTGAACTGGCCGCTGGCCGGGTCGATGAACAACTGGCTGAACCAGCGGTCGAGGCCGGTGAGGTCGATGGCCACGAACACGACCAGTGCCAGCAGCAGGGGCAGGCCCAGGTGGGTGAGGTAGAACGACTGGCGTGGCGACATGCTCATTGCTCCGCCCTGGCCAGCAGCTTGCGCCATTCGGGGGCGTTCATGCGGCCGAGGATTCTCGGTTTGCCGCTGGCGCCCACCGAAACGAATACGGCTTCGGCGTAGGCGCTGGAGCGTTCGCCACCGGGCACGTTCAACTGGCGTTCGAGCTGGTCGATGCAGCCGCTGTGGGTCACCAGCACCAGGTTGCGCTCGGCGGCCTTGCGCGCCAGGGCGTTGTCGGCGAAGCCCTTGTTGCATTGCTGCAGCCAGTCCTCACTGGCTGCCAGCTTGCCGAACATGAAGTGCGCGGTTTGCTGGGTGCGGGTCAGGGGGCTGGCCAGTATGTCGGCATGCTCCAGACCCAGGCGCTGCAGCCCTTCGCCCACCTGCGCCGCAGCCTGGCTGCCCGCCTGGGTGATACCTTGCGGATCATCCAGGCACGGGTTGCGCGAGCGGTCGCAACGCTCGGCATGCCGCACCAGCACGATGACTTCACCTTTGGCCCAGTCGGCATACACACCGCTGTTGCGCATCTGTCTTTCGCTACCCAGGTCCACGATCGCCAACCCTCTGACCAGCCACAGGCTTGAAACGGCCAGTGCAAGCAAGGTGCACAGGCCCAGCAGGAACGTCGCCGAAGGCAGGCGTCGTCGTCGCCCCGGACGGGCTGGGATCAAGGTCTGGTCGAGTACTGCATCGTGCAACATGGGGCCGCTCCGGCTACCGCGAGAATGTCTGCACGGTAAGCAACGGCCTGTGGTGAATCGGTGAAGGCGATGTGAAAGCCTTGTGGGGCAAGGGGCAACAGCACGTTGCAGTTTCAATTCCATGAAGTAATAAGTTGTTACTTTCGGACATAAACTGAAACGCGGCGTAAATAATGTAAATCGGCTTTGAGTGATAATTGCTCGTAAATAGTATTGCGCATCATTTTCTGATGGTGGGCATTACCAATGGCACAACTTTCAATAAAAAGCCGTCGTTCTGAATCCGGTCATCTGTGTACTGCACTGGGGTTGGCGGTAGCCTCCTGGTCGACAGCCAGTATTGCGCAAACTTCCACACCGGCTGCATCGTCCACCGCATCGTCGGTGGAACTCGATGCCACCGATGTGAAGGGCGTGCACCATGAAACGTTCAAGGTCGATAACGCCTCCTCGCCCAAGTTCACCGCCCCGCTGCGCGACACGCCAAAGTCCGTGACCATCATCAATGAAGCGCTGATCAAGGAGCGTGGCGCCACGTCCCTGACCGATGTACTGCGCACCACTCCCGGCATCACCCTGGGCGCGGGCGAGGGTGGCACGCCACTGGGCGACCGCCCGTTCATTCGCGGCTTCGAAGCCAGTACCGATATCCAGATCGACGGCCTGCGCGACCTGGGCCGCGCCTCCCACGAGGCGTTCAACATCGAGACCGTGGAAATCGTCAAGGGGCCGGGCTCGGCCTACAGCGGCCGGGGTTCCACCGGTGGCTCGATCAACCTGGTGAGCAAGGCGGCCAAGGCCGAGGACTTCATTGGCGGCAGCTTTACCCTGGGTACCGACCAGCTGCGTCGCACCACCCTCGATGTCAACCAGTACCTGGGCGAGCAGGACCTGGCGTTTCGTCTCAACGCGATGAAGCACGAGGCCGACACCCCCGGGCGCGACCATGTCGAGGTCAGCCGCTGGGGCATTGCGCCGACGATCACCTGGGGCCTGCAGGGCCCGACCCGGGTCACCGCCAGTTACTACCACCTGCAAACCGACGACATTCCCGATCAGGGCCACCCGGTTTCGTTGATTACCAACAAGCCGGTGAAGGTCGACCGCGACAACTTCTACGGGCTGGTGGATCGAGACTTCCGGAAAACTTCCGCCGACCTTGCCACCTTCAGCATTGAACATGACTTCAATGAACACCTGAGCCTGCGCAATACCCTGCGCGGTGGCCGCACCATGCAGAACTATGTCATGAGCCGTCCGGTGTTCGCCAATGTGGGCCAGGAAGAGAGCGGGCTGGTGTCCCGGGGCTTTCGCCCGCGCAATGTGGTCAACACGTCGCTGGTCAACCAGACCGACCTGTTCGGTACCTTCGACACCGGCACCATCAAGCACACTTACGCAGCCGGTATCGAAGTCAGCCGCGAAACCATCACCGACAAGGACAAGTACCAGGGCAACAACGGACGCCCGGGCGACCTTTACGACCCCAACCCGCACGACGGGGGCTGGACCCTGCTGCCGGGCACCGGCCAGGTCACCAGCAAGTACCAGACCGACACCCGCTCGCTGTATGTGTTCGACACGCTCGGCCTGCATGAGCAGTGGGACCTGAACCTGGGCCTGCGCTACGACGACTACGACGTGAAGAACCGCGTCGCCGGTGGCGCCGAGTCGTCCAGCGAGCTGTGGAACTACCAGGTGGGTATCGTCTTCAAGCCATTGCCCAACGGCAGCATCTACCTGTCCTACGGCACCTCGTCCAACCCGTCGGGCGAAAACACCCAGTCCGGTGGTGCCGATGGTGCCGGTGCCGGCAACCTCAACGGCAACAAGGCCAACCTCGACCCCGAACGCTCGCGCAGCCTGGAGCTGGGCACCAAGTGGGACGTGTTCAACGAGCAGCTGTCGCTGACCGCAGCGGTGTTCCGTACCGAGAAGACCAATGCACGCGTGACCGATCCAGTCTCGGGCCTGGTGGCACTGGATGGCGACCAGCGTGTCACCGGCCTGGAGCTGGGCGCCACCGGACGCATCACCGATGCCTGGGCGGTGTGGGCCGGCTATACCTACCTGGATGCCGAAGTGGTGAAGGCCGGTGGCAACGGCGCCAACGACGGCAACCAGTCCAAGTTCATCGCGCCCAACAGCTTCAGCCTGTGGACCTCGTACGACATCGATGCACGCTGGACAGTCGGCGCTGGCGCCAACTACATGGACGAGCGCTACATGAACGACGCCAATACCATCACCGTCGACGACTACTGGCGCTACGACGCGATGGTCGGCTACAAGGTCAACAAGAACCTCGACCTGCAGCTCAACCTGCTCAACCTGACCGACGAAACCATCTACGACGCCTCGCACGTGGGCCTGTTTGCCACGGTGGCCCCGGGGCGTTCAGCCGAGTTGACTGCCAACTTCCGTTTCTGAGGCTGGGCGCTCGGGCATTGCCTGCCTACGCTGTACACTGCAAGGCAGTGATCACGGAGCAGGCAATGACCCCGATACTTGAACTGGAGAGCGCGCGGCTGCGGCTGCGCCAGTGGCAGGACGACGACCTCGCCGAGTTCGCCGCCCTGTGTGCCGACCCACTGGTGATGCAGTACTTCCCGGCGCCGCTGAGCCGGGTCGAAAGCGCCGCACTGATTGGCCGCATCCGCGGCCATTTTGCCGAGTACGGGTTCGGCCTGTGGGCCCTGGAGCGCCAGGACAGCGGGGCGTTCATCGGCATGACCGGCTTGCTCAATGTGAGCTTCGATGCGCCGTTCACCCCGGCGGTGGAGATCGGCTGGCGCCTGGCGCGGCGCCACTGGGGCCAGGGCTTCGCCAGCGAGGCGGCCTGGACCTGCCTGCGCTGTGCGTTCGCCCAGCTGGGCCTGGACGAAGTGGTGTCGTTCACTACCCAGGGCAATCTGCCGTCGCAGAAGGTGATGCAGGCCATCGGCATGCAGCCCGATCCGCTGGGCGACTTCGAGCACCCGCGCCTCGAGCCCGGCCACCCCTTGCGCCCCCACGTGCTGTACCGGATCAACCGCGCCCAGTGGCAGGCCACCTTGCATGGCTGAATCGCAGAACATACAGGCCGCCAATGACAAACCCTGTATTATTTGCGCCCTGGGCCTTGCTTTGGAGAATCTCGAATGAGCCACGTGTTGGACGATCTGGTCGACCTGTTGAGTCTGGAGGCGATCGAGGAAAACCTGTTCCGCGGACGCAGCCAGGACCTGGGCTTTCGTCAGCTGTACGGGGGCCAGGTACTGGGCCAGTCGCTGTCGGCGGCCAGCCAGACGGTCGAAGAGGCGCGCCACGTGCATTCGTTGCACGGCTATTTTCTGCGTCCGGGCGATGCGTCGATGCCGGTGGTGTATTCGGTGGACCGCGTGCGTGACGGCGGCAGCTTCAGCACCCGCCGGGTGACGGCGATCCAGAAGGGCCAGCCGATCTTCACCTGCAGCGCCTCGTTCCAGTACGACGAGGAAGGCTTCGAGCACCAGGGCCAGATGCCCCAGGTGGTCGGCCCCGAGAACCTGCCGTCGGAAGTGGAACTGGCCGAGCGCATGGCCGATCAGTTGCCCGAGCATATTCGCGACAAGCTGCTGTGCGCCAAGCCCATCGAAGTGCGCCCGGTGACCGAGAAGGACCCCTTCAACCCCAAGCCCGGCGACCCGGTGAAGTACGCGTGGTTTCGTGCCGACGGCAACCTGCCCGACTCCCAGGCGCTGCACAAGTACATGCTGGCATACGCCTCGGACTTCGGCCTGCTGACCACTTCGCTGATGCCCCATGGCAAGTCGGTGTGGCACCGCGACATGCAGCTGGCCAGCCTCGACCATGCGCTGTGGTTTCACGGCAACCTGCGCGCCGATGACTGGCTGCTGTACGCCATGGACAGCCCGTGGGCGGGCAATGCGCGCGGCTTTGCCCGTGGCAGCATCTTCAATCGCGCCGGGCAGCTGGTGGCCTCGTCGTGCCAGGAAGGCCTGATTCGCCATCGCAAGGACTGGGCATGAGCCTGCGCTCGATTCGCCACTGGGTGTTCGACATGGACGGCACCCTGACCGTCGCCGTGCATGACTTTGCGGCCATTCGCGTGGCGCTGGGCATCCCGGCGCAGGACGACATTCTTACCCATCTGGCGGCCCTGCCTGCGGCAGAGGCGGCTGCCAAGCATGCCTGGCTGCTGGAGCACGAGCGCGAACTGGCAGTGGCCTCGCAGGCGGCGCCGGGGGCGGTGGCGCTGGTGCGCGAGCTGGCGGCGCGGGGCTGCCGGCTGGGGATCCTGACGCGCAATGCGCGCGAGCTGGCGCATGTGACGCTGGAGGCGATCGGCCTGGCCGACTGCTTCCCGGTGCAGGACATCATCGGCCGCGACGAGGCCCCGCCCAAGCCGCACCCGGGCGGGCTGCTGCAACTGGCCCAGGCGTGGGACGTGGCACCGGCGCAGATGGTGATGGTCGGTGACTATCGCTTCGATCTGGACTGTGGGCGTGCGGCGGGTGCGCGCACGGTGCTGGTGAATGTGCCGCAGAACCCGTGGCCGCAGCTGGTGGATTGGCATGCGGCTGATTGTGGGGTGTTGCACGGGATGCTGGAGTAGGTCCGTGCTGGCCACTTCGCCGGCCTTGCCGGCGAAGTGGCCCGGATCATCGACCCAGGCCTTCGATCAGAACGCCCAGCGCGTAGTCAGCATCAGGTTGCGCGCTTCGCCATAGTAGGTGGTGTCGAAGTTGCCCAGCCCGGCCAGGTAGCGTTTGTCGAACACGTTGTTGGCGTTGAGCGTGAAGCTCAGGTGGTCGTTGTACTGGTAGCGGCCCATCAGGTCGACCAGGGTGTAGCCACCCTGCTTGATGAAGGTGTAATCCTTCACCGTAGGGCTGTAGATCTGGCCGTAGAACGCGCTCTGCCAGTTCACCCCGCCACCCACCGTGACCTTGTCCAGCGCCCCCGGCAGGCGGTAGGTGGTGAACAGCCGCAGCAGTTGTTCAGGCTTGGTGGTGCTCATCGGCGAGCCGAAGATGCGCTGGTGGTCCTTGTCGCGAGAGCGCGCATAGGTATAGCCGGCCGACAGGTTCCAGCCCTCCTGCAGTTCGCCGGCAATCTCCAGCTCCACGCCCTCGGTGGTTGCGCCGCGGGTAGCCTTGTAGATCCCCTCGTTGGTGTTGGTGGTGCCGGTCTGCACCGCCACGTTGTCCTGCTCGATGCGGAACAGCGCCAGGCTGGCATTGAGCCGACCCTCGAAGTAGGCCGCCTTCAGCCCTGTCTCGTAGCTGTCGCCCTCCACCGGATCCAGCGGGGTGCGGTTTGCGTCCTTGTAGGTCTGTGGCTGGTAGATCGAGGTGTAGCTGGCATACACCGAGTAGGTGTCGTCCAGGTCATACACCACGCCGGCATACGGGGTCACCACACCATGCTGCTTGTAGCCGGCCTGGTTGTCGCTGAAGTACACCGGGTTGAGGCCGTCGTAATCGTAGTTGTCGTTGTACTTGAAGGTGCTGACGCGGGTGCCGAGGATCAGCGACAGGTCGTCGGTGGGGCGCAGGCGGGTGGCGATGTACGCGCCGTTCTGGCGCTTGGTCTGCTCGTACTTGCCGTTTTTCGGGAAGTCCGGCACGCCGATCTTGCCGTTCCATTCGTAGATGTTGCCCGGTGTGCCGCCCAGGCTGGTGTCCCAGGTGGCGCCGGTCTGGCGCGAGTTGGCCGCGTTGAAGCCCATCACCAGGTCGTGCTGGCGGCCCAGCAGGGTGAAGGGGCCGGACAGGTTGATGTCGGCGGTGTTCTGCACCCGGTGACCTTCCCAGCGGCCCCAGAACATGAACATGCCTTCGCCCGTGGCACGGTCGGGATTGCCGCCGCTGGCCGAGGCAAGGCGCGTGTCGTGGTCGCTCTGCAGCTGGTTGACGCTGAGCTTCAGGCTCCAGTCGTTGGCCAGCGCCTGCTCCAGCGAGGCGAAGTAGGTGCGGTTCTGGAAGTCGCGACGGCTCCAGTCGGCCCCCGGGTTGAACCGGCGCGAAAAGTCGGTGCGTCCGCCATCGGCGAAGTACACCGGGTTGCCGGTCCAGGAGGTGCCGCGCGGGGTGGTGGTCTGCTGGTCGATACCCACGCTCAGCAGGGTGTCGGGGGTGACGTCGACTTCGAGGATGCCGTAGTACACCTCTTTCTTCTGCTGGTAGTGGTCCTGGTAGCCCTTCCTGTCCTGCTGCGCGCCGACGAAGCGCCCGCGCACGCTGCCGCTGTCGTTCAACGGGCCGGAAACATCGCCTTCGCCACGGTAGTCGTCCCAGCTGCCGGCGCTGCCCGACAGCGAGGCCTGGAACTGCGCGGTGGGTTTCTTGCGGATCAGGTTGACGGTGGCCGAAGGGTCGCCGGAGCCGGTCATCAGGCCGGTGGCCCCCTTGAGCACTTCGACGTGGTCGTAGATCGCCATGTCGACATGCGCGGTGCCTTCATCGTACACACCGTCGTAGATGGTGTTGACGCCGTCGTACTGGAAGTTGGTGATGGCCAGGCCACGGCTGGAGAATTCGGTACGGTCGCTGTCGTAGGCCTGGGCGGAGACGCCGGGGGTGTTGCGCAGCACGTCGGTGATGCTCTGCGCGCCCTGGTCATCCATCTGCTGGCGGGTGACCACGGTGACCGATTGCGGGGTTTCGCGGATCGACAGCGGCAGCTTGGTGGCGGTGCGGGTGGCGGCGGTGGTGTAGGCGCCGGTGTTCTCGGTGGTCTCGCCAAGGGTATTGCTTTCGATGCTGGTGGCCCCCAGCTCGACGGCGCCGCCGTTGCCGGCTGGCACCAGCACGTAGCCGCCATTGGACTGGCGCTGGGCCTGCAGGCCGCTGCCCGCCAGCAGTCGCGCCAGGCCTTCATCGATGCTGTAGCTGCCCTGCAGGCCCGCCGATTGCAGGCCCTGGGTTTGCCGCGCATCGAACGACAGGGTGATGCTGGCGCGGGTGGCGAACAGGCTCAGCGCGGTGCCCAGCGGGCCTGCGGCGATCTGGAAGTGGGTGCTTGCGCTTTGTGCCAGGGCGTTTGACGGCAGCACCGCCAGCAATGGCAACGGTGCCAGCGGCAGGCTGAACAGGGCCAGGTGGACGGCGCGTAGCAGAGGGCGAGGCGCTCGCGGGCAAGGGGCGGACATGCAGGTTTTCCTTCGATTGGCTGGGCAGGGGCGCGGCTTTTTTTTCCGCTTTAACTGCGTAGCCGAATGAGAATGAAAATCGGCAACCCGGTTTTCGATGTTTTTTCAGACCGGCTCGACGCTCACCCAGTACCGGGTGAGGTAGCGCACCTTGACCGGCAGCGAGGTGCCCAGGTTCTGCAGGACGGTGTCGGTATCGTCAATGCGAAAGGCGCCGGACAGGCGCAGGTCGGCAATACGCTCATCGCAGCGCAGCAGGCCGGGACGGTAGCGGCGCAGCTCGCTGATGAAGTCAGCCAGGCGCCACTCGATCACGGTCAGCATGCCGTCGGTCCAGGCACCGGTACCGGGGGCCGCGCTACCGACCGCTCCGAGCTGATGCGCGTCGAAGCTCACGCTTTGCCCGCTGTCCAGGCGCAGCACTTGCCCGGGCTGATCGGCGGGGCGGACCTCCACGGCGTGCTCCAGTACGCTGACCCGGCTCAGGCCGCCCTCGCTGTGCACGCTGAATCGGGTGCCCAGGGCGCGGATGCGGCCTTCCGGGGTTTGCACCAGGAAGGGCCGGCCTGCGGCGTCGGCGGCGGTTTGCACCATGATTTCGCCGCTGTACAGGCGCAGCAGGCGCTGCTGGCCGTCGAATTCGATATCCAGCGCGGTGTCGGTGTTGAGTTCCAGTTGACTGCCATCGGCCAGTGTCACGTGGCGGCGCTGGCCCTTGCCGGTACGCAGCCCGGCCATCAGCTCGCGGCCCGTGTCGCTTTCGCGCACGGCCCAGCCGGTGATGCCCACGCCCATCAGCAGGGCCAGGGTCTTGAGCACGGCGCGGCGTCGCGCGCGTACGCCGGCCAGGGTCGGCAGGGCCACGTCGGCGGGCAGGCGGCCAAGCTGGCGCTGCAGTTTTTCCACCCGCGCCCAGGCCTGGGCATGGGCCTGGCTCTTGCCCAGCCAGTCCCGCCAGGCCTGCACCTGGGCCTCGCTGGGCGGCGCGGCGTTGAGCTTGACGTACCAGCTGGCCGCCGCCTCCAGGGTTGAGTAGTCCAGGGGCTGGGCCATGTCAGTCGTCCGTCAGCAGCAGGCAGTGGGTCATGGCGCGGATCATGTGTTTTTTCACCGTGGTCACCGACACGCCCATGCGCTCGGCGGTGGCCACGTAGCTCAGGCCCTCGAGCTGCACCGCCAGGAAGATCTGCCGGGTGCGTTCGCCCATGCCGTCGAGCAGGGTATCGACGGCCACCAGGGTTTCGAGAATCAGCAGGCGCGTTTCGGGCGACTCGACGACGCGCTCCGGGCGGGTGGCCAGCTCGGCGAGGTAGGCCTGTTCCAGGGCCTTGCGGCGAAACTTGTCGACCATCAGCGCATGGGCGATGGCACCCAGGTAGCTGCGCGGTTCACGAATGGTCTGGGCATTGCGTGCAGTCAGCACCCGGATGAAGGTGTCCTGGGCAAGATCTGCGGCATCGCTGGCGTTGCCCAGGCGCGCGCGCAGCCAGCTTTTCAACCAACCGTTGTGTTCGCTGTAGAGCGCGTGCAGGGCAGCGTGATCGGGTGCGGGCATGGCGCGGAGGATACTGAGTAATTGATAATTAGTCGCATTATTGTGGTTTGCCGGCGGATTGTGCAAGTGCTGGTGCTTGACCTGCGTCAGGCACGGGCGAAGACTGGTTGACCCTTTACAGACACGAGCGAGGCGCTTCCCATGAGCCACAAGGCCATTTACGTTCAACCCGGCGGCGGATATGACAAGGTGCAGGTGGGCACGTGCGAAGCGCCGGCGCCGCAGGCGGGCGAGATCACCGTGCGCCTGCGTGCCAACTCGCTCAACTACCACGACTTTGCCGTGGTCAGCGGCATGTGGGGGCCTGCCGAGCCGCGCATTCCGATGGCCGATGGTGCCGGTGAAGTGGTGGCCGTGGGCGCCGGGGTGAGCGAGTTCGCTGTCGGTGATGCGGTGGTCAGCACCTTCTTCCCCGACTGGCTGGATGGCGCGCCGCTGATCGAAGGCTTTGCCACGGTGCCGGGCGATGGCATCGACGGCTATGCCCGCGAGCAGGTGACGGCCCGTGCCACTTCGTTTACCCATGCGCCCAAAGGTTGGAGCCATGCCGAAGCGGCCACGCTGACCACTGCGGGCTTGACCGCCTGGCGTGCGCTGATGGCCGACGACGCACTCAAACCAGGCGACACGGTGCTGGTGCAGGGCACCGGTGGGGTATCGATCTTCGCCTTGCAGTTCGCCAAGCTGGCGGGCGCCACGGTGATCGCCACCTCCTCCAGCGACGCCAAGCTCGAACGCCTCAAGGCCCTGGGCGCCGACCACCTGATCAACTACCGCACCACCCCGGCCTGGGGCGAGCAGGTGCGCAGCCTGACCCACAATCGTGGTGTGGACCATGTGATCGAAGTGGGCGGCCCGGCCACGCTGGAGCAATCGATGATTGCCGCGCGCATTGGCGGGCACATCTCGTTGATCGGTATCCTCACCGGCGTGGCGGGGCAGTTGCCGCTGGTGCAGGCGCTGGTGCGCCAGTTGCGCCTGCAGGGGGTACTGGTAGGTAGCCGTGCCCAGCAGCAGGCCATGGTGCGCGCCATCGACGCCAACGGCCTTCGCCCGGTGATCGACAAGCACTTTGGCCTGGAGCAGATCGCCGATGCGTTCCGCTATCAGGAAACCAACCAGCATTTCGGCAAGATCGTGCTGGATATCTGAGGCACGCCCCGACACGACAAAGCCCGCTTCTGGCGGGCTTTGTCGTGTCGGGCGGTTGAGGTCAGAAGTCGTAGCGCACGTTGGCGGTGAAGGTGTCGGCATCGAAGCCGCTGCTGGTCAGGTAGTTGTACGACCCGCCCACGCTCCAGGCACCGACGCGGTAGGTTGCGCCCAGGCCCAGCTCGTAGCTGTCGCGGGCCGGGGTGGCGCCGCGGGTGGTGAATGGCGTGCCACCCAGCACGAAGGTGGAGGTGGTGCCGGCCTTGTCGCCGATGAAGTCATGCCAGGCCATCAGCTTGGCTTCCGGCTCCAGGCTACCCACGCCCAGGTCGAAGGCGGCTGCCAGGCGTGCGCCCAGGCCCATCTCGCCGATTTCGTAACGCTGGCTGCCGACGTTGAGCGCCGCCGAGCTGCCTTTTTCACGGTACGAGTCGATCGAGACATCGGCGTAGCGCGCACCGATCTGCGGCTCGAGCACTACCTGGCGGTCGAGCTGGAAGGTGTAGCCGGCCAGCGCGTTGACGCCGAAGATCTCGCTGTCGTAGTCGGCCTTGGCGCGGCTGCCGGCGATGTAGCGTTTGGACTCGTTGTCGTTCCAGCCGTACATCACCGAAGCGTCGACGAAGTAGCTGTCGAGGGTCCAGTTGCCGTACAAGGTCAGGGCATGGCCGCTGACATCGGTCTTGTTGCCCCGGTCGGATTTGACGTCGCTGGTCAGGTAGCTGTACGCCAGGCCCACGGTGGTATCGGGGTCGAGCTTGCCGTCGGCACCCACGGCGATGCCGTTGGTGTTGGCATCGTAACCGTCGATACCGTGGCGACGATCCTGATCGGCATCGCTGGACAGTGCCTGTACCCATACGCCAGTGCCCGACAGGCCTTCACCGGACGACAGGCCGTTGCGGGCATTGCTGGAGCGGCGGGTGACGGCGTTGCCCACCAGGGTCTGGCTGCTGGTGGCGGCATTGATCACGCCGCGGCTGACATCCGGGGTCAGGGTTTCGGCGAGACTGGCCAGTTGCGCATCGCTGCTGGCGTTGGCGAAGGCCTGGAATACCGGATCGCTTTCGCTGAGCTGGCCCATCACGGTGTTCTTGAACGGTTGTATGGCATTGACTGCATTGCGCGAAGCACGGGCGCCGAGCAGGGTCTGCTCGATCGCTTCATCGCTGCGGGTTGCGACCAGCGCCTTCACATCCTGGCCCTCGATGCCGAAGTTTTTCACTTCGAGCAGCGCCGAGGACGAGACCACCGACAGGTTCTGCGCCTCTTCCCAGGTGCCGGAGTTCAGCAGGGTGTAGCGGGTGCCCTGGGCCGGGGTGCGGAAGTCGTCGGAGCGGGCTTGCAGCTCGATCTGGCTACCTGCGGAGAAGTAGGTGTTGCCGGTCACCTTGAGAATCGGTGAATCGGGCAGGGTCGTGTTGTCCAGCAGCAGACGCAGGCGTGCGGTGTCGCTGTCGAGGTCGAGATCGCCGTCCAGCGTGGTGTGCGGCGCCAGCAGGGTCAGGGTGCCACCGTCGATGTCCACGTAGCCGGCACGGATGGTCGAACCGCCGAAAGCCACGTCGCCTTTGACCAGCACGCCACTCAGCCCCAGCAGATCGCCTTTTACCTGGCCGCCGGACCAGTAGAAGTACGACTGCGCGTTGCTGTCTTCGGCCAGAATCGCCGCAGTGCCGCCTTCGAGCAGGCCGGCGGTCTGGGTGATCGAAAACAGGTTGCTGCCGCTCAGGTTGACCAGATGGATGCCGATGCCATCTGCCGAAATGGTGCCGCTGTTGTTGATGTTGCTTTTGTAGGGCGGGGTGATGGACCCGCTGAAGACGGCATTCTCGACTTCGATACCGGCCGAGTCGGCGCCACGCGCGGTGATGGTGCCGCTGTTGATGATGCTCGACTGGGTGGAGGTGATCATCATGCCGTTGGCGTTCTGGCCCGTCACGGCAATGCTGCCGCTGTTGATCACATCACCGGAAATCTTGGCCAGGTACAGGTCCAGGCCCATGGCGCCTTCGCCGGTCACGTTGATGCTGCCCTGGTTGACCAGGTTGCCGCCGATGCTGGAATCGAGGGTGAGGGAAATGGCCGAGGGAATATCGGTGGCACTCGCCGCGCTGAGGTTGATCGCGCCGCTGTTGGTCAGGTTGCCCAGCACAGTGACATCGATCAGCTCGACGCCGGCGTTCTGCGATGTGCCGCTGAAGGTGGCGCTGCTGAAGGTATCGCCGGTATTGCTGTAGGCACCGGAGCTGAGGTCGTGATTCAAGTCGATAGCGGGAGAGGCATTGGCCGTGGCTGTAGCCGCGGCAATGGAAAGCGCCAGCAGTGAGCGGCGCAGCGATGCAGTATTCAAGAGGGTGTCCCTTCCAGGGTCGGAAACCGACGCGGGACAACCAGCGCATGCTGCGTCTGTATCGGCCATCCCTGCCGGCTTGTCAGTGAGTGCTGAATCAAGCGCTGGGTACTGTACAGGATGGTTGTAGGACAATTCTGCAGCGAAAGCCGGTTAGGCTGCTTTTCACGAAAAAAATGTGAATCAGCCGACATCTGTAGGGAAAACAGGCAGATTGGCGGGAATTTAATGGGTCGTGTGGGGTCGACCGGTGTCGTCCTGGCGAAAGCCAGGACGTCTTGCAACCGCAATCAGGCGAAGCTGATGTTGATGCGCTGCTGGCCGTAAACGACTTTGGCGGCAGAGATCAGCTGGTGCGGGCTGCTAGTTCGGTTGCCAAGCATATCGGCCTGGCATTGGATTTCGAGAGGGCAGGTTCGATGCAATTTGTGACGCGCCGATCAGCGCGTCACTGTGCATTGCTCAAGCCTGGGCCAGGCGGCCGACGCGTAGCCAGCCAAGCACGACCGCGCCAATCAGCAGGAAGCCCAGGTAGCCGAACAGCGGGTAGACCTGACCCACCAGGCTGACGAACCCGACCAGGCTGCCAACGAACGCCAGGGCGCCGGCGGCCGCCGAGCCGATGCGGAACGTGCGGGTGCCCGCTGGCAGCAATCGCGCCGAAAAGGAGTACAGGGTGCCAACGGCGGTGTTGAGGATCATCAGGAAAATGACCACGGCCATCACCAGGCCAAGCACCGGTGAAATCTCGGTGGCGATGGACAGCATGGGCATGGGCAGGTCGGCCACGCTGTCCAGGCGCGACAACAGCCCCAGGCTCATCACCAGCATCAGCACCCCCAGCAACGCGCCGCCGAAGATGCCACCCCAGATGGCGTGCTTCTCGGTCTTTGCGGTGCCGCCCATGATCGACAGAAAGGGCACCCCGGCCACGATGTTGTAGGACACGTACAACAGCGCCCCCAGCAGCCAATGGCTGGCGCCGGCGTCCTGATGGCTGGCCAGTTGATCGAGCTCGCCGAAACTCAGGCCTCGGGTGGCCACACCATACAGGGCCACCGCTACTGCCGTGAGAATCAACAGCGGGGTGGCGGCGCCGATCATGCCAATCACCTTCTGCACATCCAGGCACACGATGGCGACCACGATCACGGTTACCGCCAGGCTGCCGAACAGGGCCGGGATGCCGAACTGCTGCTCCAGCAGGGCACCGCCACCGGCCAGCATGACCACGGTCACCGCAAACATGAAAAAGGTGATCATCAGGTCGACGAAGGCGCCCAGGTAGCGTCCGCACAGGGCGTTCACCACGTCTTTATGGGAGCTGGCCCGCAGGCGGCTGCCCATGCCTGCCAATGCCATGCCGAGAAAGATGAACAGTGAGGCGCTGACCACTGCCCCGAGCAATCCCCATACGCCGAAATCGACGAACATCAGCAGCAGTTCCCGACCGGAAGCGAACCCGGCGCCGACAATCACACCGACGAACGCGCCGGCTATTTTCAGGCTCTCTTTCATGACGATTTCCCTCGAATTATTGTTGTTAGGGCTTATGGGGCGGGCCACTTTCCGTGGCCATGCCGGGGCATCGCAGTGGCAGGCGGCAAGGGTGTGCTAGCGGGCGCCGACCCAGGCCTGGACTTCGATCTCTACGTCGACCCCCAGTGCCAGCTGGCTGCCGCCGACCGTGGAGCGCACCGGAAAACCATTGTCGAAGTAGCGCTTGTACACCTCGTTGAAACCGGCGAAATGTTGCATGTCGGTCAGCCAGACCGTGGCCTTGACCACCTGATCGAACCCCACACCGCACTCGGTCAGGGTTTCGCCGATACGGCTCATGACCGCCTCGGTTTGCTCGCGGATATCCCCGAGCACCACGTTGCCCTGTGGGTCCATTGGTACCTGCCCCGAGAGAAACAGGAAATCGCCGACACGGATGGCCTTGGAGAACGGGTAGGGCAGATGGCTGGGGTAACGCTGCAGTTGTTCGGACATGGCATTGAACCTCGTGGGTGATGAATGATTAACGCAAGCGGGCAGGTGCCAGGCGCTGTGGCTCGACACCTTGGTGAAGCAGTGTTTGGGGCAGCGGCTGATCGAGCAGCTGGGCGCAGGCCAGTTGCGACACGCCGGCCGCAGACTGGATGCCATAGCCGCCCTGTGCCGCGAGCCAGAAGAAGCCTTCGCGGTGATTGTCCCAGCCGACCACCAGGTCGCCATCGGCGACGAACGAGCGCAGGCCGGCCCAACTGTGACGCGGGCGGCGGATGGTCAGGGAGGTGGCGGCCTCGATGTGGTAGATGCCGGTGGCGATGTCCAGCTCTTCAGGCATCACGTCATGAGGCGGCACGGGGTCGGCGTTGGCCGGGGAGCCCAGCAACTGGCCGGCATCGGGCTTGAAGTAGAAGCTTTCGTCGATGCCGATCACCGTGGGCCAGCGCGAGAAATCCATGCCCTGGGGGCCGTCGAAGGTAAAGGCTGTGCGTCGGCAGGGCTGCAAGCCGATGGGCTTCACGCCGCACTGCTGCGCAACCTCATCAGCCCAGGCGCCTGCGGCATTCACCAGCGTGCGCGCGCGCAACTGGCGACCGTCGGCCAGGGTCAGGTGCCAGTGACCGCCTTCGCGCGTGGCGACGCTCAGTTGCGCATCGCATTGCAGCACACCACCGGCACGGCGCGCGGCGCGCAAGAAGCCCTGGTGCAGCGCATGCACGTCCAGATCGCGGGCGTCGGTTTCGAGCATCGCGCCAACCATTGCTTCCGGGTTCAGGCACGGCACCAACGCGAGCGCATGCTCGGTACCGATCAACGACACATTGCCAGCCTGTGCTGCACCGGCAGCGAAGGTCTGTTCCAGCAAAGCCTGTTGCCCTTGGCCTGCGACATACAGGCAACCGCGACGCTCCAGCAGCGCATGCTCGGTGAAATCAGCGGGCGGTTGCTCATAGAAAGTGCGGCTGGCGCGGGTCAAGGCCTGGATCTGCGGTGTGCCGTAACTTTCCATGAACATGGCTGCGGAACGGCCGGTGGCGTGATAGCCCGGCTGGCTCTCGCGCTCGAGCACCACGACCCTGGCTTGCCCAGCCAGGCGATAGGCCAGGGAGGCCCCCGCTATACCGCCGCCAATGATGGCGAAATCGAAACATTCGCTGTCGTGCATACCGAGGTGCCTCCTGTTCCGAGTGGGAGAAGCAATGTCTTCGCCGCTGTTCTTGTAATTCTCAGATACGAGAAATGTAAGATATGAGAATTTTCCAGTCAACCTATTACCTTGAGGTATTATTTTTGGCCCTTGCCCGGCTTGGCCCAAGGCATCGTTTCCGTATGGCAGAGAAGTTTGCATGAGCTCCGATCCAGTCTCGCGTTCCCCGGCCCACCCCTTGATAGATCGCGCCCAGGTGGGTGCCCGTCTTCGTGTCATACGCAAGAACCAGAAGCTCACGCTCAAGCAATTGTCCGAGCGTTCAGGCGTGGCTTTGTCGACCCTGTCGAAGATGGAGCTGGCGCAGGTATCGGTGAGTTACGAGAAGCTGGCGGCGGCAGCGCGGGCATTGGGTGTGGACATCGCCCAGCTGTTCAGCCCGGCCAAGGTGAGCGTGGGTGCGGTACAGCCCACGGTGGTGAGCACGGCCATCGATACGGCGGCGGGTTACAGCACGGGCAACTACGAGTACCACCCGATGGCGGGGGATTTCCCCGGGCGCAACATGACGCCGATGTATGCCCGCATCTGCGCGCGTGAGATGAGCCAGTTCGAAGACTACATTCGCCACCCCGGGCAGGAGTTTGCCGTGGTGCTTTCGGGCCGTGTGCGCATTCAGTTCGAAACGGGTGAATCCGTCAGCGTTGGTTGCCGGGAGACGGTGTATTTCAACAGCGCGATCGGGCACATCTACCTGGCTGAGGGCGAGGCGGGGAGTGACGCCGAGGTGATGGTGGTGATGACGGAGGTCTGACCTTGTGCTCGGCAGATTCCGAAAGCCATGGGGGGAGTGCCCCATGGCTGGCCGTTCAGGGGGTTAACGCGACGCCCAGGCGTTGAAGCGTTGCTCCAGTTGTTCGCCATGGTCGGCCCAGAACAGCGGGTCTACCGGCACCTGCTGGGAAAGGTTCGCTGGCGCGGTGGGCAGTTCGGCGATGCGGTCCTTGTCGAGCAGTTGCATGGCCTGCAGGTTGGCGGCGCCGTAGTCGATATGTTCGGCGAAGCTTTTCTGTTGCGCGGGGTCGAGCGTGAAGGCAATGAACTCGCGGGTTTTCTCCTGGCGTGAAGCGCCCCGCGGGATAGCCCAGGAATCGAACTCGTAGAGGCCGCCGGACCAGACGATGTCCAGGTCGTACTTTTTCTTCTGCTTGGCTGAGAGGCGGCCGTTGTACACCGAGCTCATCACCACATCCCCAGCGGCGAGATACTGAGGTGGCTGGGCACCGGCTTCCCACCACTGGATATGCGGCTTGATCTCATCCAGCTTGGCGAAGGCGCGGTCCTGGCCTGCCTTGGTGGCCAGCAACGTGTAGACGTCAGCGTGCGCTACCCCGTCGGCGATCAGGGCGAATTCCAGAGTCGACTTGGCCAGCTTGCGCAGGCCACGCTTGCCCGGGAATTTCTCCACATCCCAGAAATCCTTCCAGCCGGTGGGGGCTTGCTTCAGCTTACTGGTGTTGTAGGCCAGCACCGTCGAGTACACCAGAAACCCTATGCCGCAGGGCTGGATGGCGCCGGGAACGAAATGCTTGGTATCGAGGCCGATCTGAGCTGGGTCCAGCGTCTCGAACATGCCCTCTTCACAGCCCCGGGCGAGCTCGGCGGACTCCACCTCCACGGCATCCCAGGACACGCTGCGGGTATCGACCATGGCCTTGACCTTGGCCATTTCGCCGTTGTACTCGCCGGAAATGATCTTGCTGCCCCGGGCTTGTTGCCAGGGCTTGTAGAAGGCCTTTACCTGGGCCTCCTTGTTGGCGCCACCGAAGGAGACGATGGTGAGGTCGGCCGCGAGGCCGTGACTGGCAGTGACTATCCCCGTTGCGAGTGCTGCGAATTTCAGAGCTTTGATCATTATTGTTATCTCCTACTGTTCAAGGGTGATTGCACATCACTCGAGACACCGGGATCAATCGGTCCTCCCAGACGAGAGACATCCGGTTCTCGTTCCAGCGCTGCAGGGCAAACCGCACAGCCAACAGCAAGGCTCGCCACGCAGCGCAGTGTTCTCCTAAGGTGGTTTTGTGGTGCCCTAAGGTTTCATGGGGGTAAGGAGGGTAAAAGCTGACTTTTTCGATTCTTGGATTGGGGTTTACTAAACTATGGGGGAGGAGGGGGTGTAGTTTGTCTTCGGTTTTTCAGCGATGGCGCTTCTGTATTTACTGAACTTCAGGCATCCAAGAAAGCCTGCAGACGTCTTTTTTCTATCTTTTGTGGGCCGCAAAAGTTTGAAAAAAGACTCGCAGGTACAGGGGCTCCTAGCAATCGATACCTTCAATGATTACTGTGCTGGCTAAGCCGACTCTCGAAGTACCGCGCAGTCTCTTTGTCGGTGCAGTAAAGGTAGCAACCCTTCATCCCGCGGGTCATCAACGTTCGGTATGTATTCTTGATGATCAGGTCTGTTTCATTTTTCGCTAGGATAGGTCGCTCTTTCATCATTTTTTTCCAGCCGCGAATCGATTTATCGTGCTTGTCGCGCTCATCCGGAGATGTCACTACCTTACCGTCACGTACGACAAGATCTGGCCCGATGATCACCCCAATGTAGTCGACCTCCAAACCTTGGCAGGTATGGATGCAGCCAACCTGTTCGATGGAGTTTTCAGCGATGATCCATAGACTGCCATCCTGGTCCAGGTTCCATTGGCGTTTGTAGTCACCAATAACGATATCGGCAGCGGTGAAGTCTTTCTTGCTCAGCCAGGGCCAACAATATCCCGCGACCACACGAGCTTTGTTTCCGTGATTTTTCTCGTTGATTGCTTCATGCATCGCCTGGGGTGAGTCGAACACCTTAAACTCGTACTCTTGAGTCTCAAGCGTCGGATTTGCCGTCGAGCGAATGCCTAGCGTGTCATCCAACCATGCCAGGTAACCGTCAGAACCACTGCAGCGAAACTGCGAAGACAGCACGTGTTCTTCGACCACAGCGCCCTTGGCTTTTGCAAAGGAGCGTATCGCCTGCTTGCTGCCGATATCGTTCAAGGTTACACGCTGGTCTTCATCAATGAAGAAAATTGAGCATTTCGCTGAATCAATCAGCTCTTTGATCTGGTTCTCCCCAAGGTTTCCGTAAAGCCCGCTTTTCTCATTCAGCCGGTGAGCTTCGTCCACGATAAGCGCATCGAATGTGTTGGGTTCAGTGTCGATGAATGCCCCAGAGCCTGAAAAGAAATTCGAGAAATGGCTACGCTTGATGGTGCCAACCAGTTTGCTTTCATAGACCTTGCGGGGGGCAGCATTCTTGGAGACGTATTTGCTCAACAGCTTCAATCCGGTCAGCCTCACCAGCAGATTGATAGCTAGCACAGTTTTCCCAGTGCCGGGTCCCCCTTCGATGATCAGCACCTTTGGCGTCTCCCCCGATGCCTCGCTTGCCGCTGCGAGCACCGACTCGAAAACTGCCTTCTGATCATCAATCAATACGAACTCAGGATTGCCTTTCATCAGTCCGCTCAGGGCTTCGGCTAGCGCTTTTGACGGGCGTATTTTTCCATCGGACAGTTCGTAAAGGACCTCTTTGTTGTCGCCGTGAGCAATGTGAGCTTTCAGAAAGCTTCGCAGCTTGCTGAGCTCTTCAGGGCCTTTCAGAAACAGTGGAGCTTTGCTGATATGAGGCTCGTAGTGCGCTGAGTCTATGATGCCGTCGCTGACGTAGTTATGAAGGTAGGCACAGGGACGGATCTCGATGCTTTTGTCGTACACAGCCTCGTTGAAGCCTTCGAGCAGCGCTGCATATGACCATACTTGATAGGACGGGTGAATAGTTTCAACGAGGCCGCCACCAAGCGCCGTTTTGACGATGGCGTCCTTGGTCGTGGCGTTGGCTTTGCTCCATTGCTTCAACTCGATCAATACAGCTTTTTTTGCTTGGTTTTCGTCGCGCCCGGTGAGTAGAAAATCGATCCGTTTCGACGACTGCGGAATGTGCAATTCGATGGCCAAGCCTGCGTCGTTAGGCAAGCCTTCATCTCTAAGGACCTTGGCCATGTACGTAAGGGATCCTTGCCACGACCTGATTTCCGAACTGCCAACGTTCTTGCCGGTAGCTTCCTTGTAGTGTCTGAGGATCACCTCCTCGATATCATCGTTATCGTTGTCTTTTAGAAATTGCTGTTTGGTCGCAGCGTAAACGATCACGGGGTGTCCTTAGATTCGAGTTGTTCAGAGTCGGTCGTACTTTTTGCTGCTGCTTCTGGCTTTATCCACGGGATACTTCTGGCCGTTTGAGGCGAGTTTCCTTGTCACCGCCTCGTTGAGGTCGATGCCGAGCACGCTACTCAAACGGACCAGATACATCAGTACGTCCGCCAATTCGTCTTTTACGGCTGATCCGATTTCGGGGTCCTTGGCTACAGAGAGCGAATCGGTATCACTCATCCATTGGAAAATCTCGCACAGCTCTCCTACCTCGCCAGTGAGCGCCAAGATGAGATTTTTTGGGGAGTGGAACTGCTGCCAGTCGCGATCATCTGCGAAACGCTGGAGGGATGCGGCAAGCTGCACTACGTCAACCAGTGGCGCGGATGAGCTGTCTGAGTCACGCACGGGGCTATCTCTTGAGTATCGGGAGGGCAAAAAATGTGTATGAAATCTGGCTGAAGATTGTAAGAGTTTTCGCCGCTTGCACAGCTTTTTGTTTTTCTTCTCACACATTCTTTGCCGGCCGCATTGTTTGCTTGTCAGTCCCGGCGCTATTGAACAGGCGTGACATTCGCGGCAGTCGGCACATCAGCGCTACAGGTAACGACCCACAACTCTATGGCGCGATATCTCGCTTCGTGGCTGCGAGACTGAAAGTGCTTTTTCAAACATCGCGCTCCATGGTCACGGCCAATGTATCTGAGGCAATGAATCGGTACTTCGACGATTACCGCCAGACGGGCTTGAATACACCTGTAGCTGTAGCTCAAAAACCTCAGAGCTCTGCAAGATTGCTGGCGTACTTACTGAATCGCAGGCACAAAAAAAGACGTCCGTGGACGCCTTTTTTGATCGTTTGGTGGAGCCGGGGGGATTTGAGCCCCCGTCTAATTCCGTTATTTCGCGGACTCTAAGCCCGAGGCTGTCATAACGCTGTAACTACTGCAGAAGACCAGCTCAGGCAGCTTAGCTCATTCCTGCGACTGACCCTGCAGCAGCTTGCAAACCTCCACATTCACCTCTACAAACGCCTCCCAGCTGAACCGCTGCGCATAGTGCATCTGGTACTGCCGGTCGACCCGGCAGATATCCGGCCGGGTCTCGTAGATCAGGCAGTGCTTGTCGGCATCACTGTAATGCCGGCAAGCCCCATCCCCCCGATCCAGGTACTGCGTCTGTTCCGCCAAGTGCACATTGCGGCAACACAGCCCGCACTGCGTACAGGGAAACGCCGGTAGCGTCATACCAGCGAAGCCAGCCAGTTGCGCGTGCTGGCCGCGTTACCCACCTCGAACGGCAACTCGATCCCACGGGCCTCCACAGCCTGCTGCAGTACCGCACTGCGCTGGATCTCGTCATTGCACGCCTCAAGCTCCTGGGTAAAGGCCTGCAACTCCTCCACGTCCAGGTTGAACTCCAGCCGGCTCAGCTCCAGCAGGTAACGGTCCAGCTCCGCGTTGATTGCCTGGAACTCGCGCACCGTGCCGGCGTGCGGCGTCAGCGATTCGATGAAGGCCCAGAGCTTGCGCGCCATTGCGCTGTGCAGCAGGAAGTAGTTCAGGCCCAGGGTCACCAAGCCTGTCACCAGCGCACCGGCAAACGCGGCCAGTTCGGTGCCGAACGGGAAGCTGAGGAACGGCACCAGCTGGGTGTAAGCCATGGTGCCCACCACCGTGGCAACGCCCACCGACAGCAACGTCGTCACCGCCTGGCACTGCTCCACGAAGCTTAGTTGGTCAGGGTTGAACACCATCAGCTTGATGGCCTTGACCAGCTGGCCCCACAGCTCGCGGATGACCTTGATCGCCATCGCCTGAGTGGTGGCGAAGATGTTGAACACGGTGGTGGTCAGGCTCCCGAGCACACCGGCAAACACGCCATCCTTGAACGCCAACAGAAAGTCATTGAAACGTGCCTGTACCCGCTTCCAGATGCCCTTGAGCGAGTTGCTGATGCTGTCGACGAAGGCCTCCAGGCTGAACGTGTGCTTGAGCTTGTCCAGCAGGGCCGGCAGTTGCTCGCGCAGTTCAAACCACACCTCCGCCATCACCAGCCCGAGCATCTGCCGGGTACCCATGGCCAAAGCGGCAGACCCCGTCGCACGCGCGGTCTGGTGCAGGAACTTGCTGCTGGTGTAGTAGGTTGCGTTGATCTGCTGATCGTACAGCGCGCGGGCCTCGGCATCACGCTTGCGCATGCCTTCAGGGTCCACGGCCTTAAGCTCGTTGATCTTGCTTTCGGTCTTGCGGATCTTGTCCTCCAGCGCGCGGGCTTCATGTTGCTGCTGCGGCGTTTCGCGCGGCATTTGCGTCAGGCGCGCGCGGTCGCCCGCCAGCGACTTCTCATGGTTGGAGATCAGGCCCGGCAGCTTGTCCAGGTACTCGTTGATCGGCGTCTGCTTCTTCGACTTGTTGAGCGTCTCGTGGGTGGTCTGCAGGTTGCTGCTCTGGTTGGCCAGCTCCACGCCACTGAGCTCGGCCAGCACCCGCCCGGCATCATCGTGGATTTCCTTGGCGCTGATCACGTGGTCCAGGTTGCGCTGTTCATGGGCAGCCATCACCTTGTTGCGGTAGGGGTCCTTCAGCGTGCCTGCCGCCTGGCTGGCCTTGTCTTTCTGGCCAGTGGCGATGTAATTCGCATGTTGGTGGTAGGGCGTGGAATCGTACTCGCCACGCTGCTCGAAACGCTGCTTTTCTGCGTCGGTCGCCCATACGCCGTTGCGCACGTTGTGGATGGTGTCCACCTCGCCGCCCTGCTTGTCCTTGAACAGCAGAAAGTCCAGGCCAAAGCTGGTCGTGAGGCTGGTGATTACGGTTTTTTCGAGCTCTTCGGCCCAGGGGAAGTCTTGCGCTGCGGCGTGCATTTGGGGCGTCCATGACGAATGAGAGAAGGGCGAAGCGAAGGCGGGGCCTTTCGGCCCCGCGCTGGCATCAGGCAGGCTCTACTTCTGCCGCCTTGCTCTGGGTCAGGCTGATCTGTTCCTGCAGCTTGGCGTCGTTGAGGATCATCGAGCCATCGGAGTCGGTGGCCATGACCGGCACGTCGTTCTTGTCTTTCACGACGTTGCCGTTCACTTCCTTGACCTTGAACAGCGGCGTGGTGATCAGGTCGACCAGAATGGCCGCCAGCATGAAGCCGTTTTCGACCGAGCGCATAATGGCGCCGCCCAGTTTGTCCAGCTCTGCCTGCGCATCCAGTTTGCGGGAGCGGATGTCTTCGAGGCGGTTGTCCATGAACTTGAGGTGTTCGAAGTACTTGTCGAATTGCGCGTACACCGACTTCAGCACGTCGTTGACATCGAATGCGTAATCTTCAGCCTTGCTGAGCTGCTTTTGGGCCTTTTGCAGCTTGGACACGGCACTGTCCACTTCACGGTCGGCCTTGTGCGCGTTCTTCAGCGCTTCATCGCCATGGCTGTCGTAAGCCCAGCCGGCGATCGCCAGTACCGGGCCTGCCACTGCAGCACCCAGGATTGCAGTACCGCCCGCCATGCCCAGGCCACCGGTGGCGAGCGAACCTCCGCCGATGGCTGCCAGTGTTGCGTTGGTTGCAGCCACACCGGCCAGCGACGAGATCGCCGTGCCGGTGGACGCAGCGCCCAGCGCCATGACACCGCCATACACGGCAAACCCGGCAGCAGCACCGGCAGCACCTGCCCCCGCGGTGGCACCCAGTACGCCAACGGCGGTGTAGCTGTAGCTCTCGATGCTCTGCAGCTTGTGCTTGGGGATGTTGATCTTCAGCTTGTCCTGGCGGCCAGCGTTGAGCTTCAGCAGCAGCTTGTCGGCGAGGGTCTTGAACTCGTCGAATTGCTTGCCGATTTGCAGCTCTTCCTTACCCAGTGCCTCAAGGGCCGCGTTGGTGGCGATTTCCTGTACGTCGAACGCGTCCTTTTTATTGGCATAACGTGCCTTGGCAGCGTTGACGATATCGTCCGCTTCGGAGTGCTTCTGGTAGCCGTCGTAGCCTTTCTTGGCACCGTAGGCAGCACTGACCAGCGCGGCAGCGCCGAGGATGAGGGGAAGTGGCATGGCAATGTCCTTTTGATTGTTGAAGGTCAGGCGGGTTGCAGTTGCGGGGTTGCGTGAGTGTTCTGGTACAGCGCCTGCATCGAATTCAGTCGCTCGCGCACTTCGTCTACCCACACCTGGGGTGCATGCAGGCGAATGTTTTCATTCAGGGCGAAGATCCACCACAGCGTTTCGCGGTCTAGCGGCACGGTGGCGTGCAGGCGATGCCAGCCCTGCTCGGAAACGCTGCTCAAAGTCTGTTGCTGGCTCAGCGGCGTTTCGTTGAGCAGGGCAGCGATCTGCGGGCGCACATCGGCGATCAGCTCGACTTGGGCCTCGGCCTCTCGATAGCTGAAAGCGCCGCTGGCGATGTAGGCATCCACGTCGAAGCTTTCATGTTCGTGGCCGGCCTCTCCGAGCACGCTCACTTCGGTCATCCGGTGCAGGGCGAATTGGCGCAGGTCGCTGTACCCATCCACAGAGGCCAGCAGGTAGCTCACCGCATGGCGCGACACCAGGCCAGCCGGGTGCAGGCGAAAACGCTTGAGCTCACCCTTGCTGCGGCTGTGGTAGACCACTTCCAGCTGCTTGCGCTCCAGCAGGCCGGCCGACACCTGGGCCCAGGTGTGCGCGCTGACTTGCGCCGGGAGCAGGGTCTTGCCGTTGGGCAGTGAGCGAACCCGCTTTGCCCAGTCGGCCAGGCCGTTGCCACCCAGGCCATTGAGGAAGTTGCGGGCCCGGCGGAACTGTGGGCCCAGCTGGTCCAGAACGCTTTGCGGCAGGATCGGGCCTAGGTGGCTTTCCGAGAGGAACAGCGCCAGTGCGGTGGGCGCGTCCATGTCTTCCAGCTGGAGTGGTGCCTCGCGGGTGAAGCTCCAGCGGAAGGGCGTTTCGCTGTCGTCACACTGCAGGGAGAATGGGATCGACAACCGGCTCAAGTCACGCTGGATCGAGCGCAGAGAGACCGAGAAGCCTCTATCACGGAGCTTTTCGAGCAGGGTCGGGGTTGCAATGCGCTGAGGTTCGGTGGGGATCAGGCGTAGCAATGCAAACAGCCTGAGCAGCGTATCCTTCGCTTGGGACATGGTAACTACCTGGTTCTATGTCTCTACTGAGCGCCAGTAGGCTGGCGTCAAGTTAGCGTGAATCCTACTCAATCGAATGGCTTTGTGCCATCAGTTGTTCAGGGGATGGTAGCTGTCATTTCGCTTTGCTTCAGTCTGCGGCAGGCCGCTGCGCATTGCGTTCGCGCTTCATTTCGCTGTATTCGCGGTAGAACGCGTAGCCTTTGGTCAGCACCACGAAGAGTCCAATGATGGCGAGCAGGTTTTTCATCGTTGAGCCCTCTTGTAGATGTGGGTCATTGTCCGGGCGGGCGCGACAACCTGTGTCGCGCCGCGAAGATTCAGCCGTGGAGCGTCAGGAAATGTTCCAGTCGTGTTTTGAGCACTTCCTTGGGGGTAGCCATTCGACGGTGAAGCGAAGGAGTGTTGCAGGTGGGGCAGTGGCTGAACCAGTCGCGGTTCAGCACCAGCACGACACTGTGTGGGAGGAAGGTATTCCTTCAGGAGCTGTACTGGCAGACGAGGGTAAAGGGCTGGGGAGCGATTGGCATGGCTGCACCTAATGATTAGCCTAGGCGTAGTTTCTGGGAGCTGACGGTGAAGAGGAGTTAATGGGGCACCAGCTGTACGCACGCAGTCTTGTTGAGGGTCTGCTCAAATTTATACACGAGAAAAGGGCCTTTTGAATCGCCTCTGGTTTCGTAGACACCTCCAAGCATCATATGGACTGCGGCACCGTAGACATCTCCAGCTTATGCTTTGGGCATAGGAGGAAGTCTATGAGCACCCAACGATTCACGCCGGAATTCAAGGCTGAGGCCGTCAGGCAAGTCATTGAGCGCGGATACTCCGTTGCGCAAACAGCCGAGCGCCTCGGCGTGTCGACCCACAGCCTCTACAAATGGGTCAAAGCCGTGACGCCTGACAAAACCGAGAAACAGGCCAGCGAGTTGCTTGAAGCCAAAAGTGAGATTTTACGGCTGCGAGCCCAAATGCGACGCTTGGAAGAAGAGCGCGACATATTAAAAAAAGCAGCGCGGTACTTCGCCAGGGAACCCGAGTGAAATACTGCTTCATGAACGAGCACCGACATCAATACGCGATCACTACGCTGTGTCGAGTGTTGAAAGTTGCTCGTGCCGGGTTCTATCAATGGCTACACAAGTCTGTTTCTGATCGCGAAAAAGAGAATGGTCGGCTGTTAGGGCTGATCCGCGACTCCTATGCGGCCAGTCGAGGTGTGTATGGCGCACGGAGGGTGTTTGCTGACTTGCGCGAGGCTGGAGAAAGTTGCGGCAAGCACCGTGTCGCGGCATTGATGCGCACCAATAAAATCAAGGCGCTCAGAGGCTATAAAGCCCCGCGCGCAATCAAAGGCAGACCATCGATCATTGCCCCAAATCATCTCAACCGGGCCTTCACTGTCGATGCCCCTAATAAGGCTTGGGTGACCGATATCACTTACATCCGAACGTGGCAGGGGTGGTTACATCTGGCCGTCGTACTGGATCTGTATGCTCGCAAGGTGGTCGGCTGGTCAATGAAGCCAACGCTGGGCAGGGAGCTGGCATTGGATGCGTTGCTCATGGCGGTATGGCGCCGTAAACCCAAAACCAGAGTCATCGTGCATTCGGATCAGGGGAGCCAATATGGCAGCGATGACTGGAAACGTTTTTGTCTGGCCAACTACCTCGAGCCGAGTATGAGCCGGCGAGGAAACTGCTGTGACAATGCGGTGGCGGAGTCTTTTTTCAGCAGCCTGAAAAAAGAGCGTATCCGTAAGCGGATCTACAAAACCCGGGACATGGCCCGGGCCGACGTATTTGATTACATTGAAGCGTTTTACAACCGAACGCGCCGTCACAGCCACCTGGGCGGCGTCAGTCCTGAGCCTTTGAACGAGCCTCACTTTGAGGCTGGAAAATGTCTATGGGGGCGGGGGCAGTCCATTCAAACCGAAAATCGTCGGAAAACGCAATGACGGTTGATGCGATGGGGCATAGCCGCAGACGTGGAATGGGCTAGGAAGGCTGTCATAAAGCTGGCATTACCGAGCCAAAACAACCCATTTGGACACAAAAAAGGCACTTGCGATAAACGCTAAGTGCCTGATTTGTATAGCTAATTTGGTGGAGCCGGGGGGATTAAATAGTCGTATATAACTATCTGTTTTAACTCACTTTATTAATTGGCGTCTGCGAAGGTGCCCCCATAAGTGCCCCCGCTAACGTATTTCCGATGAGCGGCTATTTAAGGAGTTGAACTGGCGTCCTGAATTTATCGGTTTTCGGCAAGACGAGCGCCCGTCAACCACCGAGGGAATGGTCTTAGTCGTGGGCTGCATGACATCGGGTATCTGGCGATCTGGTCGCTAGGTAGCTGTTAGATGATCCTGTTGGGTTATTTAAGCGGTAACGCACCATGGGCTCATTTAGGGCGATCTGAGCTGAGGTGCGGTGTGAGACACTCAATGGTTAACTGTCACAACTGTGGCAAAGCGATGGTTCCGAGAACGATATACAGCCGTAGTTTCTGGGGCTATTCGCCTTCGTCAAATCATTGTCCGTTTTGTCTGAGTGAAAACTGGCATGGCGGAGACCTAAGGTTAGGTGCTCGTCTATTTGCGTTGGCTGGCCTGGCGTTGGGTGTTCTGGCATGTATCCTGATGGGCGCTTTACTGTTCAAAGTTCAGTGGTGGCTTGGCGTTGAGGGGCGGTGGCCTCTATTGACCCTCGGAACCTGCGCTGTGTCGGTTGGTGGGGGATATCGTTTTTACAACTGGTTCGTGGATTGCTGAAAGCAGGATTTTATCTTGCATGGTAGGCAGCGGACGGCTATAACCAGCCACCCCGCGTCTTGGTAGCATTTACATTGACAGGTTGAGTCCACAGCCAACAGGCGTCATACGATAACCTACCCGGAGATTCGATCGAAGGTAAGCGCGCTCGCTGTGTCGTTACTCAGTAAGCTAGAATGCCCGTGTGATGATGCTTTGGAGAAATGGCTTTGTTGATATTCGTACGAATGGCCGATGGTGACCCGACTTCGGTTCAGCTCATAGAGAGCAAAGTCAGGCTACGGGGGCGGCGTGAGTGGTTGTCCGTTCATCCCAAGATCCGTGTTTGCCGATTTTCTGATGGGCGTGTGGATATCAATATCGCTGATGATATCGACTCCACAACTGAAGAAATAGTTGAGCAGTTTCTGGCACATCTGGCCGATGAGGAAATTCAACAGAGTGGCGGCATCGAGTATACAAATGATGAAGCCGTTCAGTCTGATGAATTTGTTTACCCCTATGACCCCGAAAGTATTCGTATTGATACCAAACCGTTCAATATAAGTTTGGTTCATGAGATGATAGAAGAAGGCGACATAAACTTGTCGCCAGACTTTCAACGGAAGTTTGTCTGGACAGATATCGGAGCACGATCTCGATTGATCGAGTCGATAATGTTACGAATTCCGTTGCCGGTATTTTATATGGCCCAAGATCGTAATGGGGTTTTGCAGGTGGTTGATGGGCTGCAAAGATTGACTGTTATTCAGCAGTTTTTAAATAATGAGCTGCGACTTAAAGATCTTGAGTATCTAAAAAACGAAGAGGGTAAGTATTTTAGGCACGAAGATCCCAATATGTGTATTGATCAGCGTTATCGTAAGCGAGTAATGCAGACTCAGATTTTAGTTAATATCATCGATCCGCAGACACCTGTGGATGTTAAATTTGATATATTCAAGCGTATCAATCAGGGGGGGAGGCCTTTAAATGCGCAGGAAATCAGAAATTGCATGTCTTCTCCTGGAACGCGAAATTTAATCCAGGAACTTTGTGGTTCTGATGAGTTTTTAGAGGCGACTTGCCATAGTATAGGAAGCGTGAGAATGCAAGACCAAGAATTGGTTCTGCGCTTTCTTGCATTTCGCTTAACAGAATATAACTATCTTGAAGAATATTCTGGAAGTATGGACCGATTTCTCGATAAAGCAATTGACACCTTGAATGAAGCTTCCGAGGATACTCTTGAAGCTCTTAGGGAGAGCTTTATAAGCGCAATGATTAACGCAACTCATTTGTTTGGTAGTTATGCATTCAGGAAGTGTCTGCCAGAGCATTTAGAACCTGATGCCAGGCGGCGGTTAATTAATAGCTCTCTGTTTACGACATGGTCACTAACTCTTGCAAATTATAGTACGGATGAGGTGCTGAATGTTCCGGAAGGAATGTTTGCGTATTATCTTGCCGAGGAGCTTGAAAGTGACTCAGATCTTTTTGATTCTGTGACATCGGGTACGAATGATCGCAGGAGAATTTTTTACGCGCTCAGCGTTTTTGAAACCATGTGTAAGGAGCACATATGATCGGTAGCTTGGGAGTAAAAAACTTTAAATGCTTTAAATCTGCCGAAATACCTTTCAAGCCTATCACGGTAGTTTGTGGCGGCAATGGCGTTGGTAAATCCAGCATGATTCAGACTCTTCTCTTGATGAGGCAAGCCGCCGATCAACTGCGCAAGCTAGACGACGCTGGCGTCTTAGCAGAAGAGTCAGACGTAGAGTTTCCGATAAAACTAAATGGTCCGTATCATTTGGCGCTTGGGAATAGCCTACGACTTACTAACGACGAATTAGAGTCTGCCGAGCTTGAAATTAAGATCAGCCCGGAAGTAAATGAGGCACCAGCAGTAGCGCTAAGATTTGTCTCGGATATAGTTAACGCAAAGGTCACAATTCAAGCACATTACCAAGGTGGTCGCTCTACCGAGATTTTCAACAAGACGGGGCTTTTGCCTATTTTTTCTGATCAGTTTCATTATCTCATTGCGGAGCGCAACGGTCCTCGTGATTTAAGTGATGTTTCGGATGAAAGTTACATTACTACCGGTCTAACTGGGGAACATACTGCTGATGCTATTGCTCGCGCAGAAGCGCAAAATCACGTAGTAGATGAAAAGTTGTG
This sequence comes from Pseudomonas sp. 1176_21, assembly GCF_052850635.1. NCBI lineage: Bacteria > Pseudomonadati > Pseudomonadota > Gammaproteobacteria > Pseudomonadales > Pseudomonadaceae > Pseudomonas > Pseudomonas sp. 1176_21. Next base: position 214,055 of record NZ_VXCV01000007.1, read on the forward strand.
TATTGTTAGCGGTTCAAATCTATTTAAGGTGCAACTGGAAGGTTGGATGAGGTTGCTGGTTCCAAATATTCAACTTGTCACTCACCCCTATCCAGAGATTAATCGTGTCCGGTTGAGCATTGAGAAGACAGGGACGCCTGTGAACTCTCTTTCTCCAACCAGCACTGGATTTGGGATAAGTTATGTATTACCGATAATAGTTAGCGGTCTGTTGTGTCCACCAGGCGCAATGCTCATCGTAGAAAACCCGGAGGCGCACCTGCATCCAGCCGCACAGTCTGCGGTAGGCCAGTTTTTGGCGGTAGTGGCAAGTACAGGAGTGCAGGTTGTCATCGAGACGCACTCCGAAAATGTTATCAATGGTGTTCGCCTTGCTGCCATAAACGATTTGGTAAACTCCAATGATGTTGGATTGATATTTTTTTCTGCCTTGGATGGTGATACGCAGCCGAAGATTGAGTCGATTCTGGTGGATGCGTTAGCGGAATTAAGCGCTTGGCCCCGCGGTTTCTTTGATCAGCAAGGAACTGACCTTGCAGCGCTAATGGCTGCACGGAGAGCTAAAAGAGCGTCTATGGAAGCAAATAAATGACTCGGCTTGTACACCACCAAACAGATAGATATCTCAGACTGGAAACACTCCAACAAGAAAAATTTGAAGAACTTTCCGAGCGACTGATAAAGCTATACACAGATATAGTGGAGTCTGGAGAGGTTGTACGAAAGGAAGAGTCGCTTTACGAAGTGGAAATATTTCCAGGCGTTGCCCTTTGTGATTTGATTTACGGTGCCGCTGAAAGCCATCTTTCTCGTGACTGCCTCTTCGCATTCAGATCGATGATTGACCAATCTCCGATTCTTAATCATCAAAACCTTGCTGACGCGTCAATAATTGGAACAATTGGGCTAATTCCCAGTCGAGCGGAATGTGAACTAGAAAAAAAAGAGGATTGGGTTAATTTTGTTCGTCTGGATTTGACACGAAACGAAAAAGTAGTTGAAGATTTTTATGCGGATTTTTCAATAGCTTTTCCAAGGCTAAAATTCAGCAATAAGTTTCCTGGATGCATGAATACTTTTGACGGTGGGCATAGCGCTTACTCTGGAATTATCACACGCTGCCTTGCCTCTTTAAATGATAACTGGGGTGATGCGATAGGTGGTGATTTGCCTGCATTACTGAGAACATTCTCAACTCAAAGTCGATGCCCTACCACCTTGGAAGGTGATGGCGACCGTAAAGCTATTCTTACTTTTTCCTTCCCGTTGGGTTCAGAGCGTTTTGAGTCTGTATTGTGCGAGCCTCATATGAAGCTCGAAAGCTCCGACGCGCCGGGTGATACCGAATATTATTACCATAGGATTTACTTTTGCCCGCGTGGCCATAACAGTTTTGCTGACAAAGTTCTGGTCGGTCACGCAGGTAGACACCTTTGAACCGAGCCATAATGGTGCTGGAGCGTTCGCCCTCATTTAGATGATTTAGTTGTAAAAGGCGTCTTTTATTGTATGTACTTAAGTCGTTTTTCGGCGTTTTGCTCTGGTGATTACATCTTATCAGCCGATATGTTTGGCAGTCGGTTGATGCTCACTATTAGCCGCTTTCCGCCTGTCAGAACGACGAGAGCCGGCCAAAAGCTGTCGTCCAGGCGGATCACAAATGTGCGCACGATTTAGCTTGAGTTGCCCACGGCTTCAGCTTCGTGATAGCCGCTCATGGCATTCAAAAAGCCTGCTATATCAGTGGCTCGCTTGCCTCTATCATTCCCTAGGGTCCGCTTCATTAATTCTTACGTCGTGATAGTCAGGCTAGGTCCAGTAGGATGTTGACTTGCCCGCACGAACAGACAGCCCAAAGGATAGGACATATGACAACAGCAGAGAATGGCGGCTCTATCTTCATCTCGTACGCGTGGGGCGCAGGATTCAAAAAAAAGGAATGGGTTCGGCAAGGCATTGTTGCGAGCCTAAATTGGAAGCACGACGTCTTCTGGGATCGTGACACCATTGCATTGGGCGAACTAGTCGAACGCACCATTGGTAAAGCTTTAGCAAAACGACCACTCCTCGTCCTCTGCCTCTGCGATCAAGACTACTTGGAGGCGGCTCAGAGAATTGGATCTGGCTTGCACGAAGAGCTACGCCTGTTGGCGAAGATCGCAGACGAGCCTGGAGTCAGGATTGTTCCATTGATCCTGGAATCCGGCTGTGCAGAACGTCTCCCAGCCCCTCTAATTGGTCGTCTCTATCTGAACCTGCAGCCTCTGCACAGCCTGAACCTTGACATCGGGATGACAATCTTGGGAGTGGCTGATGAATTGAGCCAGGCGCAGTTGCAAAGCGACATTAACGATCGGTTAGCAGTCTTCCATTTGAGGCAGAGAGCCCTAGGCTATCTGAGGCAACGTCCAATGACGATCTGGGGAAGTGGCCGGAATCATGAGGTGACGGTGAAGCCGGATGATGCCGCGCCTTACCTGCTAAAACCGCCTCAATGGATGTGGGAAAGCAGTAGCTGGAATTACTTGCTTGAAGATGATGAACCAACATTCTGCCCTACCAAGGGACGCTGGCATTGGGAGTACGTACAAATCTCGACAGAGATGCGCCCTCTGGGTACCGCTGTGGTGTCGGCATTCTTCCCCCAACTAACTGGAAAAAGGGAGCAGGGACTGCTGAACACAGGCGGTACGCTACTGGCCTCTAGGTTCTTTAGGATGGTTGATATTCGCGAGCCATTCACTTTCGATGCGGATGATTTGGTGAATCACCTAATTCGTGACCATGAAGGCCTCGACGTTATGAAGCAGCTACTCAATGCTGCAGAGGCCACCTCTGATAATCCTACTGATTCCAACACTATCGCTCGGCAATCCACGAATGATGCAGTAGATCACCAGGCCTATAAGTAGAACCTAGAGCTGCGGGTAGCCGGGCTTAGTTCACTTGTAGAACCTTGAGCTCCAAGTGGTAGGGGCATTGTTCCACTGGGATATTCGCATCGCAGGTCAGTCGAATGCGTTCTGTATCGCCGACAGCTAATAGTCGTGAGGTACCCTGAATCGCCCCGAAGTGTCTAGACACATCGAAGGGCTGCTTTTGGCCGCATGCTGCCCCTCACGACAGGCAGCAATCGACCCATAGCTGCCGCTCGATAGTTAACGATAACGACCGAAGCATTGACCGGGAGCAGGGCTCAATGCCAATCCTTGGGGTCGTTCTGGAATAATTCTAGTTCAAGCCGACGAAGCTCCTCAAAGCCAGAAGATCTAGTCTTGATCTCAATCCACGCCCGCGCGAATGCCGGTAGTTTTAGGTTCGCCTCAATTCCCTCCGACCAACTTTTCCATACATCCGGAGTAATTCGCCCATGCGCCCGGAGCGAAGTTTGTTCATTGGTCAAATCGACATAGCGATACAGCTCATCGAAGGCTTCTTCATATTCAGAGTCAGTTAGGATCTCTCCCATTAAAGCCTTCTTCGGCAGCTCTCCGGCTAATTCGCGGTATTCCTTTCCCAATGAATCTTCAAACTGCAACTGCGCAATCTCACGACTCGTCTTTAACTGGTGTCGTGCATACCATACGCCGATCGCAGCTACGCAGGCTGCAAGAGCCGAAACTGCGTTACCTACAGCGCTAACGATATCAGTTACATTTGACATGTTTCCCTCTTACTATAATAGTGCACTTATGAGCATGCATTTAAAGCGCCGATACTTAAAGCGTTGCAGTCAGCTTAACTTCAATGGGTTCCATTGTCGTCGAGTTCAGCCTATATTTATGCTGCGTGAACGCCGTTATCAATCATGTTCAGAGAAACAAAGGATATCCCTAGTTGTGAGCCATGGCAGCTCCGATTGCAAAGTAGTCTCAGCAGGCAACGCGTTTTCTGCATCCATTCGGCAGGGCTTGCTCCATCGCTGTCAGAAAGCACGCACGGCTGCTCTACTTCCCCTTACCGGCATATTTGATATCGGAGAAGACCATCTACTTATCCTCAAAGCTTACTGAGGCGGCTGAGCGGAGGCCACTTCAGCACAGGTCGGTTACAAGTGCTGACTTGATCGGAGTTTCCCGTCTTACATAGTGGATATGCCCACTTGCTAGCAATGGGCTGCAATGGGCACGACCCAAGTATCATTGGGGGTCAAATAGAGTTTTGATCTGCGCTATTGGATAGTCGAGCCGATCACTGTAAAATGCTGCAAGCGTGCAATATTCTTGTTGAGAGGCGTCTATTCTGTACGGGATGAATACACTTTCAATAGATAGTTCGATACTATTCGTAACTATAAGCATCAGCGCATGATCTTTAGTAAGCAGTTTTTCTGAAAGAAGACGATATTTATTTTGGGGTTCAAATGCGGTATTAATGGGTTCGATCGTATCGTTGATAAACTGCAGGGCAAGTGCGCCAGGACGCTTACCTGTTAACTGTTTATTTAATGCTCGCTTGGATAATTTCTCAACTTCCGTCCAGATCCGGACATCTCCAGCGTACACAACCCTAATACCTTTCAACCTGTCTTCTGGGCTATGACACGCTACGAAAGCAGCTACTGAGCCAGGTAGCGACTGCGCAGCGTTAACACACGCGTCCTCATCCATAGGGTCGCCAACCAAAGGACAGAAGTCTTCAGAGACAGAGAATCCGGCGCATTCTAAATTGCTTCCCTTGGCTTCGATCTCGCTGGCTAAATTAACAACGAATGTCTGAAAGCTCTTTTCGTCCGTGGGCACGGATTCAGTCAAGGTAATGGTCAAAATGCTTGCGAAATCTTTCTTGGCTGGGAGAAGCCTTCCCAGCGAAATTTTTTCCAGCAAAGCACCTATCAAACGGTGCCCGTCAGCAAGGCGTACCGCAAATCCTTTATCGCCTGCGAAGGACTTGCACTCAAGTTCAAAGGGCTCTAGGCCTCCAGGCGGATAGACCAATAAGTCGAAGGTCTCCTTACCCTTGCTTTCTTCTGGCCAATCGATAGTGCATCCCCTAGACTTGAGCACATATGCCATGTAGAGTTCATACTGCAAAGCACGCATATCGCTAGAGAGCTTGAATGCTCCCTCAAATCGTTTTTTCAGTTCCTTTGGCCCCGGCTCACCACGATCGACAGCTTCGCAGAGTTCTACTACCCGCTGAACGAATAGCATAGTCTGATACATTGTGTTCCATTCGTAACCTGCACTTAGTGCGTACTTATGCCTCTCCCAGAACGTCAGGCCAAAAGCGATAGAGCTATCTAATTCCTCTTGGCCGCCGCGACCAGCGAACTGCTTTGATAGTTTACTAATATTTTCTACGACTTTAAGCCAAGGTTTGGCTGGATATAGATTAGTCAGCCGGTTATAGATATCCGGAAAACCTAATATGGCAAGGGTGATCAAGGCGTTGTTTCCTTACATCAGCATTGGATCCGGGCGCAGCCTGAAGGGTCGCGCATCCCGAATCGCACTCTACCTCAGGGAACCTTGATACGCCAAGGTCGGTGCTGGAGGGGATTTCGATGTCTAGGCCGCGCCGACACATACGCTTCTCGGGACGCAGCATCCATCAACTTGCGTCCCCGCGCCCCCGGAAGCTCCACAACAGACAGAAGCCGCAGGCTAAATCCCGGAGGAAAACACCTCCGGGATATTCTTTTAGATGGCTGTTGCCTCTAGGACTCCTCAAGCGAGCCTGCGTCAACCGGATCGAAACCTACCTGATCTACAAAAATCATCACTGTTTCTTTAGCTTTCTCATCGTCACCCGCTACCGCCGCTGCCAAACGACCTGAATTGCCCTGAGTTTTCATAGACACATCGACTGGCTACTTCTGGCCGATTTCTGCCTGTCGTAACTGGCAGAAGTCGGCCAGTTGCAGCTAGGCAGGGATACACGCCCGCTCGCTATCATCTGCTTTTCACATGTTGATCTTGTTCCGCTCAGAGTAAAGGCTGCCGTCGTCATCTATTGTGCATCCTTTGCACGTTATGTTTTTCTGCGACTGACATGTCGTCATCCGTCGATCATCTGACGCGAGGTAGGATGACAGCGTGAGCCAGTCCACCCACTTCGTTAGATTTCCGACGGTAGAATGGTCTGAAATCGAATTCCGGGGGCTCAGCGATCGGTCACCATTTTGGCTCTTACAGCGAAGAGAGCCTTGGCCATGAGTAAAGAAGCACAGACGATAGTCACCCTTCTGGATCAGCAGTACGAGCAGTTGCTTGCGGACGCGAGATGCCTGGCCGCGAGCTATATAGATGCGTCCATGAAGATATACAAAAAGACCTGGGTTAAATCTGTCGTGGCTGCCGTTTCAATCAAGCAAACGAGCCCGAATGCGTACTCGATCTACTGGTGCAAACTGGTGCCACTGCAAGGGCAAAAAAACAAGTTCGCGCCCCTGACTATTCCCAAAGGCAACGGTAAACACAAATACCCAGCCTCCTCATTTGAGTTTGTTAAATCCCCTTACCGTGTCCTCGTTTTACAGGTTGAGGAGCGTCTGGCTGAGATTCGCAGCATCGCCAGTGAGAATCGTCAGCTGCGTCGGACGTTGGTCGCCTATGAGAAAAAGCTGTCTAGATATCAAGCGCTTGATCATGGCGACCTCTGCTCGGAGGCGTAGAGGCTGAGCATACTATAAGCAGTGCAAAACGGATCTGAACCGACTTCAATACCCGAAAGCCACGTGCAGCTTGGTCTGACGGGGCTTTCTCGTATCAGCAGTGAACTCCGGCGAGACATACTGCTGCGCTTGATCAGGGAAGGCGACGGGTTCGGGCTATAAGCAGTGTAGGGCGCTAAATCTACTCGCTGTCAGCCAGCAGGCCCATGCAGGCGGGGGCGGAGGCCGTATTTGCTATTAGCAGTGACGCTTACGACCAAGTCAGCCGGCCAGCTTTGATCTGTATTAGTAGTGAAAGGCTTCACTTTCATAAAATAAACATTGGTAGGTGCCGGCCTAGCTGGTACCCGTGTCGCGTAGCGGGTGGCGACGGTGACGCGCTACTCCTCAGTGCCCCGCTGCTTTTCGAACTCAATACGGTTCATTACGCCCATGGGGATGGGGTAGCCCTGGATATGGGTCGTGAGGGCCTCGTTGCCAGCTATCACCATGATGCAGGATAGGCCTCTGCGGAAGCGCATTCCTCGTCCCGAGTAATTGCGCGGGATGATCTCCCATGATTCGTCGTCGTAGTAAAAACCAACGATTTCTGACCAGTGCGATTTGATGCCTGCGCCCATGATGCCCAATGGTGTCAGGCAGAAAATCTCTACCTGGGTTTCCTGCCCAAGAGGTACAGCATAAACCCGACCGTTGGGCGCAATAGGTGGGAAGTACAGACCGTTACCGAGGTGACGAAATTCCATGCTTGTGCTCCGGATAGATGAAGTCGCTAGACACTCTCCGGTAGCTTTAGGAAAACCCAAGATCAGATGTTGCCAGCGATTCGGCGCACGAGTTTTAGCGTACTGGGCAAGCTAGCTCGCCACATGGCGGGCGTGCATGTCGCTGATCTATACGCTTCGGCGCTCCGGTCACTTTCGCTATGGTGCGGAGATTAACAGCCCTTCCGAAGTCATCCCATGACCTCATAGGCTTGAGGAAATACTGCTTATCGCAGCAGTAGGGGCCTTGTCGATGGATTGGGTAAGCGCCCGCTGCCAAGGGGCAGCGGGCAGTTTGTTGCAGATATCTGGTCGCTCCGCTGAAGGCTCAATCGTCGCTGTGCTTTTTGTCCAGGTACGCTGCGACCATATAGCCAATTACACCTGCGATCGTCAGCGCACTGATGACGGCAAGCACGGCATATACAAGCAATTCAAAACGATCCATACCCTGACTCCTTAGTTTCGAGGTCTGCCAAGGTTAAGGGTGTCTGATCTAATCCCAAATCTGCAGTGTGATGGCTTAGCGACTGATTGCGGCGGCTTCCTTCCGCAGGCTGGCTCGGGCACCGACGTACGCATCAGTTTCCCAGATACGCAAATTCCCGAGTTCGTAGGCGACGTGATCCCGCGCTTCTAGATCCTCGATATTGGGAGCGCGCCCTCCAAGAATCGGGGCTTCATGACCGGACCACTGCTTGTAAAGCTCACATGCAAACGCTGCTCGGCAATCACAGAAGCTCAGCCCATGAAAAAGTAAAATCTCCTTGGCAGCAGGTAAGCTGTTCTGCTTCCAGAGCCGCCATGTCTGCTTTGATTGTGGATAGCGATAAACATCTTGGACGGCGGATGCCGTCTCCAAAACGGCGATCTGCTTTGGCATCGAGATGTTAATTATCCTATGTGTATGCGGCCCTTCTTTGCCGCTTTCCAGGGAAATACATCCATCTCCTTTGGCTGCCTCTAGAGCTGCTCGGGCGTCGAAGAAAACAGCTTCACGTAATGAGATGCCGAGATACCGCACTAACATCAACACCACCGCCAGATGCTCTGATAGGCGGGTCTGAACATCTTCCACTGCGGCTTTGAACTTTGCATGTTCAAGGCTGTGTGGGGCCGTAATCCGTGCATGACCAGGAAAGCCAATATCAGGCATCACGACTTTCCAGTCACCACTGGTCGCGAGGGCCATAACTGAACTCACGGTCTCAAGAAGACCCTCCGCGGTCTGCACCGAAAGATTCCCGTGGTACACCTGCGTACAGAGTTCTTCGCCATATTGCTGGACCAGTTTTTTATTGACGAACTCCAGGATATCCATCCCATGAGACTCTTTGGCGTAAATACTAAACTGTGCCCATTGATGGTCGTGGATCATTGCCTCGTGTTGACTGAGGAGCCCGCGTCGGACTGCCTCCTTGAGGATCGCCGAACCGGCCCTGGTCAAGTCTCGATCCAAATGTGAGTGGAAACTCTGCTTCATGGTCATTCCTCCATTCAGCTCAGGTGCTGAGCTGCTAAAGGAAATGTTGAGCGAGGAAAAATATCCTGGGGTTCGATTTCGGTCGCTTTCAGCGTCTGAAATTGACGAGCCCACCCGTCCCGTAAACGGTCGTTTATGGCACACCTATTCCAGATGATCTTTTGGACTTGGGATTTACCGCTTTCCTGTCACTTTTCTCGTACCGAAATCAGTGTGAGAAAAACGTATGGGAAAGCGGATTGGGTACGCCCGAGTTTCGACTGATGATCAGAATCTCGACCTGCAGCGAGATGCACTTGCCCTGGCTGGGTGCTCCGTGGTTTACGAAGAGACCATGAGCGGCAAGTCAGCGGATAGGCCGGAGCTGGGGCATTGTCTCAAGGCCTTGCGCAGCGGGGATACTTTGGTTGTGTGGCGAATGGATCGTCTCGGCCGCTCTCTGCCTGACCTGGTTGGGATCGTCAGTCGCTTGGAGCAGGAGGGCGCGGCCTTCGAGTCCATCAACGAACGAATCGAAACTAGCAGCGCTGCCGGCAAGCTGATTTTTCTTGTATTCGCTGCGCTGGCAGAGTTCGAGCGCAACCTCATTCGCGAGCGGACCCGCGCAGGACTGGCTGCAGCCCGTGCCCGTGGAAGGAAAGGTGGGCGCAAGCCGGCTCTGGCTGAGTTGCAGATCCGTGAAATTAAAGCCTTGCTAAAGGATCCAGAAATTCAAGTTGCTAATGTGGCAACACGGTACGGGGTTTCGAGGACAACGTTGTATCGTTACTTGCGTAAAGGCATCCACGAACGATAGTTTCCCGTGATTGATTTTTCGGATACGCCCGGTCATTTCTTAGAACGTACACTGACCATAGCCCCAAGCGGTCAGGCCACTGTAGGCTGAGATGCAGAGGCGACTTCAGCAAAAAATGTTCGATGGACGCAGAAGTGGCCGTTTGTTAGCTTCGGTAGTCGACTCAGGTCCAGCGGCAGGCGAAGGCATCTTAACGGCCTACAGCTTTGAATAGCCTTGCTGCTCAATCTCGGGAAACAGTTTTAAAAGGACTTCCATGACTGCCCCTCTAGACGAATACATCCCGCTCGATCGGACTTTCCATGAGCTAGCACTCGAGTCGGGCGCGAACGACGATGTCGATCTGACTCGCCGTCTGGGGCAGCGCGAAAGCCTTCGTTGGCCCAATCTTTTAAGCGAGTATCGCGTAATCCTGCTGTCGGAGGCTGGCTCGGGTAAAACGGAGGAAATCCGCAATACCGCCCGCAAGCTTCGACAAGAAGGAAAGCCTGCTTTCTTTGTTCGGATTGAGCACGTTAGTCAGGATTTCGAGGATGCCTTCGAAGAAGGCAGTTTCGAAGAGTTCAGTGCTTGGGCGGCGTCAGGAGAAGAAGGGTGGTTGCTTCTCGACTCGGTGGACGAAGCCAGGTTGCGCGATCCCAAAGACTTTGAACGTGCAATCAGGAAGCTCGGCCGGTTGCTCGCACCAGTATCACAGCAGGCACATATCGTCATCACGGGACGAACGACAGCATGGCGAGCGAAGACCGATTTGCTGCTGTGCAGTACCTCGCTTCCCTATCGCTCAGGCGAGAATGCTGCTGATGAAAACGCGTCAGCGGAGGAGGGGCGGGATATCGCCACCCACACTGTGGCGGTCGATACAAACCTTACTGCCCCATTTAAAATCGTCGCGCTCGATGATCTTCACGGTGCACAGATCGACACTTTTTTGCATGGCAAAAATGTGGAGAACGTCAAGGCTTTCCGCGATGCTGTGGATCGAAAGGATGCTTGGTCGCTGACCACCCGCCCGCAGGATCTGGCCGAACTCGTTGAGTTTTGGAATGACCATCAGCGGATCGGTTCACGTTTTGAGCTTATGCAGAGCAGTATTGCTCGCCGCTTAGCGGAGCGTGACCAAGATCGTTCTGAGGCGCGTCCGATCTCGAGCGATAGGTTGCGTCTCGGAGCGCGCTTGGTGGCAGCGGCGACTACGCTAACCCAGGAGTCGGCGATTCGAGTCCCTGATGGGGTCAACAACGCGAAGGGTATCGCTATCCGGGAGGTTCTTACCGATTGGAACGACACTGATTGCGCGACTTTACTCAGCCGGCCAATATTTGACGAGGGCATCTACGGTACGGTTCGTTTTCATCACCGATCGGTGCGCGAATATCTCACTGCCGAGTGGCTACATACGCTTATCGTCGACGAAGGCTCGCGTGAGCGGATTGAGAGTTTGTTCTTCCGCTCGCAGTATGGCATCGAGGTGATCGTCCCTACGATGCGGCCGGTACTGCCCTGGCTCGCCATCCTAGACGGACGTATCCTCGCCCGAGTCCGTCGTCTCGCACCTGAAATTCTCTTTGAGGGTGGTGATCCGAGCCAACTGCCGCGCGAAACGCGGAGCGATATCCTGTGTCAAGCCTGCGAGCAACTGGCACAGCCTGCGCATGGCCGGTCACTTACTGATTACTCAGCAGTTCAGCGCTTTGCGAATATCGATCTCACTGACGATATCAAGGCGCTGCTCGTCCAATATGCTGAGGACGATGATATCTCCTCGTTCTTGCTCCGTATGGTCTGGCAAGGGGAGATCAGGGGGGCCGCCTCCGAAGCCAAGAGTTTCGCGCTGGTTTCGCGTAACAAATACACGCGAATCGCGGCTTTTCGCGCGCTGGCGGCAGTCGGATCAGCCGCTGATCATGATGAGGTACGGTGCGCCTTACTTCACGAGAGCGAAGAGATTAGACGCGATTGGCTCGTCGAGCTGATTCCCGGGCTTCCGGAGAGCGACAAAGCCGTCGAATGGCTGCTCGCGGCGCTGGAGCGCACGCCAGCCAAGGAACAGTTCGCAGTTGACAGTCTGATGCGCTCTTTGTCGCAACTGGTCACTGAGTGGCCGTTGCTGCTTCTCCCCAGACTGCTTGCCGGCTTCCATGCCCTCCTGAAAATGCCGCCGGTCATCGAGCAGCGCTTTTGTGAGATATCGACGCGATACAGCTGGCTGGCGCAAGCCGCAGCTCAGACTGTTCGCCGCCTTATAGACGCTCGTGATCTGAGTGCACTCGAGCCCGCTGCGTTGTCGATCCTGCGCACGCTACCTATTGCCCAGGGATATGGCGAATACGAGTTTCGCGACTTAAGTGGCGATCTTTCGAAACGTGTCGTCGAATGGCCCGAACTCAATCATGCGCTGTTCTGGCGCGATGTTGCCGAAACACGCGCTGCCCTTGAGGTTAAGAAAGACGAACGTCTCATCGATTATTGGCAGGTCGGCATATTTGGTCATCTCTGGATGGTAGGTGCCGACAGCTTCGATACCGTGTGTGATGACATCGCTATCCGGACACTGTTAGACGACAAACTTGTAGCACTCACTTTAGCCTTTTCTATCTACCGAGAGAGTGGTCGTACCGCTGCGTGGCAAGCTCGCTTGAAAGACCTTGCCAAGTGCGAGGACGAGCTGAGGTCAACACTGGACGCGTTACTACGTCCACCGGCCCAAGGCCGGCAAATCTGGAAGCAGCGCGAGGCGCGCTGGAAGAAGCAGGCGGCAAAGGACGTAGCGAACCGAGAAACGAATAAGCGCAAATGGAAGGAGCATCTCGACGCTAATATCGAGGCGCTGCGCGATCCAGGCGCTCAGGGGGTTATCACTAACGCCCAATATTATCTGCACCAGCGAATGCGCGAGAACACCGATAGTTCCAACCAATGGAGTGAGGGAGACTGGTGCTCGCTCATCCCAGAGTTCGGTCAGTCGATTGCGCGAGCGTTCCGCGACGGTGCGGTTAACTTTTGGCGCTGCCATCGTCCGACATTACTTTCCGAGGGGGCTAAGCCTAATGTCACCCCCTTCAGCGTCATCTTTGGGCTTACAGGTTTGTCGATCGAGACACGAGAGCACCCTGGCTGGCTCAAGGACATCTCTATCGCGGAGGCAAATATCGCAACCCGCTTCGCGCTCCACGAGCTCAACGGTTTTCCTAGCTGGTTGCCGGGTCTCTATGTGGCCTATCCCGAAGCAGTCATCGATGTTGTGATCACCGAGATTGACTATGAGCTCACAACAGAGAGTTCTGATAGCTCAAGCCACTATGTGCTCTATGACGCTAGCTGGAGCGGCAGTTGGATGTGGGATCGGCTCGCACCACTAATAATCGCTCGGTTACGCAAGCAGCCGAAGAATATCGGCAACCTGCGCTATATGCTCAGCGTCGTGCAAGGTTCATCGGTCGACGATGTGGCTATCGCGAAACTCGCAGCACAAAAGGCTAAAACAACCAAAAACCTTAGAGCCGCGCCGCTTTGGTTTGCGATGTGGGTGGGAGTTGATCCAGGGGTTGCTATTCCGGCGCTCGCTGCGCGGCTTGCCGAGATTAAGGGTACCGATAACCAAACACTTTTTGCGATGTGTTTTATCACGGCGCTAATTGGTGATCGCCGTCAAAACAGTAGTACTCGCCAAGCCTTCCGCACGGTCGAGCACATGAAAGCGCTTTACCTCCTGACGCACAACTATGTGCGTCAGGAGGATGACATCGCGCGCGCCGGAAATGGTGTGTACTCACCGGGCCTGCGCGATGATGCTCAGGATGCTCGCGATGCGCTGTTTTCGTTTATTAGGGAGACTCCAGGCAAAGAGGCTTTTCTTGCATTGATGGATATTTCACGCGCGCATCCCGCCGAAAAATCGCGTCCCTGGATGGCGTTTTATGCCAAGGCCAAAGCGACTCTTGATGCAGATGCTCATGCCTGGTCGCCACTGCAAGTACGCGACTTCCACGATCGGCTGGAACGTACACCGACCAATCATCGTGATCTCTGGAGTCTTGCCGTCGATCGTATGCTTGATCTCAAGCATGATCTTGAGGAAGGCGATGCGAGCATCGCATCAATCCTGCAGCCGGTAGATCGGGAAACGGAGATCCGAAAATATATCGGAAACTGGTGCCGAGAGCGCTCAGGTGGCCGATATGTGATTCCACAAGAGGAGGAACTCGCCGACGCCAAAAGGCCTGACCTGCGCTTTCATGGCGTTGGTTTCGATGGGCCGGTGCCGGTAGAACTCAAGCTCGGCGACAAATGGACCGGGCCTCATCTCTTTGAGCGTCTTGAGGTACAACTTTGTGGCGACTACCTTCGAGATCGGCGATCTAGCCGCGGGATATTTGCGCTCGTTTTTCATGGAGTCAAGGCCAGTTGGGATCTGCCGAATGGTAAACGTGCTGAGAGTTTCGGTGCCCTGATAGAAGCGCTTCAAAACCATTGGACTATCCTCGCGCCACAGTTCCCGGGTGTCGAAGAAATCAAGGTGATTGGGGTCGATCTGACCAAGCGCGGCGTGGATACGAAAGCAGCATCAAAAAAGGTCGCTAGGAAGCGAGGAAAAGGGACTGATATAGGCTAGGCCATCGCAGTATTAAAGTCAGACGCATCTGCTAGGCAGACGTGCGGTTCATACGGCCATGAACCGTCCTCGGATGATCTGTGAGGTATCGGAAAGCGAAGGCGTTCAAAAATACGAAGGTGCTCAATATTCTTTGAGCACCTTCGAGTGAAGTGAGCATCTTCAGGTAGAGGCGGGCAGCTCCCATGCCCATCCGCCCTGCATACCTGTTTTGTGTGAACGTATACCTAGCTGTTTCTGCGCTCTACGAATTGATGCCCAAGAGATGCATGACTCCTCAGCTAAAGACTGCAGCGCAGTGATCGATACAGGGCCTGCTTGCAGCGTGGCTTCAAGAAAGCTGCAAGCTTCCTGAGTCGCTGATGCTGGTCTCGCTCCACCCGTTCGCTCGATATCCGCCAAAATAGTTTCAGCACTTCCTTCGACGGCCTCTCCCCACCGGATGCAGGTTGTTTCCAGCTGCTCGTCTATCATGATGGGCTCAACGAAATACTCTATCCCTCCTATATCGATCGAAACGTTCGACTTGGCCCGGACAAGCACCCGAGCTTCAGAATTATTAGCTTTCCCGGCCACCAGTACCGTGCGAGCAAGTGCTGAGAATGCCTGGCTGCCGATGACTCGATCAGCTACAGAGGACTGAGAGGCGCTTTTGCTGAGGTGAGATATACCGAGCACAGAGCAGCAATGCTGTTCGGCAAAATCCACCACCATCTGTAGTCCCTGCCGAACTTCGTTGGCTCGGTGCATGTCCCCCCGTATGAGATTTATCAGTGGGTCGAAAATCAGCAATGAAACGCCGTCAATCCGTGTGGCTGCCTCGTTCAAAAGGGCAAAGTTGGCTGCAGGATCAAATTGTCGCCTGTTCCCACTCTGATCCCTGAGCCCTTCGATGATGTGCACGCGGGTTAGGTCTGCATCTGCAGCCGTAAGGCGAGGAATGATGGTGTCAGCTATACCATCCTCGCCGCTCCAGATTACGACGTTGCCAGCGGTCTCACTTTTGCTGCCGTCTGGCCAGTCACCACCTCTACTGAGCGTGGCGGCCAGCGAGATCGACAAGGTGGTTTTGCCGCATCCACCTGCGCCGGCAAGAATGGATAACTTTGCCTTTGGCAGCCAGCCTGGCCAAATCCACTGGATTTTTTCCACTGGAATATCGACCGCTGCTGTGAGCTCTATCATCCAGCCCGGTTGTTGAGGTGTTCGGCGCTGCATTACAGCGCCTCCCTTTGTCGAATCCAAGCCTGGATTTCACTGTTACGCCAGCCGACGCTGGAGCCGCACAACAGGCGTTGGCGCGGGAAAAGGCCCTCCGATATTTTGCGATAGATCGTTGAGCGTTTTAGGCCGACGATTGACTCGACATCGCGCAAACGAAGAATCTTGTCATCGTCGCCGACGTCGTCAAAATTGCTAACGTGCATTGCCATAGGTTTTGAGTCCTAAGTTCTGAAGCGTGGGGCAGCGTCCTCCGGCACTACTGCTAAAAAGGTAAAAGACGGATATCGGCTGGCTATATAGCGAGCACGGGCATTTGCCGCACGCATAGGCATATGCGCGTTTCCGAGATTAATGTTCGGTAGCGTAGGAGGTCGTTGTGGGCTACAGAAGTTCTAGGGCCGTAAGGCTTCTAGGGGCAGAACGGACTGAGAGTGTTCTGACCAGATACGCAAATCAACCAATGGCAGTTGACGCGGCCCGCTCAGCGGATGCGAACGAGGCGAAAGTTTTTAACGTCGTTACCAGGGCGACGTGGCGGACCGTTGCGGATCGATAGGGACCGCTTGGGACGGACACTTTTTAACATGAGAGTTCCGGGCTGGCAATCAGCAGGTGCTCTGCCTTGGTCGGGAAAGGGTGGCCCAACCAAGGCAGTAGTTGACTGAATGCTCAGCGTTCTATCGGACTCAACTAGTCATCTGTGCCGATATCGAGTTTGGGCAGCGCTTTGACGATTTTCTGGGTTTCCAGACTCACGGTGACCACGCGCTGGAAGAGCTCCAATGGATACTTGGGGTTGCCCATGGTTTCGTTGGCCCAGTCGTTGGCGTCGTTGACGATGCCGCTGGCTTTATCGGTGCGCACGGCTTGGCGCTCCATTACCCAGTCGAGTGCGGCCTTGCCGTTGACCACGTAGTCCCAAGCTGCCTCTGGGATGCCCTTGAGGGTGATGCGGGTGTTGTAGATGACGGTGGTCTTGTCGCCCTTCTTGGCGAGCTTCATCTTCTCCACGCGGTAATCAGCATCGGTAAGCATGCCCTTGGCCTCGATGGTCAGGGGGGAGGGCTCGACGGTTTCGTAGTTCAGGTGGAGATCAGCCAGGGAGCGGCCTGCTTTGCTAAACGTCCAGAAATCGGCGGCCTTCTTCACAGCCGGGATGCGCGGCAGTTCCTTGCTCAAGTTATCGGCAAAGCGTTCGCGGTAGTCCGGGGAATGCAGGATGCCGTAGACGTAGTAGAACAGGTCTTCCTTGCTGATCTGCTCGCCGGGGTAAGCCAACTGGAAGTGTGCCAGTCCAGCGTCTGTGATGGCGTCGCGTCGGCGCAAACCACCTTCAGGCGGCAGGGCAAAAAGGTCGTCGCTTGATGCTTGGGCGGCCTCGTCATAGAGGTAGAGGGGGAAGCTCTGCGCTCCCCCATCTGTTTGCAGCTCAGGTGGAGCATTCACCATCAACGCCAACTGGCTGTTCTCAGTTGGGCGCTGCTTAACCATTATGGCGATATTTGTCGCCGCCGCGTTCGGGAAGATGCGCGGCATCTGGTAAACCATCTCGTTGAAACGACGATTGAAGTACAGCCATTGCTTGGTGAAGGGGCGATATAGGCCGGGCACCAAGCAGTCGGCGTCGAAGGAATAGCTGCGATCTTTACCAAGATCCTGCTTCAGTGCGCGAGTCCAACTGATACGGGTCGGATCTGTATCAATAAAGCCATCAACTTTCGCCTGCCGTGCCTTGGTATCCAGCCCCGGATGCGCCGCGTTGAAGCGCTCTACCTCGGCGTTGTAGAAACCGATCATGCTGGTCATGTTGGTTGCCAGCTTGGTCTGGCTGGCGTTGTAGGCCCATGCATCGCGGTTGGTCACGACTCCCAGCGAGAAGTTATCAAACAACTTGGGCGCATCGCCCTTCTTGTCACCCAATACGATGAATTGGTTGAAGCTGTCGTCGCGTTGTTTGAGCCAGTCGCCATGCTCATCCGGGGTAATCTGCTGCCACTGCTCGATACCTGCGACACTTCTAAAGCCTGCGATTTTCTCCAGCTTTTCCTCACGGCTGAGATAGTTACCAATATCATGGAAATAGATCTGGCCATGGGCTTGTGCGTCAGGGTTCTTAACCAACAGGGAGATGGCAATAGGCGCGCGGCTGCCGCTGCCAAAGATCTTGCCTCCTTCTTTGCGTGAGGTTTCGCCACTGGTGCGCTGGTTGCCGCGCAAATGGAACACATAGAGGCTGGAGAACTCGTCGGCTAGGCACTTGCGCAGACCATCTGCGGTGTTGGCTTCTAGAAATCCTGCATTGGTGACAAATCCGATGATGCCGGCATCACCAATACGGTCACTGGCCCAGCGAATGGCGCGTATATAGCTGTCATACAGCCCTTTGGCAAGAGTGGCGTCAGAGCGTTCTGCATAGGTGGCGCGGATGCGCGCGTCGAGCGTGGGGTACTCGACGTTATCGTTATTGTCGTTCTCGCTTTTCTGTCCGACTGAATATGGCGGATTGCCCACAATCACCCGTATATCCAAATCTTTCTGCCGCTTGCGCCGGGCGCTGTTGTCCTCCAGCAGTGCGTCTACGAGGTCGTCCTTCTCATACATTTGGAAGGTATCGGTTAGACAGATGCCTTCAAACGGGGCGTACTCATCGATCACTTCGCCATGGTAAGCCGCTTCGATATTGATGGCGGCGATGTAATAAGCCAGTAGCACCAGTTCGTTGGCATGGATCTCGTGCCTGTACTTGTGCGCTAGCTCTTCCTGCTTGATCAGGCCCGACTGGATTAGGCGTGTGATAAAGGTACCGGTGCCGGTGAACGGATCGATGATGTGAACGCCCTTACTGCCCAGGGTTTGGCCGAACTCCTGTTGCAGTAGGTGGTTGACGCTGTGGAGTATGAAGTCCACCACTTCGACCGGGGTGTAAACGATACCCAAGCGCTCGGTCATCTTGGGGAAGGCGTTGCGGAAGAATTTGTCGTACAGCTCGACGATGATCTTCTGCTTGCCCTGGGCGTTATCGATGCCGGCAGCACGTTGACGCACGCTGGCGTAGAACTTCTCCAGTGTGTCGGCTTCCTTGGCCAGGTGGTGTTCATGAAGCGCGTCCAGCACGCTTTGCATAGCTTTGGACATGGGGTTGTGGCTGGCGAAGCTGTATTCATCGAACAGTGCATCGAACACTGGCTTGGTTACCAGATGCTGGGCAAGCATTTCGACGATCTCGCCATCGCTGATGCTGTCGTTGAGATCATCGCGTAGCTCAGCGGCGAAGGCCTCGAAAGTCGCTCTCTCCTGGGTGTATTCAGGGTTTTCTAAAATGCCCTGGATACGGTCGATGTGGGTACGGGCGATCTTGGATATGTCGTTGGCCCAGTCTTCCCAGTGGTGGCGGTTGCCGCACTTGTCGACTATCTTGGCGTAGATGGCCTTCTCGATTTCCCCCACCTCATAGGCCAGCTCGGCCTGCTGGGTCATCTGGCCTTCGACATCGTACTTAGCGCGTTTCTCACCAATGCCGTACTGGCCTTTGCCTGCCTGGCCGTTGCTGGTGCCGCTAGTTTTCCTGACCTTTTTATCGGCCTTGTCGGTGATAGCGATGACTTCCATCTTGCGCGGGTCAGAGCCGATCAGGTCGAGCTTGTTGACCATGGCGTCGAAGCTGTCGTCGTGCGAACGCAGTGCCTGAAGCACCTGCCAGACCACCTTATAGGTCTGGTTGTCGTTGAGCGCTTCGTGGGGCTCCATACCGGCAGGAATGACCACCGGCAGCACCACATAGCCACGCTTCTTGCCCGGTGCGTTGCGCATTACCCTGCCAACGGATTGCACCACGTCGACTTGGGAATTACGCGGGGTGAGGAAGAGCACGGCGTCCAGCGCGGGCACGTCCACACCCTCGGACAGGCAGCGCACATTGCTGAGGATGCGGCAGGTATTCGCTGGCGGCTCTTCCTTGAGCCAGTTGAGCTTGGCTTCCTTGGCGCTGGCATTCATGCCGCCATCGACGTGTGCGGCTTCGCATATGATGCGTGAGGCTTCATCGATGTTTTCTGACTCCTGATAAGCCTCCACCACCGATTGGAACATGCTGGCGATGTTGACAGAGCTGACCTTGTGCTTGGTGCCCTTGTAATTGGGCGAGATGACCTGGCAGAAAGCTACAGCGCGCTTCATGGGCTGATCATCACCCACCAGGTTTTCGGCCAGTCCCTGCTTGGCCAGCGCCTTCCAGCAACCGACTATCTTGGCGGCGTCGTCTACCTTGAGTTGGTTGTTCTCGTCCTTCAGCATCTCCTGAAGGCGGCGGCTGATGGTGCTCTCCTCGACAGTGAGTACCAGCACCTTGTAATCGGTGAGCAGGCCGCGCTGAACGGCCTCGGAGAAGTTGATGACGAACAGCTCTTTGCCGTAGAGCGCTTCGTCATCCATCGAGCACAGGGTGACTTCGCCGGACTCGGCCTTGAGCTTGGCGTTGTCACCGTAGATGCGCGGCGTGGCGGTCATGTACAGACGTTTGGTGGCGCGGATGTAGTCGGCATCATGAACGCGCACAAAGTTGCTTTCGTCATCGTCGCCAAAGGTGGCACCCGTGGTGCGGTGCGCTTCGTCGCAGATCACCAGATCGAAAGCGGCCAGGCCATGATCAGCCTGGGCACGGCTGATCACGTCGATGGAGTGATAGGTGGAGAACACAACGCTCATGTGCTCAGCATCGTGGCGCTTGAGCATTTCTGCCGCGAGGCGATCTGCCTTGGTAGTGGCCGGGTATCGCAGTTCATGGGTGAACACCTGAACCGCGTCATCCTCTGCTTTTCGCTTCTTGCCTACGTCACTGTCGGAGCAGACGGCAAAGCTGTGGAGCGGGGTGGCGCTTTCCTGCGTCCATTCGGTAAGGGTTTGCGATAGCAGTGACAGGCTGGGCACCAGGAACAGTACACGCTTGCCCTTGCCGGCCTGCTGCTCGGCAATCTTCAGGCTGGTGAAGGTCTTGCCGGTGCCGCAGGCCATGATCAGCTTGCCGCGTTCGGCGTCCTTGAGGCCAGCGGCCACGGCATTCAACGCGGTTTGCTGGTGCTCGCGCAGCTGCTTCTTGGCCTTGAGAGCGACTGCCTGATTGGGCTGGTACTTGGCCCAGTCTATCTGGCTGTCTTCCAGGGCTTGCAGGTCGATTTTACTGACCGGAGGCTGCTGGCCCTGCAACGCGTCCTCAGCGTGCTCGCTCCAGTTGTTGGTGGTGGCGACGATGACGCGGTGCGAGAACGGCGCTTTGCCCGAGGCGGTGAAGAAACTGTCTATGTCCTTCTTCTGGACTTTGTAGTCCTCGGCGTACAGCTTGCACTGGATGGCGTGGTACTCGCCGGTGCCCTGGGTGCGAGCCACTAAATCAATGCCCGCATCCTTGCCACTGAGGCTTTGTTCCTTCGCCCACTCCGCATACGTCCATACTTTGTCGTAAAGGTCGCGGTAGGTGGCTTCGTTGCGGAGGTAAGTGCAAATCAGCTCTTCGAAGTAAGTACCTTTTTCGCGTTCGGTGACAGAAGCGCTGCGGTAGGTATTCAGCAAAGCTGATAAGGCTGACATCGGTAGAAATTCCTTTTGGACTGCGTCCGGCGCATTACAGGCGCCAAATCGGCGCAGTTTAGCAATTCAGCCGGTACTGGAGCGATAAGATAGTGCTCGTATTAGCTTGAAGGCTCGCTGGCTGATGGGGGTGCTTGCATTCAGCGTTTTATCGAGTCCAAAAAGTCGGCCCAGATCTGCATCATTTCACGCCGCTCTGGCAAGAAGCTGGTTCGATCGTACGCACGTCCCAGCGGATTTTTTACCGTGTGAGCGAGCTGATGCTCCAGAAGATCGGGGCGAAACCCCAGCACCTCAGCGCCTATGGTTCTCGCTGTCGCACGAAAGCCGTGCCCTGTCATTTCGTCGCCGCTGATGTCCATGCGGCGTAACGCACTGAGTACTGCATTGTTGGACATCGGCCGGTCGCCTCCTCTTGCTGAGGGGAAGGCGTACCGATGTCTGCCGGTGAGTGGTTTCAGCTCGCGTAGAACAGCGATTGCTTGCTGGCTCAGGGGAACCAAATGATCCGGGCGATCCTGTTTGGTGGCAGTGAGTCCTTTCATCTTGTGGCCGGGAATCAACCACTCGCCAGCATCCAGATTGACCTCGGACCACTCCATGTGCCGCAGGTCTCCAGGCCGGCAGAACAGCAGTGGGGCCAACTTCAACGCACAACAAACAGGCATCGTTCCGCTATAGCTATCCAGTGCTTTGAGCAGTGCCCCGAGTTTTTCAGGATCGGTCACGGCAGCAAAGTGTTTCACTCGCTTGGCTGGGAGCGTACGAGAGAGATTCCCAATCTGGCTGGGTGGGGTGATACCGGCAGCTTCGGCGAACTCGAAAATTTGTTTGTAGATCTGGGCAACACGACGCGCAGTCTCGCGAGCCCCGCGCTTGATGATGCGTTGCAGGTTTTCGACCAGCATGGGTGTACTGAGGCTGCTGATTGGGAGTTTTCCCAACCAGGGGTAGGCATTGAGCTCAAGGCGCTGTCGCACCGTGCGGGTGTACTCCGGATCCCAGGATGATTCGCGAATGGTGAGCCATTGCTTAGCGACCGATTCAAAGGTGTGTTGGTGATCGAGCTGGCTGACCACCTTGGCCATGCGTCTTTGCAGCGAAGGGTCTTGTCCGCCGGCAAGCTGAACACGAGCGTCATCACGTTTGCGACGGGCCTCCTGCAGGCCGACCTCTGGGTAAACGCCAAGAGCCAGGCGTTTTTCCTTTCCCAGAAAACGGTATTTCAAGCGCCAGTAGCGACCTCCGTTGGGCTGCACTTCAAGGTACAGACCCTGTTCGTCGTATAGCCGATAAGGCTTGTCCTGGGGCTTGGCGTTGCGGCAGTTGGTATCTTTCAGGGGCATTGGGGGCACATCCTCTCCGAGCGAGCTGATGAGCGTTTTATGCCCCCATATATGCCCCCGTCAACCGTGGGATGCCCTGGGATCAGGTGGGAAAACGCGGGCAAGAAAAAAGCCGTAAAGCTTTGATTTCTCTAGGCTTTACGGCTTTTTTGGGTCTTCCTGGGAAGACTAAATGGTGGAGCCGGGGGGATTTGAACCCCCGTCCGCCAGTACTCCGCTGTCGGTACTACATGCTTAGCCGTGTCTATTGAGTTAATCCGCAGCCGCCCGACGGGCAGGGTGCTTTGGACGAGTTGGGTAAGTTTTAGTCGCTTTGCCCCCAACGTGCTACACGACGATCCTGTTCTGTATGACAATCACTTCGGGTTTACAGGCATCCCCTAGTGATTGCTGGAGCCGAAGCTACCAGGAGAGCGGGCTCGGCTGCTTACGCAGCGAGAGCGTAACCCTCGTAGTTTTCGTCATTGGCAACTATAGAAAGTTGCAACAGTGGATTTACGAGTTCTGTTACCAACTCGGCATGCACCTAGAGTTTCATCACCGGCGTCGAATCCTAATCGGCCCCATTTTTTACTGCTCTAGCGCTAGCACCGTTTCGGGTGCATGTGACGGAGTATACGCCATCGGTCGGGCGACGTCGACTACCGGTCCGGTCGCCCACCGAGGTTACTGACCGTTGCCGCCCTTGTCGGTCTTCTCGAGGCGCGACAGCACCTTGGCGCTGATGGTGATGCAATCCTTGTCGTTGCCCGCCGCCTGCGCGGCCTTGGCGTCAGCCACGTGCTGCTTCAGCGCATCGTCCAGCCCTTCGGAGGTCGCGCCCATGGTTGCCATCTGGTCGTCGATCTTCTGCAGGTTGCTGGTACACAGGTCTTTATCCGCCGCGAACACAGGCGAGGCTAGCAGTGCGGCGCTGAGGAACAGTCCGGTAATCGCAGTACGCTTCATGTGAATCTCCTTGGCTGGGAAGGCCTCAGGATAAGGGGCCTATTTGCATGGACTGCGGCCGATGCCAGGGGTTCAGACGGATGTTGTGGCAGATGGCCTGTTCGCCGGCAAGGCCAGCTCCTGCAGGTTCGCAGGAGCCGCCTTGGCTCACAGCGCCCTGGCTCTGGTCACCCGGTCCACCAGGTACACCAGGCCGTGATAGTCGATGCCGCCATGCTCGCTCAGGCCGATTTCACAGGTGCGGCTGGTGGAGATGCCTTCGCTGCAGTACTGCACGGCGTCCTTTAGGCTGCGCAGTGAATGTGCGTTCAGTTCGGGGGTGGTGAAGCCCTTGTCGCCGGCGAACCCGCAGCAGTGGATGCCCTCGGGTATCACCACCTCTTTGCTGCAACGCCGTGCCAGGTCGATCAGCGCCTGGCTCTCGCCCAGGTGCTGGGTGCTGCAGGTCACGTGCACGGCAATGGGTGCGTCCTGCGGGGTGAACTCCAGCTTGTCCACCAGGTGGGTGCGGATGAAGCGCACCGGGTCATACAGGTCCAGGCGCGAGTCCTTGAGGTCTTGCACCAGGCGCAAGGTGCACGGGCTGGTGTCGCAGTAGATCGGGTCGAGCCCGCCGCGGCTGGCATGCAGCAGCGCGCCAATCAGTTCCTGGCGCTTGTGCTCGGCCTGTTCGGCATAGCCCTTGGAGGCGAACGGCTGGCCGCAGCACAGGCTGTCCTGGTTCTCGGGGAACACCACCTGGTAGCCGGCCTTTTCCAGCAGGCCGCGGGTCTTGTCCAGCAGCGAGGTCTGTTCGCGATCGCCAGCGGCCGGGCCCATGACGCGCGATACGCAGGCTGCCAGGTACACCACGCGGGGCCGCGCATCGTTGCTCGCCGGGCTGAACTGGATGGGCTGCAGGGGCTGCGGCATGGCCGGCGTCCAGAGCGGCAGGCGGCCGTTGCTGGCTTTGCTCAACGACTGGCTGATGCGGGCCAGCCGTGGCGCGCCCAACAGGCGGCGGGCACCGTTGGCTGCGCGCAGGGTGAGGCGGGCGCCGCTTAGCGCGGTGTGGAAATGCTCCGCCAGCCAGTCGGCTGTCTTCACGTGGCTGGCAGCCTGGGCGCGCAGTTTCTTCACCAGTTCGCCGGTGTTGATGCCTACCGGGCAGCGCTGGGCGCACAAGCCGGTGGCGGCGCAGGTGTCGATGCCCTGGTACTGGTAGTCGCGTTCAAGCGCGGTGGTATCGACCCCGGCCCGCTTCTTGGCCTGGATGTCGCGCC
Source organism: Pseudomonas sp. 1176_21 (assembly GCF_052850635.1). Lineage (NCBI taxonomy): Bacteria > Pseudomonadati > Pseudomonadota > Gammaproteobacteria > Pseudomonadales > Pseudomonadaceae > Pseudomonas > Pseudomonas sp. 1176_21. The sequence continues at coordinate 238,692 of NZ_VXCV01000007.1, forward strand.
ACATCACGATGCGCTGGCGCGGGCTCAGGGTCAGCCCCTTGGACGGGCATACCGGTTCGCAGAAGCCGCACTCGATGCACTTGTCGACGATCTCGTCGGCGGCCGGCAACGGCTTGAGGTTCTTAAGGTGGATCTGCGGGTCGTTGCTGAGTACCACATCCGGGTTGAGGATACCGTTGGGGTCGAGCAGGCGCTTGAGCGTCCACATCAGCTGGTAGGCATCGTGGCCCCATTCCAGTTCGACGAACGGCGCCATGTTGCGCCCGGTGCCATGTTCGGCCTTGAGCGAACCGCCGAATTCGACGGCCACCAGGTGCGCCACGTCGTCCATGAACGCCTGGTAGCGGGCGACCTCTTCGGTACTGTTGAAACCCTGGGTGAACACGAAGTGCAGGTTGCCCTCCAGCGCATGGCCGAACAGGATGGCTTCGTCATAGTGGTGCCGCTCGAACAGCTCGATCAGGCGGTTGACGCCGATGGCCAGTTGCTCGACCGGGAAGGTCACGTCTTCGATGATGACCGTGGTGCCGGTCTTGCGCACGGCGCCGACGGCCGGGAAGGTGTCCTTGCGGATGGCCCAGAGCTTGGCGTTTTCCTTGGCGTCTTCGGTGAAGTCGACCTGTTTCTCGACCGGAAATTGCGCCAGCGAGGCCATGATCAGGCCCAGCTGCTCGTGCAGCAGTGTCTGGGTGGCAGCGCGGGACTCGATCAGCAGGGCGCAGGCACCCTCGGACAGCTGCTGCACGAAGGCCGGCATGCCGGGCTTGTCCTGCACCGAGCGCAGGCTGCGCCGGTCGAGCAGTTCCACGGCCGATACCGGCTGGCTTTTCAGCACGGTGACGGCGGTGCAACAGGTTTCCACGTCCGGGAACACGATCAGCGCCGACGCCTTGTGCGGGTGATCGATCACGGTGTCGTAGGTAACCGCGCTGATGAAGCCCAGTGTGCCCTCGGAGCCCACCAGCAGGTGGTTGAGGATGTCCAGTGGCTGGTCGTAGTCGACCAGGGCGTTGAGCGACAGGCCGGTGGTGTTCTTGAGCCGGTACTTGTGGCGGATTTTCGCGGCCAGTTCGGTGTTGGCGCGGGTCTCGCGGCCCAGGCGCGCGAGCGATTCGAGCAGGTCGGCATGGCTGCTCTGGAAGGCCGCGACGCTGGCCGGGTCTTCACTGTCCAGGCGGGTACCGTCGGCCAGCACCAGGCGCAGGCCGGCCAGGGTGTGGTAGGTGTTCTGGGCGGTGCCGCAGCACATGCCACTGGCGTTGTTGGCAACGATGCCGCCGATCTTGCAGGCGTTGATGGACGCCGGGTCGGGGCCGATCTTGCGTCCGAACGGCGCCAGCCAGGCGTTGGCCTGGGCGCCGATCACGCCAGGTTGCAGGCGGATCTGCCGGCCTTGCTCGCGAATCTCGCGACCGTTCCAGTTGTCGCCCAGCACGATCAGCACCGAGTCGCTGATGGCCTGGCCCGACAGGCTGGTGCCGGCGGCGCGGAAGGTCACCGGCACGCGGTCGCGCTGGGCCAGCTGGAGCAGGCCCACCACTTCGTCTTCGCTTTCCACGCGCACCACCAGCTTGGGGATCAGCCGGTAGAAGCTGGCGTCGGTACCGAAGGCCAGGGTAGACGTGGGGTCGTCGAAGCGGCGCTCACGGGGGATCAGGCGTTCAACCGAGTCGAGAAACGCGGTGGGCAGGCTCATGCAAACTCCTCGCGGGGCCACGGCGTCTATCGCGCCGCGTGCCCCGGACAATCAGGCGGTGATGGGGCAGGCGGTCAGGCGCCGAATTCGCGTACCAGCGAATCGCGAGTGATCTCGCTGATGGACTTGGCGCCGGTCAGCACCATGGCCACGCGCATTTCCTTTTCGAACAGGTCGAGCAGGTTCTTCACGCCGGCTTCGCCTGCGGTGGCGAGGGCATAGAGGAAGGCACGGCCGATCAGTACGGTGTCTGCGCCCAGAGCGATCATGCGCACCACGTCCAGGCCGCTGCGGATACCGGAATCGGCAAGGATCTTCAGGTCGCCCTTGACCGCATCGGCGATGGCCGGCAGGGCACGGGCGCTGGACAGCACGCCGTCGAGCTGGCGACCGCCGTGGTTGGACACCACGATGCCGTCGGCACCGAACTTCACGGCGTCGCGCGCGTCGTCCGGGTCGAGAATACCCTTGATCACCATCGGGCCATCCCAGAACTCGCGGATCCATTCCAGGTCTTTCCAGGAAATCGACGGGTCGAAGTTGGCGCCCAGCCAGCCGATGTAGTCGGCCAGGCCGGTGGGGCTGCCGCGGTATTTGGAGATGTTGCCAAGGTCGTGGGGCTTGCCCAGCAGGCCTACATCCAGCGCCCACTGGGGGTGGGTCATGGCCTGCCACATGCGCCGCAGCGGTGCGTTAGGGCCGCTCATGCCGGAGTGGGCGTCACGGTAGCGTGCGCCGGGTACGGGCATGTCCACGGTGAACACCAGGGTAGTCACGCCGGCGGCCTTGGCACGCTCCAGGGCATTGCGCATGAAGCCGCGGTCCTTGAGCACATAGAGCTGGAACCACATGGGCCGGTCGATGGCCGGGGCCACTTCCTCGATCGGGCACACGGACACGGTCGACAGGGTGAAGGGGATGCCCTTGGCCGCCGCGGCACGTGCCGCCTGCACCTCGCCGCGCCGGGCGTACATGCCGGTCAGGCCGACCGGTGCCAGGGCCACGGGCATGCTTAGGGTTTCATCGAACAGGCGGGTCTCGAGGCTGAGCTCGGACATGTTCTTCAGAACGCGCTGGCGCAGGGCGATGCTGGCCAGGTCTTCGACGTTGTGGCGCAGGGTGTACTCGGCGTAGGCGCCGCCGTCGGCGTAGTGGAACAGGAAGGGCGGCAGCTTGCGTTGGGCTGCGGCGCGGTAGTCGGTAGAGGCTGAAATGATCATGGTGTCTCGCAGCGTCGGTTGAAAGGGGCAGCTGCCGGGCGCCCTTGGGGCGCCCGGCCTCTTTCACTTTAGTGAACCAGCATGCCGGTCAGCCAGTACGCCTGGATCAAGGTGATCAGGCCGACGATGGTGGCGAAGAACAAGCTGTGCTTGAGGGTGAAGCGGAACAGGTCCGACTCTTTGCCAACCAGCCCGGTGGCCGCGCATGCCACGGCGATGGACTGTGGCGAGATCATCTTGCCGGTAACGCCGCCGCTGGTGTTGGCGGCCACCAGCAGGGTGTCGTTGACCCCGATCTGGTGCGCGGTGGTGGCCTGCAGCGAACTGAACAGCGCGTTGGACGAAGTGTCCGAACCGGTCAGGAACACGCCCAGCCAGCCAAGGAACGGCGAGAAGAACGGGAACGCTGCGCCGGTGCCGGCCAGTACCAGGGCCATGGTCGACGACATGCCCGAGTAGTTGGTGACGAAGGCAAAGGCCAGCACCATGCCGATCGACAGGATCGGCCAGCGCAGTTCGAAGAAGGTTTCCTTCAGCGTGGTCAGGCCGGTCTTGAAGTTGATCTTCAGCACCAGCATCGACAGCAGCGCGGAGAAGAAGATCGCGGTACCGGTGGCCGAGATCGGGTCGAGCTTGAACACCGCCGGCATGGCGGTCGGGGCGGCGACGATCGGCGCGGTCTTGATCACCAGCTGGTCAAGGTGCGGGATGGCGAAGTTGAACACCCAGCTGTACATCGAACCACCGGCGGCAAAGGCTGCCTTGAATGGCTTGAGGGTCCAGATGGTGACCAGCACGGTGAGGATCAGGAACGGCGACCAGGCCTTGAAGATCTCGCCAAAGCTGTATGGCGAAGGCTGGCTGCCGCCACCGTTGACCACGGCTGCACCAACGCTGCCGGTGGCGGTGGTCATCGAGCGCTTGGGCTGCCAGACCTTGAGGAACAGGGTCAGGGAGATCAGGCTGGCCAGTGCCGAGGTGATGTCCGGCAGTTCCGGGCCGATGAAGTTGGAGGTGAAGTACTGGGTGACGGCGAAGCTCAGGCCGGCCACCAGGGCTGCAGGCCAGGTCTCCTTGACGCCGCGCAGGCCGTCCATCATGAACACCAGCCAGAACGGCACGAACAGCGACAGCAACGGCAATTGACGACCGGTCATGGCGCCGATCTTGAAGGCGTCGATACCGGTGACCTGGCCGGCCACGATGATCGGGATACCCAGGGCGCCGAAGGCCACCGGGGCAGTGTTGGCGATCAGGCACAGGCCGGCGGCGTACAGCGGGTTGAAACCCAGGCCCACCAGCAGTGCAGCGGTAATGGCCACGGGTGCGCCGAAGCCTGCCGCGCCTTCCAGGAAGGCGCCGAAGCAGAAGCCGATCAGCAGAACCTGCAGACGCTGGTCGTCGGTGATCGACAGCACCGAGCTGCGGATCACTTCGAACTGGCCACTCTTGACCGTCAGTTTGTACAGGAACACCGCCGCGACGATGATCCAGGCGATGGGCCACAGGCCATAGGCAAAACCGTACCCGGCAGCAGCCAGGGCCATGTCGGCGGGCATCTGGAAGGCGAAGATGGCGACCAGGATCGACAGCGCTAGCGTGATGCTGCCTGCCACATGACCCTTGAGGCGGAACACGGCCAGCGCCAGGAAGAAGAACACGATAGGGATGACTGCCGCCAGGGCGGACAGGCCGAGACTACCAAGCGGGCTATAGAGTTGTTGCCAGGTTTGCATATGGGGTGGCCCCTAATTGTTGTTGGTCATGCAGTGGCATTGGCTAATTGGTCATACCAATTTACAATGTCGAGCCGCTAGGTTAAGAGCCCTGTGGTGGGTGTGTCAATTTGCCCCGCTAAAACTTTCGTCGGACGGTTGAAAAAAGGTCGGCTGAGCGGCTTCGAAATTCGCCAACTGGTGGGTGTGGCGTGGGCACCGATAGGCCAAAATAGGCGGCCCCGAACGAACTCGGGATTGTGGAGAGCATGTGATGGTTTTCAACCAGGTCCGCCAACGCCGTTTGTCCGACGATATCGTCGAGCGGCTTGAGGGGATGATTCTTGAAGGCACCTTGACCGCCGGTGAGCGGTTGCCGGCCGAGCGGCAACTGGCCGAGCAGTTCGGGGTGTCACGCCCGTCGTTGCGCGAGGCGATCCAGAAGCTGGTAGCCAAGGGCATGCTGGTGAGCCGACAGGGCGGCGGCAATTATGTTGCCCAGTCGATGGGTTCGACGTTCAGCGACCCCTTGTTGCAATTGCTGGAGAACAATCCGGAGGTCGAACGCGACCTGCTGGAGTTTCGTCATACGCTGGAGGCGTCGTGTGCCTATTACGCCGCATTGCGTGCCACCGCGGTGGATCGCGAGCGGTTGAAGGTGGCGTTCGATGCGCTGCAGGACTGTTATGCGCGTGCCGATGAGGTGAGCCGCGCCGAGGAAGGGGCGGCGGATGCGTCGTTCCACCTGGCGATTGCCGAGGCCAGCCATAACGCGGTGCTGCTGCATACCATTCGCGGGTTGTTCGACCTGCTCAAGCGCAACGTGGTGACCAACATCGGCGGTATGTACAAGCAGCGCAGCGAGACCCGCGACATGCTGATTGCGCAGCACCGGGACCTGTACCTGGCGATTGTCGAAGGGCGTGCGCAGGATGCACGGGAGGTGTCGAGCCAGCACATTCTGTATGTGCAGGAGGTGCTCGAAGAGGTGCGTCAGGAAGTGCAGCGGGTCGCGCGGGCAGAGCGGCGCAACGGGCGCTAGACAAGCGTTGCGGCTTTCGCCGGCAAGGCCGGCTCCTACAGGGTTTCGCTTGGCCTGTAGGAGCCGGCCTTGCTGGCAAAGTGGCTAGAGCAGGCGTGCCTACTCGTCGCGGCCCTTGCTGCGCACGGCGCGCTGCAACTCGCGATCGGAATCACGCTCGCGCTGGGTATCGCGCTTGTCGTATTCCTTCTTGCCCTTGCCCAGGGCAATCTCGCACTTGATCAAGTGCTTGCTCCAGTACATCGACAAGGCCACGCAGGTATAGCCCTTCTGCTGTACGCCCACGAACAGGCGCTCCAGCTCGCGGCGATTGAGCAGCAGTTTACGGGTACGGGTCGGGTCGGCGATCACGTGGGTGCTGGCCGCGGTCAGGGGGGTGATATGGCAACCCATCAGCCATGCTTCACCGTCCTTGAGCAGCACGTAGCTGTCCACAAGATGCGCCTTGCCGGCACGCAGACTTTTTACTTCCCAACCGGACAGGACCAATCCGGCCTCGAACTTGTGCTCGATGAAGTAATCGTGACGCGCCTTTTTATTCTGCGCGATGGTCCCTGTCGGATGCTTCTTTTGTTTAGCCATAGGGGCGGCATTATAGGCAGTCGTCGCGCTGTCGGCTACGGGGTAGCGGTACGCTTGAGCCGTTGGAGTGAATCCCGGACAATACGCGCTGTTTTTCCTCTTGATGCGCTATGTGGCGCCCCTCGGCATTCGCATCGTGTTTACCGCTCAGCTTTGGAAGTGACGCCTGGATGACTACCCATATTCAACGTTCGGCACTGTTGCCGTACCCCGCTCAGGCGCTGTATGACCTGGTGAATGACGTCGCCCGCTATTCGGAATTTCTGCCGTGGTGCTCCTCCAGCACGGTGCTGGAGCAGAGCGAGACCCTGATGCGTGCGCGAGTCGAGGCGGCCAAGGGCGGCATGAGCCAGAGTTTTGTAACGCGAAATGAGTTGGTGCCAGGGCAGTCCATCGAGATGAACCTTGAGGAGGGGCCGTTCAATCAGCTGCACGGGCTGTGGACGTTCAAGGCACTCGGTGACAAGGCCTGCAAGATCAGCCTGGACCTGTCGTTCGATTACGCCGGGCCGCTGGTGCGCGCCACCCTGGGGCCGATCTTCAACCAGGCGGCCAACACCCTGGTGGATGCGTTCTGCCAGCGGGCCAAGCAACTCAATGGCTGAGCCGATGCTGCCCATCGAAGTGGTCTACGCCACCGCCGAGCAGCAGCTGTTGCTGGCGCTGGAGGTGCCAGCGGGTACGTCGGTGAGCGAGGCGGTTCGCTTGTCGGGCATCGCCGGGCAGTTGCCGGGCGTGTCGATCGGGGATTGCCCGATGGGTATCTTTGGCAAGGTGGTTGCGTCGCAGCATCCGGTCGAGGCTGGTGATCGGATCGAGCTGTATCGGCCGCTGCTGATCGACCCCAAGGAGGTGCGCAAACAGCGCGCGGCCAAGGTAGCCAGGGTGTTCAAGAAGGCCAAGCGGTGAAACGCCGCGCAATAAAAAGCCCGGAATGATCCGGGCTTTTTATTGCCTGCGCCTTGCTTACTGCGGCGAGGTGTCCAGCGGTTCCGGCACTGGAACCGGGATGACTTCGATGGTATCGACGTCGCGCTGGATCGTGTCTTCCAGCGAGCCAGGCTTGGCGGGGGCTTCCTGCTTGGCAGGTGTCTCGCCTTCGGCAGGGCTGACAGTGGTGCCCGCTGCACCGCCAAGGATTTCCTGATCGCGGCTCACGCCCGGCATGAAGTCACCCGACAGGCTGGCGAGCTGGTCGTTCTCGTTGAAGAACACGCTCATCCGTTCCTGCTGGCGCTCGCCCCCACCTGGTTGCAGACTGTACAGGTAGTCCCAACGGTTGGTGTGGAAGGTGTCCTGGATCAGAGGGTTGCCCATGATAAACCGTACTTGCCGGCGGGTCATTCCCGGCCGCAATTGGTCTATCATGTCCTGCGTGACGACATTGCCCTGCTGGATGTCGATTTTGTAAACCCCGGGGAACGAGCAACCGGCGAGTGCGAGCAGTCCCACAAAGGTGAGGCTGGTTAGCAAGAGCTTGGTGTTTTGCATCGGTGGGCGACTTCCACTATCTTGGCTGGACAACGTAAACCCCGATCATACCCGTATTCAGAGAAGCTGCGAAGCAGCATCGGCGAGAAAGCTGACCATGGTTGAAAATAGCGAATTACGCAAAGCCGGTCTCAAGGTGACCCTGCCTCGAGTCAAGATTCTACAGATGCTCGACTCCACCGAGCAGCGCCACATGAGTGCTGAAGACGTCTACAAGGCGTTGATGGAGGCAGGCGAGGACGTCGGTCTGGCCACGGTTTACCGTGTTCTGACCCAGTTCGAGGCGGCAGGTCTTGTCGTTCGTCACAACTTCGACGGCGGTCATGCAGTGTTTGAACTGGCCGACGGCGGCCACCACGACCATATGGTCAACGTGGAGTCTGGCGAAGTCATCGAGTTCTTCGATGCTGAAATTGAAAAGCGTCAGAAGGAAATCGTGCTGGAGCACGGCTACGAGTTGGTAGATCACAATCTCGTGCTGTACGTGCGCAAGAAAAAGTAAGCACTTTGCTTTGAATTGCACGGCATTGAAGGCGACCCTGGGGTCGCCTTCGTGCTTTGTGGGGGCTGTAATGTTTTACGCCGGCAAGGCCGGCTCCTGCGGGGGCACTCAGGCTTTGCTGGTGACGACCATCTTTCTGGCATGCGCCAGCGATTCCTTGGTCAGGTCGATGCCGCCCAGCATGCGCGCCACCTCTTCGACCCGCTCGCGTTTGCCCAGGCTCGCCACCGCCGTATGGGTCGCATCGCTGTTGCGCACCTTGTGCACGAACAGGTGATGGTGGCCCTGCGCGGCAACCTGCGGCAGGTGGGTGACCGTCAATACCTGCCCACGCTCGCCCAGGCGACGCAACAGCTGCCCCACGATTTCAGCAGTCGGGCCGCCGATACCCACGTCGACTTCGTCGAACACCAGGGTCGGAATGCGCGAGGTCTGAGCGGTAATGACCTGGATCGCCAGGCTGATCCGTGACAATTCACCCCCGGAAGCCACCTTGGCCAGTGCCTTGAGCGGCTGGCCGGGGTTGGCGCTGACCAGCAGTTCGACCTGCTCCAGGCCCTGGGGCAACAAGTCTTCGCCACTGTTGGGGCGAAGTTCGATGCTGAAGCGTCCGCCAGGCATGCCCAGGCGCTGAATCTCAAGCTCCACCGCGCCAGCCAGCTGGGTCGCGGCCTGCTGGCGCAGGCGGCTCAGCTCCGAGGCCTTTTCCTGGTAATGACGGGCAAAGGCGGCAAGTTCGTCACCCAGTCGGGCAATGGACTCGTCGTTGGCGTTGAGGCCTTCGAGCTCCTCCATCAGGCGTTGCTGCAGGTCGGCCAGCTCGCTGGGGTGCACGCGGTGTTTGCGCGCCAGGGTGTACAGGGCGTCGAGACGTTCTTCCAGCTGCTGCAGCCGCGCGGGGTCGGCGTCGAAATGGTCGAGAAAGCGGTTGAGCTCGCCCACTGCTTCTTCTACCTGAATCTGCGCACTGGCGATCATGTTGGCCGCCTCGGCCAGCGCCTTGGGGGCATTCTGTACGGCGGTCAGGCGATTGAGGCTGACGGTCAGCGCACTGAGCACATTGCCCGAGTCGCTCTCGCTGCAATGGTCGATGACCTGGCGGCAGATACCGAACAGGGCCTCTGCATTGGTCAGGTTCTTGTGTTCCTGTTCCAGCAGCTCAAGTTCGTTTTCGCCCAGGTTGAGGTTTTCCAGCTCTTCGAGCTGATAGCTGAGCAACTGGTGCTGCGCGCGCTGTTCGTCCCCGGAATTGCTCAGCCGCTCGAGCTCCTGGCGGGTCTGCCGCCAGCGCTGCGCCGCCAGCTGCACCTGGCGTGCAAGGTCGGTGGCGCCGGCGTATTCGTCGAGCAGGCGGCGATGGGTGTCGGTCTTCAGCAGCGACTGGTGTTCGTGCTGGCTGTGGATGTCGATCAGCAGCTCGCCCAGGGCCTTGAGGTCGCCCAGCGGGCAAGGCGTGCCGTTTATATAGCCGCGGCTGCGGCCTTCGGCGGTGATCACCCGACGCAGTATGCACGGGCCGTCGGTGTCCAGGTCGCGCTCGGCCAGCCAGGTACGGGCCTCGGGAATGTCGCCCAGGTCGAAGGTGGCCAGGATGTCGGCCTTGTCTGCCCCGGGGCGCACCACGCCGCTGTCGGCGCGATCACCCAGGGTGAGGCCGAGGGCATCGAGCATGATCGATTTGCCGGCCCCGGTTTCACCGGTGATGACGCTCATCCCGCGGGCGAGTTCGAGGTCCAGGTGTTCGACGATGGCGTAGTTGTGTACGGAAAGATGCACCAGCATTGGGGCGGCTCCCAGGCGTAAAGTCTGGTTATTTATACAGTGTTTTTAAAACCCCTGACAATGCTTGTGCTTAGTTTGATTCGGTTGCTCGGTGAGGGTTTTGATCGCAAGGGGTTATGAGGGTAATGCTGCGGACTGTTCATCAGCCCTTGAAGCTGCATTTTCAGACCCCATATAGCCGGCAGACGTGCGAGTAAGTTCGCTGACGAAATTGCAAAGGAGAGATTTTATGGCTGACGAACAGACGCTGGATGAACAGAATCTGAACGCCGAGGCGGCCGGCGATGAGCTGAGCACGCGCGTGCAGGTGCTCGAAGAGCAACTGGCGGCGGCCCAGGATCAATCCCTGCGCACCGCCGCAGACCTTCAGAACGTGCGCCGTCGCGCCGAGCAGGATGTCGAGAAGGCGCACAAGTTCGCCCTTGAGAAATTCGCTGGTGACCTGTTGCCGGTGATCGACAGCCTTGAGCGCGGCCTGGAGCTGTCCAGCGCCGAAGACGAGAGCATCCGCCCGATGCGTGAAGGCATCGAGCTGACCCTGAAGATGTTCCACGACACCCTCAAGCGCTACAACCTCGAGGCGATCGACCCGCACGGCGAACCGTTCAACGCCGAACTGCACCAGGCCATGGCCATGCAGGAGAGTGCAGACGTCGAGCCCAACAGCGTGCTCAAGGTGTTCCAGAAGGGCTACCAGCTCAATGGGCGTCTGCTGCGCCCGGCCATGGTCGTGGTCAGCAAGGCTCCGGCTCCGGTTTCGCCCTCGATTGACGAGAAGGCTTGAAATTAGCCTGGCGGCCCCCATTTAAGTGTCAAGCGTTTAAGTGCTACCGCAGTTGGCAACCACCGCTGCGGCAACCAAATCCAAAGTTTCGGGAGAGTTAACATGGGCAAAATTATCGGTATCGACCTGGGGACCACCAACTCCTGTGTCTCCATTCTGGAAAACGGCAACGTCAAGGTCATCGAGAACGCCGAAGGCGCTCGTACCACCCCTTCGATCATTGCCTACGCCAATGACGGCGAGATCCTGGTCGGCCAGTCGGCCAAGCGTCAGGCGGTGACCAACCCGCACAACACCCTGTACGCGGTAAAGCGTCTGATCGGCCGTCGTTTTGACGAAGAAGTCGTTCAGAAAGACATCCAGATGGTCCCTTACAAGATCGTCAAGGCTGACAACAACGACGCCTGGGTGGAAGTGAACGGCCAGAAGATGGCTCCGCCTCAGATCTCGGCTGAAATTCTGAAAAAGATGAAGAAAACCGCCGAAGACTATCTCGGCGAGGCAGTGACCGAAGCGGTCATCACCGTACCTGCCTACTTCAACGACAGCCAGCGTCAGGCTACCAAGGACGCCGGTCGCATTGCCGGTCTGGACGTCAAGCGCATCATCAACGAACCGACCGCAGCCGCACTGGCCTACGGTATGGACAAGGCCAAGGGTGATCACACCGTGATCGTCTACGACCTGGGTGGCGGTACCTTCGACGTGTCGGTGATCGAGATCGCTGAAGTCGACGGCGAGCACCAGTTCGAAGTACTGGCTACCAACGGCGACACCTTCCTGGGTGGTGAAGACTTCGACATTCGTCTGATCGACTACCTCGTCGACGAATTCAAGAAAGAAAGCGGCATGAACCTCAAGGGTGACCCGCTGGCCATGCAGCGCCTGAAAGAAGCTGCCGAAAAAGCCAAGATCGAGCTGTCCTCGAGCCAGCAGACCGACGTGAACCTGCCGTACATCACTGCAGACGCCACCGGTCCTAAGCACCTGAACGTGAAGATTTCCCGCGCCAAGCTGGAATCGCTGGTTGAAGACCTGGTTCAGCGCACCATCGAGCCATGCCGCATCGCGCTGAAAGACGCCGGTATCGACGTGAGCAAGATCAACGACGTGATCCTGGTCGGCGGTCAGACCCGCATGCCACTGGTGCAGAAGCTGGTGACCGACTTCTTCGGCAAGGAAGCACGTAAGGACGTGAACCCTGACGAAGCTGTCGCAATGGGTGCTGCCATTCAGGGCGCCGTACTGGCTGGTGACGTGAAAGACGTGCTGCTGCTGGACGTCAGCCCGCTGACCCTGGGTATCGAAACCATGGGTGGCGTGATGACTGCGCTGATCGAGAAGAACACCACCATCCCGACCAAGAAGTCGCAGGTGTTCTCGACGGCCGACGACAACCAGGGCGCCGTGACCATTCACGTGCTGCAGGGCGAGCGCAAGCAAGCAGCGCAGAACAAGTCGCTGGGTAAATTCGACCTGGCCGAGATTCCGCCAGCGCCACGTGGCGTACCGCAAATCGAAGTGACCTTCGATATCGACGCCAACGGCATCCTGCACGTAGGTGCCAAGGACAAGGCGACCGGCAAGCAGCAGTCGATCGTGATCAAGGCCAACTCGGGTCTGTCCGAGGAAGAAATTCAGCAGATGGTGCGTGACGCTGAAGTCAACGCCGAGGAAGACCGCAAGTTCGAAGAGCTGGCCGCTGCCCGCAACCAGGGTGACGCGCTGGTTCACTCGACCCGCAAGATGGTCGCCGACGCCGGTGACAAGGTAACCGCGGACGAGAAGGCTGCTATCGAAGCTGCCGTTGTCGCCCTGGAAGCCGCTGTCAAAGGCGACGACAAGGCTGCCATCGAAGCCAAGGTCGAAGAGCTGTCGAAGGTCTCCGGGCCAGTGGCTCAGAAGATGTACGCCGAGCAGGCCGAACAGCCTCAGGGCGGTGCTCAGCCAGAAGCTGAAGAGCCCAAGCACGACGACGTGGTCGACGCTGAGTTTGAAGAAGTAAAAGACAACAAGTAATAGCTACAGGTTGTCGCCCGGTTGACTGCTGTTCGGCAGTGACTGGTAGGATGTCGCCGCGCGGGGGCTTGCTCCCGCGTTGGCGTGTCTGGAATACCCGAATTTTTACAGCATTCGAGCGCGCTTGAATGCTGGCGGCACAGCGCGGTATGCGCCGAGGTATGCCGAACGTCCTCAAGAGTGCAAAGAATTATGGCAAAGCGTGACTATTACGAGGTTCTGGGAGTCGAGCGCGGCTCGAGCGAGGCCGACCTGAAGAAGGCCTATCGTCGCCTGGCGATGAAGCACCACCCGGACCGTAATCCTGATGACAAGGCCTCGGAAGAGCTGTTCAAGGAAGCCAACGAGGCTTACGAAGTGCTCTCCGATGCCAGCAAGCGTGCTGCGTATGATCAGTATGGCCATGCCGGTGTCGATCCGAGCATGGGTGGTGGCGGTGCCGGTTTCGGTGGCGCCAACTTCTCCGACATCTTTGGTGATGTGTTCAGCGACTTCTTCGGCGGTGGCCGGGGCGGTGGCCGCGGTGGCGCTCAGCGTGGCAGCGACCTGCGCTACACCCTCGAGCTGAACCTGGAGGAGGCCGTGCGCGGCACCACGGTCAACATCCGTGTGCCGACGCTGGTCAACTGCGCACCGTGCGATGGCTCGGGTGCCAAGAAGGGCTCGTCGCCTTCGACCTGCCCGACCTGCGGCGGTATTGGCCAGGTGCGCATGCAGCAGGGCTTCTTCTCGGTGCAGCAGACCTGCCCGCGCTGTCACGGCCAGGGCAAGATCATCACCGATCCGTGCGATTCGTGCCATGGCGAAGGCCGTGTCGAAGAGTACAAGACCCTCTCGGTCAAGGTGCCGGCCGGCGTCGATACCGGTGACCGCATTCGCCTGTCGGGCGAAGGCGAGGCAGGTTCCCAGGGTGGCCCGACCGGCGACCTGTACGTGGTGATCAATGTGCGCGAGCACCCGATCTTCCAGCGCGACGGCAAGCACCTGTACTGTGAAGTGCCGATCAGCTACACCGATGCGGCGCTGGGTGGCGAGCTGGAAGTGCCGACCCTCGATGGCCGGGTCAAGCTGAAGATCCCCGAGGGGACCCAGACCGGCAAGCAGTTCCGTCTGCGTGGCAAGGGCGTTGCGCCGGTGCGTGGCGGTGGCGCGGGCGACCTGATGTGCCGGGTGGCGGTAGAAACGCCGGTCAACCTGAGTCGTCGTCAGCGTGAGTTGCTCGAAGAGTTGCGTGTTTCGCTGGATGGCGACAGCTGCCATTCTCCCAAGGCCAATGGCTGGTTCGAAGGCGTGAAGCGCTTCTTCGGCGATCTGTAAGAAGGAACAGGGCATGCGACGTATAGCGGTAATGGGCGCGGCAGGGCGGATGGGCAAGACCCTGATCGAGGCAGTGCAGCAGACGCCGGGGGCGGGCCTGACCGCCGCCGTGGATCGTCCGGACAGCACGCTGGTCGGGGCCGACGCCGGCGAGCTGGCGGCGCTGGGGCGTATTGGTGTGCCGCTGTCGGGTGATCTGGATCGGGTGGTCGACGAGTTCGATGTGCTGATCGACTTCACCCATCCTTCGGTGACCTTGAAGAACCTGGCGTTCTGCCGCAAGGCGGGCAAGGCGATGGTCATCGGCACCACCGGTTTCAGTGTTGAAGAGAAGCAACTGCTGGCCGAGGCGGGCAAGGACATCCCTATCGTGTTTGCCGCCAACTTCAGCGTTGGCGTCAACCTCAGCCTGAAGCTGCTGGACATGGCGGCGCGTGTGCTGGGCGACGATGTGGACATCGAGATCATCGAGGCCCATCACCGTCACAAGGTGGATGCGCCGTCGGGTACCGCGCTGCGCATGGGCGAGGTGGTGGCCAATGCACTTGGCCGTGACCTGCAGGAAGTGGCCGTGTATGGCCGGGAAGGCCAGACCGGTGCGCGGGACCGCAAGACCATCGGCTTTGCCACCGTGCGTGCCGGTGACGTGGTAGGTGACCATACCGTGCTGTTCGCCGCTGACGGCGAGCGCCTGGAGATCACCCACAAGGCCTCCAGCCGCATGACCTTCGCCAAGGGTGCGGTACGTGCCGCGCTGTGGCTGGATGGGCGTGCGCCGGGCCTGTACGACATGCAGGACGTGCTCGACCTGCGTTGATCGCTGCACCAGGGGCTGCCATGCGGCCCCTTCGCCGGCCTCCCTGGCCGAGCGTTTGGAACAAGCGACTTTCTGTCGCATTCCCATGCCTTTCAGGCACATCAGTGGTAGACCGAAAAAGCCTTTTTCTGTAAGCTACAGCTTTAGTGTGTCCACTAAAAGCGCGCAGATAATTCGACGAAGAAAGCGGGGTGACGTGTCTATACGTCATTCCGCTTTTTTGCAACCTGCGATCGCCCCTTCAGGCTTTATTTTTGGGAGGTCTTCTTGACTAAGCCAGCCATACTCGCCCTTGCCGATGGCAGCATTTTTCGCGGTGAGGCCATTGGAGCCGACGGTCAGACCGTTGGTGAGGTGGTGTTCAACACCGCAATGACCGGCTATCAGGAAATCCTGACTGACCCTTCTTACTCGCAGCAGATCGTTACCCTGACCTACCCGCACATCGGCAACACCGGCACCACGCCGGAAGACGCCGAGTCCGATCGGGTCTGGTCGGCCGGCCTGGTCATCCGTGACCTGCCGCTGATCGCCAGCAACTGGCGCAACACGATGTCGCTGTCCGATTACCTCAAGGCCAACAATGTGGTGGCCATTGCCGGTATCGACACCCGTCGCCTGACCCGCATCCTGCGTGAGAAGGGCGCGCAGAACGGCTGCATCCTGGCTGGCGACAACATTTCTGAAGAGGCGGCCATCGCAGCCGCGCGCGGCTTCCCGGGCCTGAAGGGCATGGACCTGGCCAAGGTCGTCAGCACCAAGAGCCGCTACGAGTGGCGCTCCAGCGTGTGGAACCTGAAGACCGACAGCCACCCGACCATCGACGCCGCCGAGCTGCCGTACCACGTCGTGGCCTACGACTATGGCGTCAAGCTGAACATCCTGCGCATGCTGGTAGAGCGCGGCTGCCGCGTCACCGTGGTGCCGGCGCAAACCCCGGCCAGCGAAGTGCTCGCGCTCAACCCCGATGGCGTGTTCCTGTCCAACGGCCCGGGCGACCCCGAGCCTTGCGACTACGCGATCCAGGCGATCCGCGAAATCCTCGAAACCGAAGTGCCGGTGTTCGGTATCTGCCTGGGCCACCAGCTGCTGGCCCTGGCCTCCGGTGCCAAGACCGTCAAGATGGGTCATGGTCACCACGGTGCCAACCACCCGGTCCAGGACCTGGACACCGGCGTGGTGATGATCACCAGCCAGAACCACGGTTTCGCGGTAGATGAAGCGACCCTGCCAGGCAACGTGCGCGCCATCCACAAGTCGCTGTTCGACGGTACCCTGCAGGGCATCGAGCGCACCGACAAGAGCGCCTTCAGCTTCCAGGGTCACCCTGAGGCGAGCCCGGGCCCGACCGACGTCGCGCCACTGTTTGATCGTTTCATCGATGCCATGGCCAAGCGCCGCTGAGCACCCCCCGGAGGCAGCCCTGAACCGGCACAGGCCGCGTTCAGGCTCCTCGAGTGGATTGTTCGACACAGCTTGCCCACTGACCCGCGGATTTGAGTGACAACCCATGCCAAAACGTACAGACATCAAAAGCATCCTGATTCTCGGCGCCGGCCCGATCGTGATCGGCCAGGCCTGCGAATTCGACTACTCCGGCGCCCAGGCCTGCAAGGCCCTGCGCGAGGAGGGTTTTCGCGTCATCCTGGTGAACTCCAACCCGGCCACTATCATGACCGACCCGGCCATGGCCGACGCCACCTACATCGAGCCGATCAAGTGGCAGTCGGTGGCCAAGATCATCGAGAAGGAGCGCCCTGACGCGCTGCTGCCGACCATGGGCGGCCAGACCGCGCTGAACTGCGCACTGGACCTGGAGCGCGAAGGCGTCCTGGAAAAATTCGGCGTGGAAATGATCGGTGCCAACGCCGACACCATCGACAAGGCCGAAGACCGCTCGCGTTTCGACAAGGCCATGAAGGCCATCGGCCTGGAATGCCCGCGCTCGGGTATCGCCCACAGCATGGAAGAGGCCAATGCGGTGCTCGAGAAGCTGGGCTTCCCGTGCATTATCCGCCCGTCCTTCACCATGGGCGGCACTGGTGGCGGCATCGCCTACAACCGTGAAGAATTCGAAGAAATCTGCGCCCGTGGTCTGGACCTGTCGCCAACCAAGGAACTGCTGATCGACGAATCGCTGATCGGCTGGAAAGAGTACGAGATGGAAGTGGTCCGCGACAAAAAGGACAACTGCATCATTGTCTGCTCCATCGAGAACTTCGACCCGATGGGCGTGCACACCGGTGACTCGATCACCGTCGCACCGGCACAGACCCTGACCGACAAGGAATACCAGATCATGCGCAACGCCTCGCTGGCTGTGCTGCGTGAAATCGGTGTCGAAACCGGCGGCTCCAACGTGCAGTTCGGTATCTGCCCGAACACTGGCCGCATGGTCGTGATCGAGATGAACCCGCGGGTTTCGCGTTCCTCGGCCCTGGCCTCGAAAGCCACCGGCTTCCCGATCGCCAAGATCGCCGCCAAGCTGGCTGTTGGCTACACCCTCGACGAACTGCAGAACGACATCACCGGTGGTCGCACGCCGGCCTCGTTCGAGCCGTCGATCGACTACGTCGTCACCAAGCTGCCACGCTTTGCCTTCGAAAAATTCCCGAAAGCCGATGCCCGCCTGACCACCCAGATGAAATCCGTGGGTGAAGTCATGGCTATCGGCCGCACCTTCCAGGAGTCGCTGCAGAAAGCCCTGCGCGGCCTGGAAGTCGGTGTATGCGGGCTGGACCCGAAAGTGGACCTGGCCAGCCCGGAAGCTGCCAGCATCCTCAAGCGCGAGCTGACCGTGCCGGGCGCCGAGCGTATCTGGTACGTGGCCGACGCCATGCGTTCGGGCATGAGCGTGGATGAAATCTTCGCCCTGACCATGATCGACCGCTGGTTCCTGGTGCAGATGGAAGACCTGATCAAGGAAGAAGAGAAGGTCAAGACCCTGGGCCTGGCCGATATCGACAAGGCACTGATGCTGCGCCTCAAGCGCAAGGGCTTCTCTGACCAGCGCCTGGCCAAGCTGCTGGGCATCACCGACAAGAACCTGCGTCGTCACCGTCACAAGCTCGAGATCTTCCCGGTCTACAAGCGCGTCGATACCTGCGCTGCCGAGTTTGCCACCGACACCGCCTATCTGTACTCCACCTACGAGGAAGAGTGCGAGGCCAACCCGTCGACCCGCGACAAGATCATGATCCTGGGTGGCGGCCCCAACCGTATCGGCCAGGGCATCGAGTTCGACTACTGCTGCGTCCATGCGGCACTGGCCCTGCGTGAAGACGGCTACGAGACCATCATGGTCAACTGCAACCCGGAAACCGTCTCCACCGACTACGATACCTCCGACCGCCTGTACTTCGAGCCGCTGACCCTGGAAGACGTGCTGGAAGTGGTGCGTGTCGAGAAGCCGAAGGGCGTCATCGTGCACTACGGCGGCCAGACTCCGCTGAAACTGGCCCGTGCCCTGGAAGAAGCCGGCGTACCGATCATCGGTACCAGCCCGGACTCCATCGACCGCGCCGAAGACCGTGAGCGCTTCCAGCAGATGGTTCAGCGCCTGAACCTGCTGCAGCCGCCAAACGCCACCGTGCGCAGCGAAGACGAAGCGATTCGTGCTGCCGGCGTCATCGGTTACCCGCTGGTGGTGCGCCCGTCCTACGTACTGGGCGGCCGTGCGATGGAGATTGTCTACGAACTGGACGAACTCAAGCGCTACCTGCGTGAAGCGGTGCAGGTGTCCAACGACAGCCCTGTGCTGCTGGACCACTTCCTCAACTGCGCCATCGAGATGGACGTGGATGCGGTCTGCGACGGCACCGACGTGGTGATCGGCGCGATCATGCAGCACATCGAGCAGGCCGGTGTTCACTCCGGTGACTCGGCATGCTCGCTGCCACCGTACTCGTTGCCTGCCCACGTGCAGGACGAAGTGCGCGACCAGGTCAAGAAGATGGCACTGGAGCTGGGCGTTGTCGGCCTGATGAACGTGCAGCTGGCGCTGCAGGGCGACAAGATCTACGTGATCGAGGTCAACCCGCGTGCTTCGCGTACCGTACCGTTCGTGTCCAAGTGCATCGGCACCTCGCTGGCGATGATTGCGGCTCGCGTCATGGCCGGCAAGACCCTGAAAGAGATCGGTTTCACCCAGGAAATCATTCCGAACTTCTACAGCGTGAAGGAAGCGGTGTTCCCGTTCGCGAAGTTCCCGGGCGTCGATCCGATCCTCGGCCCTGAAATGAAGTCCACCGGTGAAGTCATGGGTGTCGGCGACACCTTCGGCGAAGCCTTCGCCAAGGCCCAGATGGGCGCCAGCGAAGTGCTGCCGACCGGCGGCACCGCGTTCATCAGCGTGCGTGACGACGACAAGCCGCAGGTGGCTGGCGTTGCCCGCGACCTGATCAACCTGGGCTTCGAAGTGGTTGCCACGGCCGGTACCGCCAAGATCATCGAGGCGGCAGGCCTGAAAGTGCGTCGCGTGAACAAGGTGACCGAAGGTCGTCCGCACGTGGTCGACATGATCAAGAACGACGAAGTGTCGCTGATCATCAACACCACCGAAGGTCGCCAGTCGATTGCCGACTCCTACTCGATTCGTCGCAATGCGTTGCAGCACAAGATCTACTGCACCACGACCATTGCGGCCGGTGAAGCCATCTGCGAAGCGCTGAAGTTCGGTCCGGAAAAAACCGTACGTCGCTTGCAGGATCTGCATGCAGGACTCAAAGCATGAGTATTACCAAATACCCGATGACCGTTCAGGGCGCTCGCGCCCTGGAGGAAGAGCATCTCTTCCTGAGCAAGACCGAGCGCCCGCGCCTGAGCCAGGCGATTGGCGAAGCCCGTGAGCTGGGCGATCTCAAGGAAAACGCCGAGTACCACGCTGCCCGTGAAGAACAGGGCATGGTCGAGGCGCGTATCCGCGATATCGAAGGCCGCCTGCAGAACGCGGTAGTGATCGACGTTACCACCATTGCCCACACGGGCAAGGTGATCTTCGGCACCACCGTGGACCTTGAAAACACCGAAACCGGCGATCAGGTGACCTACCAGATCGTTGGTGAGGACGAGGCGGACGTCAAGAACGGCAAGCTCTCGGTCGGTGCTCCGATCGCCCGCGCCATCATCGGCAAGGAAGAGGGTGACACTGTGGTGATCAAGACGCCGAGCGGCACAGTCGAGTACGAGATTGTCGAAGTCCGTCACATTTGATCGCCCGCGCGGCTTTGCCGCGTCGGCAGTGATCTGGCAGCTGGCCCAGGTGCTCTGGGTCGGCGGCGTGTGGATGCTGCATTTTGCGGTACTGCCGGTGCTGGGCCAGATTGGCCTGGCGCCGCTGTTGATCGAAGATTTTGGCGTGCTGGCCGCGTCGCTGCTGGTCGCCTTTGCGGCGGTGGGCTGCGGCGTGCAGGTGCTGGTGCTGATTCAGGCCGAAGGGATGGCCAGCCTGTGGCGAGACATGCGTGGGCAACTGCTGCTGATGGCAGTGGCGGCGTGCGTGATGTATTTCGTCTTGCGGGTTGGCGGGGCGGGGCAGTTGCGTTGGCAGCTGTTCTGCTACCTGGTGCTGGGCCTCAGCGGTTTGCTGCTGGTGCTGCAGCCGCCGCCGGGCAGGGCGCGCAAGGCGCGCCACTGAACGGCGCGAACATCACTTGTAGCGGTGGATGTTCGACAGTTGCTTGTTGGGCTGCGGGTTGCGGCGATAGATCAGTGCCTTCTTGCCGATGGTCTGCACCAGTTCGGCGCGGCCGGCCTTGCACAGTGCGGCAATGGCGGCGGCACGTTCTTCGCGGTCTTCCGAGCGGATCTCTACCTTGATCAGTTCGTGATCGGCCAGGGCGCGCTCGAGTTCGGCGATAACCCCTTCAGTCAGGCCGTTGCCTGCCACAATCAGAACTGGTTTCAGATCGTGGCCAATGGATTTGTACTGTTTCTTCTGCTCGTTATTGAGCGGCATAATCTGACCCTTTGTCTAGATTCTGTAAAAATGGCGGCCATTTTACCCGAGGGCCCGTGGATCCGCCCAGTTAATCACGACCCTTATCATCGAGGTGCCCAGTGGCGCGTTCCAAGACAAGCCTTGGCTGGCTGAAAGAACACTTCAACGATCCTTACGTCAAAAAGGCGCAAAAGGACGGATATCGCTCGCGCGCGAGCTACAAATTGCTCGAAATCCAGGAAAAGTACCGTTTGATCCGCCCTGGCATGAGCGTGATCGATCTGGGCGCGGCGCCCGGTGGCTGGTCGCAGGTGACCAGTCGTCTGATTGGCGGTCAAGGGCGTCTGATCGCCTCCGACATCCTCGAAATGGACAGTATTCCCGACGTTACCTTCATCCAGGGCGACTTTACCCAGGATCAAGTGCTCGCGCAGATTCTCGAGGCGGTCGGTAATTCGCACGTAGACCTTGTGATTTCCGATATGGCCCCCAATATGAGTGGTACGCCCGCTGTGGATATGCCCAAGGCCATGTTCCTGTGCGAGCTGGCCCTTGATCTGGCGACCCGGGTACTCAAGCCGGGTGGCGATTTTCTGATCAAGATCTTTCAGGGCGAGGGGTTTGACGTCTACCTCAAGGACGCCCGCAAGAAATTCGACAAGGTGCAGATGCTCAAGCCCGATTCTTCACGCGATCGCTCCCGCGAGCAGTACATGCTGGGGCGTGGCTACAAGGGCGAGTAGGGCTTCAGGCCGGCAGCTTCCAGGGTATCCGATAGCTATTTCCAATCGGATGTCCTGCCTGACCTGGATGAACATCGTGTAGTCTAGGTTTCACAAAGGGTTACAGACGGCGCCTGCAGACATGTAGGTAATGTAGTAAGTTAAGCCGGTGATTATCATGCGAGGTACGGCTGCGCCTAAGGCCTGCCTCAGAGGGTAGCTAATTGAACGACATGGCAAAGAATCTGATCCTGTGGTTGATCATCGCCGCGGTCCTGGTGACCGTGATGAACAACTTCTCCAGCCCGAACGAGCCGCAGACCCTCAACTATTCCGACTTCATTCAGCAGGTCAAGGATGGCAAGGTCGAGCGTGTGACGGTCGACGGTGCAGTCATCATTGGTAAGCGTACCGACGGCGACAGCTTCAAGACCGTGCGTCCCGCGATCGCCGACAACGGCCTGATCGGCGACCTGGTCGACAACCACGTCGTGGTCGAAGGCAAGCAGCCTGAACAACAAAGCATCTGGACCCAGTTGCTGGTCGCCAGCTTCCCGATCCTGGTCATCATCGCCGTGTTCATGTTCTTCATGCGCCAGATGCAGGGCGGTGCCGGTGGCAAGGGTGGACCGATGAGTTTCGGCAAGAGCAAGGCGCGCCTGCTCTCCGAAGACCAGGTCAAGACTACCCTGGCCGACGTCGCAGGTTGCGATGAAGCCAAGGAAGAGGTTGGCGAGCTGGTCGAGTTCCTGCGTGATCCAGGCAAGTTCCAGCGCCTGGGCGGTCGTATTCCGCGCGGCGTGCTGATGGTCGGCCCGCCCGGTACCGGTAAGACCCTGCTGGCCAAGGCCATCGCGGGTGAGGCCAAGGTGCCGTTCTTCACCATTTCCGGTTCCGACTTCGTTGAAATGTTCGTGGGTGTCGGTGCCAGCCGTGTACGTGACATGTTCGAGCAGGCCAAGAAGCACGCGCCGTGCATCATCTTCATCGACGAAATCGACGCCGTCGGTCGCCACCGTGGCGCCGGCATGGGCGGTGGTCATGACGAGCGCGAGCAGACCCTCAACCAGTTGCTGGTGGAGATGGACGGCTTCGAAATGAACGACGGCATCATCGTGATCGCTGCTACCAACCGTCCGGACGTGCTTGACCCTGCGTTGCTGCGTCCAGGCCGTTTCGACCGCCAAGTGGTCGTGGGCCTGCCCGACATCCGTGGTCGCGAGCAGATTCTCAAGGTGCACATGCGCAAGACGCCGATCGGCGACAACGTGAACCCTGCCGTGATCGCCCGTGGTACGCCCGGCTTCTCCGGTGCCGACCTGGCCAACCTGGTCAACGAGGCGTCGCTGTTCGCTGCGCGCGGCGGCAAGCGTGTGGTCGAGATGAAGGAGTTCGAGCTGGCCAAGGACAAGATCATGATGGGCGCCGAGCGCAAGTCGATGGTCATGTCCGAGAAAGAGAAGCAGAACACCGCTTACCACGAGGCGGGTCACGCCATCGTCGGTCGCGTGGTGCCCGAGCACGACCCGGTGTACAAGGTCTCGATCATTCCGCGCGGTCGCGCCCTGGGCGTCACGATGTTCCTGCCGGAAGAGGACCGCTACAGCCTGTCCAAGCGTGCGCTGATCAGTCAGATCTGCTCGTTGTACGGTGGTCGTATCGCCGAGGAAATGACCCTTGGCTTCGATGGCGTTACCACGGGTGCCTCCAACGACATCATGCGAGCCAGCCAGATCGCTCGCAACATGGTCACCAAGTGGGGCTTGTCGGAAAAACTCGGCCCGCTGATGTACGCCGAAGAAGAAGGCGAAGTGTTCCTGGGCCGCAGTGCCGGTTCCCAGCACGCCAGCGTTTCGGGCGAGACGGCCAAGTTGATCGACTCCGAGGTGCGCAGCATCATCGACCAGTGCTATGCCACTGCCAAGCAGATCCTCACCGAAAACCGTGACAAGCTCGATGCCATGGCCGATGCGCTGATGAAGTACGAGACCATCGATGCCGACCAGATCGACGACATCATGGCCGGTCGCGAGCCGCGTGAGCCCCGTGACTGGGAAGGTGGTTCGGGCACTTCGGGCACCTCTGCCACGCAAGGTGATCGCCCCGAGTCCCCGATCGGTGGTCCGGCGGCGCAGCTCTAAGGGTTGACATGACTTCACAGCAGTACCCAACCCGGTTGCCTTGCGGCAACCGGGTTCTCGACCTTTCCCGTACCCATGTGATGGGTATCCTCAACATAACTCCTGATTCCTTCTCGGACGGCGGTCGCTTCACCCAGCGTGATGCGGCCTTGCGCCATGCCGAAGCGATGGTGGCGGCCGGTGCTACGCTTGTCGATGTCGGTGGGGAGTCCACCCGGCCAGGTGCACGCGTGGTCACTGCTCTCGAAGAGCTCGAGCGGGTTGCACCCATTGTCGAGGCGATCAGTCGCGAGCTGGATGTCATCATCTCGGTCGATACCTCGACGCCGGCGGTGATCCGCGAGACTGCCCGCCTGGGCGCGGGGCTGATCAACGATGTGCGCTCGCTGACCCGCGATGGCGCCCTGGATGCCGCTGCAGCCACCGGTTTGCCGGTCTGCCTTATGCACATGCGCGGCGAGCCCGGCGACATGCAGAACAACCCGCACTATGACGATGTGACCGTCGAGGTGGCGATGTTTCTCGAGCAGCGCATGGCAGCCTGTGCTTCGGTGGGTATCGGCGCCGAAAAGATTGTGCTCGATCCGGGCTTTGGTTTTGCCAAGACGCTTGCGCACAACCTCAGCCTGTTCAAGCATATGCAGGACCTTTATCGCCTGGGCCGCCCCCTCCTGGTGGGCGTTTCGCGCAAGAGCATGATCGGCCTGGCGCTGGAGCGTCCGGTCGGTGAGCGGCTTTATGGCAGCCTGGCGCTTGCTGCGCTGGCGATGACCCGGGGTGCGAGCATCCTGCGGGTTCACGATGTTGCCGAGACCGTCGACGTGGTACGGATGATTGCAGCGGTTGAAGCCGCCGAATAAGAGTGACGGAGCATTTCACGATGAGCAGAAAATATTTTGGTACCGACGGCATTCGTGGCCGTGTCGGCGAATACCCGATCACGCCGGATTTCATGCTCAAGCTCGGTTGGGCCGCAGGCATGGCCTTTCGCAAGCTCGGCGCCTGCCGGGTGCTCGTAGGCAAGGACACGCGTATCTCCGGCTACATGTTCGAGTCGGCCCTTGAGGCCGGTCTGTCGGCGGCGGGCGCAGATGTGCTGCTGCTCGGCCCGATGCCGACGCCGGCCATCGCCTACCTGACCCGCACCTTCCATGCCGAAGCCGGGATCGTCATCAGTGCGTCGCACAATCCGCATGACGACAACGGCATCAAGTTCTTCTCCGGTCAGGGCACCAAGCTGCCCGACGATGTGGAGCAGATGATCGAGGAGTTGCTCGACAAGCCCATGACCGTGGTCGAGTCGAGCAAGCTGGGCAAGGTGTCGCGCATCAACGACGCGGCCGGCCGCTACATCGAGTTCTGCAAGAGCAGCGTGCCGACCAGTACCGATTTCGCCGGCCTCAAGCTGGTGGTCGACTGCGCCCACGGCGCCACGTACAAGGTGGCCCCCAGCGTGTTTCGCGAGCTCGGCGCCGATGTCACGGTGCTGGCCGCGCAGCCGGATGGCCTCAACATCAACGAGAACTGCGGTTCGACCCATATCGAGTCGCTTCAGGCGGCGGTGCTGGTAGGGCATGCCGACCTGGGGATCGCGTTCGACGGTGACGGTGACCGGGTGCTGATGGTCGACCATACCGGCGCGATCGTCGATGGTGACGAATTGCTGTTCATCATTGCCCGTGACCTCCAGGAGCGTGGCAAGCTCAATGGTGGCGTTGTGGGTACGCTGATGAGCAACCTGGGCCTCGAACTGGCCTTGCAGGAGCTCTCGATACCGTTTGTGCGTGCCAAGGTGGGTGACCGCTATGTGATGGCCGAACTGCTGGAGCGCGACTGGAACATCGGCGGCGAGAATTCCGGGCACGTGGTGTGCTTCAGTCATACCACCACAGGGGATGCGATCATCGCTGCCCTGCAGGTGCTGATGGCGCTCAAGCGTCGCGGTGAAACCCTGGCTCAGGCCCGTCAGGCGCTGCGCAAATGCCCGCAGGTGCTGATCAATGTTCGCTTTGGCGAGAGCAAGGTAGACCCTGTCGAGCACCCGGCGGTCAAGCAGGCCTGCGAGCGGGTCACCGAGGCCATGGCGGGTCGTGGTCGCGTGCTGCTACGCAAGTCCGGCACAGAGCCACTGGTGCGTGTGATGGTCGAAGGTGATGACGAAAGTCAGGTGCGCGGCTATGCCGAGGAACTGGCAAAGCTGGTAACTGAAGTTTGCGCCTGATTAGCGCTTGCCAGTGGTGATCGGGTTGGGTAACATCTGCGCCCACTTTGACCGACGAGGTACAGCATGCGTCGCCCTATGGTAGCTGGTAACTGGAAGATGCACGGTACCCGCGCCAGCGTCGCTGAGCTGATCAAGGGCTTGAGCAATCTAGCCCTGCCGAGCGGTGTTGAAGTCGCGGTGTTCCCGCCCTGCCTGTACATCAATCAAGCGATTGAAGGGTTGCAGGGCAAGTCGATAGCCGTGGGTGCTCAGGATTCTGCGGTAGAGCCCCAGCAAGGCGCGCTGACCGGTGAGGTTGCTCCGAGTCAGCTGGTCGATGCGGGATGTGAGCTGGTGCTGATCGGGCACTCGGAGCGTCGCCAGATACTGGGCGAAAGCGACGAAGTGCTGAATCGCAAGTTCGCTGCGGCTCAGGCTTGCGGGTTGAAGCCTGTGCTCTGTGTGGGGGAAACCCTGGAGGAGCGCGAAGCTGGCAAGACGCTTGAGGTTGTAGGGCGTCAGTTGAGCAGCATCATCGACGCATTCGGTGTTGAGGTCTTCGCCAGTGCAATCATTGCCTATGAGCCTGTATGGGCTATCGGCACCGGCCTCACGGCCAGCCCGCAACAGGCTCAGGATGTGCACAAGGCCATTCGTGAGCAACTGGCGGCAAAGAATTCAGAGGTCGCGATGAATGTGCGGCTTCTATACGGCGGCAGCGTGAAGGCGGCCAATGCGGCTGAGCTGTTCGGCATGCCGGATATCGATGGGGGGCTCATTGGTGGAGCTTCCCTGAACGCAGACGAATTCGGTGCAATTTGTCGCGCCGCAGGAAACTGAAAAATGCTGGAAACAGTCGTAGTAGTTTTTCATCTGTTGGGCGCACTGGGTTTGGTAGTGCTGGTGTTGCTGCAACAGGGTAAAGGTGCGGAAGCAGGTGCATCTTTCGGCGCAGGGGCTTCAAATACTGTGTTCGGAAGCCAAGGTTCTGCTACCTTTCTTAGTAAGTTTACTGCTATACTTGCCGCCAGTTTCTTCATAACCGCCCTAGGGTTAGGTTACTTTGCTAAAGAGAAAGCTCATCAGCTGACTCAGGTAGGGCTTCCAGATCCAGCGGTACTTGAAGTGAAGCAGCAAAAACCGGCAACAGATGATGTACCGGTGCTCCAGGAGCAACAGGCACCCGCCAGCAACACCGGCGATGTACCTCCAGCTCAAGAGCAGAAGTAACGGGTTTCAAAGTAGTATTGCCGAGGTGGTGGAATTGGTAGACACGCAACCTTGAGGTGGTTGTGCCCATAGGGTGTAGGGGTTCGAGTCCCCTTCTCGGTACCAATTGAAACAAGACAGCCCGCTACAGCGGGCTTTCTTGTAGGTGGAGGTTAGATTGACCCCTCGCGGGGTTCGGTCGTATACTTTCGCCCCAGCTTTGACGCGGGGTGGAGCAGTCTGGTAGCTCGTCGGGCTCATAACCCGAAGGTCGTTGGTTCAAATCCAGCCCCCGCAACCAGTTTCAGCAGAGCCCCTTTTCAGGGGCTTTTTGTTAGCTGATCAGTTCTCAGCGCCGGTATTCACCCGGCGTATCAGGGATGGGCGCTTCGCCCATTTTTTATTTGCATAGCATGCACAAGGGGGTTCAGGTGTCGAGCAAGCTAGAAGAGTTGCAGGCCTTGTTGGCCCCGGTGGTCGTGGCCCTAGGCTATGAATGCTGGGGTATCGAGTTTTCGGCTCAAGGCCGCCACTCAATGTTGCGCGTTTATATCGACAAAGAAGGCGGTGTGCTGGTGGATGACTGCGCCATCGTCAGCCGTCAGATCAGCGGCATTCTGGATGTCGAAGATCCCATTTCCGTTGAATACACCCTTGAAGTTTCCTCTCCTGGCATGGAACGCCCGCTGTTCACACTTGAACAGTTTGCAAAGTATGTCGGTGAGCAGGTGAAGATTAAACTGCGCTCGCCTTTCGAAGGTCGACGTAATTTTCAGGGCCTTCTGCGCGGTGTGGAAGAGCAGGATGTCGTGGTGCAGGTAGATGACCACGAATTCCTTCTGCCGATCGACATGATCGACAAGGCCAACATTATTCCCAGTTTTGACTGAGACATGCCGGGTCCGATAGTTCGTGCGGACCCAATGGCTTGCGAAAGGCGAGGCGTACGATGAGCAAAGAAGTACTGCTGGTTGTTGAGTCGGTATCCAATGAAAAGGGTGTACCGGCAGACGTGATTTTCGAAGCATTGGAAGTGGCCCTGGCCACTGCTACCAAGAAGCGCTTCGAAGATGAAGTCGACCTGCGTGTGGAGATCAACCGCCACACCGGTAACTACGAGACCTTCCGTCGCTGGACGGTGGTCGAGGAAGAGGATCTTGACGATCCTGCGATCGAAACCTGGCCAAGCAAGATTCAGGAAACCCATCCTGAAGCCAAGGTTGGCGATGTCATCGAAGAGAAGATCGAGTCCATCGAGTTCGGCCGCATCGCTGCACAGACCGCCAAGCAGGTTATCGTGCAGAAGGTCCGCGAAGCCGAGCGCGCACAGGTGGTCGATGCCTATCGCGAGCGTCTGGGCGAAATCATTTCGGGTACCGTCAAGAAGGTTACCCGTGACAACGTGATCGTCGACCTGGGCAACAACGCCGAAGCGCTGCTGGCCCGTGAAGACATCATCTCCCGCGAGACTTTCCGTGTCGGTGTGCGTGTACGTGCACTGCTCAAGGAAATCCGCACCGAAAACCGCGGCCCGCAGCTGATCCTGTCGCGTACCGCGCCCCAGATGCTGATCGAACTGTTCCGCATCGAAGTGCCGGAAATCGCCGAGGGCCTTATCGAGGTCATGGCGGCTTCCCGTGACCCGGGTTCTCGCGCCAAGATCGCTGTCCGCTCCAAGGACAAGCGCATCGACCCGCAAGGCGCCTGCATCGGTATGCGCGGTTCGCGCGTACAGGCAGTGTCTGGCGAGTTGGGCGGCGAGCGAGTGGATATCGTCCTGTGGGACGACAACCCGGCCCAGTTTGTCATCAACGCCATGTCGCCGGCAGAAGTCGCGGCGATCATCGTTGATGAAGATGCCCACGCGATGGACATCGCTGTAGCCGCGGACAACCTGGCGCAAGCCATTGGCCGTGGTGGTCAGAACGTACGTCTGGCCAGCCAGTTGACCGGCTGGACCCTGAACGTGATGACCGAGTCGGACATCCAGGCCAAGCAACAAGCTGAAACCGGCGACATTCTGCGTAACTTCATCGAAGAGCTGGAAGTCGACGAAGAGCTGGCGCAGGTTCTCGTTGACGAAGGTTTCACCAGCCTGGAAGAAATTGCCTACGTACCGCTGGAAGAAATGCTCAACATCGATGGCTTCGACGAGGAGATCGTCAACGAACTCCGCGCGCGTGCCAAGGACCGCCTGTTGACCAAAGCCATCGCTACTGAGGAAAAACTGGCAGACGCCCATCCGGCCGAAGACCTGCTCTCGCTTGAGGGTATGGACAAGGATCTGGCGGCGGAACTGGCGGTGCGCGGCGTGGTTACCCGCGAAGACCTGGCCGAGCAGTCGATTGATGACCTGCTCGACATCGACGGCATCGACGAAGAACGTGCCGGCAAGTTGATCATGGCCGCCCGAGCCCACTGGTTCGAGTAAGTAGGCTGGCCTGAGGAGAGAAGTGCATGACGCAAGTCACGGTGAAAGAATTGGCCCAAGAGGTCGCTGCACCGGTAGAGCGCCTGCTGCAGCAGATGCGTGAGGCAGGTCTGCCGCACACCGACGCCGGTCAGGTAGTGACCGACAGTGAGAAGCAGGCTCTGCTGACCCACTTGAAAAGCAGCCACAAGGCGAAGGTGGAAGAGCCGCGCAAGATTACCTTGCAGCGCAAGACCACCAGCACCCTGCGTGTTGCTGGTAGCAAGAGCATCAGCGTAGAAGTACGCAAGAAGAAAGTTTTCGTACAGCGCAGCCCCGAAGAAATCCAGGCTGAGCAGAATCGCGAGCTGGAAGAACGTCGTGCCGCTGAAAACGCAGCACGCGAAAAGTCTGAAGCTGAAGCGCGTAAACGTGCCGAAGAATCCGCCAGCCGTCAGCCGGCCAGCGCCCCTGCGCCAGCCGCTGCAGCACCGGCCGTGACAGCTGCGCCTGCAGCTGCCGAGCCGGTTGCAGCTCCGGCCCCGGGTGTCGAGCGCAAGAAAGCCGAAGACGCCCGTCGCAACGACAAGTCGCGTGACGACGACCGCCGTGGTGGCGAGCGCCGCAACGAGGCCCCGCGCGTATCGGTCAAGGTCAAGGAAAAGGAAAAGGCGCCAGCTCCACGTGCCGCCCCACGTACCACCGAAGAGGAAAGCGACAGCTTCCGCCGTGGTGGCCGTGGCAAGGGCAAGATGAAGAAGCGCAATGCCCACGGCTTCCAGAGCCCGACCGGTCCGGTTATCCGCGACGTGGCCATTGGCGAGACCATCACCGTTTCCGAGCTGGCACAGCAGATGTCGGTCAAGGCCGCTGAAGTCGTCAAGTTCATGTTCAAGATGGGTACTCCGGTCACCATCAACCAGGTGCTCGATCAGGAAACTGCTCAGCTGATCGCCGAAGAGCTGGGCCACAAGGTCACGCTGGTCAGCGACAACGCGCTGGAAGATTCCCTGGCCGAGTCCCTGAAGTTCGAAGGCGAGTCGTTCTCCCGTGCGCCGGTCGTGACCGTAATGGGCCACGTTGACCACGGTAAGACTTCCCTGCTCGACTACATCCGTCGTGCCAAGGTAGCTGCCGGCGAAGCCGGTGGTATCACCCAGCACATCGGTGCGTACCACGTGGAAACCGACCGTGGCATGGTCACCTTCCTCGACACCCCGGGTCACGCCGCGTTTACCGCAATGCGTGCCCGTGGTGCCAAGGCGACCGACATCGTGATCCTGGTGGTCGCGGCGGACGACGGCGTGATGCCGCAAACCCGTGAAGCGGTACAGCACGCCAAGGCGGCAGGTGTTCCACTGGTCGTTGCAGTGAACAAGATCGACAAGCCAGGTGCAGACCTGGACCGCATCCGCAACGAACTGGCCGTCGAAGGCGTGACCTCCGAGGACTGGGGTGGCGACACGCCATTCGTCAAGGTTTCGGCCAAGATGGGTACCGGCGTCGACGAACTGCTCGAAGCCGTTCTGCTGCAAGCCGAGATCCTCGAGCTCAAGGCCACCCCATCGGCCCCTGGCCGTGGTGTCGTGGTCGAGTCGCGCCTGGACAAGGGCCGTGGCCCGGTGGCTACCGTGCTGGTTCAGGACGGTACCCTGCGTCAGGGCGACATGGTGCTGTGCGGTTCGAACTACGGCCGTGTACGGGCCATGCTCGACGAGAACGGCAAGCCTGTTAAGGAAGCCGGCCCGTCGATCCCGGTCGAGATTCTCGGCCTGGATGGCACCCCGGATGCCGGTGACGAACTGAGCGTGGTTGCCGACGAGAAGAAAGCCCGTGAAGTGGCTCTGTTCCGTCAAGGCAAGTTCCGCGAAGTCAAACTGGCACGTGCCCACGCTGGCAAGCTCGAGAACATCTTCGAGAACATGGGCCAGGAAGAGAAGAAGACCCTCAACATCGTACTCAAGTCCGATGTGCGTGGTTCTCTGGAGGCCCTGCAGGGCTCCCTCAGCGGTCTTGGCAACGACGAAGTACAGGTTCGCGTGATCGGCGGCGGTGTCGGTGGTATCACCGAGAGCGACGCCAACCTGGCCCTGGCTTCCAATGCAGTACTGTTCGGCTTCAACGTGCGTGCCGATGCCGGCGCGCGCAAGATCGTCGAGCAGGAAGGTCTGGATATGCGTTACTACAACGTGATCTACGACATCATTGAAGACGTCAAGAAAGCCCTGACCGGCATGCTCGGCAGCGATGTTCGCGAGAACATCCTGGGTATCGCCGAAGTGCGTGACGTGTTCCGTTCGCCGAAGTTCGGCGCCATCGCCGGCTGCATGGTCACCGAGGGTGTGGTTTACCGCAACCGTCCGATTCGCGTACTGCGCGACGACGTGGTGATCTTCGAAGGCGAACTGGAGTCGCTGCGTCGCTTCAAGGACGATGCGTCCGAAGTACGTGCCGGCATGGAGTGCGGTATTGGCGTCAAGAGCTACAACGACGTCAAGGTCGGCGACAAGATCGAAGTCTTCGAGAAAGTCCAAGTGGCTCGCACGCTCTAAGCCGCGAGCTTGGGAGCCGCAGATCGCCCGCCGCAAGGCGCAGGTCGGCGGCTCTGAACGCAACGCCCGGTCAGGCCCAAGCCTGGCCGGGCGTTTGCCGCTTTAGTTACAGGTAGCAAAACATGGCAAAAGAATACAGCCGTACCCAACGTATCGGCGATCAGATGCAGCGCGAACTGGCGCAACTGATCCGTCGCGAAGTCAAAGATCCGCGCGTCGGCCTGGTGACCATCACCGCCGTCGACGTCAGCCGCGATGTCGGCCACGCCAAGGTGTTCATCACCGTGATGGGCGAGGACAGCGCAGAAGACATCAAGCAAAGCCTCAAGGTGCTCAACAGCGCCGCCGGTTTCCTGCGCATGCAACTGGGCAAGGAAATGAAGCTGCGCAGCGTGCCGCAACTGCACTTCCACTACGACGAGAGCGTGACCCGCGGTGCCCATCTGTCGGCACTGATCGAGCGCGCGGTCGCCGAGGACAGCCAGCACAAGTCCGACGATACCCCCCTGGACACCAAGGAGTAAGCGGTGGCTCAGGTCAAGCGTATCCGTCGTAACGTCAGCGGCATCATCCTGCTCGACAAGCCGTTGGGGTTCACCTCCAATGCTGCCCTGCAGAAGGTGCGCTGGCTGCTCAACGCCGAGAAGGCCGGACATACCGGCAGCCTCGACCCGCTGGCCAGTGGCGTGCTGCCGCTGTGCTTCGGCGAGGCGACCAAGTTCTCGCAATACCTGCTCGAGTCCGACAAGGGCTACGAGACGGTGATGCAACTGGGGCAGACCACCAACACGGGCGACGCCGAAGGCGAAATTCTGCAAACCCGCGAAGTGACCGTTGGTCGCAGCGACGTTGAAGCCGTACTGCCACAGTTTCGTGGTCCAATCAGCCAGATACCGCCGATGTACTCGGCGCTCAAGCGCGATGGCCAGCCGCTGTACAAGCTGGCACGTGCAGGCGAAGTAGTGGAGCGTGAAGCGCGTTCTGTTACTATTAACCGCTTGGAGCTGCTCGAGTGCGAAGGCACCCGGGTACGCCTCTCGGTAGGCTGCAGCAAGGGCACCTACATCCGTACGCTGGTAGAGGACATCGGTGAGCAGCTGGGCTGCGGCGCCTATGTTGCAGAACTGCGCCGTACGCATGCAGGCCCCTTCGAACTGGCCCAGACCGTCACCCTCGAAGAGCTCGAGCAGGTGCACGCCGAAGGTGGCAACGAAGCGGTCGACCGCTTCCTGATGCCATCGGACAGCGGGTTGCAGGACTGGCCGTTGCTGCACTTCTCCGAGCACAGCGCGTTCTACTGGCTGCATGGTCAGCCGGTACGTGCACCGGATGCGCCGAAGTTCGGCATGGTCCGCGTGCAGGATCACAACGGTCGTTTCATCGGTATCGGTGAAGTGAGCGAAGACGGGCGCATTGCGCCACGTCGACTGATTCGGTCGGAATGATCGAAACCTTCAGTGTCGGGTTCAGGCCCGGCACTGGCGGGCAAGAGGATGGCTGTCAATAGGCACGGTCACGCCTCACTTTTAAATACAGGGATCTGTCCCTGGCCTATTGGAAACCGTGTGTACGGTTTCCCTTGATATTGGAGAAGCCAGATGGCACTCAGCGTTGAAGAAAAAGCAAAGATCGTTGGCGAATACCAGCAAGCAGCCGGTGACACCGGTAGCCCGGAAGTGCAGGTTGCCCTGCTGACCGCCAACATCAACAAGCTGCAAGGCCACTTCAAGGCCAACGGTAAAGACCACCACTCCCGTCGTGGTCTGATCCGCATGGTAAACCAGCGTCGCAAGCTGCTGGACTACCTGAAAGGTAAAGACACCACTCGTTACAGCGCCCTGATCGGTCGTCTGGGCCTGCGTCGCTAATAGCGGCCTGGTCAGTGGTGTGCACGGCGTGCTGCTGTCATCCGCCGAGGGCTTCGGCCCCCGCGCGGGTGAGCACGCCGCGCGTATCTATGAGGTTGGCTGTCTGCCTCGCCCGCGCGGTTTACCGCAAGGGCAGGGCAGGCTCCCAACCTCTAGTTTTATCTGGACTGCCAACAGGGCCGATTCCCTGTGCTGCCCAAGAATTCGCAAGAACCAGTTCCCCCAGAGCCACTGAAGAAGGTAGGAAACCGTGAACCCGGTAATCAAGAAATTCCAGTTCGGTCAATCGACCGTTACCCTCGAGACGGGCCGTATTGCTCGTCAAGCGTCCGGCGCCGTATTGGTCACCGTCGACAACGATGTCACCGTGCTGGTGACCGTGGTCGGTGCCAAACAGGCCGATCCAGGCAAAGGCTTCTTCCCCCTGTCCGTTCACTATCAGGAAAAGACCTACGCCGCCGGCAAGATCCCTGGTGGTTTCTTCAAGCGTGAAGGTCGTCCTTCCGAGAAAGAGACCCTGACCTCGCGTCTGATCGACCGTCCGATCCGTCCGCTGTTCCCTGAAGGCTTCATGAACGAAGTGCAGGTTGTCTGCACCGTCGTTTCCACCAGCAAGAAAACCGATCCGGACATCGCTGCCATGATCGGTACCTCGGCTGCGCTGGCCATCTCCGGCATTCCGTTCGAAGGCCCTATCGGCGCCGCCCGTGTCGCTTTCCACGAAAGCACCGGCTACCTGCTGAACCCGACCTACGAGCAACTGGCTGCCTCGAGCCTGGACATGGTCGTTGCCGGTACCTCCGACGCCGTGCTGATGGTCGAATCGGAAGCCAAGGAGCTGACCGAAGACCAGATGCTGGGCGCCGTGCTGTTCGCCCACGACGAATTCCAGGCCGTGATCCAGGCCGTCAAGGAGCTGGCTGCCGAAGCCGCCAAGCCTACCTGGGACTGGACTGCCAAGGCCGAGAACACCCCGCTGCTGAGCGCCATTCGTGGCGAATTCGGTGCCGCGGTGTCCGATGCCTACACCATCACCGTCAAGGCCGACCGTTACGCTCGCCTGGGCGAGCTGCGCGAGCAGGTCATCGCCAAGTTCTCCGGCGAAGAAGGCCAGCCGACTGCCGCTGAAGTCAAAGAGATCTTCGGTGAAATCGAATACCGCACCGTTCGCGAAAACATCGTCAACGGCAAGCCACGTATC
The DNA here is from genome assembly GCF_052850635.1 of Pseudomonas sp. 1176_21. Classification (NCBI taxonomy): domain Bacteria; kingdom Pseudomonadati; phylum Pseudomonadota; class Gammaproteobacteria; order Pseudomonadales; family Pseudomonadaceae; genus Pseudomonas; species Pseudomonas sp. 1176_21. Next base: position 273,903 of record NZ_VXCV01000007.1, read on the forward strand.
GATGGTCGCGACACCAAGACCGTGCGCCCGCTGAACATCGAAGTCGGCGTGCTGCCGAAAACCCACGGTTCGGCCCTGTTCACCCGTGGCGAAACCCAGGCCCTGGTCGTTGCGACCCTGGGTACTGCACGTGACGCACAGCTGCTGGATACCCTGGAAGGCGAGCGCAAAGACCCCTTCATGCTGCACTACAACTTCCCGCCGTTCTCGGTGGGCGAGTGTGGCCGCATGGGCGGTGCTGGTCGTCGCGAAATCGGTCACGGCCGTCTGGCCCGTCGTTCGGTCCAGGCAATGCTGCCGGCCGCCGACGTGTTCCCGTACACCATCCGCGTGGTGTCGGAGATCACCGAATCCAACGGTTCGAGCTCGATGGCTTCGGTCTGTGGCGCTTCCCTGGCCCTGATGGACGCTGGTGTACCGATGAAGGCGCCGGTAGCCGGTATCGCCATGGGTCTGGTCAAAGAGGGCGAGAAGTTCGCCATCCTGACCGACATCCTGGGTGATGAAGACCACCTGGGCGACATGGACTTCAAGGTAGCCGGTACCGCCAAGGGTGTGACCGCGCTGCAGATGGACATCAAGATCAACGGCATCACCGAAGAGATCATGGAAATCGCCCTGGGCCAGGCCCTGGAAGCGCGCCTGAACATCCTCGGCCAGATGAACCAGATCATTGGCCAGTCGCGTACCGAGCTGTCGGAAAACGCACCGACCATGATCGCGATGAAGATCGACACCGACAAGATTCGCGACGTCATCGGCAAGGGCGGCGCAACCATCCGTGCCATCTGCGAAGAAACCAAGGCGTCGATCGATATCGAAGACGACGGTTCGATCAAGATCTTCGGCGAAACCAAGGATGCTGCAGAAGCTGCGCGCCAGCGCGTTCTGAGCATCACTGCCGAAGCCGAGATCGGCAAGATCTACGTCGGCAAGGTCGAGCGCATCGTCGACTTCGGTGCATTCGTCAACATCCTGCCGGGCAAGGACGGTCTGGTTCACATCTCCATGCTGAGCGATGCTCGCGTCGAGAAAGTGACCGACATACTGAAAGAAGGCCAGGAAGTCGAAGTACTGGTACTGGACGTGGACAACCGCGGCCGTATCAAGCTGTCGATCAAGGACGTTGCCGCCGCCAAGGCGTCGGGCGTCTGATGATGCAGCAGGGCAGGTAACTGCCCGGTAGTGCCAATGCCCCGTATCGCAGGATACGGGGCATTTTTTTTGCTTTCAGCCGGCAGCGCCGGCAAAGCGCCTGCGCCCCAGGTTGGTGATGATCAGGCTCAGCGAGTCGGCGTTGGCCAGGATCAGGTCGGTGCGTACCTGCGGATCGCTGTAGAACGCAGTGCGTGCAGCTGCCAGGGTGTTTGTCTTGCTTAGCCGAAAGATCGCGGGCAGGGCTCGTCCATCCTTTTTCCTGATATCTCTCCAGGTCTGGCTCGAGGTGTCGAAGGTTCTGAACAGCGCCTGGGCGGGGGTGTTGATCGAGAGCCCGTTCTGTTTGTAGCCAAGGATCGTCTGATAGGCGATACGCCCGCCCCGCGTGTGCTGGCTGATCTGGTCCGGGAAGGGGGCCGCGGCTTCCACGTAGGCGATATCCACGGTTCGAAGTACCTGGTGTGACAGCTCGTGTATCAGCGTCGTTGCTTGCTGGTGGGCGAGCAGCTCGATGGCCGGTGGCGTTGCGTAAATCGAAACGTCCCATGGCAGGGTGAACACGCGCTCGGTGAGAAAGATCCGCTTGCCGGGGTCGTTGTGGTAGGTGAAACCGTAGGTATCGCGCTGATCGGGCATGTTCATGCCCACCACGAGGCGTTTGGAGGTGACCGTGTCCATCGAGGCCGACAACAGCTCGTCCAGTATCCGCTGGGTATAGTCACGCAGCAGGCGTACTGTCTGGTCGGAGGGAGGGTGGTCGAACACTTTTTGCAAGATGCTCAGTGTCTCGGGCGGCAGGGGCGCCTGGGGCGAAGACAGGTTGAGGTTCTTCAGGCAGGTGTCCAGATAGTGGCGGCTCAAGGCATGGGCACGCAGTAGCATCTGGTACTTGGTCGGCTGGAGCGCGGCAATGTTCTTCATTCCCGAAGCCAGCGTGGTGTAGCGCAGGGATATGTCTTCGTTGGCCAGGGCCGTTTCGAAACTGCTGTAGGCCGCGCCGCCGCCACGCAAGCCTTCCTGCAGATCAACCTGCCACTGATTTCCCGTTCTTTGCAGCGTGGGCCCGAGTCGGCCCTGCTTGATGATCTGCCACTGCTGTGCTGGCTTGGCCACTTCATAGACGTGGCCCGCGATCACGCAATAGAAACGCTCGGTACCCGGGGCGAAATAAAGCCCCAGGGTGGTGTTGCGGACCATGTCCTTGAGTTGCACGTTCTGCGCCTGCAGGTCACTCAGCCGGTTGGGTACCAGGGGGTTGAGCAGTACCTCGTTCCAGGCAGGGTCCAGTTCCAGTGCAGGCGTGACGGGTGAAGGCTCGTCAGGTGTCTTCCTGCTCACGCTCGAGCCACCTGGGCGCATCATGACCAGGCCACTCAGGGCGGTGACGAACTCCGCAAGCGATTCGCCCCAGTTGTGCTGCAAAGCGGCGTTACCGGATGCCTGCAACCACTGGACACTCTGTAGCGAGCTGAGCATGGCTGCCAGCTTTCCAGGCAGGAAAAACGAACTCTGCTCGATGGCAAGGCCCATTACATAGCGCAGCACATTCCAGTATTCCTCGGCGGTAGTTACCGTGCGTGCCTTGGTCAGTGCCCGCAGGAATGCCACGTTCTCGGTGAACAGGTAGTCAAGGGCATTGCCTTCGATCTCGCTGCGCACCAGTTGAACCGCACCAGGGGTGGGCGAGAAATCGAACAGGTCCGATGAGGACCAGAACAAATGGGGGTGAAGAAAACCGTTGTGGTCGTATCGCGACTGCACCGTGTCGGGAAGCCGGTTCAGAATATCTCGTTGCAGCTCTGGGTCCGAGAGGATGGCACTGCGCAGTGCGCCCTGGTCCTTGAACTCGAGCAACATCTTGTGTGGCCGGTAGGCGCAGTACAACACCAGGGGCCCGTCCTGTTCGCCCTGCGGGCCGATCACATACATGCCCCTCACGGTATCGGGGGCGAACCCTTGCTCGGCCCGTAGCTGCAATTGGCACAGGGTGATCTTCCTGCCCTCGACCAGGTCGCGGGCGAGGGCATCCGGCTTGGCCAGCACATGGGAAAAGTAGTAAAGCGCCTTGGCCGATAGTTTGTTGTCCAGAAAATGCTGATACCCCTCTTCCATCAGGTAGGCGGTGGATACCAGCGTGTAGCGATGACGGCGTTCGAGGTAGTCGGGATCTTGCGGGGTTAACTTCTTCTCGAGCAGGGCACGGTATGCACTGGCCACGTCGAGGCGGTCGATCATGTTGCGGATGGTGGCTGCTTCCAGCGCTTCAGGTGCCATGCCTGGTCGCGTGACGCTGACCTTCATGCTTGTCGCTGTGCCGGTCAACCGGCTGTGGGTCAGGGCGTACTCGCTCAGTGTCTTGGTGGTGGTGGCCAGGTCCGAGGAAATCGGCGAGGGCGTCTGGCCGGGCATTACCGGGTTGGGGGTGAAGTGCGTGAAGGTGACGGTAATCAGGTCGGGATCGTCCGGTGCGCTCGGGTAATCCTGGGCGAGCCCTGCCTTGAGCTGCTGGTTGGCGAAGTCGTTGAGCGTTGGGATCGAGAACAGGTAGTTGAACTTGGGGTTGCTGACACGTGCGCAGGCCTGCACCAGTTGCGCGTAGTTTTTCATTTGCTGCGGTGTCGCGTTGCATAGCCATGCCGGTAGAAGGGTGCGCAAATACTGAATCTCGAGGCTGTCGCGTACCCGCTGCAAGGCCCCTTCGAACGGGTGCCTGGCGGCCTGGTTATCGATGAAGCGTTGCAGCAATGAGGTGCCGAGCCTGCTGCGCAGGGCATAGCCCAGGTAGTAACGCCGGGTTGCAGCACGAAAGCGTGCCGCACTGTGTTCAACAAACGCGAACAGCTCGCTTTGTTCGATGAGGCGAACGCTGGGTTGACTGGCACCTGGAAGCTGCGCCAGGGTGTGCCAGTTGCGCAGGTCTTCGGCGTTCACCAGGCTCAGCCACTGATGAAGCTTCTCCGGATCGTCGAATGCGCCGGTCATTTCCGAGCGCAAGGCTGCTTCGCTGCTGAATTGACTCAGTGGCTCCAGCGGTGACCAGAGCAACAGGCTGTCATTGTCGGCCGTTGCCCGCTGCAGCACGAATGCATCGGCCAGTGGCAGCAGCCCGGCCTTGCCGGGTACCGACAAGCTCAGGCTGTGCAGGCGAATGGCACTGTGCCCCGGCCGGTCCAATGCTTGCTGCAGCAGGTCGAGCAGCGCGTCATCGATCACGCCGTTCTCGCGGGCTTGCTCCAGTTCGATGCGCAGCAGCGCTTCGTACAAGCTGCGCATGCTCGTGAGCGGGGACACCACACTGTCCTTCAGGCGCAACCGACCCGTGTCGAACGCCTCGAGTTGTTCAAGGTAGGTCGAGGCAAAGCCCGCTTTAAGGGTGTCGATCTGTTGCCGGATCACGGGTGCCGACGGCCACGACAGTGGCAAGCCTTGCCGGTCCTGCACCTGCACCTGATCCTGCGGCGCGTGCTGGTTGCCTGTTTCGCCCAGCTGTTCGAGAAACCTGTCGACCACCGTGCCAGTCTTTTCTGCCCATTTGAGCTGGATGTCCAAGGGGTGCAACTGGCCGTCGCTGATGGCGTCGAGGCTGGGGGCAAGCATGTCCAGAACACAGGACTGCACCTTCGGCTGGGCGGTGGCCAGGGATTGAAACAGCTGATGCAGTGCCCTGGCACGGGTGAGGCGCTCTACCAGCGTAACGCTCTGGCTGGGTGGCACGGGCAGCCTCATGGCGACTGCTGGCTGTGCATCGGGCAGCCATCGACCGTTGACCCCCAGGTGGGTCAGGCGCCTGTCCACCAGCGCGCGCATGTCCAGTGCATCTTCGACCCCGGCCATGGCCGTGCTGCTCTGGGCACCGGGGAAGCGTAGTGCGTGGGCAAGACGCCGGTTGACCAGTGCGATCAGCGCATCAGCAAGTGCGAGGAACATCGGTTGGCCGACCTCGACCAGCCTGACCACAGGCGTCGCGCTGGTTTGCAACTGCTCCCAGTCATCGCGGCTGATCGAGGCGGGGCAAGCAGGTTGTGTGAGCAGGGCCTGGCAATGCCGTTCAAGGGCGGCCTGATCGGCGAAGTGTTGGAACCCGATTCGTGTGCTGAACAGGAACACCCCCTTGCTGGTATCGGTCGGTTGTTGCAGGGCCAGGCTGTCGGCCAGCAGCACCGTCCTACCCATGTCCTGAGCTGCTGGCACCAACGCCAGGCTACACACCCGCAAGGCGCCCAGGTCGGGGATCAGCGCTTCACGCAGCCATTGCAGCTGAGGGATGTCGATGCGTTGTTCATTGGCCGCTCGCAACAGCGTACGACAGTAGTTGTCGGCAAGGCCAAGTGCCAGGGCTTCGCGGTTATCGCTGCCCACGTCGTTGTCGACACTGCTCCAATAGCTTCGCAAGGCCTGTGCAAAGGCCCCCGGAACGGCCTTGGCAGTGCTGGCAAGGGCCTGCTCGCAGGCGAGCGGGTCGGGCGTGTCGTGCGTTGCGGTGCCATCGCGTACGAAACGGCGCTTCAGGTCGATGCCCAGCGGCTGGCCGCTGAACGCGTCCAGTGCAACATCGGCCAGGGCCTGCGTGCGCACCACGCTGGCGTTACTGGCAATGACCTGGACCCGTTGTTGCGCGATGTCGTCGACGCCCTCCAGCAGCGTCGAGAAGGCTGTGCTCAAGCAACTGTCGAGAGCACCGGTCAGGGTGGGCAGTTTGGCCAGCCCGCTGGATTGCCCCCGCAGCAGATCGATTTGCTGTTGCATCAGGTGGTGTGACCACCGGGTGAACACGGCATCGCTCAGGTTCACGAACTGCAGCGGTTCGCTCGGCACGCCCAGGTGAGTCAGCTGGGCCTGCAGGGCACTTTCAATTTGTTGCAGCGTGTTGAAGCCCTGTACGCCATGCAATGGGCTGTACAGGTAGGTCGCCTCAAGCAGCGGGTCGCGCTGATGAATGACCAGGCAATTGGCAGACAGTGGTTGCAGGTTGCCTGTCACCTCCACCCGCATGCTCGCCGGCAGGGTCGTTTGATCGGCCAGGCGACGCAGCCACCGCGCTTCGATGATGCTCAGGCTCAGGTCGCGCTGTGCGGTCTCCAGCGCGGTGATGAAGCCTGCGCGCAAGGTGCCGGGCTCAAAGTAGGGCATCACGATCATGGCGTTTCCTGCAGCGGGGGACCCGGTTCATCCGGCTCACGACGCCTGCCACGTTAGAGGGTGCCCTGTTGCAGGCAGTGGTACATATTGCAACGCCCGTTGGATTCCCGGGCATGGGTGCGGCGGTATTTTGTGAACATGCAACTTGCACGCGCATCCATTGCAAAGCATGCAATGTGCACGATGAGCTATTTTTTGGTTATTTTTAAGCTATTGATTTTTAAAGGTTTTATTTTTTATTCGGGTTGGCACAGCTTCTGCAATATCCCTGTTACCTGCTGCCAGGAATGACGGCGCAGACCTTTCGAAAAACAGGAGTGTCTCGTATGAAGAAGTTCGCTATTGCTGCTGCTACTGCCACCGCGCTGACCCTGACCATGGCTAACGCCGCCTTTGCAGCCCAACCTGCATCGCAAGCACCGATGATGCTGGCTGCTGGTGAAATGACCAAGGCCAAAGAAGAAACTTCCGATACCTGGATCACCACCAAGGTCAAAGCCGACCTGGTCACCGAGAAAGGCATCCCGGGTACCGACATCAAGGTCGAAACCAACAAAGGTGTGGTTTCCCTGTCCTCGACCACCGCGATCACCGAAGCGCAGAAAACCACTGCGGTGAACATCGCCAAGAAAATCAAGGGCGTGAAAGCCGTTTCGGCTGATGGCCTGAAAGCTGAGTAAGCGTTTCGCTCGCTGATCCTGACGGTTCATGCGAAAGGCCACACGGAGGTGGCCAACCCTAAAGCCCCGGCGCAGTCAGCCGGGGCTTTTCTTTGTGCGCTGGAACGCTGGCCTGGCGCCAGTGCTCCCGCCAGCCCTACTCGGCGTCCAGGTGCAGGGGCGAGATCACCCGGCCATCCGCTTCGGCCTGGCCCAGCGTGGCGTCGATGAAGTACACCCGGTCGTCTTGCAACTGACCCTTGTCGACCAGGTAGTCCTTGATGCTGCTGGCGCGTGCCTGACCGAGCTGGCGCAGCAGCACGGTGCTCTCGGCCCATGACTTGATCACCGCTTCCTGCAGCTTGGCAGTACGCTGTGCACGGTCCAGCTGCTCCCACTCGGCCGGTGGCTGCTGCTTGAGGCGGGTACGGTAGATGCCCTCGAGCATGGCCGGCTTGTCGCCATCGGGCACCTGCAGTTGCGAGGCCTGTGCCGGCACCTTGTCGCCGCGACGCTGAAGGATCTTGTAGTAGGTGCTCTGGTACTCACGATCCAGACGCTGTGCGGCAATCAGTGGCCCGTCGCTGCTCTGGGCGCTGGTGCCTTCGATTTCCAGGCGCAGGGCAGGGCGTTCCTTGAGTGCTGCCGCCAGCTTGTCCAGCGAGCCCTGGGCATCGCTGCTCAGCTCGCTTGAGCCGGGGGCGAAGGACACGGTGCCCAGGTCTTCGGACCCGCCACCACTGACCAGCCCGCCGATGAACTTGAACGGCGCCTGGGCGGCGCGCAGCACCAGGTTGCGCAGGGTCTGCCACACGATCGGCATTACGCTGAACTGCGGGTTGTTGAGGTCGCCCGACACCGGCAGCTCGATGGAGATCTTGCCCTCGGTGTCCTTGAGCAGCGCGATCGCCAGGCGAATCGGCAGGTTGACGGCGTCGGGGCTGTCGACCTTCTCACCCAGTTGCAACTGCTCGACCACCACCTTGTTCTCGGCCTTGAGCTGGCCCTTGGTGATCAGGTAGTGCAGGTCCAGGTTCAGGCGGCCCTTGCGAATCCGGTAGCCGGCGAACTTGCCCGAATACGGCGTCAGGGTCGTCAGCTCGACACGCTTGAAGCTGGTGGCGATGTCCAGGCTGGCCATCGGGTCGAACGGGTTGAGCGCGCCCTTGATGGTGACGGGCGCATAACGGTCCACCTTGCCCTTGATATCGACCTTGGCCGGGTGTGGCTGGCGGTTGTCGATGGTGCCGATCTGGCCGTTCAGCTGCTGGATGGCGGTAGCGAAGTTGGGCGTCAGGCTGAAGTCGGCGAAGTTGGCCGAGCCATCGTTGATGTCGATGCCACCGATACGGATACCCAAGGGCTTTTCATTGCTGGCCGTGCGCTTGCCCTGGGGCTTGGCGGCGCCGTTGGCCGGCTGCGGAATCAGCAGGTCATCCACGCTGGTGGTGCGGTCTTCGTTGATCATGAAGCGGGCATAGGGCTGCTGCAGGGTCACCTTGGCAATGCTCAGCGCATCGCCGTGGCGATAGTCCAGGCCGTCCACGTTCAGTTGCTGCCATTTGACGAAGTCACGGCCCTTGATGGTGTCCAGGGTATGCAACTGATTGACCTGCGCCTTGCCGGTGACGCTGAACGCCAGCGGGGCGGTGTTCTTCAGGTCCACGTTCAGGTCGCTGCCGAGCATGCCGCTGCGCAGCTCCAGGCGAATGAACGGGCTGATGTAGGCCTGGGCTACCCGCAGGTCGATGTCCTGTGTGCTGACCTTGAGCCGGGCGCTGACCGGTGCCAGGTTGACCTCACCCGATGCCTGCAGCTTGCCCTGGCGGCCGACGCCGCTGTCGAGCTTGAGGGTGAAGGGGCTCTTGTTGAGGCTGTCGAAGTTCTGCAGGTCGAGGTTGAGCGGGCCGACATCCAGCGCCACCGCTTCTTTCTGCGAGCGATCGGCCAGATGAACCTGGTAGTTGCGCAGTTGCACGTCGCGCAGCAGCACCTGCCACGGCTTGCCGGGCGCGGCCTTGGCGCTGGCTTCCTGCGGCGCGGGCCCGGCAGTGGCCGGCTCGGCCTTTTCCTTGGGGGTGGCCTTGGCAGGCTGGCTGGCGAAGAGTTTTTGCCAGTCGAGCTGGCCGTCGGCTTCCAGGGCAGCCCAGGTTTCCAGCTTTTCACTGCGGATCTTGCCGACCGTGACCAGCTGTTTGGCCAGGTCGACCGTGGTTTCACTCACGTCCAGTCGGGCCAGGCGGGCCAACGGGCGACCGTCCGGGGCCTTGATCGCGAAGGGGGCGATGCTGAGCGAGGCGTTGTCCAGCAGCAGCTCGGTTTCCTTCGACAGGTTGAGCTTGTAATGGGTGTCCAGGTTGAGCACGCCGTCTTCAAGCACCAGCGGCAGGGCGTCGCGCACGTACGGCCACCACACCTTCATCTTGCCGTCGGTGACCTTGAGGGTGCCTTCGGAGGCGATCGGTACCAGGCTGATGGTGCCGGCCCAGTCGATGCGCCCGCCCTCTGGCCCGGCGGCCACCAGGGTCATGTCGGCGTTGTCGTCGGGCAGGGTGCTGAGGTTCTTCAGCTCCAGGTTCATCGAGTCGTAGAGGAATTCGATCGGCTCGCTCGGGCGCAGGTCCTGGAAATGCAGGTAGCCCTCGCTCAGCTTGATGCTGCCGATGCGCAGCGGGAACGGTTCGCTTGCCGGTGTCTCGGCCTTGGGCTCGCTGGGCGGCAGCTTGAACAGCTGGGTCAGGTTCAGGCTGCCGTCCTTGGCGAACAGCAGCTCGGTGCGCGGCTTGTCCAGCTCGACGGCTGCCAGGTGCAGCGCACCGGACCACAGGCTGTCGAGCTGCAGGTTGGCGTAGAGGCGTTCGAAGCCGACCTGCTCCTTGCCGGTCTCGCCGATCTGCAAGCCCCATAGTGTCAGCTCGAGGCTGAACGGATTGAGCTCGATACGCTGGATGTGCGCCGGCACGGTGGCGTAACTGGCCAACTGCTGATTGGCGATGCGCAAGGCTACGCCAGGCAGGATCAGGAAACCGAGGAGGCTGTACAGGGCCAGGCCGGCCAACAAGGCGCCGAGGGCGCGTTTCAATCCTTTGGGCATGTGCGGCGTCGTCTGTCTAGAGCGGGAGTGCTTGGAGTATGGCACGTTAATTCGGTTCCGAAGGTAGTCCGAAATACCGGACTACCTGCGGTTTTTTCCACTTACAGCTGCAGGATCAAGCACTTCAGGGGCGGCTGTCCGTCCAGTGACGGGAAGTCGTCTGCCGGCTTGAGCACCTGCCATTCCCGCACCGGGCGGCCGATCTTCTGTGCGCAACGCAGTACCTGCTCGCGCCAGTCGTCGAGGCCAACCTTGGCCAGGTTGTTGCAGCAGATCAGCACGCCGCCTTCGGCCGTGCTCAGCAGGGCGGGCTTGAGCAGGCTCTGGTAATCACGCAGCAGGTCGACGGTGCCGAACGCGCTCTTGGCCCAGGCAGGCGGGTCGAGCAGTACCAGGTCGAACTCGCGCGGCTCCAGGCGCGGGTAGGCCGGCAACTTGTGCCCGCGACGCTGGCTGACCGGCAGGCCTGCCAGCTGGCGAATGGCCGGAAAGTAGTCGGACTGAATGAACTCCATGGGCGCCAGTTGCGGGTTGAGTGCGCCGTTCTCGCGGCCAACGGCCAGGTTGCCTTCGGCGAAATCCAGGTTGCACACCGCGCTGGCACCGCCGGCGGCAGCGCTCAGGCCTACCCCGCAGGTATAGGCGAACAGGTTGAGCACGCGTTTGCCGGCACTGTGTTGCTTGACCCAGCCACGGGCATTGCGCAGGTCCAGAAACAACAGCGGGTCCTGGCCGGCATGGCGACCGCGCACGCGGTAGTTCAGGCCCCACTCGTGACCGACCAGGTCGGCCAGCGCGGCCTCGCTGGGCTGGTAGACCGGGTCGCGCCGGTCGATGCGGCTGTTGCCCTGGGAGCGGTCGTTGTACACCAGCAGCAGTGGCAGGCCCAGTTCGCGTTCGATGTGCCCATGCAGGTCCAGCAGGGCATCGCGCTCGAGGGTGTGGTGAAAGCTCTGTACCAGCAACTGCGGGCCATAGCGGTCGACGGTCAGTCCGCCCGCGCCTTCCTGGCTGCCGTGGAACAGCCGGTAACAGTCGGTGCCCTGGGCGTGCAGCTCACTTAGAAGCTGCTGGCGGGCGTCGAGGGCGGCGCGCAGCGCCTGATTCAAGGAGGACATGCACGTAGCCTTGGTTTGCGGGCGTGCAGTTTAACAGCAGGTGGGTGCCTTGCACCTGTTCAGGCGCAGCCCACTCGCCGCCTGGCCCGGTGCAGCGAACTGTCGCGCATGGCCCAGCGCAGCACCGGCGCCGTGCTGTCGATGCCCAGGCCTACCAGCCGCCGCTTGAGCGGGTTCGGCGTGCGCTCGAGCAGTTCGCCGGCCCAATCGGGCAGCAGGTTGATCCCAGCCTGCATCATCAGGTTGGCCACCGGTTTGGCCAGGCGGCTCGGCGCCGGGGCCTCCAGCAACACACGCACCACTTCGCGGCTGCGCTCGTCGCATACCAGTTGCGGGCGCATGGCTTGCAGGTAGTGCGCCACCGCCTGGCGCGAACGCGGCACGTTGCGAGCCCCCAGGCGTTCGGCCACCAGGGCGATCTCGGCGTAGTAGGCGTCCTGGTCGGCCAGCGAGAGGTGCGGGTTGCGGTAGCGCAGGTGCGCGGCCATGAAGCTGCTGACTTCGGCCACGTGCACCCAGGTCAGCAGGTCCGGGTCACTGGCGGCATACGGGCGGCCATCGGCCGCGGTCCCCACCACCTGCAGGTGAATGGTGCGTACCTTGTCGATCAGCCATTCGGCGTCGCGGGTGGAGCCGAAGGTGGTGCCGGAGATGAACTGGCTGGTGCGGCGCAGGCGGCCGATGATGTCCTGGCGAAAGCTGGAATGGTCCCACACCCCGGCCAGGGCCAGCGGGTGCAGCACCTGCAGCAGCAAGGCGCTGATACCGCCGATGAGCATGCTGGGGAAATCCCCGTGCACCTGCCAGCTGATGCTGCGCGGACCGAACAGCCCAGGGTCGCCCTTGGGCTGTTCGAGGTCGAGTTGGCCCAGGGCCAGGCCCGTAAGGCTCAGCAACTGTGTTTCGATACGGCGGCGTAGCGCTTCCATGGGTACCTTGAGGCACCGTCGCCGCGGTGCCGTTCATTGATTCAGGCGTTTGTCGATCAGGCCTTGGACCACGCTCGGGTCGGCCAGGGTCGAGGTGTCGCCCAGGTTGTCCAGCTCGTTGCAGGCGATCTTGCGCAGGATGCGGCGCATGATCTTGCCCGAGCGGGTCTTGGGCAGTGCTGGCGCCCACTGGATCAGCTCGGGTTTGGCAAAGCTGCCGATCTCCTTGCTGACCAGCGCCAGCAGTGCCTGCTTGAGGTGGTCGTCCGGGGTCACGCCGTTCATGGGCGTGACGAAGGCATAGATGCCCTGGCCCTTCAGGTCGTGAGGGTACCCGACCACGGCGGCTTCGGCGATGCTGTCGTGCAACACCAGGGCACTTTCCACCTCGGCAGTGCCGATGCGGTGCCCGGACACGTTGATCACGTCGTCGATGCGCCCGGTTATCCACAGGTCGCCATCGGCATCGCGGCGCGCGCCGTCGCCGGTGAAGTAGTAGCCCGGCAGGGGTTTGAAGTAGGTGTCGATCATGCGCTGATGATCGCCGTATACGCTGCGGATCTGCCCCGGCCAACTGGCCTTGATCGCCAGCAGCCCGCTGCCGGGGCCCTCGATCAGCGCGCCCTTGTCGTCCAGCAGCACTGGCTGCACGCCGAACAGCGGACGGGTGGCGCAACCGGGCTTGATGTGGCGGGCGCTGACCAGCGGGCTGAGCATGATGCCGCCGGTCTCGGTCTGCCACCAGGTGTCGACGATCGGGCAGCGCTTCTCACCGACCTTCTCGAAGTACCATTCCCAGGCTTCCGGGTTGATCGGCTCGCCCACGCTGCCCAGCAGGCGCAGGCTCTTGCGCGAGGTACCGTCGAGCGGCGCCGAACCTTCGCGCATCAGTGCCCGCAGAGCGGTGGGGGCGGTATAGAAGATGTTCACCTGGTGCTTGTCGACCACCTGCCAGAAGCGCGAGGCATTGGGGTAGTTGGGCACGCCTTCGAACATCAGGGTGGTGGCGCCGTTGGCGAGCGGGCCGTAGACGATGTAGCTGTGGCCGGTTACCCAGCCGACATCGGCGGTGCACCAGAACACCTCGCCGTCGCGGTAGTCGAACACCACCTTGAAGGTCAGGGCGGCCTGCAGCAGGTAGCCGGCGGTGGTGTGCAGCACGCCCTTGGGCTTGCCGGTGCTGCCGGAGGTGTAGAGGATGAACAGCGGGTCTTCCGCATCCATCGGCTCGGGCGGGCAGTCGTCGCCCACCTGGCTGATTGCCTCGTGGTACCAGAGGTCGCGGGCTTCGTTCCAGTCCACCGGGCCGCCGGTGCGGCGTACCACCACCACGCTGCTGACGTCCGGGCAGCTTTGCAGGGCCTTGTCGACGTTGTTCTTCAGGCCAATGCTCCTGGCGCCGCGCACGCCTTCGTCGGCGGTAATCACCGTGCGGCAGTCGGCGTCGAGGATGCGGTCGCGCAGGGCGTCGGGGGAAAAGCCGCCGAACACCACCGAGTGAATCGCGCCGATGCGGGTACAGGCCAGCATGGCGAAGGCAGCTTCGGGAATCATCGGCATGTAGATGCACACCCGGTCGCCCTTTTTCACCCCGCGCTGCTTGAGCACGTTGGCCAGGCGGCACACCTGCTGATGAACCTGGCGGTAGGTGAGGGTGGTGGACTGCTGCGGGTCGTCGCCTTCCCAGATGATCGCCGGCTGGTCGCCGCGCTGAGCCACGTAGCGGTCCAGGCAGTTGTAGCTGACGTTGAGCTTGGCATCCTTGAACCAGGTTGCCTGGCCCGTGCGCAGATCGCTCTGCTGAACAGCCGACCAGGGGCTGATCCAGTCCAGGCGCCTGGCTTGTTCGGCCCAGAAGGTGTCGGGATCGTCTACGGACTGGCGATACAGGCGCTGGTAGTCGGCCTGGGAGAGTTGTGCCGCCTTGCTGACGGCATCGGCTTCGGGGTAGTCGCTGATATCGAACATTGGGGGGCCCTTTCCTGTTGGATAGGTGTCGCTCCCATCGCGGGCCAAGCCCGCTCCCACGCGGTGTGCATCGTACCTGTGGGAGCGGGCTTGGCCCGCGATGGGGATAACAACATCCCGACAGTGTAGCCCTTAGCCCCGGTGACGCCCGCGGAAGTAGTTGATCAGGCCCTGGGTCGAGGCATCTTCGGCCGGCTCTTCGATACCGCCGGTCAGGCGCTGGTACACGCCCTTGCCCAGTTCCTTGCCCAGCTCCACACCCCACTGGTCGAAGGCATTGATGCCCCACACCACGCTCTGCACGAACACCTTGTGCTCGTACATCGCCACCAGCGCGCCCAGGCGCCGCGGGCTGATACGCTCCACCACCAGGGTGTTGCTCGGACGGTTGCCCGGGATCACCTTGTGCGGCGCCAGGCGCTGCACCTCGGCTTCGGCCATGCCCTTGTCGCGCAGCTCGGCCTCGGCCTCGGCGCGGGTCTTGCCGAGCATCAACGCCTGGCTCTGGGACAGGCAGTTGGCGTACAGCCACTGGTGGTGGTCGGCCACCGGGTTGAAGCTCACCACCGGCACGATGAAGTCGGCCGGTATCAGTTGGGTGCCCTGGTGCAGCAACTGGTGATAGGCATGCTGGCCGTTGCAGCCCACGCCGCCCCAGATCACCGGCCCGGTGTCGTGGTCGACCGGGGTGCCGTCCTGGCGCACGCTCTTGCCGTTGGACTCCATGTCCAGTTGCTGCAGGTGCTTGGTGATGTTGCGCAGGTAATGGTCGTACGGCAGGATCGCGTGGCTCTGGGCGCCCCAGAAGTTGCCATACCACACGCCCAGCAAGGCCAGCAGCACCGGCATGTTCTGCCCGAACGGTGCGGTCTGGAAGTGCTGGTCCATGGTGTAGGCACCCGACAGCAGCTCCTTGAAGTTGGCGGTGCCGATGGCCAGGGCGATCGGCAGGCCGATGGCCGACCACAGCGAATAGCGTCCGCCTACCCAGTCCCACATCGGGAAGATGTTCTCTTCACGGATACCGAAGGCCACCGCAGCGGCCTTGTTGCTCGATACGGCGATGAAGTGCTTGTACAGCTCGGCTTCCGAACCACCCTGGGCCAGGTACCAGACCCGAGCCGCCTGGGCGTTCTTCAGGGTTTCCAGGGTATTGAAGGATTTGGACGACACGATGAACAGCGTGGTCTCGGCACGCAGCTTGGCCGACAGCTCGTGGAATTCGCTGCCGTCGATATTGGCCAGGTAGTGGCAGCGCACGCCGCGCTGGGCGTAGGGCAGCAGGGCCTCGGAGACCAGCTCCGGGCCGAGGAACGAGCCGCCGATGCCGATGTTGACCACGTCGGTGATCGGCTTTTCGCTGTAGCCGCGCCACAGGCCGTCGTGGATGCGCCCCACCAGCTCGGTGACCTGATTCAGCACCTTGTGCACGTCGGGCATGATGTTCACGCCATTGACGCTCAGCTTGTCGCCCACCGGGCGCCGCAGCGCGGTATGCAGGGCCGGGCGGCCTTCGGAGGCGTTGACGATTTCGCCGGCAAACAGCGACTTGATCGCGTCCTGCAGGCCCACTTCATTGGCCAGCCCCACCAGCAGGTCGCGGGTCTGGTGGTCGATGAGGTTTTTCGAATAGTCCAGAAACAGCCCGCAGCTGCTCAGGCTGAACTGCTCGAAGCGCTGCGGGTTGGCGTTGAACGCATCGCGCATGCTGAAGCCCTGCATGGCGCTGCGGTGTTGCTGGAGCGCCTGCCAGGCGGGCAGCGTAGTGACATCGTGGGGGGTGCGGTAGTACGCCATCGCTGCAGGTTTCCTTGGTACGTGAACTGCCTTTGACACTGGAAAGACGGGCCCGTTTCCAGTGTGGCAGGTTAATTGCCCGGCAGCCCGGCCGGGTGCGTTGTCACTGTTCGTCGAGGTTCAGGTGCAGGTTGTCGATCAGGCGCGTGGCGCCCAGTACCGCTGCCACCAGAATCACCAGGTCGCGGTCGTTCGCCCCTGCCGGGCGCAGGTTCAGCGCCTGACGGATTTCCAGGTAGTCGGGCTTGAAGCCGGCCTCCACCAGTTGTTGCCGACCTTCGGCGATCAGCACCTCGAAGTCACGGCGGCCCTGGCCGATTGCCTGGGCGATCCGGCTCAGGGTGCGGTAGATCGTGGGCGCAGTGGCACGTTGTGCGTCGGTCAGGTAACCGTTGCGCGACGACAGGGCCAGGCCGTCCTCGGCGCGCACGGTCGGCTCGCCGATGATCTGGATGGGCAGGTTGAGGTCGCGCACCAGCGCGCGGATCACCGCCAGTTGCTGGAAGTCCTTCTGGCCGAACACGGCCAGGTCGGGCTGGACCATGTTGAACAGCTTGCTGACCACCGTGGCAACACCCTCGAAGTGCCCGGGACGGCTGGCGCCACACAGCCCTTGGGACAGGTGCGGCACGCTGACCAGGGTCTGGGCCGCCATGCCGTCGGGGTACATTTCTTCGACGTTGGGGGTGAACAGCAGGTGGCAGCCGGCCTGCAGGAGTTTTTCCTGGTCGGCGGCGAGGGTGCGCGGGTACTTGTCGAGGTCTTCGTTGGCGCCGAACTGCAGCGGGTTGACGAAGATGCTCGCCACCACGAAATCGGCCCGCTGCGCGGCCTTGGTCACCAGCGCGGCATGCCCGCTGTGCAGGTTGCCCATGGTGGGCACGAAGCCGATGCGCTTGCCCTCGCTGCGTGCGCGGGCGACCGCAGCGCGCAGTTCAAGGATGGTCTTGACGGTATTCATGCGCTGAACCCATGTTCGGTGCCGGGGAAGGTCACGCCCTTGACGGCTTGCACGTAGGCACCGAAAGCACCGGCAATGTCGGGCTGGCCAAGCATGAAGTTCTTCACGAACTTGGGCACGCGCCCGCTGAGCGACAGGCCGAGCATGTCGTGCATCACCAGTACCTGGCCATCGGTGGCGCTGCCGGCACCGATACCGATGACCGGAATGGTCACGGCCTGGGTGATTTCCGCCGCCAGCTCGCTGGGCACACATTCGAGCAGCAGCATGGCTGCGCCGGCCTGCTCCAGGGCGATGGCGTCGGCGCGCATCTGCCGTGCCTGGTTCTCCTGGCGGCCCTGGACCTTGTAGCCGCCCAGGATGTTCACGGTCTGCGGCGTGAGGCCCATGTGCGCACACACCGGCACGCCGCGTTCGGCCAGCAGGCGAATGGTCTCGGCCAGCCAGGCGGCGCCCTCGACCTTGACCATGTGCGCGCCGGCCTGCATCAGTGCGCCGGCATTGGCGAAGGCCTGCTCGGTGGTGGCGCAGGCCATGAAGGGCAGGTCGGCCAGAATCAGCGCACCCTGGTTGCCGCGCTTGACGCAGGCGGTGTGGTAGGCCATTTCGGCGTTGGTCACCGGCAAGGTGCTGTCATGGCCCTGCAGGACCATGCCCAGGGAGTCACCCACCAGCAATATTTCCACGCCGGCCTGACTCGCCACCTTGGCAAAGGTCGCGTCATAGCAGGTCAGCATGGTTATTTTCTCGCCCTTGGCCTTGAGGCCTTGCAGGGTGGTCAGGGTTACTTCTGGCATGAAAGGAATCCTCGTTCAGGCGCTGTGAAAAACGACTGCGTACAACGCGTGTATTCATCTACTGGAACAGCACATCATCGATTGTGGTGTTTGGAGTACAACCCTGTTCCAGGCCTATATACGCCTTATGCGGCGCCGGGGCGCTGCGGGACGCCTATAGTCGTGAGCACGAAGACTGAAGTCAATTACCCTGTTACCGCATTGTTACGAAGGCGCTGTTACGGGCGTTACCGCGTGGGGGAGCGCCCAGTTACAGGCGCTCGAGGCCAACGAACGGGCATTCTGCCAGCCATTGCGCGAGGGGGCGCTGGTCGGGCAGGCAGAAGTCGCCGGGCACCAGCTCTGCCAGGGGGTACAGCACGAACGGGCGGGCGTGCATGTGATAGTGGGGAACCTTCAGGCGCGGCTCGTCGAGCACCTGATCGGCATACAGCAGGATATCCAGGTCCAGGGTGCGTGGGCCCCAGCGTTCCTTGCGTTCGCGGCCCTGGTCGGCCTCGATGGCCTGCAGGGCATCGAGCAGCGCCAGCGGCGCCAGCGAAGTATCGAGCGCCGCAACCGCGTTGGTGTAGCGCGGCTGGCCAGGCGACAGCGAGTCGCTGGCGTAGAACGACGACACACCGGCCAGTTGCGAACCCGGCAACCGGCCCAGCGCCTCGAGAGCGCTGCGCAGTTGCTGTTGCGGGTCGGCCAGGTTGCTGCCCAGGCCGATGTAGGCACGCACCATACGGCGTTACTCGCCTGCGCCGTCGGCGCGCTTGCGCTTGCTCGGGCTGCGCTTGCGTTTGCGCGGGCCCGCGCCGGCGCCGTCGTCGCGGCTGCCCAGGTCACGGATCATGTCGCGGCGCTCGCTGTCGTTGCAGTCCTGGTAGTCGGTCCACCATTGGCCCAGGCCGTCGGTTTCCTCGCCCGCGCTTTCGCGCAGCAGCAGGAAGTCGTAGCCGGCGCGAAAACGCGGGTTGTCCAGCAGCAGGTCGGCACGTTTGCCGCTGCGCCGTGGCAGGCGCTCCTGCATGTCCCAGATCTCGCGGATCGGCATCGTGAAGCGCTTGGGGATCGCAATGCGCTGGCACTGTTCGGCGATCAGCTCGTGGGCGGCTTCCTGCAAGGCCGGGATCGGCGGCATGCCACGGCTCTGCAGGCGCAGGGCACGCCCTGGCAGCGCCGGCCAGAGCATGGCGGCGAACAGGAAGGCCGGGGTGACCGGCTTGCCTTGCTTGATGCGCAGGTCGGTGTTGATCAGCGCCTGGCTGATCAGGGTGTGGGTGTAGGTCGGCTGGTCTTCCAGCGCCTGGGCACTGGCCGGGAACAGCGGGTCGAACAGTTGCAGGTCGACCAGCATCTCGAAGGTGTCGGCCGCATAGCCGGACAGGAACAGCTTCAGGGTTTCTTCGAACAGGCGTGCGGCAGGGATTTCGCGCAGCATCGGGGCCAGCTCGCGGATCGGTTGCACGGTGTGCTTTTCGATACCGAAGTTGAGCTTGGCCGCGAAGCGCACGGCCCGCAGCATGCGTACCGGGTCTTCCTGGTAGCGCTGCACAGGGTCGCCGATCAGGCGGATCAGACGGTTGCGGATATCGTGCACGCCGTTGGCGTAATCGAGAATGCGCTCGCTGACCGGATCGTAGTACAGGGCATTGATGGTGAAGTCGCGGCGCTGCGCGTCTTCTTCCAGGGTGCCGTATACATTGTCACGCAGGATGCGCCCGCTCTCGTTGCGTGAAGAGGTGTGGCTGTTCTCTTCCTCGACCTCGGGATGGTTGGCGCGGAAGGTGGCGACTTCGATGATTTCGCGACCGAAATGGATATGCACCAGCTTGAACCGCCGGCCGATGATCCGGGCGTTGCGAAACTCTGCACGGACCTGTTCGGGGGTGGCACTGGTGGCGACGTCGAAGTCCTTGGGGGTAATGCCCAGGAGTTGATCGCGAACGCAACCGCCGACCAGGTAGGCCTGGTAGCCTGCGTTCTGCAGGCGCTCGACGATGTTCACCGCGTGGCGGCTGAACTGGCCACGTTGCAGTGAATGCTGGCCGCTATTGATCACTTCGGGCGTGGTGCGAATGTGGTGCTGGCCACGCACGGTAGGACGGAATGACTGGAACAACTTCTTCAGCATGGGATGCACTGTTTGAAGGAATGTTCGGCCAAAAACGAAGAATGGCCGCATGATGGGCGGGGATTCTAGCATTTACTCGAAGGATGGTGTAGGCGGGTGCATCGGGCGGGCTGAAAGCCGGAAACTACAAGGGGAGCCGAAGCTCCCCAAGAAGTAGTTGCATGCTCTTATTGTTCTTTTGCCGGGCTTCTTGTTTTTGTTGAGTGCCCTACCCACAAAACCGCAAGGCTTGTGGGTGTTCTCCCTAACCGGGAGTCAAGAGCAAACGGATTGCTTTGGTCGCTGAGGTTGCAGTGATCATGCGATCCAACCAGTTCAGGCCCTGCTTGAGTGCAGTTTTTGTTGTTCTCTGCCTGGTTGTGGGGCAAGCCCCAAATACAACTCCTCTCCAAAAGAATCAGTTAGCTGCGCCTCCGCCGTCTTGTTCTTATTGTGCGTGAGCCGATTCGTCTTATTTTTATTGTCTTTTGCAGTGCTTGTTATTGTTCTTGTACCGAACATATAGCAGGTGCCGTGCCAACTTTTGCAAACCCCAGTAAAACAAGGGGTTAGGCGGTTTTGGGGGCGTCTGGCGGGCATAAAAAAACCGGGGATTCGTTACCGTATGCCCCGGTTTCTGTTACGTGATCAGCGTGAGGTAACATTTTTTTCACACGCCCTGGTGTTACCTGCCGGTAACACCGGTGCGCGTGCTGGTTCAGCTTTCGCTGGTGGCCCCGCTCTTGCGCCGCGGGATACCCAGGCGCTGACGACGTTCCCACAGGCATTTGCGGCTGACACCGAGCTTGCGGGCCAGCTCGGTCTCGGTCATGTGGTCCTGGTGTTCGAGTACAAAGTGCTGGAAGTAGTCTTCCAGTGACAGGTCTTCGGTCGGTTCGTGGCTGGTGTTGCTGGCGGCGCCACCGGCAGACGGCAGGCCGGCGAACACGTCATCGTCTTCCAGGTCGGCCAGCTCGATGTCGATGCCCAGCAGGTCGGCAGAGATTTCCGGGCTTTCGCACAGGATCACCGCGCGCTCCACGGCGTTTTCCAGCTCTCGCACGTTGCCCGGCCAGGAGTAATGACGAATGGCCTGTTCGGCGTCATGGGCGAACTTCAGGTCGTTGCGCCCGATGCGTGCGCTCTGGCGGGCGAGGAACGCATTGGCGATCTCGTTGACGTCGGCGCCACGCTCGCGCAGGGCGGGAAGCTTGAGGGCGATCACGTGCAGGCGATAGTAAAGGTCTTCGCGGAACTGGCCGACCTTGGCCAGGTTCTTCAGGTCGCGGTGGGTGGCGGCAATCAGGCGCACATCGACCTTTTGCGATTGCACCGAGCCCACTCGTCGGATCTCGCCTTCCTGCAGTACGCGCAGCAGGCGGGCCTGGGCTTCGAGCGGCAGTTCGCCGATCTCGTCGAGAAACAGCGTGCCCCCGTCGGCCGCTTCGACCAGGCCGGCACGGCCGGCGCTGGCGCCGGTGAACGCGCCCTTTTCGTGACCGAACAGCTCGGACTCGATCAGGCTTTCGGGAATCGCCGCGCAGTTGACCGAAATCATCGGCGCCTTGGCCCGGCGTGACAGGTTGTGCAGCGCGCGCGCCACCAGCTCCTTGCCGGTACCCGATTCACCCTGGATCAGTACATTGGAGTCGGTGGGCGCGACCTTGCGGATCTTGCCGTACAGGTCCTGCATCGGCGGGCACGAGCCGATGATGCCGATTTCGCCATTGGCATTGCCCGGCTTGTCCGCCGGGGCCGCCTTGGCGCCGGCGCTGCTGCGCTCGGCAGGGGCGGCGGGGGCGTTCTGGCGGTCGCGCAGGATGCGGGCGACGGCCTGGAGCATCTCGTCGTGATCGAAGGGCTTGGCGATGTAGTCCACTGCGCCCATCTTCATCGAGTCGACGGCCGAGCGCAGGCTGGCGTAGCTGGTCATGATCAGCACCGGCTTGCCTTCGCCCAGCTTGATCAGCTCGGTACCCGGTGCGCCGGGCAGGCGCAGGTCGCTGACAATCAGGTCGAAGCTCGGAATGCTGAAGCGTTCCTGGGCCTCCTGTACCGAGCCGGCTTCGCTGACCTGGTACTGGTTGCGTTCGAGCAGGCGACGCAAGGCCGAGCGGATGATGGTTTCGTCTTCGACGATCAGAATATGCGGCATTGATTCAATTCTCTCGACGGTCTCAGTTCACAGCGGACGTCGCTACGACATGACGCGGCAGGGTCACACGGATCCGGGTGCCACGCTGGCTTTGAGTATCGGCCGGGCTGTCGATGGTGATTTGTCCATAATGCTCTTCCACGATGGAATAGACCAGAGCGAGCCCCAGCCCGGTGCCTTCGCCCGGATCCTTGGTGGTGAAGAAGGGTTCGAACAGCCGGTCCATGATGCTCTTCGGAATGCCGCTGCCTTCGTCCTCGACGATCAGGTCGACGGTGTGCTCGCTGGCTTCGCTCTTGACCCGTACCGCCGTGCCGGCCGGCGATGCATCGCGGGCGTTGGACAGCAGGTTGATGAGTACCTGCGCCAGGCGCTGCGGATCGCCGTCGACCCAGTGCTCGGGGTCGCACAGGTTGAAGAACTGTACTTCGAAATTGCGCCGGTTCAAGGCCAGCAGACCGATGGCATCCTGCGCCACTTCGGCCAGGCACACCGGTTCGTCACTGTGCTGGTGGCTGCCGGCGTGGGCGAAGCTCATCAGCGACTGGACGATGCGCGAGATGCGCTTGGTCTGCTCCAGGATCTGGCTGCTCAGTTCGGTGATCTCGCCGTCGTCCTCGCGCTCTTCACGCAGGTTCTGCGCCAGGCAGGCGATGCCGGTGACCGGGTTGCCGATTTCGTGGGCGACCCCGGCGGCCAGGCGGCCGATGCTGGCCAGGCGCTCGGAGTGCACCAGCTTGTCTTCGAGCATCTGGGTTTCGGTGAGGTCTTCCACCAACAGCACCAGGCCGCTGTTGCCCGGTGCCAGGGGCTCGTCGATGGCCGCCTTGTGCAGGTTGAGCCAGCGGGTCTGCCCGTCCAGGCCCAGGCGCTGCTTGTGCAGGTGCTCGTCGGGCACGTTGATGAACCCCAGCAACAGACCGCGCCAGGGTTCGCCGATGGTGGTCAGGCGCGAGCCGACCACACGCTTGGCGGGGATGCCGGTCAGCTCTTCCATGGCCCTGTTCCACATCAGGATCTCCTGATCCTTGGCCAGCGAGCAGACGCCCATGGGCAGCTCCTGCAGGGTCTGGCGGTGGTAGCGGCGCAGGGCATCGAGCTCGGCGGCCAGGCCGGTGAGGCGCGAGTGATAGTCTTCCAGGCGGCTCTCGATGAAATGGATGTCTTCGGTCACGTAGTTCTCGCTGCCCGACTTGTACGGCAGGAAGGTCTCGACCATGTCCTGTGCCACGCTGGGGCCCATCAGGCCCGACAGGTTGGCCTCGATGCGGTCGCGCAGGCGTCGCAGGGCGTACGGGCGGCGTTCGTCGAAGGGCAGGTACAGGTCGCGCAGGGCTTGCTCGACTTCTTTCTGCGCGGCCTTGGCGCCCAGCGGCTTGGCCAGCTGGGTGGCGAATTCCTGCGGCGAGGCGGCGTGCAGTTCGCGCCGTTGCGGACGGCGCACGTTATCCACGGCGCAGGCCTCGGCGGCGGCGACTTCCTCGGCGCTGGCGTTGCTGAACAGCGAGATCAGGGTGAACAGCAGCACGTTGGCCGCCAGCGAGGCGATCGCCGCCATGTGCCAGCTGGTGTCGTCGAGCACATAGATCATGTTCAGCAGCGGAATGTAGAAGCCCTGCAGGTTGCCCACCAGCGGCAGCAGCATGGTCACCATCCACACCAGGATCCCCGCCAGCAGGCCGGCGATGAAGCCGCGCCGGTTGGCGGTGGGCCAGTACAGCACCGACAGCACGCCTGGCAGGAACTGCAGGGTGGCAACGAAGGCGACGATGCCCAGGTTGGCCAGGTCCTGCTGGGCGCCGAGCAGCAGATAGAAGCCGAAACCGGCGGCGATGATCGCCACGATCAGCGCGCGGCGCGTCCATTTCAGCCAGCGATAGATGTTGCCTTCGGCCGGCGGCTGGTACAGCGGCAGCACCAGGTGGTTCAGCGCCATGCCCGACAGCGCCAGCGTAGTGACGATGATCAGCCCGCTGGCAGCGGATAGCCCGCCGATGTAGGCCAGTAGCGCCAGGGCCTGATTGTTGGCGGCGATGCCCAGGCCCAGGGTGAAGTATTCCGGGCTGGTGCTGGCGCCCAGCTTGAGCCCGGCCCACAGGATCAGCGGTACCGCCAGGCTCATCAGCAGCAGGAACAGCGGCAGGCCCCAGCTGGCGCTGACCAGCGAGCGCGGGTTGAGGTTCTCGGTAAAGGCCATGTGGTACATGTGCGGCATCACGATGGCCGAGGCGAAGAACACCAGCAGCAGGGTGCGCCACGGGCCTTCCTGCAAGGGTGTGTGCAGCGCGGCGAGGGCGGTCTGGTTCTGCAGCAGCCACACCTCCAGCTCGTGCGGGCCGCCGAACACCCCGTACAGCGCATACAGGCCGATACCGCCCAACGCCAGCAGCTTGACCACCGACTCGAAGGCGATGGCGAACACAAGCCCTTCGTGTTTCTCGCGGGTGGCAATATGGCGTGAGCCAAAGAAGATAGTGAACAGTGTGATCATGGCGCAGAAGGCCAGGGCCACGCGACTCTTGACCGGCTCGCCGGTGAGGATGCTGATGGAGTCGGCCACGGCCTGGATCTGCAGGGCCAGCAGCGGCAGCACGCCGATCAGCATGAAGATCGTGGTGAGGGCGCCGGCCCAGGTACTGCGAAAGCGGAACGCGATGAGGTCGGCCAGCGACGAGAGCTGGTAGGTGCGGGTGATCTTCAGGATCGGATAGAGCAGCACCGGGGCGAGCAGGAATGCACCGGACACTCCCAGGTAGCAGGCCAGGAAACCGTAGCCGTACTGGTAGGCCAGGCCGACTGTACCGTAGAAGGCCCATGCGCTGGCGTACACGCCCAGCGACAGGGTGTAGGTCAGTGGGTGGCGAATGATCGAGCGCGGGATCATGCCGCGCTCGCTGATCCAGGCCAC
Organism: Pseudomonas sp. 1176_21; assembly: GCF_052850635.1. NCBI lineage: Bacteria > Pseudomonadati > Pseudomonadota > Gammaproteobacteria > Pseudomonadales > Pseudomonadaceae > Pseudomonas > Pseudomonas sp. 1176_21. The sequence goes on from NZ_VXCV01000007.1 coordinate 298,684, forward strand.
GCCGAACAGCACCAGCAGGTAGGCGGCGCTGATCAGGATCATCTGGGTCAGGCTAAAGCTCATCGGCATCACGTTGGCTCTGCAGGATAAAGGTCACGACGATCAGGATCAGCCACAGCAGGTAGGGGCGATACCAGGCGCCGGTGGGTTCGATCCACCAGTCCATGATGGCCGGGGAGAACAGGTAGATCCCCACTACCAGAAGCAGGACCAAGCGATAGATGTACATGCGGGCCTCGTTGGCTGTGGACGCTGCGTGCCTGGGCTTATTATTGGCGCAAATCGGCGTCGATGGTAACGGAAGGGCCGGTGCCTGCAAACGACCTTCGCCAGAATGCCCAACGAATTGAATTTGTTGGGCTTTGTGCAAGCTGTTCCGGCCTCTTCGCTGTCCAGGTTCTGTACTGGCCTGGAGGGCAACGGTGCACCGATGGGCGCTGGCCTGCCAGCGAAGGGCTCAGCGCCTGTGTCAGCAGTGAGCAACGATCAGTGAAGGTCGGCTTCGGGCACGCTCAGGCGCCGGGGCAGGGCGTCGGTATTCCAGTGCTGGGCGGCGTGCGCGAGTACCTCGCTCGGCGTACCCAGCGCCATGCCCGCCTCGACCGGTTGGCCGAGAGCACGCAAGGCCCGCAACAGCAAGGGTGTGGCCTGGTCCGCCGGCAACGGTGCCGAGCGATACGACTTGCCCAGCTTGTGCCCGTCGGGCTGGGTGATCAGCGGCACATGCAGGTAGCGCGGCTGCGACAGGCCCAGCAGCTCCTGCAGGTACAGCTGGCGCGGGGTGTTGTCGAGCAGGTCGGCACCGCGCACGATATCGGTCACGCCTTGCCAGGCATCGTCCAGCACCACTGCCAGCTGGTAAGCGTACAGGCCATCGCGGCGCCGGATCACGAAGTCGCCCACCTCGCGTCCCAGGTGCTGCTCGAAGCGGCCCTGCAGACGATCGGTGAAGTGATAGCTCAGCTCGGGCACGCGCAGGCGAATGGCCGCGTCCTCCTGGGCGTGGCCCAGGTTGCGGCACAGGCCCGGATAGATACCGTTGTACCCTTCCAGCTGCTTGCGCGAACAGGTACAGGCGTACGCCAGGCCCTGCTGGAACAGGCGCTGCACCACGGCGGCATAGGCGTCGTGACGCTGGCTCTGGTACACCACTGCGCCGTCCCAGTGCAGGCCGTAGTTTTCCAGAGTGTGCAGGATGGCGGCCTGGGCGCCGGGGGCTTCGCGCGGCGGGTCGATGTCTTCCATGCGCAGCAGCCATTGCCCGCCCACCGCGCGTGCGTCCAGCCACGAGGCGAGGGCGGCAACCAGCGAGCCGAAATGTAGAAAACCACTGGGGGTGGGGGCGAAGCGCCCGATGTAGCGCGGGGTGTTCATCACAGGCGGGTAGATCCGACAGCCATAAATGAAACGGGGCGCCTTGAGCGCCCCGTTCTGTTCAGGTCAGGCCTTGCCGACCTGTTTTTCCTTGATTTCCGCAAGGTTCTTGCAGTCGAAGCACTTGTCGGCGGTAGGGCGGGCCTCCAGGCGGCGCACACCGATTTCAACACCGCAGTCTTCGCACCAGCCGTAGTCCTTGTCCTGGATCAGTTGCAGCGTCTTGTCGATCTTCTTGATCAACTTGCGCTCGCGGTCACGATTGCGCAGTTCCAGCGCAAACTCTTCTTCCTGGCTGGCACGGTCTGCCGGGTCGGCAAAGTTGGCTGCCTCTTCCTTCATGTGGTCTACAGTCCGGTCCACTTCCTTCATCAGGTCCTGCTTCCACTTGTTCAGGATGGAGACAAAGTGGGCCCGCATGTCATCGCTCATGTACTCCTCACCCTTACCAGCTTCATAGGGGGTGAAGTCGCCAACGGCTTGAACGGTTTGTTTCTTTTCTTGGGTGGACATGAATAGACCGCCTCTCACTCTTCTAATCCATTGCGCAGGCTTCTCCATCTCCGGCGCCCGCCGGCCCTGCGACTGCGAGCCGCCGAACTTACCAGATCGAATCGGGGCGCGCTACTCCCGGTTGTCTCCCCGGTTGACCACGGCTTTACCCACACGTTCGTTCCCATGCATGGGTAGAATCATCATTTTAGACCCATTTGAGAGAAGGCCATGGCCCAGCCCTACAGTGCGCGCAGTCGCGCCATCGAACCCTTTCACGTCATGGCGCTGCTGGCGCGGGCCAACGAACTGCAGGCAGCCGGGCATGACGTGATCCACCTGGAGATCGGCGAGCCGGACTTCACCACTGCCGCGCCCATCGTCGAAGCCGGCCAGGCTGCCCTGGCCGCAGGCCACACGCGCTACACCGCGGCACGCGGCCTGCCTGCGCTGCGCGAGGCGATTGCCGGGTTCTATGCCCAGCGTTACGGGGTGAACATCGACCCGCAGCGCATCCTGATCACCCCGGGCGGCTCGGGCGCATTGCTGCTGGCGGCCAGCCTGTTGGTCGACCCAGGCAAGCACTGGCTGCTGGCCGACCCGGGCTACCCGTGCAACCGGCACTTTCTGCGCCTGGTCGAGGGCGGTGCGCAACTGGTGCCGGTCGGCCCCGAGGCCAACTACCAGCTCAATGCCGACCTGGTCGAGCGTTACTGGGACAACGAGACCGTCGGTGCACTGGTGGCCTCGCCCGCCAACCCCACCGGCACGGTGCTCGACCGCGAGCAACTGGCCAGCCTGTCGCAGGCCACCCGTGCGCACAATGGCCACCTGGTGGTCGACGAGATCTATCACGGCCTGACCTACGGCATCGACGCCCCCAGCGTGCTGGAAGTCGATGACGAAGCCTTCGTGCTGAATAGTTTCTCAAAATATTTCGGCATGACCGGCTGGCGCCTCGGTTGGCTGGTAGCGCCGCCTGCAGCGGTCGCCGACCTGGAGAAGCTGGCGCAAAACCTCTACATCAGTGCGCCGAGCATGGCCCAACATGCTGCGCTGGCCTGTTTCGAACCCCGCACGCTGGCGATTTTCGAGGAGCGTCGCGCCGAGTTCGCGCGGCGTCGCGACTTCTTGTTGCCGGCCCTGCGCGAGCTGGGCTTCGGTATCGCGGTGGAACCGCAAGGGGCGTTCTACCTGTACGCCGATATCAGCGCGTTCGGTGGTGATGCCTTCGCGTTCTGCCAGCACTTCCTCGAAACCGAGCACGTAGCCTTCACCCCGGGCCTGGACTTCGGTCGTCACCAGGCCGGGCACCATGTGCGGTTTGCCTACACCCAGAGCCTGCCGCGCCTGCAGCAGGCGGTCGAGCGGATTGCCCGCGGTTTGCGGAGTTGGCAAGGCTGATGCGTTTTTTCCCCGAACTTGAGCAGGCGCGCCTGCTGCGTCGCTACAAACGTTTTCTGGCCGACATCGAACTGGCCAACGGCGAACAGATGACCATCCACTGCCCCAACACCGGGTCGATGCTCAACTGCATGCTGGAGGGCGGCAAGGTCTGGTTCAGTCGGTCCAGCGACCCCAAGCGCAAATTGCCGGGCACCTGGGAAATCGCCGAGACCCCGCAAGGCCGGCTGGCCTGTGTGAACACCGGGCGGGCCAATGCCATCGTCGAAGAGGCGCTGCACGCCGGGCGCATCACCGAGCTGGCCGGCTTCACGGCGCTCCGGCGGGAGGTGGCCTATGGCGAGGAACGCAGCCGCATCGATTTTCGCCTGGAGTACCCCACAGGGCCGGCCTATGTCGAGGTCAAGAGCGTGACCCTGGGCTTCGACGGCTCGCGGATAGCGGCGTTTCCCGACGCGGTGACCCAACGTGGCGCCAAGCACCTGCGCGAACTGTCGGCACTGGTGCGCCAGGGTGTGCGGGCGGTGCAACTGTATTGCGTGAACCTGAGCGGCATCGATGCGGTGCGCCCGGCCGAGGAAATCGACAGCGCCTATGCCGCGGCCTTGCGTGCAGCGGCAGCCGAAGGTGTCGAGGTGCTGGCCTACGGCGTGCACCTGGACGGCGAGCAGATCAGCATCGACCGCGCATTGCCGGTGACGCTCACGTAATGAGCCAGATGCCCTGGCTGTCTTCCCGGCAGTCCAGGGCCTGCAATGCATCCCCGGTACAGGGGCCGGCCACGCATTCACCGGACTCCGGCACGAACAGTGCGCCGTGATGAACGCAGGCGATCAGTTGGGCGCTGGGGTCCAGGAATTGGTCTGCCTCCCAGTTCAGGCCGATGCCACGATGCGGGCAGCGGTTGCGGTACAGGTAGACGCGGCCCTGGCGACGTACGCCGAACAGGTCGATGCCTGCGGCCTTGAAGCCACGGCTTTGGCCCTCGCCCAGATCGGACGGGCGGCAAAGAAGGTGCATGGGTAGGTTCACTTGAAGAAACGAGAGTCGGCTTGACGTCCAAATGCAAATAATTATCAAATTGCCCGCAATGGCCGTGCCCGGCGTCTTTATACCGCGAGTACGGGCACTGCCCAACCGTTATCCACCTGGACAACGGTCCGCCTTCATCTAAGGAAGCCTTGCTATGCGCCGACGTGCCAGCCTGATCGCCCTGTGTATCGGGCTTGTTTTCAACTCGGCGGCCCAGGCCGAACCCCTGGCCGCCCGCTGGGTCAGTGCCGGCGGTGCGCTGAGCGAGTGGGTGGTGGCGCTGGGCGGCGAGTCGCGGCTGGTGGGCGTCGACACCACCAGCCAGCACCCGGCGAGCCTCAAGGCGCTGCCCAGCATCGGCTATCAGCGTCAGCTGTCGGCCGAAGGGGTGCTCAGCTTGCGCCCGGACCTGCTGGTGGGCACCGAGGAAATGGGCCCGCCAGAGGTGCTCAAGCAGCTCCGGGGGGCCGGGGTGAAGGTGGAGTTGTTTTCGAGCACGCCCGAGCTGCAGGCCGTACATGGCAACCTCCGGCAATTGGGCCGCCTGATGGGCGACGAGGCGCAGGCAGAGCGCCTGTTCGGCGAGTACCGGCAGCAGCTTGACGGGCTGGCGGCACGAATCAAGGCAGTGCAGGGCAGTCAGGCGGCCCCTGGCGTGATTCTGCTGGTGGGGCATGGCGGTGCCAAGCCGATGATCGCGGGCAAGGGGACCGCAGGCGACTGGATGATTCGCCAGGCCGGCGGGCGCAACCTGGCCGACAATGACGGCTACAAGAACTTCTCGGTCGAGGCGCTGGCGGCGCTGAACCCCCAGGTGCTGGTGTTTGCCGATCGCAGCCTGTCGGGCGAGGCGGCGCTGCAGGCCCTGCTCAAGGAAAACCCGGCGCTGGCGGCCTCTCGCGCAGCACGGGACAAGCGTCTGGTCGAACTTGACCCGACCTTGCTGGTGGGCGGCCTCGGGCCGCGTCAGCCGGCCAGCCTGCAAGCGCTGGCGCAAGCCTTCTACCCGGCGGCCAAGGCGCAACTGGCCCCATGAATCGACTGGTACCACCGCGTGCTCTGTTCATCGGCCTGAGCCTGCTGTGCCTTTTGGCGGTGTGGCTGTCATTGGCCCTGGGGCCGGTCAGCCTGCCGTTGCTCGACACCCTGCGAGCCGGGCTGCGCCTGATAGGCGTGCCGATTCAGGCCCAGGGGCTGGAGCAGGCCGAACTGATCCTGGGCCAGATTCGTCTGCCGCGCACCTTGCTCGGGCTGGTGGTCGGCGCGGTGCTGGCGATTTCCGGGGTGGCGATGCAGGGCCTGTTTCGCAACCCGCTGGCCGACCCCGGCCTGGTCGGGGTGTCCAGCGGTGCTGCACTCGGGGCGGCGGTGGCGATTGTGGGCGGCAACTGGCTGGGGGGCGTGCCCGAGGTATTCGCGCCCTATCTGTTGTCGATCTTCGCCTTTCTCGGCGGGCTGGGCGTGACGGCGCTGGTCTACCGGTTGGGCCGGCGTGACGGTCAGACCAGTGTCGCCACCATGCTGCTGGCGGGCATCGCCCTGACCGCCCTGGCCGCCTCGGTGGTGGGGCTGTTCACTTATCTTGCCGATGACGCCACGCTGCGTACGCTGACGTTCTGGAACCTGGGCAGTCTCAATGGCGCAAGCTACCCGCGCCTGTGGCCGTTGTTGCTGGTGGCGGTGGTAGTGGCCTGGTGGCTGCCGCGCCGGGCCGAGGCGCTCAATGCCCTGCTGCTGGGGGAGTCGGAGGCGCGCCACCTGGGTATCGAGGTCGAAACACTCAAGCGCGAACTGGTGTTCTGCACCGCGCTGGGCGTGGGGGCGGCGGTAGCGGCGGCGGGGTTGATCGGTTTTGTCGGGCTGGTGGTGCCGCACATGGTGCGACTGTTGTCCGGCCCCGACCATCGCGTGTTGCTGCCGGCGTCGCTGCTGGCCGGAGCGTCGCTGCTGCTGTTCGCCGACCTGATCGCGCGGCTGGCACTGGCGCCGGCAGAACTGCCGATTGGCATCGTCACTGCATTTATCGGTGCCCCCTTCTTCCTTTTTCTGCTGCTACGGGGGCGTGCCTGATGCTACGGGTGGAGAACCTGCAGGTGGTGCGCGGGCAGACCCGGGTGCTCGATGGCATCACCCTGGGCATCGAGCCGGGGCAGGTGCTGGGTGTGCTGGGCCCCAATGGTGCTGGCAAGAGCACCTTGCTCGCAGCATTGTGCGGCGAATTGCCTGCCCATCATGGCCGTGTGCTGCTGGATGAGCGTGCGTTGGGCGACTGGAGCGGGCATGAGCGGGCACAACGCCTGGCGGTACTGCCGCAGACTTCAAGCCTGGGCTTTGCGTTTCGTGTCGAGGAGGTGGTGGCCATGGGGCGACTGCCCCACCGCACCGGTCAGGTGCGCGACCAGGCAATCGTGGTCGAGGCACTGGAGGCGGCGGATGCCGGGCACCTGGTGGGGCGCAGCTACCTGGCGCTGTCGGGGGGCGAGCGTCAGCGAGTGCACCTGGCGCGGGTGCTGGCGCAGCTCTGGCCAGGGGGCGACGGCTGCACGCTGTTGCTCGACGAGCCGACGTCCATGCTCGACCCCTTGCATCAGCACACCACGTTGCAGGCGGTCAGAGCCTTTGCCGACCGTGGTGCGGCGGTACTGGTGATCCTGCATGACCTGAACCTGGCGGCGCGCTATTGTGACCGCATCCTGCTGCTCGAACGTGGCTGCCCGCATGCGCTGGATACCCCTGAACATGTGCTTCGGCCCGAAGCGCTGCGCGCCGTGTTCGGCCTTGAAGTACTGGTTCAACCTCACCCCGAGCGGGGGCACCCGCTCATCATCGCCCGCTAGGAGCTCGCCCATGCCTCGCACGTTGCTGTTTGGCACCCTGTTGCTGCTGGCGTTGGGACTGAGCGCTTGCCAGTCCGGCGCAGCGTTGGCGCCACTGCCGCAGTGGCAAGGCCCGCAGGGGCGCGAGCATGCCGAACTGGGGCAGATCCGCGAGTTGAGCACAGGCCGGTTACTGACACCGGAGCAACTGGTCCGGCGCCTGGCTGCGGCACCGCGGGTTCTGGTGGGGGAGCAGCACGACAACCCCGATCACCATGCCTTGCAGTTGTGGTTGTTACGCGCGCTGGAGCAGCAACGGCCGCAGGGCAGCCTGCTGTTGGAGATGCTGGAGCCGGCGCAGCAGGCGCGGGTGGATGCACTCAAGCAGCAGCCCACGCTACCGGTCGACCTGGTGTCGGCGCTGCACTGGCAATCAGGTTGGGATTGGGCCCTGTATGGCCCGATCGTGCGCCATGCGCTGGGGCAGCCCTATCCGTTGCTGGCGGCGAACCTTGATCGCGCCGAGGTGCGGGATATCTACCGCCAGGTACCGAAGTTGGAGGGGCAGCACGCTACGACCGCTGCGGTTACCCAGGCCTTGCTCGACCAGGTACGTGAAGGGCATTGCGGGCTGCTGCCTGAATCGCAGATGCCGGCCATGCTGGCGGTACAGCAGCAGCGTGACCGGCGAATTGCCCAGCGCCTGATGCAGGCGCCGACGCCGGCCCTGCTGTTGGCGGGGGCCTATCACGTGCGCAACGACCTGGGCGTGCCCTTGCATCTGCTGGACCTGGGGGTAGAACAGGGCACCAGCGTGCTGATGCTGGCGCAGGTGGGGGAAAAGGTGGACGCAGGCATGGCCGATTACGTGTGGTTTACCGCTGGCGTGGCCGAGCAGGATTACTGTGCGAGCCTGCGCAAGGGCGGGTGATACAGGCTGGGAATGTGTGGTGGCCCTTTTCGCTGGCTTGCCAGTGCATAGGCCATGACAGGCAACTCAAATCCCAGGCAAAAAAAGACCCGGCAAAGTGCCGGGTCAATAACCGTGATTAGCCTGATGAGGAGATAATCTGAGAGTCCGAACCAAGGTCTTTCAGAATATCCAACCAGTCTCGCGACCAGTTGTGATAATCATAACGATTCTCATTTCGAAGTCAATCCTTTCATTCTGCTTATTTCAATTATTTTTGCAGGGCGCTTTGGCATCCAGCTGTTTGTTCAGCGCATCCTTGCGTTCAACGGGGATGTCGTTCCAGTGCACATCCAGCAGCGCGCCTTCTATCGCGTAGAGCAGCACCTTCGAGGCACGAAAGCCGCGGCTGCGTACCGCGTGGTAGGCGTTCACCGCGCCCAGCCGACGAAGGTCCGAGAGACTGTGGATGCCCACCGCATGCAGCCACTGCGCCGACGTCTTGCCAAGATTTTTCAGATGCTGAAGTTCATCGTTCATCAAGCCTCCTTGCGACGGCTGAACGGGTCCTGGAGATTGATTCGTGGGCAGGTCAAGAAGGAGTGTAGCGGCAGTTGGAAAATACGCGGCGTTTTGCCATGGGCGGCGCACGGCGGGGCCTGCAGCCACCGCCGGCGTTGCCAGGCGGTAGCTGTCGGCAGATGCTTTCAGCGGGTGCGATAACGCAGGCGGGTGCCGAAATTGACCGACATCAGAATCTCGTCGGCACTCAGTTCTGCGGGGAAGTAGGTGCCGGAGATCTGCGCATGGGCCAGGCTGGCACCTTCGAGGCAGTTCTCGCGCAGGTCCAGCCCACGCAGGTCGGAGGCGCGAAAGTAGGCACCACTGAAATCGATGCCCTCGGTGTCCAGCTTGCGCAGGTCCAGCCCTCGAAAGTCACCGTCCTTGAAGTCGACAATGGCGTTCCTGGGCTTCTCACGATTGAATTCCGCGATGTGTTCCTTGTGCACCAGAGCGTATAGCGCGCTGTCGAGCTGGCGTGGCTGGTTCATGAGGGCGCCTCCTTGTGTGGCCTGATGATGGCATTATAGTGCCACTGTGCGGAGGCGCCCGAGATAGAGGCGTGAAGTGTGGACTGCTTCACGCCCTCGCCGTTTTAAAGGCCGGGCAGGCGCTGGCGAATCTGCTTGACCAGTTCATCCAGGCTGCCGCTTTCGTTGGTTTCCACGCGCTTGGCCTTGAGCAGCTCTTCGCCTGTCAGCGGGTCGCGACTGGCTTGCTGGGCGGCGACCACTTCCAGAGTGGCGTCGGACGGGTCGTTCTGGTCGGCCTGGCGCTGTGCCAGCCAGCTGGCGATCACGGCGTCCGGTGCATTGCAGTCGAGGATCAGGAAGGGAACGCCGGTTTCGCTGGCAACGTCGGCGGCGGCCTGGCGCTGTGCCTGCTTGAGGTAGGTGGCATCGATCACCACCGGGAACCCCGCGCGCAGGATTGTTCCGGCCAGCTGATGCAGGTGCTGGTAGGTCTTCTGGCTGGCGTCATCGGCGTAGATGCCTTGTTGCAGCTGACCGGCGGCCTGCTCGGCCTGCTCGCCGAACAGGCGCTTGCGTTCAACGTCCGAGCGCAGGCGAATGGCACCCAGTGCTTCGACCATGCGCATGGCGACATGGCTTTTGCCAACGGCCGACACACCGTGGGTGATGGCCAGCAGGCGCGACGGGATAGCGCTGTAGCTTTCGGCCAGGTTGGCGTAGTTGCGGTACTGACGCAGGGTGGTGGCCCGTTGTACGCCATCGGCGTCGGCCGGCATGCTGAACAGCGCGACCTTGGCCCGCACCAGAGCACGGTAGGCCTTGTAGAAGTTCAGCAGTTCGAGGCCGGCGTAATCGCCGGTGATTTCCAGGTACTGGCTGATGAAGCGCCGCGCCAGCGACTTGAGGCCGCGGTCTTCCAGGTCCATGGCCAGGAACGCCGTATCGGCGTACACATCGGTCAGGCGGAAGGGTTCGTTGAATTCGATGCAGTCAAAAATCACCACCTTGCCGTCGATCAGTGTGGCGTTGCCCAGGTGGATATCGCCATGGCACTCGCGTATGAAACCTTCGGCCTTGCGCGTTTCGAACAGGCCGTGCAGTCGATCGAAGCTGCTGCGCGCCCAGGCCTGCAGCGCATCGAGCTGCACCAGGTCGGCCTTGTCGCTGAGGAACGGGCGAATCTGTTCGAAGTTCTGTTCAACCGGAGCCATCACGCTGTCGGGCGTGCCCAACGGGTGTTCGACAGCCACTTTCGGTGCGGCCAGGTGGAACTGGGCGATCTGGCGGGCCATCTGGTCGATATGCGCAGCGGTCAGTTCGCCATTGGCCTGCAGCGTGCTGAGCATCTGGTTCTGGGGGAACTGGCGCATTTTCAGCGCGTACTCGATCGGCGCGCCGTCACCTCCCAGCTGCGGGGCCTCGACGCTGCCGGTGATGGGCAGTACTTCCAGGTACAGGTCGTCGGTCAGGCGCTGGTTGAGGCGCAGTTCTTCGGCGCAGAAATGCGCGCGACCCGACAGCTCGGTGAAGTCCAGGAAGCCGAAGTTCATCGGTTTCTTGATCTTGTAGGCGTATTCGCCCGTGAGCAGCACCCAGGAAATGTGCGTCTCGATGACCTGGAATTCCTTTACAGGGTGCGCAAACAGGGCCGGGTTTTGCAGGGCGGCGATCAAGGCTTGGCTCACGGTCGATCCTTCTGGGTCGTGGGAGATTCGAATCGACCATTATGGCGGCAAGCGGGGCCGCTGCAAACCGCCGGAGGGCGTCTGTCGACAAGCCATAAAGTGCGTATAATCCGCCGCCATGACTCGTACCCGATCTTCCCGTACCTCTAAAAAACGCCCTTCTGGCCGCGCGCGCGCCTGGTTGGGCTGGGCCCTCAAGCTCAGCCTGGTCGGCCTTGTGGTGCTGGCCGGCTTTGCGGTTTACCTTGATGCCGTGGTCCAGGAGAAATTCTCCGGCAAACGCTGGACCATCCCGGCCAAGGTCTACGCGCGCCCGCTCGAGCTGTTCGTCGGGCAGAAGCTGAGCAAGAACGACTTCCTGATCGAGCTCGATGCCCTGGGCTATCGCCGCGAAAGCGTGGCCAACGGCCCGGGCGCGGCCTCGGTCAACGGCAACACCATCGACCTCAATACCCGCGGCTTCCAGTTCTATGAAGGCATGGAAAAAGCCCAGGGCGTGCGCGTGCGCTTCTCTGGCGACTACGTTGCCGGCCTGAGCGGTACCAATGGCTCGAAGCTCGACGTGGTGCGCCTGGAGCCGCTGCTGATCGGCGGCATCTACCCGAAGAACCTTGAAGACCGCATCCTGATCAAGCTCGATCAGGCGCCGCCCTATCTGCTCGAAACCCTGGTGGCGGTGGAAGACCGTGACTTCTACCACCACTTCGGGGTGTCGCCCAAGTCGATTGCGCGGGCCATCTGGGTCAACACCTCGTCCGGCGCCATGCGCCAGGGCGGCAGTACCCTGACCCAGCAGTTGGTCAAGAACTTCTACCTGACCAACGAGCGCAGCCTCAGCCGCAAGCTCAACGAAGCGATGATGGCGCTGCTGCTCGAAGCCCACTACAGCAAGCGCGACATCCTCGAGGCGTACCTCAACGAGGTGTTCGTGGGCCAGGATGGCCAGCGTGCGGTGCACGGTTTCGGCCTGGCCAGCCAGTTCTTCTTCAGCCAGCCGCTGTCCGAGCTCAAGCTGCACCAGGTGGCGCTGCTGGTGGGCATGGTCAAGGGGCCGTCCTACTACAACCCGCGTCGTTCCCCGGAACGCGCGCTGACGCGTCGCAACCTGGTGCTCGACCTGCTGGCCGAGCAGGGCGTGGCGACCCCCGAAGCGGTCGAGGCCGCGAAGAAAATGCCACTGGGTGTGACCAAGCGCGGCAGCCTGGCGGACAGCTCGTTCCCCGGCTTCCTCGACCTGGTCAAGCGCCAGTTGCGCCAGGACTACCGTGACGAAGACTTGACCGAGGAGGGGCTGCGTATCTTCACCAGCTTCGACCCGATCCTGCAGATGAAGTCCGAAGCGGCGATGAACGAAACCTTCAAGCGCCTCAGCGGGCGCAAGGGGGCGGACGAAGTCGAGGCGGCGATGGTGGTGACCAACCCGGAAACCGGGGAGGTGCAGGCACTGATCGGCAGCCGCCAGGCCGGGTTTGCCGGTTTCAACCGTGCCATCGACGCCGTGCGTCCCATTGGCTCGCTGGTCAAGCCGGCGGTGTACCTGACCGCACTGGAAAAACCGAGCCAGTTCACCCTCACCAGCTGGGTGCAGGATGAACCCTTCTCGGTGAAGGGCGCCGACGGCCAGGTGTGGAAGCCGCAGAACTACGACCGGCGCGCCCATGGCACGATCTTCCTGTACCAGGGGCTGGCCAATTCCTACAACCTGTCGACCGCCAAGCTTGGCCTGGAAGTGGGCGTGCCCAACGTGCTCAAGACCATTGGCCGCCTGGGTGTCAACGTCGACTGGCCGGCCTTCCCGTCGATGCTGCTGGGTGCCGGGGGCATGTCGCCGGTGCAGGTTGCGACCATGTACCAGACCCTGGCCAATGGCGGCTTCAACACGCCGATGCGAGGCATCCGCAGCGTGCTGACCGCCGAGGGCGAGCCGCTCAAGCGCTACCCGTTCCAGATCCAGCAGACCTTCGACCCGGGCTCCATCTATCTGGTGCAGAACGCCATGCAGCGGGTGATGCGTGAAGGTACCGGGCGCTCGGTTTACAGTGTATTGCCCAGTTCGTTGAACCTGGCCGGCAAGACCGGTACCAGCAACGATTCGCGTGACAGCTGGTTCGCAGGGTTCAGCCAGGACCTGCTGGCAGTGGTGTGGCTGGGTCGCGATGACAACGGCAAGACACCGTTCACCGGCGCCACCGGCGCGTTGCAGGTCTGGACCAGCTTCATGCGCAAGGCCGACCCGCTGCCGCTGGACATGCCACAGCCTGACAACGTGGTACAGGCCTGGGTCGATCCGCATACCGGCCAAGGTTCCGATGCCAGCTGCCCGGGCGCGGTACAGATGCCGTATATTCGCGGCAGTGAGCCAGTGGCCGGCGCCGCCTGTGGCGGCGAGCAGGCACCTGCCGAGTCCGTGATGGACTGGGTCAAGGGCTGGATGAATTAAGCCAAAGCACAGCAAAGAGGGTGTGACGTGAACAAGTGGTTGTTTCCTGCCTTGACGGCACTGGCTTTGCTTACAGGTTGCGCCAGCGTGCAGCGTGGCTCGATCCCCGTAGTGGATTCAGGGACGCGGGTTTCCAACAGCGAGCGGGTATCGGCCAACCGTGCCGGCGCTGCCGTGAACACCGGTACTCGCCAGGCGCAGGCGATGCCGCAGGATTCCGGGGTGACGGTGATGGTGCCCCAGGGCGCCGGCTCCGAGCCGATCCAGACCTTTGCGGCGCCTACCGGGCCCGCGTCGATCGACACCGGGCCGATTACCCCAGGCCCGCAGAATTCGGCGCCGTTCCCGAGCACCAGCAGCGGTGGCTACAGCGCACCGAGCGCACCCACCGGCATTCCCAGTTCGAACACCGGCAGCGGCGGCCTCTCGGCTGACGAACAGCTCGATGGCCCGGTGCTGGCGCTGTTGACCACGGCGCAGACGCAGCAGACCGGCGGCGATCTCAACGGCGCCTCGTCCAGCCTTGAGCGTGCCCAGCGCATTGCCCCGCGTGAACCGCAGGTACTCTACCGTCTGGCCCAGGTGCGACTGGCCCAGGGCGATGCGGCGCAGTCCGAACAGCTGGCGCGCCGTGCCCTGACCTACGCCAACGGTCGCCCCGATCTGCAGGCCGGCCTGTGGGACATCATCGCCCAGGCGCGCGACAAGCAGGGTGACGCCGCCGGCGCCGCGCTGGCTCGCCAGAAAGCCAAGGTCAGCCTGTAATGGAGGCTCGCATCCTGGCGATTGCAGACCACCTGCTGCTGATAGAGCACGAGCTGCACAGGCAGGGCTGGTGGTCCGCCGAGGCGCCCAGTGCGCAAGCCCTGGCCAGCACCACGCCGTTCGCCGTCGACGCCATGAACTTCGATCAGTGGCTGCAGTGGATCTTTCTGCCGAAGATGAAACAGATACTCGAAAACGGTGCGCCGCTGCCCAGTGCCTCGGGCATCCTGGTGATGGCTGAAACGGTGTACGTGGATCGGCCGCAAGAAAGTCGCGAGTTGCGTCGTCTATTAGCAGAGTTTGACCAATTGATCAGTGCTTCTGCCTGAATTTCCCTATTTTCACCCTAAGAGCCGCAGATTGTGGCTCTTTTTGTTTCTGAAGTTTGTTTTTCTGCTGCTGTCTTTGTAATTCGTGGTGGCTGCGGATCGTCATTTGGAAAAATTGGCAATAATTTTTCTTGACTTGCAGGCGCAGAATCAGAAGAATCCAGTTTCCGCTGTAGAGGGACTGCCAGAAGCAGACCCGCTAAGCAGATCATGAGGCGCACACCCGCGCCGACCTGTTACACCCCGCAACGCGTTACCTCGCGCTGGGTGGGAAAACCCCGCAACACTTTGGGGCGCTCCCAATACTTGCTCAGTCAGTGCTGACGTAGTCGGCGATTTCGTCGCTCATGCTCTGCTTGGCAGTAAACCTATTAAGACCCGTCCTGCCTGGACGGTATTCTGGCGTTTTAGAGGTGAACAACGTGGAGCTTTTATCTGGCGCTGAAATGGTCGTCCGCTTTTTGCGTGACGAAGGCGTTAAGCACATCTACGGGTACCCTGGCGGTGCTCTCCTGCATGTATACGATGCCCTGTTCAAGGAACCGGAAGTAAGCCACATCCTGGTTCGCCACGAGCAGGCGGCAACCCACATGGCCGACGGCTATGCCCGTGCCACCGGCAAGGCCGGCGTGGTACTGGTGACTTCCGGTCCGGGTGCCACCAATGCCATCACCGGTATTGCCACGGCGTACATGGACTCCATCCCGATGGTCATCCTCTCCGGTCAGGTGCCCAGCACCATGGTCGGTACCGATGCCTTCCAGGAAACCGACATGATCGGTATCTCGCGGCCGATCGTGAAGCACAGCTTCATGATCAAACATGCCTCGGAAATTCCTGAAATCCTGAAAAAAGCCTTCTACCTGGCTGAATCCGGTCGTCCTGGCCCGGTTGTCGTCGATATTCCGAAAGACATGACCAACCCGGCCGAGAAGTTCGAGTACGTCTACCCGAAAAAGGTCAAGCTGCGCTCCTACAGCCCGGCCGTTCGCGGGCACTCGGGTCAGATCCGCAAGGCCGCCGAGATGCTGCTGGCCGCCAAGCGTCCGATCGTCTACTCCGGCGGTGGCGTGATCCTCGGTGGTGGCTCGGCTGCGTTGACCGAGGTCGCGCAACTGCTCAACCTGCCGGTCACCAATACCCTCATGGGGCTGGGTGGCTATCCGGGCACCGACCGTCAGTTCCTGGGCATGCTCGGCATGCACGGCAGCTACACGGCCAACCTGGCGATGCACCATGCCGACGTGATCCTGGCCGTCGGTGCGCGTTTCGACGACCGTGTGGTCAACGGCCCGGCTCGGTTCTGCCCGAATGCCAAGGTCATCCACATCGACATCGACCCGGCATCGATCTCCAAGACCATCAAGGCCGATGTGCCTATCGTCGGTCCGGTCGAGAGCGTGTTGAGCGAAATGCTCGCCACCTTGCGCGAAATCGGCGAGAAGCCTGATCAGGCGGCGATGGATGCCTGGTGGAAGCAGATTGCCGAATGGCGTGGCGACGGCATCATGTTCCCGTACAACAAGGGCGATGGCAGTGTCATCAAGCCGCAGACCGTGATCGAAACCCTGTGCGAAGTCACCAAGGGGGATGCGTTCGTCACCTCCGACGTGGGTCAGCACCAGATGTTCGCGGCGCAGTACTACCGCTTCAACAAGCCGAACCGCTGGATCAACTCCGGTGGCCTGGGCACCATGGGCTTCGGTTTCCCGGCGGCCATGGGCGTCAAGCTGAACTTCCCGGACCAGGACGTTGCCTGTGTCACCGGCGAGGGCAGCATCCAGATGAACATTCAGGAGCTCTCTACCTGCCTGCAGTACGACCTGCCGGTAAAGATCGTCAACCTGAACAATGGCGTGTTGGGCATGGTTCGCCAATGGCAGGACATGGCCTACAACAGCCGTCACTCGCACTCCTACATGGAATCGCTGCCTGACTTCGTCAAGCTGGCCGAAGCCTATGGTCACGTGGGTATCCGCATCACCGACCTGAAGGACCTCAAGCCCAAGCTCGAGGAAGCCTTCGCCATGAAAGACCGGCTGGTGTTCATCGATATCCAGGTCGACAACAGCGAGCACGTCTACCCGATGCAGATCAAAGACGGCTCGATGCGCGATATGTGGCTGAGCAAGACGGAGCGGACCTAATCATGCGGCACATTATTTCCCTGCTGTTGGAAAACGAACCAGGTGCCTTGTCCCGTGTGGTCGGCCTGTTCTCGCAGCGCAACTACAACATCGAAAGCCTGACCGTCGCCCCGACCGAAGACCCGACCCTGTCGCGCCTGACGTTGACCACGGTTGGTCATGACGAGGTGATCGAGCAGATCACCAAGAACCTGAACAAGCTGGTTGAAGTGGTCAAGCTGGTCGACCTGTCGGAAAGCGCGCACATCGAGCGTGAACTGATGCTGGTCAAGATCAAGGCCACGGGTGCGCAGCGTGCCGAGATCAAGCGCACCACCGATATCTATCGTGGGCAGATCGTCGACGTCAGCAGCACGGTCTATACCGTGCAGCTGTCGGGCACCAGCGACAAGCTGGACAGCTTCATCCAGTCGATTGGTACCGCGTCCATTCTCGAAACAGTACGCAGTGGTGTCACCGGCATTGCCCGTGGCGACAAAGTGCTCAGCATCTAACTCAAAAAATTAGCGAATGGCCTGAAAGGGCCGAGATAACCAGGGGTATTTTCATGAAAGTTTTCTACGACAAAGACTGCGACCTTTCGATCATCCAGGGCAAGAAAGTTGCCATCATCGGTTACGGTTCCCAGGGCCACGCTCAAGCGTGCAACCTGAAAGACTCCGGTGTGGATGTCACTGTCGGTCTGCGTAAAGGTTCGGCCACCGTTGCCAAAGCCGAAGCCCACGGCCTGAAAGTGGCTGACGTGGCAAGCGCTGTTGCCGGTGCCGACCTGGTCATGATCCTGACCCCGGACGAGTTCCAGTCGCAGCTGTACAAGAACGAAGTCGAGCCGAACATCAAGAAGGGCGCCACCCTGGCCTTCTCCCACGGTTTCGCTATCCACTACAACCAGGTCGTTCCACGTGCTGACCTGGACGTGATCATGATCGCGCCAAAAGCGCCTGGTCACACCGTGCGTTCCGAGTTCGTGAAAGGCGGCGGTATCCCTGACCTGATCGCCATCTACCAGGACGCTTCCGGCAATGCCAAGAACGTTGCCCTGTCCTACGCCGCAGGCGTTGGTGGCGGCCGTACCGGCATCATCGAAACCACCTTCAAGGACGAGACCGAAACCGACCTGTTCGGCGAGCAGGCCGTTCTGTGCGGCGGTACCGTCGAGCTGGTCAAGGCCGGCTTCGAAACCCTGGTTGAAGCGGGCTACGCGCCAGAAATGGCCTACTTCGAGTGCCTGCACGAACTGAAGCTGATCGTTGACCTCATGTACGAAGGCGGTATCGCCAACATGAACTACTCGATCTCCAACAACGCCGAATATGGCGAGTACGTGACCGGCCCTGAAGTCATCAACGCCGAATCCCGTCAGGCCATGCGCAATGCCCTGAAACGCATTCAGGACGGCGAATACGCCAAGATGTTCATCAGCGAAGGCGCTACCGGCTATCCTTCGATGACCGCCAAGCGTCGCAACAACGCTGCTCACGGTATCGAAGTCATCGGCGAGCAACTGCGCTCGATGATGCCTTGGATCGCAGCGAACAAAATCGTCGACAAGGCCAAGAACTGATCTTGATCTGATGCGATGAAAACGCGGCTTCGGCCGCGTTTTTTCGTTTAGGCAGTCAGCTTCTGGTATAAAGCTTCATCGTTTGCCGGCGAACCCTCGTCGCAGACGTCTGTCGAAACTTTCCAAACCGTTGCAAGGTAATGTCCATGAGCGAACGT
Organism: Pseudomonas sp. 1176_21; assembly: GCF_052850635.1. NCBI lineage: Bacteria > Pseudomonadati > Pseudomonadota > Gammaproteobacteria > Pseudomonadales > Pseudomonadaceae > Pseudomonas > Pseudomonas sp. 1176_21. The sequence goes on from NZ_VXCV01000007.1 coordinate 316,834, forward strand.
CCCGAAGAGCCGAACAAGGCCTCTGACGCCGAAAGCCTGCTACCGATCGATGAGCATGTTGAAGAAGGGCATGACGCCGAAGGACGCAAGGTACGGCATCGCGGCATCTATCTGCTGCCCAACCTGTTCACCACTGCGAACCTGTTCGCCGGTTTCTATTCGATCATCAACTCCATGAGTGCGCAGAGCGCCCTGAGTGCCGGTGATCCGCGCGAAGCGAGCAAGTACTTCGCTTTCGCTGCCATCGCGATCTTCGTCGCCATGGTGCTCGATGGTCTGGACGGGCGTGTTGCCCGCATGACCAACACCCAGAGCGCCTTCGGCGCCGAGTACGACTCGTTGTCCGACATGGTCGCCTTTGGCGTGGCCCCGGCGTTGCTGGCCTTCGGCTGGGCGCTGGGTGACATGGGCAAGGTCGGCTGGATGGTTGCCTTCATCTATGTGGCGGGTGCGGCATTGCGCCTGGCACGCTTCAATACCCAGGTCGGCAAGGCCGACAAGCGCTACTTCATCGGCCTGGCCAGCCCGGCGGCAGCCGGCGTGGTTGCGGGTACGGTCTGGGCGTTCAGCGACTATGGCATCCAGGGTTCCAAGCTCTCGTTCCTGGTGGCGCTGCTGGTGGCGGCTGCCGGCATGCTGATGGTCAGCAACATCAAGTACAACAGCTTCAAGGAGCTGGACCTCAAGGGGCGGGTGCCGTTTGTGGCGATCCTTGTGGTGGTGCTGGTGTTCGCGGTGGTGTTCAGCGATCCGCCACGCATTCTGCTGCTGATTTTCCTCGCGTATGCCGCGTCGGGCCCTATCCAGTACCTGTTGCGTTCGCGTCGCAAGAAAACCACCGAGCAGTGATGTAATTTCCCCAAGGCTCCGTAGTCTACTGGTGCATCAGCTCACCGGTTCTACGGAGTCTTTATGCTTATCAAGCTGTCCCGGCCTTCCGACTGCAAAGAATCGGAAATCACGCCTGAGTCCCTCTATCTCTCCCGACGCGCTCTGCTGGGTGGCACTGCGGCTGCATTGGCGGTCGGCAGCTTGCCGCGCTGGGCCGCTGCCGCCGAGGTTTCGCAGTATGCGGACGTCGACGCCGGTGCTGCCCCCAGCTGGTTTGCCGAAAAACTGCCGGGCACCCAATGGCAGGCGGTAACGGTCAAGGGTGAAGCGATCACGCCGTTCAAGGATGCCACGCACTACAACAACTTCTACGAGTTCGGAACCGACAAGGGCGACCCTGCTGCCAATGCGGGTGCGCTGCCGACTTCGCCATGGACGGTGGTGGTGGATGGCGAGGTCGGTAAGCCGGGCCGCTATGCGCTCGAAGACTTCATGAAGCCTTATCAGTTGCAAGAGCGCATCTACCGGCTGCGTTGTGTGGAGGCCTGGTCGATGGTGATCCCCTGGTTGGGGTTTCCGATTTCGGCATTGCTCAAGCAGGTGGAGCCGACCTCCAAGGCCCGGTACATCCGCTTCGAAACCCTGCAGGATCCAAAGCACATGCCCGGGCAGCGTTCGGGCTTCGCCTTGATCGACTGGCCCTATGTGGAAGGGCTGCGACTGGATGAGGCGATGAACCCGCTGGCCATCCTGGCGGTGGGCATGTATGGCCGCGAACTGCCCAACCAGAACGGTGCGCCGCTGCGCCTTGTGGTGCCGTGGAAGTATGGGTTCAAGAGCATCAAGTCCATCGTGCGTATCAGCCTGGTCGAGCAGCAGCCGCGCACCACCTGGCAGAACATCGCGCCTGAAGAGTACGGGTTCTATGCCAACGTGAACCCCACGGTGGACCACCCGCGCTGGACCCAGGCCCGTGAGCGCAGGCTGCCCAGCGGCCTGTTCAGCCCCAACGTTCGCGATACGCAGATGTTCAACGGCTATGCGGACGAAGTGGCTTCTTTATATAGCGGCCTGGACCTGCGGAAGAACTACTGATGCGCTATCCACTGTTTCGTTTCGCGGCCTTTCTGTTGGCTTGTGTCTGGCCGCTGTACTGGCTGGCCCAGGCTGTGCTCGATGCGCTGGGCCCCGATCCGGGCAAGGTGCTGGTGGACAGGATGGGGCAGGGTGCTCTGGTCATGCTGCTGGTAACGCTTTGCATGACGCCGTTGCAGAAGCTGACAGGCTGGTCTGGCTGGATCGTGGTGCGCCGGCAGCTCGGCCTGTGGTGCTTTGCCTATGTGCTGATGCACTTGTGTGCCTACCTGTTCTTTATCCTCGGGTTGGACTGGGGGCAGTTGGGCGTCGAGTTGCGCAAGCGCCCTTACATCATTGTTGGGAGTTTGGCGCTTGTCGGGCTGCTGGCACTGGCGGTGACCTCCAACCGCTACAGCCAGCGCCGCTTGGGCGCGCGGTGGAAGAAGCTGCACCGGCTTGTTTACGTGATCCTGGGTCTGGGGCTGCTGCATTTTCTGTGGATAGTGCGGGCAGACCTCAAGGAATGGACGGTGTACGCGGTCATCGGTGGGTTGTTGATGCTGCTGAGAGTGCCTTCTATAGAGAAGCGCATTCCCCGTGTGGGAGGGCGCAAGCGTGTATCGGTGACGAAAGTTTCAAATTAGCCCTTGACGCACGATTTAATCTCTCTATAATTCGCCCCACTTCCGGCGCAGTCGGAACT
>NZ_VXCV01000008.1:0-221289 GCF_052850635.1 Pseudomonas sp. 1176_21
ATCGTCAAGATTAAATTCCGAAACTCCTATCTGCATCTGCAGGTAGGGGTTTTGTCTTTGTGGGCTGAAAGTTTCCTGCAAGGCGGGCATAAAAAAACCACCTCGGGAGGTGGTTTTTTGCGTAATACGATTCAGGCCAGCGGGTCCGTCCTGTCCTTTTCGTTGGTGCCTTCTGCCGACAGTGTCTGTGAACCTGCCAGTGCACTGACCGCATCCATCTGTTGAGGCGGTTGCAGCTTGGCCATGGTTTTTATCTCCATTTCTTCCTTGATGCGTTGAGCGATCTGCTTGTCGATCAGCTCCTTCTTCTCAGGGGGTAACTCTTCGTATTCTTCAAGGCTCAGCCCAAGTTCGCGCAGCATCTTCTCGCGAATTTTCTGCTCGGGAGACAGTGCCATGTAGTCGCGAAACTCTTGCAAGGCAGTGCTCTCTGGTTCCTTCGTGTCAAAGATCTCTTCCAGGTTCTGCAGACTGACCTTGAACTTTGCGAACGCTTCTTGCTGGTTGTCGTGAAAGCGCTGCTCGGAGTGACTGGCACTCCCGCGCGTGTCGGACGTCGACTGGATGGCAACTGAAACAGGTACATACGGCACAGCATCGCTGTCTGTAGAAACACTGCTACGTTGCTGAGTGGTAGCGGCTACCTGCCAACCATAATCATTGATGATGCTCACCTGAAGGTCTCCCGATACTGTGCAGAGCAAGGGAAGAGCAAGGGCTGTGCCAGTTACCTCACGCTCTGAACCCTCTGTATTACAAGGGGGCAGCAATGCTCGGCCGTTTACTCTGGCACGCTGTTGCCCCAAAGAGGAGGATGATTGCCGCAGGCGGCAACAGCCAAGGCTTGCAGTTGGACGTGCGGTCGGTTCCGCCTGCCGCTTCCATTCTTTCGCGAGTATATTGTTCGAAATTTCGCGCAGGCTTTGGCGCATAACAATCGGCAGCACCATCATTGAGCTGGGGCGTAGTTGCTGGACAGGGGAGAGTGTCCATGAGTGAGAATACCGCTTGCGTGATGGCGCCATTGAGCGACCTGGGGCAAGAGCAACTGCAAACCCTCCTGGACCTGGTCAGTGATGGCATCTGGGACTGGAACGCCAACACCGGCCATGTCTATCGCAACCCGGGTTGGTATCGCATGCTGGGCTACCCCAGCCACTCGCTGGACAATACGGTGTTCACCTGGGAAAACGTCATTCACCCCGAGGACTACCCGCGGGTGATGGCCTGCTTCGAGGACTACCTGAGCCAGCGCGCGCCAAGCTACCAGGTGGAGTACCGTTGCCGTTGCAAGGATGGCAGCTACCTGTGGATCGAGGACAGCGGGCATGTGGTTGCGCGCAACCCTGATGGCTCGGTGGCCAGGATGTTCGGTGCACACCGCAACATCGACGACCGCAAGCGCCTGGTTGCCCATCTGGAGCAGCGCAACAGCTCGCTGGAGTCACTGATTGCCGAACGGACCCGGGAACTGTGCTGGGTGAACGAGCAACTGAAACGTCAGCTCGATGAGAACCGTGACCTGGCCGAGCGCGACTCGTTGACCCTGGCGGCCAATCGTTATCGCCTGGAAAAGGCCCTGCTTCAGGAATGCGAACGTGCCGGCCGCTTTCGTTTGCCCTTGAGCCTGATCCTGATGGATTTCGACGATTTCAAGCCGATCAATGATCGTTACGGCCACGCCCGTGGCGATACCGCCCTGGTAGAGGTGGTCGAACAGATCCGTAAGTGTGTCGGCCCCGAGCACCTGCTTGCCCGATGGGGGGGTGACGAGTTCATGGTGTTGATGCCAGGGAGTGACCTGCAGGCAGCAATGGCGGTAGCCGATGCCATCCGCCAGCAGGTGTTGAGGTTGCCCCCAATTGGCGAGCACCGCGTCACATTGAGTTTTGGCATCGCCCAGTGGCGTGGCGGCGAGCGCCCGGAGCAACTGGTCGCCCGTGCCGACCAGGCGCTCTATCGCGCCAAGGCCGGCGGCAAGAACCAGATCGCCTGATGCCTGGGCGTCGATGATCGACGCCCAGTGGTTCTGGCTACAGGTGCAAAGCGTGCCCCAAGGCACGCAATGCAGCCTCCTGCACAGCCTCTCCGAGGGTAGGGTGGGCATGGATGGTTCCGGCCACATCCTCGAGCCGGGCGCCCATCTCCAGTGATTGTGCAAACGCGGTAGACAGTTCCGAAACCCCCACGCCGACAGCCTGCCAGCCCAGGATCAGGTGATTGTCGCGACGCGCCACCACGCGTACGAAGCCGCTTTTGGATTCCAGCGTCATGGCCCTGCCATTGGCCGCGAACGGGAACTGCGCAACGATGCAATCCAGGCCTTGCTGTTGTGCGGCCTCGGGTGTCTTGCCTGCCACCACCACCTCGGGGTCGGTAAAGCACACTGCCGCGATGGCCACCGGATCGAAAACCCGCTGCTTGCCGGCGATGAGTTCGGCCACCATCTCGCCCTGGGCCATGGCGCGGTGGGCCAGCATCGGCTCGCCGCTCAGATCGCCGATTGCCCACACATTGCGCATGCTGGTCTGGCAACGCTCATCGATGGCAATGGCTGAGCCATTCATCTTGAGCTCCAGGGTTTCCAGGTTGAACCCTTGAGTGCGTGGCCGACGTCCTACGGCAACCAGCACCTGATCGGTTTCCAGCCTCAACTGTTCGCCATGCGGGTCCCTGATCTGCAGGCACTGGGTGGCGTTATCGAAGCCTTCGACGCTGTGCTTGAGGTACAGCGTCATGCCCAGTTTCTTCAGCGACTCGGCTACCGGCTGAGTGAGCTCGCTGTCATACGTAGGCAGGATACGCTCGCGCGCTTCCACCACGCTTACCTCGACCCCCAGCTTGCGGTAGGCAATACCCAGCTCCAGGCCGATATAGCCTGCACCCACCACCGTCAGGCGCCTTGGCAGGCGTTGCGGGGCCAGGGCTTCGGTGGACGAGATGATCGGGCCGCCCAGTGGAAGCATGGGCAGCTCCACACTGCTGGAGCCCGTGGCGAGCAGCAGGTGCTCGCACTGAATGCGCTGGCCTTCGACGTCGACGGTTTTGCCGTCGACGATCCTTGCCCAGCCATGAATCACCGTCACGCCGTGTTTCTTCAGCAAGGCGGCAACGCCGCTGGTCAGGCGGTCGACGATGCCGTCCTTCCAGGCCACGCTCTGGGTAATGTCCAGGCTGGGAGCCTGTACCTTGATGCCCAGGCTGGAGTGCTGGCTGTGCTGACAAGTCTGGTGGAACTGCTCCGCTACATGGATCAGTGCCTTGGATGGAATACAGCCTATGTTCAGGCAGGTGCCGCCCAGTGCCTGGCCTTCGACCAGTACAGTGGGGATGCCCAGTTGACCGGCACGAATCGCCGCGACATAACCGCCGGGGCCGCCCCCAATGATCAGCAGGGTGGTATTGAGAGTCTGCATGGTCACTCCACAAACAGGCTGGCAGGTTGTTCGAGCAGGCCGCGGATGGCCTGGATGAAGAGCGCGGCGTCCATGCCGTCGACCACACGATGGTCGAACGAACTGGACAGGTTCATCATCTTGCGCACCACGATCTGGCCGTTGACCACCATTGGCCGCTCGACGATGCGGTTGACCCCGACAATGGCCACCTCCGGCGTGTTCACCACCGGTGTGCTGACGATGCCGCCCAGTGCGCCGAGGCTGGTGAGCGTAATGGTCGAGCCGGACAGCTCTTCACGGCTGGCCTTGTTGTTGCGGGCGGCGTTGGCTACCCGGGCGATCTCGCTGGCATTGCTCCACAAGCTGCCGGCCTCGGCATGGCGCAGCACCGGTACCATCAGCCCGTTGTCGCCCTGGGTGGCGATACCCACATGCACTGCACCATGGCGGGTAATGAGCTGGGCTTCGTCGTCATAGGTGGCGTTGATCTGCGGGAATTCGCGCGCGGCGATCACCATTGCCCGTACCAGGAAGGGCAGCAGGGTCAGCTTGCCGCGGCTGTCAACATGCTTCTTGTTCAGGTGCACGCGCAGTTCTTCCAGCGCGGTCACGTCGATTTCCTCGACATAGCTGAAGTGCGCGACGCGGCGCTTGGCATCCTGCATGCGCTGCGCGATCTTGCGGCGCAGGCCGATCACAGGCACCTGCTCGCTGTCGTCACGCCTTGCATAGCCACCGGGGCCCGATGCACTGCTGGTACTCGGTTGAACGAGAAAAGCGTCCAGGTCTTCGTGCAGGATGCGCCCGGCAGGGCCACTACCATGTACATAGCGCAGCTCTATGCCCGCATCCAGCGCGCGCTTGCGCACCGCCGGGGAGGCCAGCGGACGCTCGTTGGCCTCACGTGGCACGATCGTCGGTGAACGCTGTGCGTTGCCTGAAGGTGCCGCTGCCGGGGTAGACACGACGGCGGGCTGGGGTTGGGCTTCGGGTACGCTGGCCTTCGGTGCGGCAGCTACCGCAGGCGGCGTGGCTGCTGCCGGCTTGCCGGCGCCTTCCTGATAGTTGCCGGCCCCTTCGACCTCGATGCGAATCAGCTCGCTGCCTACGGCCATGACCTCACCGGGCTGGCCGCCCAGGGCCAGCACCTTGCCGGTGACCGGCGAAGGAATTTCCACGGTGGCCTTGTCGGTCATGACGTCGGCGACCACCTGATCTTCGGTGACGGTATCGCCGACCTTTACGAACCACTCCACCAGCTCAACCTGTGCGATGCCTTCGCCGATGTCCGGCATCTTGATGACGTGCGTGCCCATTCAGACCTCCATGACCCGTTTCAATGCCGCACCCACTCGCGATGGGCCGGGGAAGTACGCCCATTCCTGCGCGTGCGGGTAGGGGGTGTCCCAACCGGTGACGCGTTCGATCGGGGCTTCGAGGTGATGGAAGCAGTGCTCCTGTACCAGCGCCACCAGCTCGGCGCCAAAGCCGCAGGTGCGGGTGGCTTCGTGCACGACCACACAGCGGCCGGTCTTCTTCACCGACTCGACGATGGTCTCCAGGTCCAGCGGCCACAGGCTGCGCAGGTCGATGACCTCGGCGTCGATGCCGGTCTCTTCGGCAGCCACCTGGGATACATACACCGTGGTGCCGTAGGTCAGTACCGTCACCGCATTGCCTGGGCGGGTGATGGCAGCCTTGTCCAGTGGCACGGTGTAGTAGCCATCCGGTACGGCGCTGGCGGGGTGTTTGGACCAGGGCGTTACCGGCCGGTCGTGGTGCCCGTCGAAAGGGCCGTTGTACAGGCGCTTGGGCTCCAGGAAGATCACCGGGTCGTCGTTTTCGATCGAGGCGATCAACAGGCCCTTGGCGTCGTAGGGGTTCGAAGGCATCACGGTACGCAGGCCGCAGACCTGGGTGAACATCGCCTCCGGGCTCTGGCTGTGGGTCTGGCCGCCGTAGATGCCGCCACCGCACGGCATGCGCAGGGTCAGCGGGGCCACGAACTCGCCGGCAGAGCGGTAGCGCAGGCGGGCCATCTCCGAGACGATCTGGTCCGAGGCTGGGTAGAAGTAGTCGGCAAACTGGATTTCCACCACAGGGCGCAGGCCATAGGCACCCATGCCCACGGCGGTGCCGACGATACCGCTTTCGGAGATCGGTGCGTCGAACACCCGCGACTTGCCGTACTTGTTCTGCAGCCCTTCGGTGCAGCGGAACACGCCGCCGAAGTAACCGACGTCCTGGCCATAGACGACAACATTGTCATCGCGCTCAAGCATGATATCCATGGCCGAGCGCAGGGCCTGGATCATGGTCATGGTGGTAGTCGCCATGGCGGTTTCCAACTGGATAGTGGTGTTGTGATCGTTCATGTCAGATCCCCAGTTCCTGGCGCTGGCGCCGCAGGTGTTCCGGCATTTCCTTGTACACATCCTCGAAAATGCTCGCCGGGCTGGGCATCTGCCCGCCGGCCAGGGTGCCGTACTGCTCGGCTTCCTTCTGCGCACTGATGATTTCGGCTTCCAGCTCAGCAGTCACCGCCTGATGCTCTTGCTCCGACCAGTGCCCGATGGCCACCAGGTGCTGCTTGAGGCGGGCGATCGGGTCGCCGAGGGGGAAGTGGCTCCAGTCGTCGGCCGGACGGTACTTGGACGGGTCGTCCGACGTGGAGTGCGGCCCGGCGCGGTAGGTCACCCATTCGATCAGGGTCGGGCCCAGGCCGCGGCGGGCACGTTCGGCGGCCCAGCGCGAGGCCGCGTACACCGCGATGAAGTCGTTGCCGTCGACCCGCAGCGAAGCGATGCCACAGCCAACGCCGCGGCCGGCGAAGGTGGTGGATTCACCACCGGCGATGGCCTGGAAGGTGGAGATGGCCCACTGGTTGTTGACCACGTTGAGAATCACCGGGGCCTGGTACACGTGTGCGAAGGTCAGCGCGGTGTGGAAGTCCGACTCGGCCGTAGCACCATCGCCGATCCAGGCCGAAGCGATCTTGGTATCGCCCTTGATGGCCGAGGCCATGGCCCAGCCGACCGCCTGCACGAACTGGGTCGCCAGGTTACCGCTGATGGTGAAGAAGCCGGCTTCGCGCACCGAGTACATGATGGGCAGTTGGCGACCCTTGAGCGGGTCGCGCTCGTTGGACAGCAGCTGGCAGATCATCTCCACCAGCGACACGTCGCGGGCCATCAGGATGCTCTGCTGGCGGTAGGTGGGGAAGCACATGTCGCTGCGGTTCAAGGCCAGTGCCTGGCCGCTGCCGATGGCTTCCTCGCCCAGGCTCTGCATGTAGAAGGACATCTTCTTCTGGCGCTGCGCCACGACCATGCGGCTGTCGAACAGCCGGGTCTTGAGCATCGCGCGCATGCCTTGGCGCAGCACTTCGGGGCCGATGTCCTCGGCCCAGGGGCCAAGCGCACGGCCCTGTTCGTCGAGCACGCGGATCAGCCCGTAGGCAAGGTCGGCGGTACCGGCGGGTTCGGCATCGATGGCGGGTTTGCGGACCTGACCGGCGTCATTCAGACGCAGGTAGGAAAAATCGGTCTGGCAGCCTGGCCGGCCTGTAGGCTCGGGCACATGCAGACGCAGGGGGGCGTACTCGTTCATGCTTTTTTACGCTCGCTCTGTCTTGTGTTTTTGTTGAGCTTTGAAGCGGTCGCTACTGAACCCGGCTTGTGACCGGAGAGTCAGTCTTGCCTACATCATATTCCGCTGGCGGAAGAATATTTTTCTCAAGTTCATTGCCTTTGGGCTGGCTTGCGGATAAACATTCTTCAAAAGAACAAGAAGCAGGTGAATTTGTCTCATGCGCAAACTGGATCGTACTGACATCGGCATTCTCAACAGCCTTCAGGACAATGCCCGCATCACCAACGCCGAGCTGGCCCGTTCGGTAAATCTGTCGCCCACCCCCTGTTTCAACCGGGTCAAGGCGCTGGAGGAGCTTGGCGTGATTCGCCAGCAGGTGACCTTGCTGTCGCCCGAAGTGCTGGGGCTGGACGTGAACGTGTTCATCCACGTCAGCCTGGAAAAACAGGTGGAGCAATCGCTGCACCGCTTCGAAGAGGAAATCGCCGAGCGCCCGGAAGTGATGGAGTGCTACCTGATGACCGGCGACCCGGATTACCTGCTGCGTGTACTGCTGCCGAGCATCCAGGCCCTGGAGCGGTTTCTGGACTACCTCACCCGCTTGCCCGGGGTGGCCAATATTCGCTCCAGCTTCGCCCTCAAGCAGGTGCGCTACAAGACTGCGCTGCCGCTGCCGGCGAACGGTATTACGCTGCCAGGCACAGTGTAGACAGCTTCTACGGGTTGGCTGGCGGCGTTTGTCCAGCGATCGGGACTATATGGTGCTTGATATTTTTAACACCCCCGGACTATGTTGTTCGGGTCGCCGTTCGCGGCTTGTTAAAAATAACAAGGATCAAGTCATGACGACCAATGGCCAACGTTCTCTCGCCGAGCGATTGACGGGCATTGATGAAATCGAATGCGTCACCCCCGACCTCAATGGCGTGCCTCGCGGCAAGGTGATGACCGCCGAGGGGTTCCTGGAAGGGCGGCGCCTGCAGATGGCACGCGGCGTGTTGCTGCAGTGCATCATGGGCGGATACCCTGCGGCACGCTTTTACGGCAGCGACGATGGCGACCTTGCCCTGGCGGCCGACCCCCTGCATATCTACCGCCTGCCCTGGAGCGACGAACCAAGGGCACTGGCGATCTGCGATGCCAATGAGCTCGATGGACAGAGCTCGGGCTTGTCCACCCGCGGCCAGCTCAAGGCGGTGATCGAGCGGTATCGCACGCACGGCCTGGCGCCAGTGGTGGCCACCGAGCTCGAGTTCTTCGTGTTCGCTCCCAATCCCGACCCGAGCCAGCCGTTCCTGCCGCCCACCGGGCTGGACGGTCGGCGCGAGGACGGCCATTCGGCGTTCAGCGTCGGTTCCAACAATGGCCTGCGCCCGTTCTTCAGCGAGGTCTACCGTTGCATGGAGGCCCTGGGCCTGCCGCGCGACACCTTCATGCACGAGATGGGCGTCAGCCAGTTCGAGATCAACCTGCTGCACGGTGACCCGCTGCTGCTTGCCGACCAGACCTTCCTGTTCAAGCACCTGCTCAAGGAGGTTGCGCTCAAGCATGGCCTGAGTGTGGTGTGCATGGCCAAGCCGCTGGCCAGAACCCCAGGCAGTTCAATGCACATTCACCAGAGCGTGGTCGAGATCGACAACGGCCGTAACGTGTTCAGCGATGCGCAGGGGCAGCCAACCCCTGCCTTCTATCACTTCATCGGTGGCCAGCAGGCATGCATGGCCGACTTCACCGCGTTGTTCGCACCCAACGTCAACTCCTACCAGCGCCTGTGCCACCCTTATGCATCGCCCAACAATGCCTGCTGGTCGCAGGACAACCGCGCTGCGGGCCTGCGTATCCCTGCCAGCGCACCGGTAGCGCGCAGGGTCGAGAACCGCCTGCCCGGGGCCGATACCAACCCCTACCTGGCCATCGCCGCCAGCCTGGCGGCCGGCTTGTACGGCATCGAACAGCAGCTGGAGCCGGCGCCGGCGATCCAGGGCGAATTCGAGGTGCCCGACAACCTGTCACTGCCCTGCACGCTGCACGCGGCACTGGAGCGTCTCAAGCGCAGCCAGTTGGCGAGGGAACTGTTCGGGACTGAGTTCATCGAAGGTTACATCGCGTCCAAGACCCTGGAACTGACCAGCTTCTTCGACGAGATCACCCCGTGGGAGCGGCGCGTGCTGGCGGCACAGGCGTAACTGCGGGGCGGCAATGCCGCCTGGCGCCAGGGTAAGCAGAGACAGGTGGCAGCCATGATCGAGATCATGGTTTGTCACCTGTTTTTTTATGCCCGGCCCGCCGCGTCGGCGTTTTTTTCACTTATGCTTTCAAGCAGTTTTTTCACCTGCTCAAGGGGCCCTCAGGGACGTCGATGCGAAGTATCTGGAAGTCTTTTCGCGCGCTGTATTTCGCCGCATTGATGATGTTGATCGGTTCCGGCCTGTTGAGCACCTACCTGGCCCTGCGCCTGGCGGCCGATCAGGTCGACAGCCTGTGGGTCGGTGCGCTGATGGCGGCCAACTATTTCGGCCTGGCGCTGGGGGGCAAGATCGGGCACCGGCTGATCGCCAGGGTGGGGCATATCCGCGCCTACGCTACGTGTGCCGGCATCGTCGGCGCAGCGGTGCTTGGTCATGGTCTGGTCAGCTGGTTGCCGGCCTGGCTGCTGCTGCGGGTGATCGTCGGCCTGGGCATGATGTGCCAGTACATGGTGATCGAGAGCTGGCTCAACGAACAGGCCGACGCCAAGCAGCGTGGGGCGGTGTTCAGCGGTTACATGATCGCCTCCTATCTGGGCTTGGTACTGGGCCAGCTGATTCTGGTGGTTCACCCGCAGCTGGGCCTGGAGCTGCTGATGCTGGTGGCCATGTGCTTTGCGCTGTGCCTGGTTCCGGTGGCCCTGACCCGGCGCATCCACCCCGCACCGCTGCGTCCGGCCCCCATGGAGCCGCGGTTCTTCATCAAGCGCGTCCCCCAGTCGTTGAGTACGGTACTCGGGGCGGGGCTGATCGTGGGGTCGTTCTATGGTCTGGCGCCTCTTTACGCCTCCAAGCAGGGGCTCAGTACAGAACAGGTCGGTGTGTTCATGGGCTGCTGCATCTTTGCCGGCCTGCTCGTGCAGTGGCCATTGGGCTGGTTGTCGGACCGTTACGACCGGGCCGTGCTGATTCGCAGTGTGGCGGTGGGGCTGGCCGTCACCTCCCTGCCATTGGCGCTGCTGCCGAGCGTGCCGCTCGAGGTGCTGTTCATCACCGGTTTTGCGGTCTCGCTGCTGCAGTTCTGCCTCTACCCGCTGGCGGTGGCGTTTTCCAACGACCACGTTGAAAGCGAGCGACGGGTCTCGCTCACCGCGATGCTGCTGGTGACCTATGGCGTGGGGGCGAGCATCGGGCCGCTGGTGGCCGGTGTGCTGATGAAGACCCTGGGCGACCAGATGCTGTACGCGTTCTTCTGTTTCTTCGCGCTGGTGCTGGTGTGGCGCATCCGTCCCAAAGCGGTTACCAACCTGCATCAGGTCGAGGATGCGCCATTGCTTCACGTAGCGATGCCGGCGGCAGGTTCACCGCTGTCTGCGGCGCTCGACCCGCGGGTTGATGAGCAGGTGGTGCAGGATCAGATGCAGGCACCGGTAGGTGCCGAAGATACCGAAGAGGAGGGCACGCCCGGGGAGGCTGAGGGCGTCGAACCTGTCAAGCCTGCGCCAGAAGTGTGAGTGGCGTGGGGGGCAGATAGTGGCGAAGGGCTGCGTCTGAGTTCCGCTGGCAGGCGGGGCGCCAGGCGCCCCTTTGCGGATGAATCCGTTGCCGCTGAATGGGTAGCTACCCTTGGAAATGTGAAGCGTGATGTCTATCAGTAATCGTCTTTGTCGAAGCGTCGCGCTTCACGTTGCAGCTGGTACACAAAGCTTTCGATCTTGCGCGCCATCTGTCCTGTCACGTTATGAAAGCGAATGCCGGCGAAGGTGGCGTTCAGGCGCTCTTCATAGTGCAGGTGGCGCAGCTCGACCATTACCTGAGAAAGCCCCAGCGGCAGGCCGGTAGCAAACTTCTCGTAGACCTGGCCCAACTGCAACCGCTCCTCGATATCGCCCTCGAAGCGAAGCTTGCAGCCGGTAGCCGAAATATCCAGCAGCTTGCCCTTGAGCGGGTGCTCGCCACGCAGTTTCTCGCCGTCGAAAATCACGTCGACCAGTTGCGACAGCTTCAGTGCTGCGCGAAACGCATTGCGACGCTGGTGATAGGTAACTTCTGTGGGCAGGCTACCGCGGTAGCAGCGTGAGCCGTCAGAGGTGCTGATGCTCAGCGGGGTAGTGCAGTCCCAGGCAATGCGCACGCCGTCATGGAAGCCTTCGATACGGAATGGTTCGCCATTTTCGAGGAAGCGTTCGCCATCGCGCGGGATCATTTCGTCCAGGGCCATGCTGTTGCTGTCCCGGTCTACCTCCACCACATAACTCTGGAAGCGCTGGCTGCGTTCGGGGAACGTGATGATCAGTGGGTCATGGCTCTCTAGCAACATCCGCAAATGAGCGGCAATTTCCAAAGGCGTAGTCAGCACCTTCGGAGGCTGAGGAGCTTCTTCGTCATTGAACACGGTTGATGAATCTCCAGGCAAAAACGACACAGGCAATTGCTGGCATTCTGCCAGCATGAATCGTGCCTTGATAGAGGGGGTCACGCCTGGCTGAGTGCACGAGGCTTTGAAAGCGGCGATGTAGTGCCGCGGGCATCGTAGAGCGACGGTGATTCGCCACCCATGAGGATCTTGATCTGGTTTTCGGTGGTGTACTGCTGAAGCTGGATCGCCTGGCCATTGCGTGCGTTGACCGCCTGGCAATCATTCATCAGCGCAGCCAGCACATCGAGCTGCTCGATGAGCAGGGAGCCCAGGTCCGATTGCTCGGCCATGGCCACTACACCTTCGCGGCTTTGCGGCAGGCCCAGGTTCGCAAGCAGCGCACTACGTCGTTGTCCGCCTTGATCGAGCAGCACCACCAGCGATTGCTTGCGGGCCAGAATATTTTCCAGCAAGGGCATGTCGCGGCCATGCAGGGCCACGGCTTCAGCCTGCAACAACTCGAGCAGTTGTTGCGCTGGAGCAATATCATCTTCGATCAGTTGCAGCAGAGTAGTGTCGTGCATTGGCTGGCTCTTGGTTCTAGCGTCCTGAAGTCAGCGCGCCAGAGGGCTAGCGCTGGGCTTCGAAATTAAGCAGTTTGCTGGCGACGCGCTGGGCGTCCACCTGGTAGCTGCCGTCGGCGATGGCCTGTTTCAACTCGGCCACGCGGGCGCTGTTGACAACCGGTTGATCGCGCAGCTTGTCGCTGACCTGTTGCAACTGCTGGGCCTCGTGGCTCAGGTGTACGGCTTCTCCGCTCTGGCCAGCCTCGGTAGCGCTGGTGGCGGTGCGAGCAGTGGCCGTGCTTTCCTGGCTGTTGCCAGTGCGCACGGCGCCCGTCACGGACGGGGAATTATTCAAACGACTGAAGTCGATGACCATGATCAGAAAACCTCTGGGTGTTTGGACGCTTGCCTTGTTTTCGGCCAACCCGAAAGAAACTTTAGACGCAAATGCAGTGCAGCTTGCGCGGCCAGCCCATCAACCCGGTTCGACACAGTTTAGGAAAAGCGGTTCCTGATCGCCAGCCTTGTTTGTTCTGGCGTCGTGACCCGCTTCACATCGCGACTTCCACCTGCCCTGGTCCAGTGACCCGTGCCTTCACCACCCGTTTGGAGTTCAGATTGCGTACCCGTATCTGTTCACTGAGGCCGCCCTTGCTCAAGGCTTCTCCCGGCATGCGCACGCTCAGCGTGCCGCTGCGGGCGATGATGACCACATGATCGCCCTTGCGGACCACTTCGGCCTGCTCCAGATGCAGCGGCGTGAGCACCTGATCGATGACCGTCGGTCGGATGACCTTCAGGCCCACGGCCTGCTCCAGGCTGGTCAGGTAGCCCTGGTTGAGCATGCCCACGTCCCGCTCGCGCAGGCTCACGTCCTGTTCGCCGACCACGCTGTCGCGCTTGAGCGGACGCGCCACGGTCACCACATTGCGAAACAGCCGCACCTGGGCCGGCACGAACACCGTCCACGGGGAGCTGCCATCGCAGCGTACGCGCACGGTCACCCTGCCCAGCGGTTGCGCCGGGCTTTCCAGGGTGGCGCCCAGTTGCTGGTCGCACAGTGGCATGCGCAGGCGCGGGTCGAGGCTGTTGACCTGGATCTCGAAGCGCCCTTCGGTCTGGCTGGTCGCCAGGTAATCCTCGACCGTGAATTCAAGAAACCCCTGAGTGACACCGATAAGCTGTTCAGGCAAGGTGAAAGCGTCAGCCAGAGTTCGAACGCCGGGGGCCAGCAGGCACAGCGCAGCAAGGATGCCGGGCAAGGGGCGGGTCAGGCGTCGGAAAAATGTCGTTTTCGTGTTCATACAGTTAAAAAAGCAAGGCGCGTGCCGACTGCGGTACGACGCTCGAGCATTTGGTCGAGGAGTCTGGCATGGCTGGTGTAATGGATTCGGTTAACCAGCGCACACAACTGGTAGGGCAGAACCGTCTCGAACTGCTGTTGTTCCGCCTCAATGGCGAGCAGCTGTACGGGATCAACGTGTTCAAGGTGCGGGAGGTGCTGCAATGCCCGAACCTGACCGTGATGCCCAAGTCCAACCCGGTGGTGCGCGGTGTGGCGAATATTCGTGGGGCAACCATCCCGATCCTGGATCTGGCGATGGCGACCGGGATGCCCGGTCTGAGTGAAGATGTCAGCAAGAGCTTCGTGATCATCACCGAGTACAACACCAAGACCCAGGGGTTTCTGGTGCACTCGGTCGAACGCATCGTCAACATGAACTGGGAGGAGATCCATCCGCCACCCAAGGGCACCGGTCGTGACCATTACCTGACGGCCGTGACCCGGGTGGACGGCAAGATGGTCGAGATCATCGACGTGGAGAAGATCCTCGCCGAGGTCTCGCCGACCTCCGAGGCGATCTCCCTGGGTGTGGTCGACGAAGAAGTGCAGGTCAAGGCCGTGTCGCTGCGCGTGCTCACCGTGGATGACTCCTCGGTGGCACGCAAGCAGGTCAGCCGTTGCCTGCAGACGGTGGGGGTCGAGGTGGTGGCGCTCAACGACGGCCGGCAGGCGCTGGATTACCTGCGCAAGATGGTCGATGAGGGCAAGCATCCGGAAGAGGAATTCCTGATGATGATTTCCGACATCGAGATGCCGGAAATGGACGGCTATACCCTGACTGCAGAAATCCGCAACGACCCGCGCATGCAAAAGTTGCACATCATCCTGCATACTTCGCTTTCCGGCGTCTTCAACCAGGCCATGGTCAAGAAGGTGGGCGCGGATGATTTTCTCGCCAAGTTCCGGCCGGATGACCTGGCGCAACGCGTGGTCGACCGGATCAAGGCCACCCACTAACGGCCAGGGCTCGTCCCTGGCGTTACACATGATTTAAGAGGCGGCATCATTGTCTACGGGTAATTTGGATTTCGAACAATTCCGGGTCTTCCTGGAAAAAGCCTGTGGCATCCTGCTGGGCGAAAACAAGCAGTATCTGGTCTCCAGCCGTCTCAACAAGCTGATGGAACAGCAGGGCATCAAATCGTTGAGCGAGCTGGTGCAGCGGATCCAGACCCAGCCGCGCAGCGGCTTGCGCGAGCAGGTGGTCGATGCGATGACCACCAACGAAACCCTGTGGTTTCGCGACAACTATCCGTTCGAGGTGCTCAAGAACAAGGTCTTGCCCGAGCAGATCAAGGCCAACCCTGGCCAGCGCCTGCGCATCTGGTCGGCGGCCTGTTCGTCGGGGCAGGAGCCGTACTCGATCTCCATGGCCATCGATGAGTTCGAGCGCAGCAACATCGGGCAATTGAAGATGGGGGCGCAGATCGTCGCCACCGACCTGTCCGGCTCGATGCTGGCCAACTGCAAGACCGGTGAGTACGACAGCCTGGCCATTGCCCGTGGCTTGTCCCAGGAGCGCCTGCAACGCTATTTCGACCCCAAGGGGCCGGGGCGCTGGGCAGTCAAGGCCCCGATCCGCAGCCGCGTCGAGTTTCGTTCGTTCAACCTGCTCGACAGCTACGCGAGCCTGGGCAAGTTCGACATCGTGTTCTGCCGCAACGTGCTGATCTACTTCTCCGCCCAGGTGAAGAAGGACATCCTGCTGCGCATTCACGGCACGCTCAAGCCCGGCGGTTACCTGTTCCTGGGGGCGTCCGAGGCGCTCAACGGGCTGCCCGACCATTACCAGATGGTGCAGTGCAGCCCGGGGATCATCTACCAGGCCAAGTGAAACGAAAAAGGCCGGTGTCGCGAGACACCGGCCTTTTTCATGCAGCTGCTGTCATCGATCAGAAGTCGTAACGCACCTTGGCCGAGAACACATCGGCGTCAAAGCCCGATTTGCCGATGTAGTCGTAGTTCACGCCCAGGGTCACCGCGCCCAGCTTGTAGTCGGCGCCTACGCCGGCTTCGTAGCTGTTGCGCACGGCCTTGGCGCCGCTGGTGACGAACGGGGTGCTACCCAGCAGGAAGGTCGAGGTGCTCTTGGCTTCGTCCGCCGCGAAGTCATGGTATGCCATCAGGCGAGCCTGTGGCTGCAGGGTGCCGGCGCCCAGCGGATACTCGCCGGCAACGCGCAGGCCTGCGCCCAGCTCGATGGCCTCGTAGCGCTGGTCTTCGACCTTCAGTGCAGCCGACGAACCCTTCTCGCGGTAACCGTCGATGTTCACCAGGCTGTAGCGTGCGGCAATGCGCGGCTCGACCAGCATCTGCGGGTTGATGTGATAGGTGTAGCCACCCACCACGTTCAGGCCCAGCAGGTCGCTGTCGTAATCGGCCTTGGCCGAGGTGCCGGCAATCTTGCGTTTGCTGTCGTTGTCGTTCAAGCCATAGCTCAGGCTGGCATCGACGAAGTAGTTGCCCTGCTCGAAGCCGCCGTACAGCGTGAAGGCGTGGCTGTCCACCTTGGTCTGGTTGCCGCTTTTGCCGTTGACGTCGGTGTTGATGAAGCTGTACGCCAGGCCCAGGGTCAGATTGTCGTTGAGCTTGCCGTCGGCACCCACCGCGATGCCGCGGCTGTAGGCGTTGTAGCCGGCCACGCCGTCGCGTAGGTCCTGGCTGGCATCGCTGTAGAGGGTCTGCACCCACACGCCGGTGTCCTTGAACGCTTCGCCCGAGGAGGCGCCACGCAGGCTGCTGGTACGGCTGCCGGTGACATTGCTCACCAGGTTCTGGCTGGTGGTGGCTGCCTGGGTGGCGCCGCCGTTGACTTCAGGTGTCAGTTGCTCGGCCAGCTTGGCCAGCTGGGCCTCGTCGGCATTGGCGAAAGCTTGCAGCAGCGGGTCGTTGGCGCTCAGTTTGCTCAGGATGCTGTCGCGGTTCAGGCTGCCCAGGGCCAGTTGGCTGTTGGCCGAGGCACCCTGGCCGACCAGGATCTGGTTGACTTCGTCAGCACCTTTGCCGGTGACGGTCGCGACCAGTTTGTTGCCCTGGACTTTGTAGCTGTCGACCTTGAGCAGGGCCGAGCTGCTGACCAGGTTGATGTTGCCGTCGATCTTGCCGGCTTCGATCAGGCGATAGGTATTGCCCTTGGCGTTGAAGTCACTGCCCTTGGCGGCCAGCTTGACTTGCGAGCCTTTCTCGAATTCGGCAGTGCCAGTTACCTTCAGCACCGCTGCATTCGGGTTGGTGGCCGTGCTCAGGTTCAGCCCCAGCGAGGAGTTGCCTGCTACGGTCATGCTGCCGTCCAGCACGGTATGGGGTTTTACCAGGTTCAGGTGAGCGCTTCCGGTTTCTCCGCCCACGCTCATCCAGCCACCCTGACGCAGGCGGATGTTGGCGCCGTCGTTGCCCTGGGTGCCGCTGAAGTCGACGTTGCCATAGACGTCGATGGACGTCAGATCGATCAGGTTGCCCGTCACCTTGCTGCCGTTTTGCAGGCTCAGGTAGACGGTCTTGTTGGTTTCGGATGCATCGACCGCTTCATCTTCGGAGATCAGCGTGCCGCTGTTGACGACCCACAAAGCGTCACGGTTGGCCACGTCGATGTCGAAGTTGCCGATCACGATGGCCGCATCGGTCGCCTTGATGGTGCCGGTGTTGACGATCTGGCGCTCGGCGGTGGTGAAGCTGGCGCCGTCCACACGGATGCCTTCGGCGTCATCGCCGGTGGCGATGATGGTGCCGTTGTTGACGATGCCGGCCAGGTCGACCATGTCCACATTCTGCCCGTTGAAGCTGGTAGTGGCGTCGATGGCGGTAGCGCCGTTACCGGTAACCTGGATCAGGCCGTTGTTGATCAGCTTGCCGTCGATACGGCCGCCTTCCAGGTTGATGCCCTTGGCGCTGGTGCCCTTGGCGATGATGCGGCCAGTGGTGTCATTGAGCAGGTCGCCCTTGATCGTGCCGGTGAAGTCCAGTGCACGGGCCACGTCCATTTCGCTGCCGTCGAGCAGCGGTTCGCCGGTAGCGCTGAGCAGGCCCTGGTTGATGACGCTGCCATTGATGGTGGCCGGGTCGATCATCAGGGCATTGGAGCCGCCGCCCACGGCGCTGATGCTGCCCTTGTTGATCAGGTTGCCGTCGATCTGGTTGCTGGCCCAGCTGCTGCCGTCTTCCCAGGCGTCCAGGTCGATGCCGCCGGCAAAGTTGCCGCTGCTGTTGATCGTGGTGTTGAGAATCAGGTCGCCCTTGACGTGGTTGCCGTTGAATTCGATCGCGTCTTCGGCGGCACTGCCGGTGTAGGCGCCAGTGAATTCGAGGTTGCCTTCGTAGGTCTTGTGCTCGCTGATGAAGCCGGCATCGGTCAACTTGATGGTCTGGGCGCCGACAGGCAGGGCGGTGGCAGTGATTGCCAGGGCGAGCAGGGTCTTGCGAAACATCACAGGAGTCACGGTTTATTCCTTAAACACAGCGTATTGAATTCGGCGCTTGCCTGCGTGGCATGACGGCTGTGCGGTGATAGCCAGATGCCACGTAGCGGAGCGGGACGGATCTTAGATGAGAGATAGCGAATTGACATTAAAATTTGACGCCAAAAGGGCGCAGGGTGGGGTTGCCGCTGCCAGGCAATTGCCGCTTTGCCGGTGTCTGGCGGAAATCCGTTGCCGCTTTTCTGGCATTGCCATGGCTGGCAAGCGCGGAAAAGCCCAGGCTTTGCTGGGTTTTGTGTTTTGGCACGGGACTTGCTCTATCACCGGCAACGAACCCTACGGTCAACCTTCAAAGGTTTCCCCGACATGAGCATCAGTTTCGACAAAGCGCTTGGCATTCACGAAAAGGCACTGGGCTTTCGCGCCCAGCGTGCCGAAGTGCTGGCCAACAACATCGCCAACGCCGACACGCCCAACTACAAGGCGCGCGACATGGACTTCTCGTCCGTGCTGGCGGCCGAGACCGACAAGGTCAAGAACGGCCATTTCTCCCTCGAGCGCACCAACACCCGGCACATCGAGGCCCAAGGCCTGGCGATGGGTGACGAAACCCTGCAGTACCGCACGCCCATGCAGCCCTCGATCGACCAGAACACCGTTGACGCGCAGCTCGAGCAATCCAGCTATGCCGAGAACGCCGTGGGTTTCCAGGCCAGCTTCACGCTGCTCAACAGTAAATTCAAAGGGCTGGTGTCAGCCCTGCGCGGAGAGTAAGTCATGTCCCTTGCCAGCGTTTTCAACATTGCCGGTAGCGGCATGAGCGCGCAGACCACGCGCCTGAACACCGTTGCCTCCAACATCGCCAACGCCGAGACCGTTTCCTCGAGCATCGACCAGACCTACCGTGCCCGCCACCCGGTGTTCGCCACCACGTTCCAGCAGGCCCAGAATGGCGTCAGCCAGTCGCTGTTCCAGGACCAGGGCGAAGCCGGGCAGGGCGTTCAGGTACTGGGTGTGGTCGAAGACCAGAGCAACCTCGAGGCGCGCTATCAGCCCAACCATCCGGCGGCGAACAAGGACGGCTACGTCTACTACCCGAACGTCAACGTGGTCGAGGAAATGGCTGACATGATCTCCGCCAGCCGCTCGTTCCAGACCAACGCCGAACTGATGAACACGGCCAAAACCATGATGCAGAAGGTCCTGACCCTGGGTCAGTGATAAGGGGCGTTTTTTATGGCTGATGTAAACCTGAACGACGTCATTTCCAATTCCGGCGTCAAGAACTCCAGCAATACGAACGCGGCAAGCGGCCTGGGCGGCAAGACCGCCAACGGCCAGACCCTGGGCAAGGACGCGTTCCTTCAGCTGCTGGTTACCCAGATGCAGCACCAGAACCCGCTCGACCCCCAGGACAACAGCGAGTTCGTGGCCCAGCTGGCGCAGTTCTCCAGCCTAGAAGGCATCACCTCGCTGAACGATTCGGTCAACGCCATCACGGGGGCCATGGGGTCCTCGCAGGCGCTGCAGGCCTCCGGGCTGGTCGGTCGCTCGGTGATCACCCAGGCCGACAAGGCCGTGGTCGACACGACCAAGAGCTTCACTGGCCAGGTGGTGGTCCCGCAGTCGATCACTTCGGGCACCGTCACTGTCACCGACAAGGATGGCAAGACCATCAAGACCATCGACCTGGGCGAGCAGAAGGCCGGCAATGCCGACTTCATCTGGGACGGTACCAACGAGAAGGGCGAAAAGGTCGACCCGGGTACCTACACCTTCACGGCCAAGACCACCGTCGATGGCAAGTCGGCCGAGATGTACACCCTGCTGCCGGCCACCGTCAGCAGCGTCACCATCAGTCAGACCGGCGGCGAGCTGATGCTCAACCTCGCTGGCCTGGGCAGCGTTGCGCTGTCCAAAGTCCAAACTATCGGTATATAGAGCCGGCTAACGCGGCACAAGGAGTGGAAAGATGTCTTTCAATATCGGCCTTAGCGGTCTCTATGCAGCCAACAAGCAACTGGCTGTCACCGGCAACAACATCGCCAACGTTTCGACCACCGGCTTCAAGGCCTCGCGCGCCGAGTTCGCCGATGTGTACTCGGCCAGCAAACTGGGCGTGGGCAGCAAGACCGTCGGCAACGGGGTGCGTCTGGCTGCAGTCTCCCAGCAGTTCGGTCAGGGTGACATCAACAACACCGGCAACGTACTGGACATGGGTATCCAGGGCCAGGGCTACTTCGTCCTGAGCGACAACGGCTCGCTGAGCTACACCCGTTCCGGTGCGTTCCAGACCAACAAGGACAACTACGTGGTGACCTCGGACGGTATCCGTCTGCAAGGTTACGCGGCCGACGTCAACGGCAAGATCATCAAGGGCGTGCTGACCGACCTGAAGATCGACACCTCCGCGCTGGCGCCAAAGACCACCACGCTGATCGATCAGGGCATCAACCTGAACTCCTCGGCGCCGTCGATCCCGCTGCAGGTACTGGATGACAGCACGCCGCCGGTGCTGGTGGACAACAAGACGTTCGACCCTTCGGACGAGAGCACCTACACCAAATCGTTCCCGACCAAGATCTACGACAGTCAGGGCAACGAGCACACGATGGAGCAGTTCTATCGCAAGACCGGCGACAACCAGTGGACCACCTACACGCTGGTCGATGGTCGCAACCCGTTCGACCCTACCAGCACCAAGCCACTGTCCGGCACCATCAGCTTCAATCCTGATGGCAGTGTCAAGGCCATGACTGCCGACAATACCGGTCACCCGGCGGGCTCCGAATTCACCGTGGTCAACAACAACTTCACCATGAAAGGCTGGGTGCCGGCGTCCTACGACAAGGCCACCGACAAGTGGGCGTCCAACGGTTCGGCCGGCAATGCCGACGGCATCCGTATGAACATGACCAGCACCACGTCGTACAACACCGACACTGCCCGCATGTCCCAGGCGCAGGACGGCTATGCCACCGGCATCCTGTCCAGCCTGAGCATCGACTCCACCGGTGTGATGTTCGCCAGCTTCAGCAACCAGCAGTCCCGCGCCATCGGCCAGGTCGCGATTGCCAGCTTCGCCAACGAGCAGGGCCTGGAGCAGCTGGGTGGTACCCGCTGGAAAGAGACCTACGCCTCGGGCATCCCGGGCATCGACACGCCGAAGACCGGTACCCTGGGTTCGATCGAGTCCAACGCACTGGAAGCGTCCAACGTCAACCTGACCATGGAGCTGGTCGAGCTGATCAAGGCGCAGAGCAACTTCCAGGCGAACTCCAAGACCATCTCTACCGAAAGCACCATCATGCAGACCATCATCCAGATGACCTGATGATCGCCTGATGGAATGAGCATGGACGAACCCCTTTCTCGGAAGGGGTTCGTTGTTTCGGAGGCAGTAGAAATGAAGTGCGCACTCGCAATCGTGGGCTTCGCCTTGCTGGTGGTGGCTGTGCAGGTCGGCGCCGACATGGCCGCCTGGTATCGCTGGGAAAGCCAGGCCGATGGCCGGCTCGTCTGTTCGCAGGTTTCGCCGGGCGAGGGCTGGCGTCGGTTTGCCGGGCCTTTCAACAATGGCGCTTGCCGTGACAACTGAGGTTTGCCGCTAGCGGCAAGCTGGCGCCGTATTTTCGACGGTGCATCGCACGCGCAGGCGCTGGCCTGTGCTCCAGCCCCCGCATTGACGGGGCTTTACCCCTGTTTTGCAGAGTTGGTTTGAAACTTGCTTGAGTGACCGGCAAAGCAGCGGTGAACGGCAAGTGTTCGCCAGCGCAGCGGAGGATGATCTGTGGACAAGATGCTTTACGTGGCCATGACCGGTGCCAGCCAGAACGCACTGGCGCAACGGGCGCATGCCAACAACCTGGCGAACATTTCCACCAGCGGCTTTCAGCGCGACCTGGAGCAGGCGCGCTCGATGCCGGTGTTTGGTGACAGCTTTCCGGCGCGTGCCTATGCCATGACCGAACGTCCTGCCACCGATTTCAGCCCCGGTGCCATGCAGGAGACCGGCCGCGACCTGGACATCGCCATTGGTGGCGACGGCTTCATCGCCGTGCAGGCCCCGGATGGCAGCGAAGCCTACGTGCGTACCGCCAGCCTCAACATCGATGCCCTGGGCGTGCTGCGCGCGGGCAACGGCATGCCGGTGATGGGCAATGGTGGCCCGATTGCCGTGCCGCCCGAGCAGAAGGTCGAGATCGGCCAGGACGGCACCATCAGCATTCGCGCCATGGGTGAAGGCCCGCGGGTGATGGCCGAGGTCGATCGCATCAAGCTGGTCAACCCCGACGTCAAGACCCTCAACAAGGGCCTGGACGGCATGATCCACACCAAGAGCGGCCAGCCTGCCGATGCCGATGCCAACGTGCAGGTGGTGTCCGGTTTCCTGGAAGCCAGCAACGTCAACGCCGTCGAGGAAATGACCTCGGTGCTGGCGCTGTCCCGTCAATTCGAACTGCACGTCAAGATGATGACCACGGCCAAGGAAGGCGACGAAGCCATGGCTCGGGTTTTGCAAATCGGCTAATTACACAGACGTAGCGCCGTAAAACAGGCGCACGAGGAGAACAGCATGCTTCCGGCTCTTTGGGTCAGTAAAACCGGTTTGTCCGCCCAGGATACCAACCTGACCACCATTTCCAACAACCTGGCCAACGTCTCGACCACCGGCTTCAAGCGTGATCGTGCCGAGTTCCAGGACCTGCTCTACCAGATCAAGCGCCAGCCAGGTGCACAGTCGACCCAGGACAGCGAGCTGCCATCGGGTCTGCAGGTGGGTACTGGTGTGCGCATCGTCGGCACCCAGAAAAACTTCAGCACCGGCAGCCTGCAAACCACCGAGAACCCGCTGGACATGGCCATCAACGGTCGCGGCTTCTTCCAGGTACTGCAGCCAGACGGCACCGTTTCGTACAGCCGTGACGGTACCTTCCACCTGAACTCCGATGGCCAGGTGGTCACCGCCAACGGTTTCGCCCTCGAGCCTGCCGTGGTCGTGCCGCCAGACGCGCAGACCTTCACCGTGGGCCAGGACGGCACCGTATCGATCACCACCGCCGGCAACCCGGCCGCGCAGATCATCGGCAACATCCAGACCGCCGACTTCATCAACCCGGCCGGCCTGCAGGCCATGGGCAACAACCTGTTCCTGGAAACCGCCGCCAGCGGTGCGCCGCAGATCGGCACGCCGGGCCTGAACGGCTTCGGTACCACCCTGCAGCAGACCCTGGAAAACTCCAACGTCAGCACCGTGGAAGAGCTGGTCAACATGATCACCACCCAACGTGCCTACGAGATGAACTCCAAGGTGATTTCCACCGCCGACCAGATGCTCTCGTTCGTTACCCAGAACCTGTAAGTGAAGCCCCAGGGGCGCTGATGCGGCGCCTGTTACACCGTGAGGTCAGAGTCATGAGCCGTTTGTTGTCCGTATTCGCCCTGGGTGGGGTGGTGTTGCTGGCCGGTTGCGTCGCGCCGACGCCAAAGCCCAACGACCCGTACTACGCGCCTGTGTTGCCGCGTACACCCCTGCCTGCAGCGGCCAACAACGGCTCCATCTACCAGGCCGGTTTCGAGCAGAACCTGTACAGCGACCGCAAGGCGTTCCGGGTGGGCGACATCATCACCATCACGCTCAACGAGCGTACCCAGGCGAGCAAGAACGCCAACTCGCAGATCGCCAAGAACAGCAAGGCCGAGCTTGGCCTGACCTCGCTGTTCGGTGCCGGGGTCAACACCAACAATCCGTTTGGCGACGGTGACCTGAGCCTCAGCGCCGGCTACAGCGGCGACCGCGCCACCAAGGGCGACAGCAAGGCGGCCCAGGGCAATACCCTGACCGGTTCGATCACCGTCACCGTGGCCGACGTGCTGCCCAACGGCATCATCGCGGTACGCGGCGAGAAGTGGATGACCCTCAACACCGGCGACGAGCTGGTGCGTATTGCCGGCATGGTACGCGCCGACGACATCGCCACCGACAACACCGTGCCGTCGACCCGGGTCGCCGATGCGCGCATCACCTATTCGGGCACCGGCTCGTTTGCCGATGCCAGCCAGCCCGGTTGGCTGGACCGCTTCTTCATCAGCCCGCTTTGGCCTTTCTAGGTTCGGATGATCATGTTCAACATCAAGCAGCTGATTGCCGCGACTGTCCTGTTGTCCACCGCGTTCGGCGTACATGCCGAGCGGCTCAAGGACATCGCCAGCATTTCCGGCGTGCGTACCAACCAGTTGATCGGCTACGGCCTGGTGGTGGGGCTCAACGGCACGGGTGACCAGACTACCCAGACCCCGTTCACCCTGCAGACCTTCAACAACATGCTCTCGCAGTTCGGTATCAAGGTGCCGCCGGGCTCGGGCAACGTGCAACTGAAAAACGTCGCGGCAGTGTCGGTGCACGCCGACCTGCCGGCGTTCGCCAAGCCGGGCCAGGTGGTGGACATCACGGTGTCGTCCATCGGCAACTCCAAGAGCCTGCGCGGCGGCAGCCTGCTGATGACCCCGCTCAAGGGTATCGACGGCAACGTCTACGCCATTGCCCAGGGTAACCTGGTGGTGGGCGGCTTTGATGCCGAGGGCCGTGATGGTTCCAAGATCACCGTCAACGTGCCATCGGCCGGGCGTATTCCGGGCGGTGCATCGGTAGAGCGCTCGGTGCCGAGCGGCTTCAACCAGGGCAACAGCCTGACCCTGAACCTCAATCGCCCCGACTTCACCACCGCCAAGCGTATCGTCGACAAGGTCAACGAACTGCTCGGCCCGGGTGTGGCCCAGGCGCTGGATGGTGGCTCGGTGCGCGTCACCGCACCCCTGGACCCGAGCCAGCGCGTCGACTACCTGTCGATCCTGGAGAATCTCGAGATCGACCCCGGCCAGGCAGTGGCCAAGGTCATCATCAACTCGCGTACCGGTACCATCGTGATCGGCCAGAACGTCAAGGTATCGCCAGCGGCGGTCACCCACGGCAGCCTGACCGTGACCATCACCGAAGACCCGATCGTCAGCCAGCCCGGCCCGTTCTCCAATGGCGAGACGGCGGTGGTGCCGCGCTCGCGGGTCAACGCCGAGCAGGAAGCCAAGCCGATGTTCAAGTTCGGGCCGGGCACCACGCTCGACGAGATCGTGCGTGCGGTCAACCAGGTGGGCGCGGCCCCCGGTGACCTGATGGCGATTCTCGAAGCCCTCAAACAGGCCGGCGCGCTGCAAGCCGACCTGATCGTGATCTGAGGGGCTGGTCATGGATATGCCTAAAAGCGGCATCAGTGCCGCCGACAGTGGTGCCTACACCGACCTCAACCGCCTCAACTCGCTCAAGGTGGGTGATCGCGACAGCGACGCCAACCTGCGCAAGGTCGCCCAGGAATTCGAGTCGCTGTTCCTCAACGAGATGCTCAAGTCGATGCGCTCGGCCAGCGATGTGCTGGCCAAGGACAACCCGCTCAATACCGAAACCACCAAGCAGTACCAGCAGATGTACGACCAGCAGTTGGCGGTGAGCATGTCCCGCGAGGGCGGCGGCATCGGCCTGCAGGATGTGCTGATGCGCCAGCTGTCCAAGCAGAAGGCCACCAACGCTGCAGCGGCGGCCAGCAGCCCGTTCCCGCGGGTCGATCTGCAGCAGCGCAGCCTGTGGGCGACCAAGGTGGCCGAGCCACTGCGTGATGCCGCCAGCACCAGCCACCGCAACGACATGGCGGCGCTCAATTCGCGGCGCCTGGCGTTGCCCGGCAAGCTCACCGATCGCCTGCTGGCCGGTATCGTGCCCTCGGCAGATGGCACGCCAGCCACCACCAATACCGCCGCGTTGCCGCAGCGCACCACGGCCATGACCGATGCGCTGGTCAAGGGCGACTGGGCCCCGGCCCAGACTTTTGCCGCGCCGGGCTCGATGCGTATCTACGGACGTGCCGTGGCGCAGCCGCCACTGGCCCCGGCCAAGCGCGCGTTCGATTCCAGCGACGAGTTCGTCACCACCATGCTGCCGATGGCCGAGCAGGCCGCCAAGCGTATCGGCATCGACCCGCGGTACCTGGTGGCACAGGCCGCCCTGGAAACCGGCTGGGGCAAATCGGTGATGCGCCAGGCCGATGGCAGCAGCAGCCACAACCTGTTCGGCATCAAGGCCACCGGCAACTGGAAAGGCGATCAGGCACGTGCGATCACCAGCGAGTTCCGTGACGGGCAGTTCGTCAAGGAAACCGCTGCGTTCCGTTCCTATGACTCCTACCAGGACAGCTTCCACGACCTGGTGAGCCTGTTGCAAAACAATGCTCGCTATAAAGATGCGGTAAATGCGGCCGATAAGCCTGAACAGTTTGTGCGAGAGCTGCAGAAGGCCGGGTATGCAACCGATCCGGACTACGCCAGCAAGATCTCGCAGATCGCAAAACAGATGAAGTCGTACGAGAGCTACGCAGCTGTCGCTACTACAACGAAACTATAAGGTTTGAATTATGGCGAGTTTGATCAATATCGGCTTATCCGGTGCCAGCGCTGCCCAATCGGGCATGCACACCACGGGTAACAACATCGCTAACGTCGATACCGCTGGTTACTCGCGCCAGCAGAACATTCAAAACTCCAAGAGTTCGATCCGCGAAGGCCAGGTGTTCATCGGCACCGGCACCACGCTGGCCGATGTGCGCCGCGTGTACAACAACTTCCTGGAAAACCAGCTGCGTACCACCAACTCGCTGAGCAGCGAGGCCAACGCCTTTCTCGATCAGGTCAGCCCCACCGACAAGCTGCTGTCGGACAAGGACACCGGTATCACTGGCGCCCTGCAGAGCTTCTTCACCGCCCTGCAGAGCGCTGGCGCCAAGCCGACCGAAGACGCCTCGCGCCAGTTGCTGCTGACCAGCGCCCAGGCACTGAGCAAGCGCTTCAACACCATCGCCGCGCAGCTCAACCAGCAGAACACCAACATCAACGGCAACCTGTCGTCGATGGCCACCCAGGTCAACAACCTGACGGCCACCATTGCCAACTACAACGACCAGATCTCCCGCGTGTCGTCATTGCAGGGCAGCCCCAACGACCTGCTCGACAAGCGCAACGAAGCGGTGCGCCAGCTCAGCAACCTGGTGGGCGTGGATGTGGTCGAGCGCGAGGGCAACCTCGACGTGTACCTCAAGAACGGCCAGTCGCTGGTGCTCGGCAAGACCACCAACACCCTCGAGACGGTGAACAGCCCGACCGACCCGACGCGTTCCAACCTGGTGCTCAACCGCGGCACCACCAAGATCGATATCACCAACAGCGTCAGCGGTGGCGAGATCGGCGGCCTGATCACCTACCGCAATGACGTGCTGGAACCGGCGCTCAACGAACTCGGCCGTGTGGCCCTGGTGGTGGCCGACCGGATCAACAGCCAGCTGGCGCAAGGTATCGACAAGAACGGTGACTTCGGCGCAACCCTGTTCAACGATATCAACAACGCCACCATGATGGCTCAGCGCAGCATCGCCAAGGCGGGCAACAACGCCGCCACCGGCAGCCTTAACGTCAACATCAAGGACACCGGCAAGCTGACCACCAGCGACTACCAGGTGACCTTTACCGACGACAACAACTACACCGTCACCCGGCTCCCGGGTGGCACTGCAGTGGGCTCCTACAAGCTGGACGAGACCCCACCGCCGGTGATCGACGGCTTCACCCTGGAAATGAACGGTGGCCTGCCCAGCAAGGGCGACTCGTTCAAGATCACCCCGACCCGCGGCGCCGCGGGCAGCCTCGACACCGTGCTCACCGACCCCAAGCGCATCGCGCTGGCGGCGCCGCTGACCGGCACCAGCGGTGCAGGCAACCAGGGTACCGGCATCATCGGTCAGCCCAACCTGACTTCGATGATCGACATCTACGACTCGGCCCAGCGCATCGAGCTGCAGAACGGCCTGAAGTACTCGACGCCGGTCAAGCTGGTGTTCGGTGATGAAAGCACCAACCCGCAGACCTACAAGATCCACAACGCCCAGGGCGATGAAATCGGCAGCGGCACGATCATTCCGGGCCAGGAAAACAAGCTGCAGATCAACGTGCCGATGGTCGATGCCAGCGGCAACCCGGTGGGTACGCCACAAAAGAACATCACCTTTGAAATGACCGTGGCCGGTTCGCCCAAGCAGGGCGACAACTACACGGTGGGCATGACCGGTGCCGGCTCGGCCGACAACCGCAACGGCCAGGCGGTGATCGATCTGCAGACCAAGGCCACCGTCGACGTCGGCCCCAACGGCAAGGGCATCAGCCTGACCGATGCCTACGGCAAGCTGGTGGAGAACGTCGGCGGCAAGGCGGCCCAGGCCAAGCTCGATACCGAGGCCACCGGAGCCCTGCAGAAGTCTGCGGTAGCCGCCAGCGCTTCGGTGTCCGGCGTCGACCTGGACGAAGAAACCGGCAACCTGATCAAGTTCCAGCAGTACTACACGGCCTCCTCGCAGATCATCAAGATCGCGCAGGAAATTTTCTCCACGCTGATCAACAGCCTTTAAGGAGTCGTAGATCGTGCGCATTTCCACCGCCCAGTTCTACCAGACCAGCACCTCCAACTATCAGGCTAACTTCGCCAAGGCCGTGGAGTCCCAGCAGCAGGCCAGTGACCAGTTGCGCGTACGTACCGCCGCGGACGACCCGGTCGGTGCCGCGCGCCTGCTGCAACTGGAACAGCAGAACAACCTGATCACCCAGTACAGTGGCAACATCTCCAGTGCACGCTCCAGCCTGGGCACCTCCGAGGCCACCCTCAACAGCATCACCAATGTGCTGTCGCGGGTGAAGGAGCTGGCGATCGGCGCCGGCAGCGGCAACATGACCGACAACGATCGCAAGGCCAACGAGCAGGAGTTGTCGCAGCTCGAAGAGCAACTGTTCAGTCTGATGAACAGCCGCGACGAGAACGGCAAGTACATCTTCTCGGGTTCGCGTGGTGACACCCAGCCGTTCGAACGCAATGCCGATGGCAC
Organism: Pseudomonas sp. 1176_21; assembly: GCF_052850635.1. Lineage (NCBI taxonomy): Bacteria > Pseudomonadati > Pseudomonadota > Gammaproteobacteria > Pseudomonadales > Pseudomonadaceae > Pseudomonas > Pseudomonas sp. 1176_21. The sequence goes on from NZ_VXCV01000008.1 coordinate 28,831, forward strand.
CTACTCGTACAAGGGCGACCAGAGCACCACCAACCTGCAGGTCGGTGACATGCTCAGCGTGGCCACCAACGAGACCGGCTACGACGTGTTCCAGAAGGCGCTAAACACCAGCCGCAGCCAGACCACCATGACCGCGCCTGCCAACCCGGCCGACGTGCGTGTCAACCTGTCCAATGGCCAGGTCTCCGGCAGCTCGACCTACAACGACCTGTTCCGCAGCGGCGAGCCGTACAAGGTCGAGTTCGTCAGCGCCACCGAATTCAAGATCACCGACGTCAACAACGTCGACCGTACCCTGGAGGCCACCAATGGCGGGGTCTTCAACCCGAAGGGCGGCAATACCACCATCAACTTCCGCGGCGTCGACATCCGCATGGAAGTCAGCCTGCAGGGCGACGAGCTGACCGACCCCACCGCCGCTGACGACGCGGTGCGCGGGCACGAGTTCACCCTCGCTTCCAAGCCCGACGAAATCACCGGCACCCGCAGCCCCGGCAACGTGTCGCCCGACGGTCAGCTCAGCGGCCTGTCGATCGCGGACAAGGCAAAATACGACGCTGCGTTCCCCGGTGGCGGTGCGATCGTCAAGTTCACCAGCGACACCACATTCGACGTGTATGCCCAGCCTATGACCGCCGACAGCCGTCCTGTGGGCAGCGGTGATACCACCGTCAGCCCGACCCGCGTGGCCGGCGTCGACTTCACCTTCAGTGGCACGCCCAAAGATGGCGACCAGTACTCGGTGCAGGTCAACAACCACCAGAACCAGAACGTGCTCGACACCATCCATCAGTTGCGCACCGCGCTGCTGACACCTGTCGACAACGATCCGGCAGCCCGCCGCAACTTCCTCGCGTCGATGGATTCGGCTATCTCCAACCTGGCCAGTGCAGCGGACAAGATCGCCGAATCCATCAGCTCCATCGGTGGGCGCGGTGCGGCACTGGATGTGCAGGCAGAAACCAACGAAGCCTTGCAGTCGGCCAACACCATCACGCAGAACTCGATCCGTAACGCCGACCCTGCCGAGACGATGATCCGTCTCACGCTTCAGCAGAACATGCTGCAAGCCTCGCAACTGGCCTTCAGCAAGCTGGCCGCGCTCGGGCTGTTCAACCGGCTCTGATTGACCCTTTCTCGCACTACCCACCCGGGGGCGCTCAGCCGCCCCCGGGGTTTTCTCCAGGTCCAGCCCAATGAACGAACTGCCGCTCGTCAGCATCGCCATCCCCGCGTTCAACCCCGAGTTCTTCAGTCGTGCCCTGCACAGTGCCATTACCCAGCGTTATGCCAACGTGGAAGTGGTCGTGTGCGACGACAGCCAGGGTAACGAGATCAAGGCGATTTTCGACCTGTGGGCAGGCCAGGCCACGTGCGCGCTGCGGTATGTGCGCAACCCGTCGACGCTGGGCTTTTCGCGCAATGTGCTGATGTGCCTGGAACAGGCGCGGGGCGAGTTCATCAAGTTTCTCTGCGATGACGACTGGCTGGTGGACAGCTGCATCAGCCAGTCGGCGCAGGTGCTGCGCGACTGCCCGGACGTGAATGTACTGATTCACCACCGGCTGATATGCGCGGCGGACGAAACGGTACTGCCCATGCGCCAGGCCAACTGCATCATTTCCCCCACCAGCGCGTTGATCAACGGCGGCGACCTGCTGGAGGCGCTCGAAAGCAACCTGCCGAACCTGTTTGGGGGTATCAGCCATGCGCTGTTGCGCCGTGCCCAGGTTCAGGACTTTTTGCCGCAACTGGTGCAGGACGGCGAGGGCTTTCGCGCGCGTCTGGTCGAGGCGCTGTTCATCTGCCTGCTGCGCCGTGGCCACCTGGCCTACCTGAACACCATGCTCAGCCTGGAGCGCGTTCACCCCGGGCGCTTGAGCCATCACCCCAGCATGACCCTGGCTTTCGCTACCGAAAGCGAGTGGTTGCGCCAGATGCTCGCCTCGCGCACCAGTGAACCGGCGCCGGCCAGCGGTTGGGTGCGGCACATTCCACTGGAGCTCTACACCGTCGGCGCAGACAAGGCCTGGGAAGAGTTCGAGCTGACGCGCCTGTATGCGCGCCAGGTCGCCAGCTTTCAGCAACAGGTCGGCACCAGCAGCCTGAGCTTCACCGAGCTGTATGGCGAGTGGCTGGGGTGTCGGGTATTGTCGGCGGCGCAGCTTGACCTGCTGCCCAAGCGCATTGCGCAATGGCCGCGTCGCCCGCGCATCGACGTGCTGGTGCTCGCTGCTCAAGACGATGGCGTGGCACTCAAGGCCACGCTGGACAGCCTGGAGCAACAGTCCTATGCCGCTGCGGCCATTTGCGTGCTGGGCCCGGCAGCGCTGCAACCGTTGAACCCCAAGTTCGTGCAGGTGCACGCCCAGGGCCACGCCATCGAGCAGCTCAATGACTGCGTGACCCGCGATGGGGCGGGCGACTGGGTATTTCTGCTGCGCGCAGGCGACTGCCTGCACCCGCATGCGTTGGTCATCATGGCCGAGCGCATGGCACTGCAACCCGACTGCGCGTGCCTGTACACCGATGAAGGCACCCACGACAACCTGCAGCCCAGCCAGCCGATCTTCAAGCCGGACTTCAACCTGGACCTGATGCGCAGTGTTCCCTACGTAGGCAGGCTGCTGGCCTTCGATACCGCCCGGGTGCGTGAGCAGGGCGGTTTCGACCCGCAGTTCGAGTCGCTGGCTCCCCACGACATGCTCTGGAAACTGGTCGAGAGTCAAGGGTTGGGCGCGGTGGGGCATGTCGCCGAGCTGCTGGTGCAATGTCGCTACGGCTATGAGGCCTGGCAGCGGGAAGCGGCCTGTGCCGTACAGGCACCCAGGGTGCTGCGTGCGCATCTGGCACGCCTGGGCGTCGAGGCCGAGGTGGTCAGCGCCGAAGGCTCGATGTTTGCCCATGTGCAGTATCGACATGCCGATACGCCGGCGGTGTCGATCATCGTTGCCGCAGGCGATGACGTAAAGGCACTGACGCGCTGCGTCGAATCGATTTTCGAGCACACCGCCTACCGCAACTACGAGATCCTGATTGCTGTCAGTGGTCGTGAGTCGATGCCGGTACAAGGCTGGCTGGCTGCAATGCAGGGGCTTGGCAGCGAGCAGTTGCGCATTGTGCCGGTAACCTCGGCGAATGGCCCGGCGCTTTACAACCAGGCCAGCCTGCAGGCACGTGGCAGCTACCTGCTGTTGCTCGATTCGGACTGCGTGTTTTTCGATGCGCAATGGCTTGATGAACTGGTAGGTCAGGCCCAGCGCCCAGAGGTCGGCATCGTCGGGCCAAAATTGTGCAACCAGACTGGCAACGTGACCGGAGCAGGCCTGGTGCTGGGGCTGCACGGCGTTGCCAGCAGTCCGTTTTTCGGCCAGCCCGCAGACGCCAATGGCTACATGAATCGGTTGGCCTGCGTGCAGAACTACAGCGCCGTGAGTGGCGTCTGCCTGATGGTACGTCGCGAGCTGTTCGACCAGCTTGGCGGTCTGGACGGCGAAACCTTCTCGACCGGCTTGAGTGATGCCGACCTTTGTCTGCGTGTGCGCGACCATGGCTATCTGATCGTCTGGACTCCCTTTGCGGTGGTTGCCAAGGCCACCTCGCAGACGGTGGCCCTGGACGAGCAGCACAAGGACAGCTTCTACGAGCGCTGGCTGCCGCGCGTGGCCAATGACCCGGCGTACAACCACAACCTCAGCTTGCGCATGGCCAGTTTCAACCTGGAGCCGGGCCTGCGCGAGGGATGGGTGCCGTTCATCCAGCCGGTGCTGCCTTTTGTCATGGCCTTGCCAATCAACACCACTGCGGTCGGACACTATCGCGTCAGCCAGCCGTTCAAGGAGCTGGAACGGGCCGGCTGGATACAGGGACAGTTGAACTATGTGCTGCCGAGCATGGTGGAGCTTGAGCGTTGCAAGCCGGATGTGATCATCCTGCAGTGCCGCTATACCACCGGCTCGCTTGAGGAGATGGCGCGCATCCAGCGACTTTCTTCGGCTCGGCGCATCTACGAGATCGATGACTACATCATCGATGTGCCCGAGAAGAATGAACACCGGCGCAACATGCCCGGCAACATGCGCGAAATGGTCAGCCGCGGTATCGCCCTGTGTGATCGGGTGGTGGTCTCCACCGAGCCACTGGCCGACGCGCTGTCGAGCATGCACCGGGATATTCGAGTGGTCCCCAACATGCTCTCGCGCTCGTTGTGGGGCGGCCTGAAGGGGCGCCGCCAGACGTCGGCGCGTCCGCGTGTCGGCTGGGCGGGCGGCACCAGTCACCGCGGCGACCTCGAACTGCTGGCCGAGGTGGTCAAGACCTTGGCCAATGAGGTCGACTGGGTGTTCTTCGGCATGTGCCCGCAGCTGCTGCGTCCCTACATCAAGGAGTTTCATGCCGGCGTGCCGCTGCACCTGTACCCACAGAAGCTGGCGGGCCTGAACCTCGATCTGGCGCTGGCGCCGCTCGAGCAGAATCTGTTCAACGACTGCAAGAGCAACCTGCGCCTGCTGGAATACGGTGCTTGCGGTTTCCCGGTGATCTGCACCGAGACCAAGGCCTACGGTGGTTACCTGCCCTGTACGCGGGTACGCGAGAATTCGACCGAACAGTGGCTGGAGGCAATTCGCATGCATCTGTCTGACCCACAAGCCAGCTACCAGCAGGGTGATGCCCTGCGTGAAGCGGTACTGCGAGACTATCTGCTTACACAGCGGCACCTCCAGCATTGGGCAAATGCCTGGCTGGCGGACTGAATCCTGGCACTCGGTCACGCCGGGCGCCGACTCCATCATTTGAAACAGGTACGTTATGAACACAATTGGAACCGGGTCGCGCAGTGATGTAACGGTCGTTCTGCTTGGACATGAGCAGGTCGATCACCGTGCACGGGCACAGCACTTCTACCAGCAGGCCGGTGTGCCTTGCTTGCCATTGGAGTCATTGCTGGTCAGCAGCAGTCAGACCTGCAGCCAGAGGTTGGCTCAGGCACTGCAGCAGGTGACTACCCCATGGGTGGTGCTGTCGCTGGATTCCGATTTCATTTTGCCCGCAGCCCTGGATAACGCTGCAGTGTGTTTGAGCGCTACATCGCAATCAATTGGTGCTCAGGGTTACGCACTGGCGTATGCGGTAGCTAATGGGCAAGTGGCCTATCACAAGCTGGGTGCTGCTTTGGAACCCGTGTCTGCCGAGAGTGCCACCGCGCGCCTGGGCCAGTACGCTCAAGCCGCACAGTCTGCCTGGCGAGCGGTACTACAGGTCAGCGCCTTGCAGGTGGCACTGGCGCAGTTACCCGAGCACCTGGACTTTTCCGGCTGGAGGGTGGCGTTATCCTACGCATTGCTGGCGCAAGGGGCGATCCAATCCCTTGACCAGACCGATGTGGTCTCGGAATACGCGCCTAGCGCACTGCCGCCTGCTGCTTTGGAAGAGCGCTTCACTCAAACTGCTCGCGCATTGCGGCAGTGGGATATCGCCACCTTCGGGCTGTGCGTCGATGAGCCAGGCTTTGCGCTGCTCGATCGTTTTGTCCGCAACACGTACGCTTCGCTGGAGCAACCGCTGCTCTTCACCTCATCCTGGACGCGTGTGACAGAGGCGCCTGAGCGTCTGTTTGAGCCGCGTCAGTATGTCGAACTGCCGTATTACAACGGTGCATTGTTCGCGTTCCTGACCACGCTGGAGTTTCTCTGCCATGCCTGGCCTGCCGGTGAGCGCCAGCACCACGCGCTGGAAGGCAGTTGGGTACGCCAGCGTGAATTGCTGCTCACTCACCCCAACGATACGCTCGAAACCCTTCAGCATCGCTATTGGGAGGCGCTGGAACTGGGCCTGTTCAATCGTGAGGTCTGTCAGCGCTTGGCCGCTTCTCTGACCAGTGAGGACGATCAGGCCAATGCTGCCGAAATGAGCGATTGGCTGGAGCGTCTGGCCCTAATCCCTGCGCTTGATCCGCAGAAGGGGTTGGCCGCCACGTCCTCCGGCAAGGTGCTTGCGAAGCTGGCTGCCGCAACGCCGGATGATGCCGCGCGTGCGCGTATCATGGCGCGTCTGAAGCCTTCGCCGGCTACGCAGATTGCCTTTGTGGTGTTGGACCTGGCTGATAATGATGCCGCTCTGCAAGCTACCTTCGACAGCCTACTTGCCAGCGGCCTGCGCCATTTCAAACTGCTGGTCCTCAAGGCTGGCAAGCCGCCGGTTATCACTACCGCGCGTGACACTTTGCATTTCATTCAGGTTACGCAGGACAACTGGGTCGCCCACCTCAATCATGCGGTGCGCCAGTTGCCGAGTGAGTGGCTGTTGCTGCTGCAGGCTGGCGAGCAACTGCTCGCTGGGGGCTTGCTGCATCTGTCACTGGAGTTGGCCGGCGCTTCGGCTTGTCAGGCTATTTGTGCCAACGAGGTTCAGCGCGATGAGCAAGGACGCCTGAACAGTGTGGTACGTCCAGGTGCCGACCTGGACCTGCTACGTGGGCAACCTGCACTGATGTCGCGCCACTGGCTGATGCGACGCCAGGCGGTGCTCGAGCTGGGAGGCTACAGCGACGCCCAGCGTGATGCCGTCGAGCTTGACCTGCTATTGCGTCTGGTCGAGACCCATGGTCTGGCTTGCCTGGCTCATCTGGATGATTATCTGGTGCTTGGCGAACAATCTTCGCCGGCATTGACTGCCCAGGCCAAGGTGGTGCTCGAACGGCATCTGGGGCAGTTGGGCTATCGTGGGCACGTTAGTGAAGGCAGCGTATCCGGCCTGCAGGTCGATTTTCGTCATGCCGGCACGCCATTGGTCAGCATCCTGGTGGCGGGCGAGGAGGGCAGTGCGTCCTTGCAGGCAAGTGTGGCCAGTGTGCTGCAACGTACGCGCTACCCGCGCTACGAAGTGATCGTAGCGTGCTCTGGCGATCAGATTGCTCAAGAAGCGGCCGAGTTCCCCGGGTTGGGCAACCGGGTACGGGTGGTGAACGCATCCCCCGGCGCCTCGCGCAGCGACTTGCTCAACCTGGCAGCGAGCCAGGCCAAGGGCGAATATCTGGTGCTGTTGTCGGCGGGTGCAGATGTCATCAGCCCAGCCTGGCTAGAAGGGTTGCTCAACGAAGCCCAGCGCCCGGAAGTCGGCGTTGTGGGCGGCGCGCTGTACAGTGACGATTCGATCCTGGTCCATGCCGGTTATGGTCTACTGAGCGGCCCGCGGGTTGGCGCGCCTTGGCTGGGCACCGCGGATCAGTGGCAATCGGCCGTGCGTGGTTGCGCGGCTGTTTCCGGTGCCTGCCTGATGGTGAGCAAGGTTCTGCTGGAACAGTGTGGTGGATTGCAGGCAATGCCGGGGGCGGATATCGAGTTGTGCCTGCAAGTGCAGAGCGCAGGATTGGCGGTGGTGTGGACACCACAGGCCCAGGTGCGCGTCGTAGAGCAGTCGGTACCGGATACCAGCGTTGCCCTGGGGTTGGCTGAGCGGTGGCCGCAGGCTTTCACCGGTCGTGCATTCGACGAAGAGTTGAGCCCTGGGGGAGAGTTGGCCTGGGTGGCGAAGCTGTAAGCGTGTTGGTGTGATTTGCCCTGGGTCCCTCTGTGCTTGGAGGGGCTCGGATCGTGCTTCACTCGGTACCCGGTTCTGCGGATGCTGGTGCGTCGCTTACCGGGCAGCCTTGTCATAATTAAATAACTAAGTGCCTGCATGAAACCTATTCGAGTTGTATGTGGAACGCGCGTTTCCGAGCAGGAGTTCTCCACAAAGACCGCTCTTGGCCGATCCTTGCAGATCCACCAGGCGGCCAATCCTGTGGATATCCGGCTGTTTGCAGAGAATACCCAGGGGCTTTCGACGATTTACAACCGCGTCATTGATGAGGCCAGGGGCGATCCCGCCATTCTGGTATTCGTTCATGACGACGTGCACCTGTGCGACTTTCTGTGGAGCGAGCGAATCCGCGAAGCGGTTGCAGCCTTCGATATTATCGGGCTGGCTGGTAATACCCGGCGTGTCGAGGGGCAGCCCGCGTGGGCTTTCATTGATGACCAGTTTACCTGGGATCAGAAGTGTTTCCTGAGCGGGATCGTCGGGCACGGCAAGGGTTTCCCTTGTGCGGTCTCCAATTTCGGGCCCGTGCCCCAGCCCTGCAAATTGCTCGATGGGCTGTTGCTTGCCGTGGACAGCGAGCGTCTTCAGCAGCGCAATGTACGCTTTGACGAGCAATTTGAATTTCACTTCTACGACATGGATTTCTGTCGCTCGGCGGAGCTGAGCGGGTTGAGCATGGGCACGTGGCCGTTGAGCGTCGTTCATGAAAGCGGAGGGGCGTTTGGCTCCCCCGCGTGGCGCGAGAGCTTTCGGCGCTACCAAGATAAGTATGCCGTAGCAGGCACTCGCAAGCCCCAGGAGGCCACTGTGCAAAAACAAACCCCGGTTCATCAGTTTCATAACCCGGACCTGCTCAAGCTGATGCCTGTCAATGCCAGGCGAGTTGTGGAGATCGGATGCAGTTCGGGTGCGCTCGCACGCGAATATAAAAAACTCAACCCGCACGTACATTACACGGGAATCGAGATCGATCCGAGTTACGCCGAGTTAGCCCGTGAACACTGTGATCGTGTTCTCGACATGAATATCGAAAACGCCTGTACCGAATTGCTCGCCGGCGATCTGGCGGCTGACTGCTGGGTTTTTGGGGATGTGCTTGAACATCTGTACGACCCATGGCACCTGCTGCAGAAAATTCGTGAAGCCAGTGCGCCGGGTAGCTGTGTGGTGGCATGTATTCCGAATGCGCAACACTGGAGCGTGCAGGCTCGACTCAGTGTCGGTGACTTCCGCTACGAGGATTCCGGGCTGTTTGACAGGACGCATATTCGCTGGTTCACACTGGTCACCATGCTTGAAATGTTCGCTCAGGCAGGTTTGACCGTCGACGCGGGGGTGCCGCGTGTTTTTGACGAGCCCCAGCGTGAAAAATTTCTCCCGATAATTCATGCCATGGCGAGCGCGGCGGGAAGGGATCCTGAGATGGCTGTTCAGGATGCGCTGCCATTGCAGTACGTGTTCAGGGCTGTGGTCGGTTGAAGTCGGCTAACTAAATCATCTAACTCGGATTGGAAGCTTGAAATAAATGCACCCTACCGCCATGCAAAATGGACAACTGTTTTTCGATACTTACCTGGGTAAAAACTCGAACTGTGTGGTTGTGGAAATCGGCGCGCAAAACGTCAATGGGTCTCTTCGAGAGGTCGCGCCACCGGGCGCACGCTACATTGGCGTGGACTTTGTCGTCGGCAAAGGTGTCGATGTTGTACTGACCGACCCGTATTGCCTTCCGTTTGAAAGCGAGTCTGTCGACGTCGTTGTCAGTTCCTCGTGCCTGGAGCATTCGGAGATGTTCTGGCTGTCGTTTACCGAGTGCTTGAGGATCCTTAAGCCGGATGGTCTGTTGTTCATCAACGTGCCTTCCAACGGCGCATTCCACCGTTACCCGGTTGACTGCTGGCGCTTCTACCCTGATGCGGGGAGTGCGCTGGTCACCTGGGCCAAGCGTCAGGGCATGAACCCCGTTTTGCTGGAGTCGTTCATTACCCCTCAACACCAAGATGTATGGAACGACTTCCTGGCGGTTTTCGTGAAAGATGAACGTTTCCTGCATCAGTACCCCAACAGAATGATCAAGGCTGTCGAAAAGTTCGAGAACGGCAAGGTGTCAGGCAGTGATCAGATTTACAGCTTCACCCAGTTTCCGGAGGACATCCGGCGATTGAATGATGCCGTGCAGCGGTTGGCAGCTATGGAAGGGCGTGAAGCTGTGGTGAATGATGTGCTGGAGAAGTTGTTGACCTTCACCAAGGGGCAGGCGAGCTAGTAGCCGATGCTTCACGTTACCCGCTGCACCACAGGTGCACGGTTGAGTGTCGTCACTTCGTTGAGGCCGGGCAATCTGTAGTGGCCGCAACGAATCGATCGATTGCGGGTGCCAAGGGCGCTCCTATGCGCCCGAGTCGTGTATTTGTCATAGATGGGCACCCTTCCCGCTGGGAGATCAGGCTGGCTTCAACAGCACTGTTTCTCCCGGCGTACCCGGCGCCTGCACATACCCGGCTTCGGATGAGCCGCGTGCGGTATCTGATCGTATCGGCAACCGATTCGATAAAAGCGCGTGACTTGTGAGTCACGACGGGCATCTTCACTGTTATCATTCCCGTAACCGGGAGCAACTGAGCCTGCGGGTGGCACTGCCAGAAGCTTGGAATAGCTGGCTGGTCTTCGTGGAACACAGTGGAAATTTGCTTTTTCTGAATTGGGAAGCCATATGATTGGCATTAAAAGTATCGCCAGTTACGTGCCGGCTGAAGGGCTGGACAATTACGCTCAAGGCGCGAAATTCGGCAAGGATCAGGATTTCATCTTTGGCAAGATCGGCTCGACTTTCCTGCCGCGCAAGGGTGCTGGCCAGGAAACTTCCGACTTGTGTGTCGAGGCCGTCAAGGCCCTGTTCGCCAACAACCCCGCACTGACCCCGGCCTCTGTCGACGCCGTGATCGTTGTCACCCAGAATGGCGATGCTGAGGGCCTGCCGCACACAGCTGCCATCGTCCAGCACAAGCTGGGTCTGCCGACAAATATCGCCGCTTTCGACATCTCTCTGGGATGTTCCGGTTATGTCTACGGCTTGTATGCCATGAAAGGCTTCATGGAGGCTGCCGGCTTGAAGAATGGGCTGTTGATCACTGCCGACCCGTATTCGAAGATTGTCGACCCCGAGGATCGCAATACCACCATGCTGTTTGGTGATGCTGCAACGGTGACATGGATGGGGGAGGAGGCAGACTGGCAGTTGGGCAAGTCTCTTTTCGGCACGGATGGCGCAGGCGCCGAGTTTTTGCGGACCACTGCTGGCAAGTTCTTCATGAACGGTCGTCAGGTCTACAACTTCGCTCTGATCAAGGTGCCTGCTCACTTGCAGCAGTTGCTGGACGTCAGCCATCTGCAGGCCGACGATATCGACCTGTACTGCCTGCACCAGGGCAGTGCCGCCATTGTGGATGCCGTTTCCCAGCGGTTCGAGGGCGGGGAGCCTGAGCGCTTCGTCAAGGACATGGCTGAGACGGGCAATACCGTTTCATCGAGCATTCCGCTACTGCTTGAAAAGCATGTGCTGGGTTCGCAGCACAAGCGGGTCGCACTGAGCGGCTTTGGCGTGGGTCTGTCGTGGGGCTCGGCAATCATCGAGCGTCGAGACTGAGCTGGCTTGCTGTACGCAGAAGCGCTGCCTTAAGGGTGGCGTTTTTTTTGTCTTGACCGGTGGCCACTGTTTGGGCCCTGGCACAGTGGCCAGAAACCCGGCGTCAAACCCTTGATTTCATTGGAGTGGCAGGGTGCCAGTAAAAATTTTCAAAAAACCCCTAAAGCAACCTGCACAGACGACGATAACTATTACGAAGGTTCTCTAGGCCACACCCGGCGCTTGCCAGGGCCGGAAGCCGCAATACCCACAAACGAGGAATTCGTCATGGCATTAACCGTAAACACCAACGTCACGTCGCTGAACGTTCAGAAAAACCTGAACCGCGCTTCCGACGCCCTGAGCACCTCGATGACTCGCCTGTCTTCCGGCCTGAAAATCAACAGCGCCAAAGACGACGCCGCTGGCCTGCAGATCGCTACCCGTATGACCTCGCAGATCCGCGGTCAGACCATGGCAATCAAAAACGCCAACGACGGTATCTCGATCGCCCAGACCGCTGAAGGCGCGATGCAAGAGCAGGTCAACATCCTGCAGCGTATGCGTGAACTGGCTCTGCAATCGCGAAACGACTCGAACGATTCGGACAACCGTGACTCGCTGAACTCCGAATTCGCCCAGATGCGTGACGAGCTGACCCGTATCGCTCAGTCCACCCAGCTGAACGGCAAGAACCTGCTGGACGGTTCCGCCAGCACCATGACCTTCCAGGTCGGTTCGGAAACCGGTGGCATCAACCAGATCAGCATCGACCTGACCGGCAAGTACCTGGCCAGCGACCTGGGTATCACCAACGCCATCACCATTGCCGGTAGCGACAGCGCCACTGCCGAGACCAACTTCTCGGCTGCAATGGACGCGATCGATGCTGCGGTCAAGACCATCGGTGAAGGCCGTGCTGCACTGGGTGCCGTTCAGAACCGTCTGACCAGCACCATCAACAACCTGCAGAACATCAACGAAAACGCCGACGCTGCCCGTGGTCGTGTACAAGATACCGACTTCGCTGCCGAGACCGCTCAGCTGACCAAGCAGCAGACTCTGCAACAAGCTTCGACTTCGGTTCTGGCCCAGGCCAACCAACTGCCATCCGCCGTACTGAAACTGCTTCAGTAATCGCCTGATGGTTATCGGCGGGGGAGTGCACCTGTGGCGCTCCCCCGCCTTTTGCATTGAGAGGTGGTTGGCATGGATATGAGCGTCAAGCTGAACCTGTCCTACCAGGCTGCGAAGCCTGTGGAGCAGCCCACCGAGCGCCCTGCGGTCAAGCCCGTGGAGGCTGTCGAATCCATCAAGCCAGCGAAGGAAAGCGCCGACAGCGGCCTGACCGAAGCTGAGAAGGTCAAGAACGCGCTCAAGGACATCGAGAAGTTTCTCGCCTCGTCGCGACGCAATCTCGAATTTTCCACGGATGAAGAATCCGGCCGAATTGTAGTTAAAGTCATCGCCAGTGAAACCGGTGAGCTGATCCGCCAACTTCCTTCGGAAGAGGCGTTGAGAATTGCCCACAGTCTGAGCGATGTTAACAGCCTGCTGTTCAACGCCAAGGTCTGATGCTGGCGTCCGAGCAGCACGTTCGCTAGCCTTGATCGGCTAGGGGCGGCGCGCAACCAAGAGGGAATAGCAATGGCGAGTTCAATTTTACCGGGCACCGGTCTGGGTTCTGGCGTCGATATCAACAAGATCGTCAGCACGCTGGTGGCGTCTGAAACCGATCCGAAAGCCAACCAGATCAAACGCCAGACTGCCAACAACTCGGCCATGCTTTCTGGTGTCGCATCGCTCAAGAGCGCGCTGTCTGTCTATCAGGCGGCGATGAAGAAACTCAATGATCCCCTCGCGCCGTCGTTCAATGCCTATGCGGCAACGTCCAGCAACGACGCCGCGATCAAGGCAACCTCCAACAATACCGCGGTGCCTGGTACCTACACGATCCGTGTCGACAACCTGGCCACCTCGTCCAAGGTGGCCAGCCAGAACTTCGACACCGGTGCCACCACGCCGATTCCCGAAGGTGACCTGCTGATTACCCAGGACGGTGTCACCCACACCGTCAAGGTCGGCCCTGGTGCAACCTTGCAGTCCGTGCGCGACACCATCAACTCGTCGCTGTCCGAGAAAGGCATCACTGCCAACCTGGTCAATGGTGCAGACGGTTCGCGCCTGGTGTTCAGTTCGACCAAGACCGGTGAGGGTACGGACATTTCCGTCGACGGCACCATCGACGCGCTCAAGATCGCGCCGGGCGTGGAGATGAATGGTGACGGTGCCGGCTACATCGGTAAGCCGGCCCAGGATGCAAATCTGTACGTCGACGGCCTGCCGGTCACGAGCAAGAGCAACACCGTCACCGGGGCCATCAGTGGCATCAGCCTGGACCTGCTTCAGGCAACCGGCTCCGACGCCAGCAAGGCTGTACAGGTTACGGTGGGCGAGAATACCGATGGCCTGAAAAAATCGGTGCAGGCCTATGTCGATGCCTATAACACCCTGATCAAGGCGGTCACCAACCTGACCTCCGTGAGCAAGGATGCCGATGGCAACACCGTGCTGGGCCCGTTGACCAACGACCCGACCACCCGTTCGCTGCTGAGCGACCTGCGCAGCCAATTGGCGACCGAGTCGGACGGTACCCGCCTGACCACCCTCAGCCAGCTGGGCATCAACACCCAGAAGGACGGTACCCTCGAGTTCAACTCCGTCAAGTACGACGCAGCGATGAAGGACAAGAAGCTCGGTGCCGACGTGCAGGAGCTCTTCACCGGCAAGAATGGTGTGTTCGCGCACATGAACAAGGCGATCGAACCGTACCTGCAGACCGGTGGCATTCTCGACTCGCGCAAGAACGGCCTGGACAGGCTGCAGAAAGACCTCGAGAACCAGCAGGAGGCGCTGGATCGGCGCATTGCGTCGCTGACCGAGTCGCTGACCAAACGCTACGTGGCCATGGATACCCTGGTCGGCAAGCTCGAGGCGCAGCGCAAGAACATTGCCTCGATGTTCGCCTCGATCGAAGCGCAGCAGAAGAACTCCTGATAGCAGGGGCCGCAAAAAAGCCCGGCAGCACCCCTTCGGGTGCTCCGGGCTTTTCGTTTTCGGGGTTAAAGTTTTTTGACCCGCAGGCGATACAGGCGGTATATGAACCTTTTCGTTTGTTACGAGGTAGAACATGAACCCTATGTTGGCCCTTCGGCAGTACCAGAAAGTCAACGGCGTGGCGCAGACCTCCGAGGCCAGCCCGCACCGTCTCGTGCAGATGCTCATGCAGGGCGGGCTGGATCGCATCGCGCAGGCCAAAGGTGCAATCGCGCGCAATGACCTGGCCCAGAAGGGCATCCTGATCGGCAAGGCCATCGGGATCATCGGCGGTCTGCGCGAAGGGCTCGACCTCGAAAACCAGGCCGAGGCGCTGGCCGACATCGATGGGCTGTACGCCTACATGAGCAGGCGCCTGGTCGAGGCCAACGTGCAGAACGATCCGGAGATCCTCAATGAAGTCGCACGCCTGCTGATTACCGTCAAGGAAGGTTGGGACGCGATCGGCGATCAGGTCGCCGACGTCTAGGAGAACGCCATGAGTGCCGTGCTCGAACGTATCGAACAAACCCGCGAAGCCCTGCTCGGGGCATTGGCCAGCCGCGACTGGGAAACGATCACCGAACTGGACCTGAGCTGCCGTGTTTGCGTCGAGGACGTACTGGCCGAGGCATCGACCAACGAACAGGTTCTGCGCACCAGTCTTGAGGAATTGCTCGACGTCTACCGCCAACTAATTGATGTTGCAAGTGGTGAACGTCAAACAATAGTCGACGAGATGACGCAGATCCGCCAAGCGAAAAACGCCGCAAAGGTATACCATCTGTTCAGCTGACGCTGGACGGTTCGAAAATGCAGTGCGCCATAAATTTGACTGTGTACGATTTTTTGACTTAACTAGTGGCTGTTTTCTAATTTCAGACGTCCGATCACTGACCGCTCCAGTCGGAATGGATGTCGAGCATGCCCACATTGGGTGTCGAGTTGACTAGGGAAGTTTCGATTGCATGTGGCGTGAAACCAAAATTCTCCTGATCGATGACGATGACGCTCGCCGCCGCGACCTGGCGGTGGTGCTGAATTTTCTTGGCGAAGAAAATCTTTCCTGCTCCAGCCACGATTGGCAGCAGGTCGTTCAGTCGTTGTCATCCAGCCGTGAAGTACTCTGTGTCCTGGTCGGAACCGTGAACGCTCCGGCAAGCCTTTTGGGCTTGCTTAAGACCGTGGCTGCCTGGGATGAGTTCCTTCCGGTATTGCTGTTGGGTGAAATATCTTCTGCCGAGTTGCCCGAGGACCTGCGCCGCCGGGTGCTTTCCAACCTGGAGATGCCGCCCAGCTACAGCAAGCTGCTCGATTCGCTGCACCGTGCCCAGGTCTATCGCGAGATGTACGACCAGGCCCGCGAGCGCGGTCGTCAGCGTGAGCCCAACCTGTTCCGTAGCCTGGTCGGTACCAGCCGCGCCATCCAGCATGTGCGCCAGATGATGCAGCAGGTGGCCGACACCGACGCCAGCGTGCTGATCCTCGGCGAGTCGGGTACCGGCAAGGAAGTGGTCGCGCGCAACCTGCACTACCATTCCAAGCGCCGTGAAGCGCCGTTTGTACCGGTCAACTGCGGCGCGATCCCGGCCGAGCTGCTCGAAAGCGAACTATTCGGTCACGAGAAGGGGGCGTTCACCGGCGCCATCACCAGCCGTGCCGGGCGTTTCGAGCTGGCCAATGGCGGCACCCTGTTCCTCGACGAAATCGGCGACATGCCGCTGCCGATGCAGGTCAAGCTGCTGCGCGTGCTGCAGGAGCGCACCTTCGAGCGTGTGGGCAGCAACAAGACCCAGAGCATCGATGTGCGCATCATCGCCGCCACTCACAAGAACCTCGAGAGCATGATCGAGGTGGGCAGCTTTCGCGAAGACCTGTACTACCGCCTCAATGTGTTCCCGATCGAGATGGCCCCGCTGCGTGAGCGGGTCGAAGACATTCCGCTGCTGATGAACGAGTTGATCTCGCGCATGGAGCACGAGAAGCGGGGGTCGATCCGCTTCAATTCCGCCGCGATCATGTCGCTGTGCCGCCATGGCTGGCCGGGCAACGTGCGCGAGCTGGCGAACCTGGTGGAGCGCATGGCGATCATGCACCCGTATGGCGTGATCGGCGTGTCCGAGCTGCCGAAGAAGTTCCGCTACGTCGATGATGAGGACGAGCAACTGGTCGACAGCCTGCGCTCGGACCTGGAAGAGCGCGTGGCAATCAACGGCCATACGCCCAATTTCAGCAACCATGCGATGTTGCCGCCCGAAGGTCTTGACCTCAAGGACTACCTGGGCAGCCTCGAGCAGGGCCTGATCCAGCAGGCGCTGGACGATGCCAACGGTATCGTGGCGCGTGCCGCAGAGCGCCTGCGCATCCGCCGCACCACGCTGGTGGAAAAAATGCGCAAGTACGGCATGAGCCGTCGCGATGGAGACGAACAGGCGGAGGATTGACGCCTGCTTCCTGCCGGCAGGCCCCGACCGGGGCCTGCCGAACGCAATACCCCTATTTTCCACAGGGCTGTAAAGCCTGCCCTTGCTGGCTTTGGGCGGCGCGCCGCTGCTGCTGGCAACCCCCCGTCAAAGTATCCGGCACGTCTATTGCTATACCGCTGGCAACATACCGTTTTATGACGGTGAGCCATGCGAGAGAGCAACCCATGCCCCACGCCGCCCACATCCCCGCCGCCGAGCCCAGGCGTTCTGACGCCGCCGAACAGCAGAGTCGTCAGGGGCTCGAGCAGGCGTTTGCCCTGTTCGACCAGGTGTCGACCCAACTGAGCCAGTCCTACAACCTGCTCGAGGCCCGTGTCACCGAGCTCAAGGGGGAGTTGGCCGTGGTCAGTGCGCAGCGCATGGCGGAGCTGGCGGAGAAGGAGCGACTGGCCAACCGCCTGCAGAACCTGCTGTCGCTGTTGCCCGGCGGGGTGATCGTGATCGACGGCCAGGGCCGCGTGCGCGAGGCCAACCCGGCCGCCGTCGAACTGCTGGGCCAGCCGCTGGTGGGCGAGCTGTGGCGTCAGGTGATCGCCCGCAGCTTTGCGCCGCGCGAGGACGACGGCCACGAAGTGTCGCTGCGCGATGGTCGCCGCCTGTCGATCGCTACCCGCTCGCTGGATGCCGAGCCGGGCCAGCTGGTGCTGTTGACCGATCTCACCGAAACCCGCCACCTGCAAAGCCAGCTGGCGCGGCACGAGCGCCTGTCGACCCTGGGGCGGATGGTGGCCTCGCTGGCGCATCAGATCCGCACGCCACTGTCGGCCGCCTTGCTGTATGCCAGTCACCTGGCCGAGCAGGACCTGCCGCTGGACACCCGTCAGCGTTTTGCCGGCAGCCTCAAGGAGCGTCTGCACGAACTCGAGCACCAGGTACGCGACATGCTGGTGTTCGCCCGCGGCGAACTGCCGCTGACCGACCGTGTGACCCCCAAGGCGTTGTTCCAGGCGCTGCAGCAGGCCGCACAGGTACATGTACAGGGGCATGCTGTGCGCTGGCAGTGCGACAGCCACCTGGGCGAATTGCTGTGCAACCGCGACACCCTGGTGGGGGCGTTGCTCAATCTCATTGAAAACGCCCTGCAGGCCGCGCCCGGCGCTGCTCGGCTCAAGGTACACCTGTACCGTCGCGGGCAAAGCCTGCGCCTGTGCATCAGCGATGCCGGGCCGGGCATCGACAGTGCATTGCTGGCGCGCCTGGGCGAGCCGTTCCTGACCACCAAGGCCACCGGCACCGGGCTTGGCCTGGCGGTGGTGATGGCGGTTGCCCGTGCACACCAGGGCACCGTGCAGCTACGCTCGCGCCCCGGGCGCGGTACCTGTGCGCTGGTGACCCTGCCGCTGATCGGCGCACCGCTGGAGGCAACGGCATGAGGGCGATCAAGGTTCTGCTGGTCGAGGATGACCGCGTACTGCGCCAGGCCCTGGCCGATACCCTGGAGCTGGGCGGTTTTGCCTATCACGCGGTGGGCTCGGCCGAAGAAGCGCTGGAAGTGGCGGCCAGTCAGCCCTTCAGCCTGGTGGTCAGCGACGTCAACATGCCGGGAATGGACGGCCACCAGTTGCTGGCCGCGTTGCGGGCCCGCCAGCCGCAGTTGCCGGTGCTGCTGATGACCGCGCACGCTGCCGTTGAGCGTGCAGTGGATGCGATGCGCCAGGGCGCTGCGGACTATCTGGTCAAGCCCTTCGAGCCACGCGCATTGCTCGACCTGGTGGCCCGTCATGCCCTGGGCGTTGCCAGCGGCGCGGACGCCGACGGTCCGGTGGCGCGCGAGCCTGCCAGTGCGCAGTTGCTCGAACTGGCCGCGCGGGTGGCGCGCAGTGATTCCACCGTGCTGATTTCCGGCGAATCGGGCACCGGCAAGGAGGTGCTGGCGCGCTACATTCACCAGCAGTCCCTGCGTGCCGACCAGCCATTCGTGGCCATCAACTGCGCCGCCATCCCCGACAACATGCTCGAAGCCACGTTGTTCGGACATGAAAAGGGCTCGTTCACCGGGGCGATAGCCGCCCAGCCAGGCAAGTTCGAGCAGGCCGACGGTGGCACGCTGCTGCTCGACGAGATTTCCGAAATGCCGCTGGGGCTGCAGGCCAAGCTGCTGCGAGTGCTGCAGGAGCGCGAGGTCGAGCGGGTAGGCGGGCGCAAGCCGATCGCGCTGGACATCCGCGTGGTCGCTACCACCAACCGCGACCTTGCCGGCGAAGTGGCGGCGGGGCGGTTTCGCGAAGACCTGTTCTATCGCCTGTCGGTGTTCCCGCTGGCCTGGCGACCGCTGCGCGAGCGCAGCGCCGACATTCTGCCGCTGGCCGAGCGTCTGCTGGCGCGACACGTCAATAAAATGAAGCATGCCCCCGTGCGCCTGTCGGCCCAGGCCCAGGCCTGCCTGCAAGGCTATCCGTGGCCGGGCAACGTGCGCGAGCTGGACAACGCCATCCAGCGGGCGCTGATCCTGCAGCAGGGCGGGGTGATCGAGGCGGCGGACTTCTGCCTGGCCGGGGTGCTGCCGCTGCTGGCGACATCGCCCGTAGAGCCGGTGCCGGTGCTGGCCGAGCCGTCCGAGCCAGCCGGGCTGGGGGATGATCTGCGCCGCCACGAGTTCCAGATGATCATCGATACCCTGCGCGCCGAGCGCGGGCGCCGCAAGGAGGCTGCCGAGCGTCTGGGCATCAGCCCGCGCACCTTGCGCTACAAGCTGGCACAGATGCGTGATGCCGGCCTGGATGTGGAGGCGAGTCTCTACGCCAGCGGCGTGTGACGCCGTAACTGGTCGTTTTTGTTGGTCCTGTGGGTAGAGCTGGCACTCTTGTTGCTAAGTTCTGCCTGTCCGCTGCGTAGTGTCAAAAAAATGCGGGTCGTCGGAGAGAAGAGTCAATGAGCCAAGGTGTTGAATTTAATCGATTGATGTTGGACATGCGGGCCATGCAGGCGGACGCCATGTCGATGTCGAAGGCTGCCCCTGCGCCAGAGCTTGGCTCGAGCGGTTTTGCCGACATGCTTGGCCAGGCCATCAACAAGGTCAGCGATACCCAGCAGGCGTCCACCCAGTTGGCCAACGCCTTCGAGATCGGCAAGAGCGGCGTCGACCTTACCGACGTGATGATCGCCTCGCAGAAGGCCAGCGTGTCGTTCCAGGCCTTGACCCAGGTGCGCAACAAGCTGGTGCAGGCGTATCAAGACATCATGCAGATGCCGGTATAAGGGCGAGATTGAGTCATGGCCGAAGCAGTCGTTGATAACGTGCCCGCCAAAGGCAGCCCGGCGCCCAAGCCGCCGCTGTTCGGCATGTCCTTTCTGGAAAACATCGCAGAGATGCCCATGCTGCGTCAGGTCGGCCTGCTGGTCGGGTTGGCGGCGAGCGTGGCGATCGGCTTTGCCGTGGTGCTGTGGTCGCAGCAGCCCGACTACCGCCCGCTGTACCCAAGCCTTGCCGGCATGGACACCAAGCAGGTCATGGACACCCTGTCCGCCGCCGACATCGCCTACAACGTCGAGCCCAGCTCCGGGGCGCTGCTGGTCAAGTCCGAAGACCTCTCCCGTGCGCGCCTGAAACTTGCCGCGGCCGGCGTGGCGCCAGGCGATGGCAACGTCGGCTTCGAACTGCTCGACAAGGAGCAGGGGCTGGGCACCAGCCAGTTCATGGAGGCCACCCGTTATCGTCGCGGCCTGGAAGGTGAACTGGCGCGTACCATCTCCAGCCTGAACAACGTCAAGGGTGCCCGCGTGCACCTGGCCATTCCGAAAAGCTCGGTGTTCGTGCGCGACGAGCGCAAGCCCAGTGCCTCGGTACTGGTCGAGCTGTATTCGGGGCGTGGCCTCGAGCCCGGCCAGGTGGCGGCCATCGTCAACCTGGTGGCGTCCAGCGTTCCGGAACTGAACAAGTCCCAGGTGACCGTGGTCGACCAGAAGGGCAACCTGCTGTCCGACCAGGGCGAGAACTCCGAGCTGACCATGGCCGGCAAGCAGTTCGACTACAGCCGCCGCATGGAAGGCATGCTCACCCAGCGCGTGCACAACATTCTGTTGCCGGTGCTGGGCAACGACCGCTACAAGGCCGAAGTCTCCGCCGACGTCGACTTCAGTGCGGTCGAGTCCACCTCCGAACAGTTCAACCCCGACCAGCCTGCCTTGCGCAGCGAGCAGTCGGTGAACGAACAACGCTCCAGCAGCATGGGCCCGCAGGGCGTGCCTGGTGCCCTGAGCAACCAGCCACCCGGCCCGGCCACTGCGCCACAGCAGACCGGTCAGGCACAGGCCGCCGCGGGCATGGTGCAACCAGGCCAGCCGCTGCTGGACGCCAACGGCCAGCAGATCATGGACCCGGCCACCGGCCAGCCGATGCTCGCACCGTACCCGGCCGACAAGCGTCAGCAGTCGACCAAGAACTTCGAACTGGACCGTTCCATCAGCCACACCCGCCAGCAGCAGGGGCGCCTGAGCCGCCTGTCGGTCGCGGTGGTGGTCGACGACCAGGTCAAGCTCGACCCGGCCACTGGCGAGTCGACACGCGCCCCATGGGGGGCCGAAGACCTGGCGCGCTTCACGCGCCTGGTGCAGGACGCCGTCGGCTTCGATGCCAGCCGCGGTGACAGCGTCAGCGTGATCAACGTGCCATTCGCCGCCGACCGTGGCGAAGTGTTCACCGAGATTCCGTTCTACCAGCAACCGTGGTTCTGGGACATCATCAAGCAGGTCATGGGCGTGCTGTTCATCCTGGTGCTGGTGTTCGGCGTGCTGCGCCCGGTGCTCAACAACATCACCGGCAACGGCAAGCAGGGCGCCGGTGCCGATGGCGACATGGAACTGGGCGGCATGCTCGGTCTGGATGGCGATCTGGCCAACGACCGCGTCAGCCTGGGTGGTCCGCAAAGCATTCTGTTGCCTAGCCCGAGCGAGGGTTACGACGCTCAGCTGAACGCAATCAAGAGCCTGGTGGCCGAAGACCCGGGTCGTGTGGCCCAGGTCGTGAAAGAGTGGATCAACGCCGATGAGTGATAATCGAGCCCTTACCGCCAAACTGACCCGTGTCGACAAGGCGGCCATCCTGCTGCTGTCGCTGGGTGAAACCGATGCGGCGCAGGTGTTGCGCCACATGGGCCCAAAGGAAGTGCAGCGGGTCGGCGTGGCCATGGCGCAGATGGGCAACGTCCATCGCGAACAGGTCGAGCAGGTGATGAGCGAGTTCGTCGAGATCGTCGGCGACCAGACCAGCCTGGGTGTCGGCTCCGACGGCTACATCCGCAAGATGCTCACCCAGGCCCTGGGCGAGGACAAGGCCAACGGCCTGATCGACCGCATCCTGCTGGGTGGCAACACCAGCGGCCTGGACAGCCTGAAGTGGATGGAGCCGCGTGCCGTGGCCGACGTGATCCGCTACGAGCACCCGCAGATCCAGGCCATCGTGGTGGCCTACCTGGACCCCGACCAGGCCGGTGAGGTGCTGGGCAACTTTGATCACAAGGTGCGCCTGGACATCATCCTGCGCGTCTCCTCGCTCAACACCGTGCAGCCGGCGGCGCTCAAGGAGCTCAACCAGATTCTGGAGAAGCAGTTCTCGGGCAACTCCAACGCGGCGCGTACCACACTGGGCGGTATCAAGCGCGCGGCCGACATCATGAACTTCCTCGACAGTTCGGTCGAAGGCCAGCTGATGGACGCGATTCGCGACGTCGACGGCGAGCTGTCCGAGCAGATCGAAGACCTCATGTTCGTCTTCAACAACCTGGCCGATGTCGACGACCGCGGTATCCAGGCGCTGTTGCGCGAAGTGTCCTCGGACGTGCTCGTGGTGTCGCTCAAGGGCGCCGACGAGAAGGTCAAGGACAAGATCTTCAAGAACATGTCCAAGCGGGCTTCCGAGCTGCTGCGTGATGACCTCGAGGCCAAGGGCCCGGTGCGGGTCAGCGACGTGGAAACGGCGCAGAAAGAGATCCTCACCATTGCCCGGCGCATGGCCGAAGCCGGCGAGATCGTGCTTGGCGGCAAGGGCGCCGAAGAAATGATCTAAAGCCGTTCGCCGGCCCCGGCTCCTCCACAGGAGCCGGCCTTGCCGGCGGATGCCTCAACGCGGTACACGCCGGTGCCTGGCAGCCGCATCGCCGACCACCCCGGCGCCTACCCAATTGAACGCGTGGAATCATGTCGACCAACGAGCACCTGAGTGAACTGATCCCCGCCCGCGACGTCGAGGGCTTCGACCGCTGGGCGCTGCCCAGCTTCGACCCGGAGCCGGAACCCGAGCCCGAACCCGAGCCGGAAATCGTCGAGGAAGTCGAAGAAGTGCCGCTGGAAGAAGTCCAGCCGCTGACCCTCGAAGAGCTCGAAAGCATTCGCCAGGAAGCCTATAACGAAGGCTTTGCCACCGGCGAGCGCGAAGGGTTTCACAGCACCCAGCTCAAGGTCCGCCAGGAGGCCGAAGTGGCCCTGAGCGCCAAGCTGGCGAGCCTGGAGCAGCTGATGGGCCACCTGCTCGACCCGATCGCCGAGCAGGACAACCAGATCGAGAAGGCCCTGGTGCACATGGTCAGCCGCATCACCCGCGAGGTGATCGGGCGTGAGCTGGCCACCGACTCCAGCCAGATCACCCACGTGCTGCGCGAGGCCCTCAAGCTGCTGCCGATGGGCGCCGAAAACATCCGCATTCATGTCAATCCGCAGGACTTCGAGCTGGCCAAGGCCTTGCGCGAGCGTCATGAGGAAAACTGGCGCCTGCTCGAAGACGACGCCCTGTTGCCCGGTGGTTGCCGCATCGAGACGTTGCACAGCCGTATCGACGCCACCGTCGAGACCCGCATCGAAAAGGCCATGACCCAGTTGTTCGACCAGTTGCATGACCAGGGCCTGCACCCTGCCGCGCCAGACTTGCACGTCGACCTTGCTGGCGACGCGGGCACCCGCGAGGCCACGCCCGATGCGCCTTGACCGCACCAGCTTCGGCAAGCGCCTGGGCACCTATGCCGAGGCCGTGAGCCTGCCGGCGCAGCCGGTGGTGGAGGGGCGGTTGTTGCGCATGGTCGGCCTGACCCTGGAGGCCGAAGGCCTGCGCGCTGCCGTCGGCAGCCGCTGCCTGGTGATCAACGACGACAGCTACCATCCGGTGCAGGTCGAGGCCGAGGTCATGGGCTTTGCCGGTGACCGGGTGTTTCTCATGCCGGTGGGCAGCGTTGCCGGCATCGCGCCCGGTGCGCGGGTGGTGCCGCTGGCCGAAAGCGGCCGCCTGCCGATGGGCATGAGCATGCTCGGTCGCGTGCTGGATGGTGCCGGCCGGGCGCTGGATGGCAAGGGCGGGATGAAGGCCGAGGACTGGGTGCCGATGGACGGCCCCACCATCAACCCACTCAACCGCGACCCCATCAGCCAGCCGCTGGACGTGGGCATTCGCAGCATCAATGGCCTGCTGACGGTGGGCCGTGGCCAGCGCCTGGGCCTGTTCGCCGGTACCGGCGTGGGCAAGAGTGTGCTGCTGGGCATGATGACCCGTTTCACCGAGGCCGACATCATCGTGGTGGGGCTGATCGGTGAGCGGGGGCGTGAGGTCAAGGAGTTCATCGAGCACATCCTGGGCGAGGAGGGCATCAAGCGCTCGGTGGTGGTGGCATCCCCTGCCGATGATGCACCGCTGATGCGCCTGCGCGCCGCCATGTACTGCACGCGGATCGCCGAGTACTTTCGCGACAAGGGCAAGAACGTGCTGTTGCTGATGGATTCGCTGACCCGTTTCGCCCAGGCCCAGCGGGAAATCGCCCTGGCCATCGGCGAGCCGCCAGCCACCAAGGGCTATCCGCCTTCCGTGTTCGCCAAGCTGCCCAAGCTGGTGGAGCGCGCCGGCAACGGCGAGGCCGGTGGTGGCTCGATCACCGCCTTCTACACCGTGTTGTCCGAAGGCGACGACCAGCAGGACCCGATTGCCGACTCCGCGCGGGGCGTACTCGACGGCCATATCGTGCTGTCCCGGCGCCTGGCCGAAGAGGGGCACTACCCGGCCATCGATATCGAGGCTTCGATCAGCCGGGTCATGCCGCAGGTGGTCAGCCCCGAGCAGATGACCCAGGCCCAGCAGTTCAAGCAGCTCTGGTCGCGCCTGTCGCAAAGCCGCGACCTGATCAGCGTGGGTGCCTATGTGGCTGGCGGCGACCGCGAGACGGACCTGGCGATTTCCCTGCAACCCAAGTTGGTGCAGTACCTGCGCCAGGGGCTCAATGAAAACGTCAGCCATGAGCAGAGCCGCGATGAACTGGCGGCGGTGTTCGCCCCAGCGGCATCGGGCTGATAACCGATGGCCCTGCCAAGTCGTGCCGCGCGCCTGGTGCCGGTGGTGGAGATGGCCGAGGAGGCCGAGCGCAAGGCCGTGCAGCGCCTCGGGCATTTCCAGCAGCAGGTGAGCATGGCCGAAACCAAGCTCCGGGAACTGGACCAGTTTCGCAGCGAGTACCAGAACCAGTGGATGGAAAAGGGCGGCCAGGGCGTTTCAGGCAGCTGGCTGCTGGGCTATCAGCGCTTTCTCAGCCAACTGGACACCGCCGTGGCCCAGCAACACCAGAGCCTGGTGTGGCACCAGACCAACCTCAACAACGCACGGGCCACCTGGCAGCAGGCCTACGCCCGGGTCGAGGGCCTGCGCAAGCTGGTACAGCGCTACCGCGATGAAGCCCGCATGCTCGAGGACAAGCGCGAGCAGAAGCTGCTCGACGAATTGTCCCAGCGATTGCCGCGCCACGATCGCTTCTAGCACGGCATTGGTCGGCGCAGGTTGCCCAGGGGCGGGCGGGCTGCTAAACCTGTGGTGTCTGCAATCGCCATGATCGAAGGAGTCGAGCATATGGCCGTGGAGCACGATCTATCGCCGGATGGGAACAGCCTGACGATCAGGGTCAAGGGACGGTTCGATTTCGGCAAGCACCAGGCGTTTCGTGAATGCTACGAGCGCGAGCCAGTACCTTCCAAGGGCGTGGTCGTCGACTTGAAGGACGCCACCTATCTCGACAGCTCCGCCCTGGGCATGCTCCTGCTGCTGCGTGACCACGCCGGCGGCGACGATGCGTATATACGGGTGATCAACGCCAGCTCCGACGTTCGCAAGATCCTCGCCATCTCCAATTTCGACAAGCTGTTCGAGATCACTTGAGCGACCTCGTGAACGAGCAGTCGTCGCTGACCGTGCTGATTGCCGAAGATGGCGCCACCGACCGCCTGTTGCTGGCGCGCATCGTGCGCGAGCAGGGGCATTCGGTGATCACGGCCGAGAACGGTGCGCAGGCAGTGGCGCTGTTTGCCGAGCTGCGTCCGCAACTGGTGCTGCTCGACGCGCTGATGCCGGTGATGGACGGCTTCGAGGCGGCTCGCCAGATCAAGCTGATGGCTGGCCAGGCGCTGGTGCCGATCATCTTTCTTACCTCGCTGAGTGAGGAGCAGGCCCTGGTGCGTTGCCTGGAGGCTGGTGGCGACGACTTTCTGCCCAAGCCTTATCGCCCGGTGATCCTGGCCGCCAAGATCAAGGCGATGGATCGCCTGCGTCGCCTGCAGGCGACCGTGCTGGAGCAGCGCGACGAGCTGGCGCGCCACCACGGTCACCTGCTCAACGAGCAGCGGGTGGCCAAGGCGGTGTTCGATCAGGTCACGCACTCGGGGTGCCTGAATGCGCCGAACATCCGCTACCTGCAATCTCCCTATGCGCTGTTCAACGGCGACCTGCTGCTGGCGGCGTTCACGCCGACCGGTGAAATGCATGTGCTGCTGGGCGACTTCACTGGCCATGGCCTGCCGGCTGCAGTGGGCGCCATGCCGTTGGCCGAGGTGTTCTACGGCATGACCGCCAAGGGCTACGGCCTGGCCGAAACCTTGCGCGAGATGAACGCCAAGCTCAAGCGCATCCTGCCGGTGGACATGTTCTGCTGCGCAATGATGCTCAGCCTGAGTTTCGAACGACGCCTGGCCGAGGTATGGAACGGCGGCATGCCGGACGGCTACCTGCTGCCCGCGGCCGGTGGCGAGCCCCAGGCGCTGGTGTCGCGGCACTTGCCCTTGGGGGTGCTGGCGCCGGAGCGTTTCGACGAGCACCCCGAGGTGGTGTCGCTGGCGTTGGGGGATCGTCTGTTCCTGCTGTCCGATGGGGTGGTGGATACCTGCGACCAGGATGAGCAGCTGTTCGGGGTGGAACGCCTGCGCCAGGTGTTTGCGCGCAACCGTGCGCCGCAGCACCTGTTCGAGGATGTACTGCAGGCGCTCGAAGACTTTCGCGGCCAGTCCCGCGACGATGTCAGCATGCTCGAGATCAGTGTGGTCGAGCCACAGACACTGGCCCCGCCGCCGCTGGTGTATTCGGACAGCGGCCAGTCCAGCCCGCTGGACTGGTCGCTGTCGTTCGAGTTTCGCGCGCAGACCCTCAAACGCTTCAACCCCTTGCCCTATCTGTTGCAGGTACTGCAGGAAATACACGGCCTGCGCCCCCAGAGCGGTGCGCTGCACAGCGTGCTCAACGAGCTCTACACCAATGCACTGGAGCACGGTGTGCTGGCCCTCGACTCGGCCCTCAAGCGCGACGCCCAGGGGTTTGCCGCCTATTATCAGGAGCGCAGCCGACGCCTGCAGGCATTGCAGGAAGGTTACATACGCTTGCACCTTCAGGTTGAACCCGTAGCGGGTGGCGGGCGTCTGGTGATTGAGATCGAAGATAGCGGCAGTGGCTTCGATGTGGGTACAGTGCTGGCCCGACCGGTGTTGGAGCAGCGGTTGTGCGGGCGTGGCCTGAGCCTGATCCGGCGTTTGAGCCGTCACGCCGAATGGGCCGACGGAGGGCGCAGGGCCCGCGTGGAGTTCGCCTGGGTGGCTCTGGCATAATTGAACTTGATCAAGGAGTGAGCAAGTGTCCGATCAGCGTATCGATAACAAGGTAGTGGGCGAGTTGCGGGAGGTCATGGGTAGCCAGTATGCCGAGTTGCTGGAGACCTTCCTGGCCGATTGCGAAAAGCGCATGGTGCAACTGCGCGACGCCCGCTCCCCCCGGCAGCTGAGTGAGGCTGCCCACAGTTTCAAGGGTAGCTGCAGCAACATGGGCGCCACCGACCTGGCCGAGTTGTGTCGGCAGCTGGAAGTGCGCGTGATGGAGCAGCCGGCACACGGCATCGAGGACCTGATCAGCCAGATCAGGTGCGAGTACCTCGAAGTGCGTCCCTTCTATGTCGCCGAGTTGGAGCGCGTGTCGCCGCAGGCGGTCAGGCATCCTGTGTAGCGCAAACCTGGCGCGACTCTTGCAGTCTCTTCGCTATTCAAGTTCGCGCTTCTGTAGTGGAGACCCTTCCCATGCCTGTCGCTTCAAACCCGCTGCTGCAACCGTCCGCCGTGGCCAAGGCCTCGCGCACGGCTGCGCCAGCGCCCGAAAAGGTGCCCCAGGTCGCCAATGACAAGGCTGCGGGCTTCTCCAAGGTGTATGCCGATCAGTCCCGCGACAAGCTGCCGGCCAAGGCGGATGTGCCCAATGCCGACAAGGCGGGCGTTGCAGCCGGGGCGGCAAATGCCGGCAAGACGGCGACCGATCAGGAGCGCACTGTTGCCGACAGCGGCAATTCATTGCCTGAACAGAAGCCGGCATCGGACGAGTCGACGCCAGTTGCCGATGACCTTCAACTGCTCGATTCGAGCCTGGTGGCGGGTCAGGTTACTGACGCCCAGGCCGGCGCACAGCTGATCCAGGCTCAGGCCGAAGCGGTGGCCCCAGTGGTGCAGGCGGCTGCCGCACAGTTGCAGGCCCAGGTGCAGGCCCCGGCCGTCGCGCCGCAGCCACCGGCCCCGGAAGAACCCGCTTTCGACCCGGCCGGCGACGTGCTCGAGGACCTGCCGGCATTGCGCCTGGCCCTGGAGCAGAACGCCCAGGCCCAGGGCACCACCTCTGCCCATGCCAGCAAGCCGACCACGGCGCAACCCGAAGCCACCCAGGGCCAGCCTGCCGTCAATACCCTGGCGGCCATGCTCGACCCGCGTCAGGCCGATCCGGGCGACAGCGAGCCGGGCGAGAAGGGCTTCAGCAACCTGCTCGATGACGGCCTGAAGGACCTCAAGGGCGCCTCCAGCGATACCCGTGTCGATGACTTTGCCGAGCGCCTCAGCGCGCTGACCCAGGCCGCGACGCCCAAGACCGCCAATGCGGTGCCGGTGGCGATGCCGCTGAACCAGCCGCTGGCGATGCACCAGGG
The DNA here is from genome assembly GCF_052850635.1 of Pseudomonas sp. 1176_21. Taxonomy (NCBI): domain Bacteria; kingdom Pseudomonadati; phylum Pseudomonadota; class Gammaproteobacteria; order Pseudomonadales; family Pseudomonadaceae; genus Pseudomonas; species Pseudomonas sp. 1176_21. Next base: position 57,804 of record NZ_VXCV01000008.1, read on the forward strand.
TGGCTGGACCGAGGGCCTGGTCAATCGCGTGATGTACCTGTCTAGCCAGAACCTGAAGTCGGCTGAAATCAAGCTGGAGCCAGCCGAGCTGGGGCGCTTGGACATTCGCGTGCACATGACACCCGAGCAGCAGGCGCAGATCACCTTCACCAGTGGCAACGTGGTGGTGCGCGAAGCGCTGGAAAACCAGGCCAGCCGGCTCAAGGAAATGTTCGCCGAGCAGGGCCTGGCGCAACCTGACGTGAACGTGGCCGACCAGTCCCGCGAGCAGCAGCAGGGCTCGCAGGACGGCACCTCGAAGCTCAGCGGCGTGGCCGCGCGTCGCAATGAAGGCGCGGGCGGCGAAGAGGCCGACGCCGACGCGGCGGCCCAGCCGGTGGAGCGACCGGTGGTGCTGGGGTCCAGCGCGGTCGATTTCTACGCCTGATTGCACGGGTAGGGCTGGGCGGTTGCGGGGCGGCTGCCCAGCCCTTCACGGATGAATCTGCCCCTGCGTTCGTCGCCTTCCTCAATCGGGCCGGTGTGGCCCGCAAATCTGGCATAACACTTGCTCAACCCTCGCCATGTGGGACAAACCTCTTGTGAGTGACGGATTATTGGCATGGCGAAGAGCGAAGCAGTGAAAGACCCCGCCGTAAAAGGCAAACTCAAGCTGATCCTGCTGCTGGTGCTGGCATTGCTGCTGGCCATCGGCTTGTCGGTGGGCGCCACCTGGTTCTTCCTGCAAAGGGGCGACAGCAAGCCTCAGGTCGACCCGGCAACCGTCAGCAACGTCAGGCCTGCGGCCATCTACGAGCCGCTGGCGCCAGCCTTCGTCGTCAACTTCAACCAGAACGGTCGTCAGCGTTACATGCAGGTGAGCATCACCATGCAGGGGCGCGACCAGGCTGCGCTGGATGCGCTGAAAGTGCACATGCCGGTGATCCGCAACAACCTGGTGATGCTCTTCTCCGGCCAGCCGTTCGACTCCCTGGCGACCCCGGTCGGCCAGGAGATGCTGCGCCAGAAGGCCACCGCCAGCGTGCAGGAAGTGGCCCAGAAAGAAGTCGGCAAGCTGGTGATCGACCAGTTGCTGTTCACCAATTTCGTATTGCAGTAGGAGCCCAAGATGGCCATGCAGGACCTGCTGTCCCAGGATGAGATCGATGCCCTGCTGCACGGCGTCGACGACGGGCTGGTGCAAACCGATAGCGGCGCCGACCCCGGCAGCATCAAGAGCTACGACCTGACCAGCCAGGACCGGATCGTGCGCGGGCGCATGCCGACCCTGGAAATGATCAACGAACGTTTCGCCCGGTATACCCGCGTGAGCATGTTCAACCTGCTGCGTCGCTCGGCGGATGTGGCAGTGGGGGGCGTGCAGGTGATGAAGTTCGGTGAGTACGTGCACTCGCTGTACGTGCCCACCAGCCTCAACCTGGTGAAGATCAAGCCGTTGCGCGGCACCTCGCTGTTCATCCTCGATGCCAAGCTGGTGTTCAAGCTGGTGGACAATTTCTTCGGTGGTGACGGTCGTCACGCCAAGATCGAGGGCCGCGAGTTCACGCCCACCGAATTGCGCGTGGTGCGCATGGTGCTGGACCAGTGCTTCGTCGACCTCAAGGAAGCCTGGCAGGCGATCATGCCGGTCAACTTCGAGTACATCAACTCGGAGGTCAACCCGGCCATGGCCAACATCGTCGGCCCGAGCGAGGCGGTGGTGGTGTCCACCTTCCACATCGAACTCGATGGCGGTGGCGGCGACCTGCACGTGACCATGCCCTACTCGATGATCGAGCCGGTGCGCGAAATGCTCGACGCGGGCTTCCAGTCCGACCTGGACGACCAGGACGAACGCTGGATCAAGGCCCTGCGCGAAGACGTGCTGGACGTCAGCGTGCCGATCAGCGCCACCGTGGCACGCCGCGAGCTGCGCCTGCGCGACATCCTGCACATGCAGCCGGGTGATGTGATCCCGGTCGAACTGCCGGACGAGCTGGTACTGCGCGCCAATGGCGTACCGTCGTTCAAGGCCAAGTTGGGCTCGCACAAGGGCACGCTGGCATTGCAAGTAACCGAGCCGATCGAGCGCCGCTGATCGGTACCCTGGCTTTAACTCCGAATTGATTGCCCCGTCGAGGACAAGATGGCTGACGAAAACGATATCACCTCCATGGAAGACCAGGCCCTGGCCGATGAGTGGGCAGCAGCCCTGAGCGAGACCGGCGACGCCGGCCAGTCCGACATCGACGCGCTGTTGGCGGTTGACGGCGGCAGCAGTGCCGGCTCGCCCAACCGCCTGCCGATGGAAGAATTCGGCAGCTCGCCCAAGGGCAACGATGCAGTGACCCTGGACGGCCCGAACCTGGACGTGATCCTGGATATTCCGGTGAGCATCTCGATGGAAGTGGGCAGCACCGAAATCAACATCCGCAATCTGCTGCAACTGAACCAGGGTTCGGTGATCGAGCTGGACCGCCTGGCCGGCGAGCCGCTGGACGTGCTGGTCAACGGCACCCTGATCGCGCACGGCGAAGTGGTGGTGGTGAACGAGAAGTTCGGTATCCGCCTGACCGACGTGATCAGCCCGAGCGAACGCATCAAGAAGCTGCGCTGAGTGAAGCGTCTTCTGCAAGCGGGGCTGACCGGGGTCGGCCTGCTCTGGCTCGACCTGGCACTGGCGGCACAGCCCGCGGCCACGACAGCCGCGGCGACCACGGCAGCAGCCGGCAGTGCCAGCGGGCAGTTGGGCCGTCTGGTGCTGGGGCTGCTGCTGGTGCTGGGCCTGATCTTCTTTCTCGCCTGGCTGCTGCGCCGGGTGCAGAACGTGACGCCGCGTGGCCAGCAGGTCATCGAGATCGTCGGCACGCGCGTGGTCGGCCCGCGTGATCGGCTGCTGCTGGTGCAGGTGGGCAACGAACAGATACTGATCGGTCATACGCCGGGCAGCCTTACCGCATTGCATGTGCTGGCCGAGCCGGTGCAGGTACCGGCCAGCGCCCGCCAGGCTACGCCCGAATTCGCCCAGCGCCTGATGGAGCTGCTGGGCAAGGATCAAAAGGACAAGTCGTGATGGGCGCATTGCGCATGCTGTTGACCCTGCTGCTGATGTTCGCAGCGCCGCTGGCCCTGGCCGCCGACCCGCTGTCGATTCCGGCGATCACCCTGTCCAACGGGGCGGATGGGCAGCAGGAGTACTCGGTCAGCCTGCAGATCCTGCTGATCATGACGGCGCTGAGCTTCATTCCGGCGTTCGTGATCCTGATGACCAGCTTCACCCGGATCATCATCGTGTTCTCGATCCTGCGCCAGGCCCTGGGCCTGCAGCAGACGCCGTCGAACCAGATCCTCACCGGCATGGCGCTGTTCCTGACCCTGTTCATCATGGCGCCGGTATTCGACCGGGTGAACAAGGATGCCCTGCAGCCGTACCTGGCCGAGACCCTGTCGGCCCAGGACGCGGTGGCCAAGGCCCAGGTGCCCCTCAAGGACTTCATGCTGGCGCAGACCCGCGAGAGCGATCTCGACCTGTTCATGCGCCTGTCCAAGCGTACCGATATCGCCACGGCGGACGAGGCGCCGTTGACCATTCTGGTACCGGCCTTCGTCACCTCCGAACTCAAGACCGCGTTCCAGATCGGCTTCATGATCTTCATCCCGTTCCTGATCATCGACCTGGTGGTGGCCAGTGTGCTGATGGCCATGGGTATGATGATGCTGTCGCCGCTGATCATCTCCCTGCCGTTCAAGATCATGCTGTTCGTGCTGGTGGATGGCTGGGCGTTGATCATGGGCACCCTGGCCGGCAGTTTCGGTGGCGTCTAGCGCGCCGAGGAGAACAACATGACCCCAGAAGTTGCTGTCGACCTGTTCCGCGATGCGCTGTGGCTGACCACCATGATCGTGGCTGTGCTGGTGGTGCCGAGCCTGCTGGTGGGCCTGATGGTGGCCATGTTCCAGGCCGCCACCCAGATCAACGAACAGACCCTGAGCTTCCTGCCGCGCCTGCTGGTGATGCTGATCACGCTGATCGTGGCCGGGCCCTGGCTGGTGCAGAAGTTCATGGAATACATCCTGTCGTTGTACGGCAGCATTCCCCAGTTGATCGGCTGAGCGCGCGATGCTCCAGTTGACCGATGCGCAGATCGCCACCTGGGTGGCGAGCTTCATCCTGCCGCTGTTTCGCATTGCCGCCGTGCTGATGACCATGCCCATCATCGGGACCAAGATGGTGCCGGGGCGCATCCGCCTGTACCTGGCCCTGGCGATCACCGTGGTGGTGGTGCCGGGCCTGCCGCCGATGCCCGAAGTCAATCCGCTGTCGCTCAGCGGGCTGCTGCTGATTGCCGAGCAGATCCTCATCGGTGCGGTATTCGGCCTGTCGCTGCAGCTGTTCTTCCAGATATTCGTGGTGGCCGGGCAGGTGGTGGCCATCCAGATGGGCATGGCCTTCGCCTCCATGGTCGACCCGGTCAACGGCGTCAACGTGGCGGTGGTCAGCCAGTTCCTGAGCATGCTGGTGACGCTGCTGTTCCTGTCGATGAACGGGCACCTGGTGGTGTTCGAGGTGATCACCGAGAGCTTCACCACCTTGCCGGTGGGCACCGGCCTGATGGTCAACCACTACTGGGACCTGGTCGGGCGGCTGAGCTGGGTGCTGGGCGCGGCGCTGCTGCTGGTGCTGCCGGCGATCACCGCGCTGCTGGTGGTGAACATCGCCTTCGGCGTGATGACCCGTGCAGCGCCGCAGCTGAACATCTTCTCCATCGGTTTCCCGTTGACCCTGGTGCTGGGGCTCGGGATTTTCTGGGTTGTCCTGGCCGACATCCTTTCCCATTACCAGGCGCTGGCCTCCGAGGCCCTGCAGTGGCTGCGTGAGCTGGCGAGGGCGAGCTGAGCATGGCAGAGAGCGAAAGCGGTCAGGACAAGACAGAAGACCCCACGGAGAAAAAGAAGAAGGACGCCCGCGAGAAGGGCGAGATCGCCCGTTCCAAGGAGCTCAACACGGTGGTGGTGACCCTGGCCGGGGCCGGTGGCCTGCTGGTGTTCGGTGGTGGCCTGGCCGAAGTGCTGATGGACATCATGCGCATCAACTTCACCCTGTCGCGCGACACGCTGATCGACGAGCGCTCGATGGGCACCTTCTTGCTGGCCTCGGGCAAGATGGCCCTGATGGCGCTGCAGCCGGTATTGCTGGTGGCGCTGATCGTGGCTTTCATCGGGCCGATCTCGCTGGGTGGCTGGCTGTTTGCCGGCGGCACCCTGGCGCCCAAGTTCAGCCGCATGAACCCGCTGTCGGGGATCAAGCGCATGTTTTCCCTGAACGCACTGACCGAGCTGCTCAAGGCCCTGGCGAAGTTCTTCGTGATCCTGATCGTGGCGCTGGTGGTGTTGTCGTCGGACCGTGACGACCTGCTGGCCATTGCCAACGAGCCGCTGGAGCAGGCGATCATCCACAGCGTGCAGGTGGTGGGCTGGAGTGCCCTGTGGATGGCCGCCGGCCTGTTGCTGATTGCCCTGGTGGACGTGCCGTTGCAGCTGTACCAGTCGCACAAGAAGCTGCTGATGACCAAGCAGGAGGTGCGCGACGAGTACAAGAACAGCGAGGGCAAGCCGGAGGTCAAGCAGCGTATTCGCCAGCTGCAGCGCGAGATGTCGCAGCGGCGCATGATGGCGGCGATCCCCGATGCCGACGTGATCATCACCAACCCGACCCACTATGCGGTGGCGCTCAAGTACGACCCCGAGAAGGGCAATGCGCCGACGCTGCTGGCCAAGGGCACCGATTTCCTGGCGCTGAAAATTCGCGAAATCGCCAATGCCCACAACATCCAGGTGCTGGAATCGCCTGAGCTGGCGCGTTCGATCTTCTACTCCACCGAGCTCGAGGAAGAGATCCCGGCCGGCCTCTACCTGGCCGTGGCCCAGGTGCTGGCCTACGTGTATCAGATTCGCCAGCACCGGGCGGGCAAGGGCAAGGCGCCGGAGCCGCTCAAGGATCTGCCGATTCCGCCGGAGCTGCGCCGCGATTCCTGAACCGTTTGAGCTCTTCCCGTCGGCGCCGAGGTGCCGGCCCCTTCGCTGCAGGAGCCGGCAGTGTCGGCGAAGGTCGCGTCACTGATCCAAAGTTGGAAAGCTTCTTGCAATAGCAGCGCCAAGCGCCCGCATGGCGTCAAAAGTTTGCTTGAAGAGGAATATCGGTGGATCGCTCTCAGTTAATCAACAGCGCCCGTAGCAACCTGTCCGGGCTCGGCCGGGGCAACCTGGGGGTGCCGCTGTTGCTGCTGGTGATGTTGGCAATGATGATGTTGCCGATCCCGCCGTTCCTGCTCGACGTGTTCTTCACCTTCAACATCGCCCTGTCCATCGTCGTGCTGCTGGTGTGCGTGTACGCCTTGCGCCCGCTGGATTTCGCCGTGTTTCCGACCATCCTGCTGGTGGCCACGCTGCTGCGCCTGGCGCTGAACGTGGCGTCCACGCGGGTGGTGATGCTCCACGGCCACGACGGCCACGAAGCCGCGGGCAAGGTGATCCAGGCCTTCGGCGAGGTGGTGATCGGCGGCAACTACGTGGTCGGTATCGTGGTGTTCGCGATCCTCATGATCATCAACTTCGTAGTGGTGACCAAGGGTGCGGGGCGCATTTCCGAGGTGAGCGCGCGCTTCACCCTCGACGCCATGCCCGGCAAGCAGATGGCCATCGACGCCGACCTCAACGCCGGCCTGATCGACCAGGCCCAGGCCAAGGCACGGCGTACCGAAGTGGCCCAGGAGGCCGAGTTCTACGGTTCGATGGACGGTGCCAGCAAGTTCGTGCGCGGTGACGCCATCGCCGGCCTGCTGATCCTGTTCATCAACCTGATCGGCGGCATGGCCGTGGGTATCTTCCAGCACGGCATGACCTTCGGCGACGCCGGTCGCGTGTATGCGCTGCTCACCATCGGTGACGGTTTGGTGGCGCAGTTGCCTTCGCTGCTGCTGTCCACCGCCGCCGCGATCATGGTTACCCGTGCCTCGGGCTCCGAGGAAATGGGCAAGCAGATCAACCGGCAGATGTTCGATTCGCCCAAGGCGCTGGCCGTGTCCGGCGGCCTGATGATCGTCATGGGGCTGGTGCCGGGCATGCCGCACGTGGCATTCCTCAGCCTCGGCCTGATGGCCGCGGGCGGCGCCTACCTGGTGTGGCGCAAGCAGAACCAGGCCAAGGTCAAGGCACAGCAGGAAGTGCAGCGCCAGCAGGACCTGCTGCCGTCGCCGCAGCGTGCTCAGGAAACCAAGGAGCTGGGCTGGGACGACGTTACCCCGATCGACATGATCGGCCTGGAAGTCGGCTACCGGCTGATCCCGCTGGTGGACCGCAACCAGGGTGGGCAGTTGCTGGCGCGGATCAAGGGGGTACGCAAGAAGCTGTCCCAGGACCTGGGCTTCCTGATGCCCACCGTGCACATCCGCGACAACCTCGACCTGGCCCCCAGCGCCTACCGCCTGACGCTGATGGGGGTGATCCTGGCCGAGGCCGAGATCTACCCCGACCGCGAACTGGCGATCAACCCGGGGCAGGTGTTCGGCAACCTCAACGGCATCGCCGCCAGGGACCCGGCCTTCGGCCTGGAGGCAGTGTGGATCGATGTGGCCCAGCGCAGCCAGGCGCAATCGCTGGGCTACACCGTGGTGGACGCGAGCACCGTGGTCGCCACTCACCTCAACCAGATCCTCTACAAGCATTGCCACGAGCTGATCGGTCACGAAGAGGTACAGCAACTGCTGCAGGTCCTGGCCAAGGGCTCGCCCAAGCTGGCCGAGGAACTGGTACCGGGGGTGCTGCCGCTGTCCGGTCTGCTCAAGGTGCTGCAGGCGTTGCTGGCCGAGCAGGTGCCGGTGCGCGACATCCGCACCATTGCCGAAGCCATCGCCAACAATGCCGCCAAGAGTCAAGATACCGCCGCGCTGGTGGCTTCGGTGCGCGTAGGATTGAGCCGCGCAATCGTGCAAAGCATTGTAGGAACTGAGTCCGAGCTGCCTGTGATCACGCTTGAGCCAAGGTTGGAACAGATTTTGCTCAATAGTTTGCAAAGGGCCGGGCAGGGTCAGGAAGATGGTGTTCTTCTTGAGCCGAGCATGGCCGAAAAGCTTCAGCGTTCGTTGATCGAGGCCGCCCAGCGTCAGGAGATGCAAGGGCAACCTGCAATCCTGCTGGTCGCAGGACCCGTTCGACAGATGCTGTCGCGTTTTGGCCGCCTGGCTGTACCGAATTTGCATGTTTTGGCGTATCAGGAAATACCTGACAACAAGCAAGTTACCATCGTTGCCACAGTAGGCCCCAACGGCTGAGGTAGTGGGATATGCAAGTTAAGCGTTTTTTCGCCGCTGATATGCGTCAGGCCATGAAGCTGGTTCGTGATGAGCTGGGGGCAGAGGCCGCCATCATCGGCAACCGACGGATTGCTGGCGGTGTCGAGCTGACGGCGGCGCTGGACTACAAGCTGTCCGCGCTTGCGCCGCGGGTGCCGAACGTCGAGCTCGAGGACGAACTGCGCAAGACCCAGTCGCGCATCGTCACCGCGCAGGCCGAGCTCAGCAGCCGGGTCGAAGGCGAGGAGGGCAACCGCCAGTTGTTCGCCGGCCTGCCGCTGACCGCCTCCGAGCCGCTGGTAGAGCCGCAGGTCGAGGCCCCCGTGCGGCCTCAGGCAGCGGCCCCGGCGCCGGTCGATCAGCGTCTGTTCGATTCCATGCGCTCGGAGCTCTCGGGCCTGCGCGAGCTGCTCGAAGTGCAGCTCGGCTCGCTGGCCTGGACCCAGCTGCAGGGCAGCAAGCCGCACCAGGCCAACCTCTGGCGCCGCCTGCAGCGCATCGGCATCGCCGGGCCGCTGGCCCGCGAGGTGCTGGACATCACTGCCGACATCGAAGAGCCCCGCCAGGCCTGGCGCATGCTGCTGGCGCACCTGGCCCGCATGATCCAGGTGCCGGAAATCGAGCCGATCGAAGAGGGCGGCGTGATCGCCATGGTCGGCCCGGCCGGCATGGGCAAGACCACCACCCTGGCCAAGCTGGCGGCGCGCTATGTGCTCAAGTACGGCGCGCAGAACATCGCGCTGGTGAGCATGGACAGCTTTCGCATCGGCGCCCAGGAACAACTCAAGACCCTGGGGCGCATCCTGAATGTGTCGGTGACCCACGTCGACCCCGGCCAGTCGCTGGCCCAGGCCCTGGACCCTCTGTTGCGCAAGCGCGTGGTGCTGATCGATACCGCCGGCCTGCAGGCCAGCGACCCGGCACTGCGCATGCAGCTCGAAACCCTGGCCGGGCGCGGCATCCAGGCCAAGAATTACCTGGTGCTGGCCACCACCAGCCAGAAGCAGGTGCTGACCGCTGCCTACCACAGCTACAAGCGCTGCGGGCTGGCCGGTTGCATCCTGACCAAGCTCGACGAAACGGCGTGCCTGGGCGAGGTGCTGAGCCTGGCCATCACGCATGAGTTGCCGGTGGCCTATCTGACCGATGGGCCGCGCATTCCGGACGATCTGCACTTGCCGCGCCGGCACCATCTGGTCAGTCGCGCGGTCAGTGTACAAATGCAGGATGATCCCAGCGAAGAGGCAATGGCCGACATGTTCGCCGATCTGTACCACAGCGACGGCAAGCGTGTCGGCTGAGGTAAATGTGTATACGTTGCAAAGTACCTACATCAATGGTCTGCCAGGCATTTTTCAGGTGTTGAAAGCGCAGCCAGTCATGTGGCCTCGGTCTAAGTAAGACAAGGTAAAGAACAAACATGGGCAGCATGCATCCCGTACAGGTGATCGCCGTGACAGGCGGCAAAGGTGGCGTCGGCAAGACCAACGTGTCAGTGAACTTGTCATTGGCGCTGGCTGAGCTTGGCCGTCGGGTCATGCTGCTGGACGCCGACCTGGGCCTGGCCAACGTCGACGTCTTGCTCGGCCTGACCCCCAAACGCACACTGGCCGATGTCATCGAGGGCCGCTGCGAGCTGCGCGACGTGCTGCTGCCGGGGCCTGGCGGGGTACGCATCGTGCCTGCGGCCTCCGGCACCCAGAGCATGGTGCACCTGGCGCCGGCCCAGCATGCCGGGCTGATCCAGGCGTTCAGCGAGATCGGCGACAACCTCGACGTGCTGGTCATCGACACCGCGGCCGGCATCGGCGATTCGGTCGTCAGCTTCGTGCGCGCGGCCCAGGAAGTGCTGCTGGTGGTGTGCGACGAGCCCACGTCCATCACTGACGCCTATGCCCTGATCAAGCTGCTGAACCGCGATTACGGCATGAACCGTTTCCGGGTGCTGGCCAACATGGCACAAAGCCCTCAGGAAGGCCGCAATCTGTTCGCCAAGTTGACCAAGGTCACGGATCGCTTCCTGGATGTCGCCTTACAATACGTCGGTGCTGTGCCCTACGACGAATGTGTCCGCAAGGCAGTGCAGAAGCAGCGAGCAGTCTACGAAGCCTTTCCGCGTTCCAAGTGCGCGCTGGCCTTCAAGGCCATTGCTCAGAAGGTCGATAGCTGGCCGTTGCCTGCCAACCCGCGTGGTCATCTGGAGTTCTTCGTCGAACGGCTGGTGCAACCGACCAGTGCGGGACCAGTGCTATGAGTGCAAGCGGCTATCGGATGTACAGCAAGGCTTCGCGTGATGCCCAGTACGAGCTGATCGAGCGGTACGCACCCTTGGTCAAGCGCATTGCCTATCACCTGCTGGCGCGTCTGCCAGCCAGTGTGCAGGTGGAGGACCTGATCCAGGCCGGCATGATCGGCCTGCTCGAGGTCTCCAACAAGTACGACTCCAGCAAGGGTGCCAGTTTCGAGACCTATGCCGGTATCCGCATCCGTGGGGCCATGCTCGACGAGGTGCGCAAGGGGGATTGGGCGCCGCGTTCGGTACATCGCAATACCCGCATGGTGAGTGACGCGATTCGTGCAATTGAAGCAAAAACCGGTCGTGATGCTAAAGATCACGAGGTTGCTGCCGAACTTCAATTGAGTCTCGATGATTATTACGGGATTTTGAACGATACCTTGGGCAGTCGCCTGTTCAGTTTCGACGACCTGTTGCAGGACGGCGAACATGAAGGCCTGCACGAGGACGGCGCCAGTGCCCAGCTCGAGCCATCGCGCGATCTGGAAGACGAGCGCTTTCAGGCAGCCCTGGCGGATGCAATCGCCAACCTGCCCGAGCGTGAGCGCCTGGTGCTGGCGCTGTACTACGACGAAGAGCTGAACCTCAAGGAAATCGGCGAGGTGCTGGGGGTCAGCGAGTCGCGTGTCAGCCAGTTGCACAGCCAGTGCGCCGCACGCTTGCGCGGTCGCCTGGGGGAATGGCGGGCGCGTTGAGCAGCCGTTCCATACAGTCGTGAAATGTAGTGCCCGAATTGATTGAATGCGCGTTCAGCGCTGAGCGCGTTAAAGACTGCTTGGAGGTCTAATTGAACAAAGACATGAAAATCCTCATCGTCGACGATTTTTCGACGATGCGGCGGATCATCAAGAACCTGTTGCGTGACCTGGGCTTCACCAATACCCAGGAAGCCGACGACGGCAACACCGCGTTGCCGATGCTCGAAAGCGGTCACTTCGATTTCCTGGTGACCGACTGGAACATGCCCGGCATGTCCGGTATCGACCTGCTGCGCAAGGTACGTCTGGATGAGCGCCTCAAGCACCTGCCGGTGCTGATGGTGACGGCCGAAGCCAAACGCGAACAGATCATCGAAGCCGCCCAGGCGGGCGTCAACGGCTATGTGGTCAAACCGTTCACCGCCCAGGTGCTGAAAGAAAAGATCGAAAAGATCTTCGAGCGCGTCAATAGCTGAGGTACGCCACGGGGGCGCTTATGGAGCAAAAAAGATCATCTTTGGACGACTTCGAGTCGACTCTGAAGAAACATGCCCAGGAGCTGGTCAGCAGCCTTGAAAAAGGCAGGTTCGGCGACGCGGTGCAACTGATCCATCAGCTGAACCAGACCCGTGACCTTGGCCTGTACCAGGAAGTCGGCAAGCTTACCCGCGAGCTGCACAGTGCGATCGTCAGTTTCCAGATCGATCCGCACATGCCGCAGGCCGAGGAAGTCTCGCAGATTACCGACGCCACCGAACGCCTGTCGTATGTGGTCAAGCTGACCGAGGGCGCTGCCAACCGCACCATGGACCTGGTGGAGGCAAGCACGCCGGTACTCAATGACCTCAGTGCCGAGGCGGCCAGCCTGAGTGGCGACTGGCAGCGCTTCATGCGCCGCGAAGTCGAGGCTCCTGAGTTTCGCGAGCTGGTCAAGCGCGTCGACAGTTTCCTGACGCACAGCGCCGAGGGCAACCGCAAGGTCGCCGGCCATCTCAACGACATTCTTCTGGCTCAGGACTACCAAGACCTGACCGGCCAGGTGATCAAGCGCGTCACGGCACTGGTCACCGAAGTAGAAAGCAATCTTCTGAAGCTCGTGTTGATGGCGAGTCAGGTCGACCGGTTCGCCGGCATCGAGCATGACCACGACCAGCTGCGTGCCGAAAAAGATCAAGAAAAACATCCGACTCGGGGTGAAGGACCACAGATTCATGCCGATAAACGTGAAGACGTTGTGTCCGGTCAGGACGATGTCGACGATCTGCTGTCCAGCCTGGGTTTTTAGGGAGCACGTTTAATGAGCTTCGGCGCCGATGAAGAAATCCTCCAGGATTTTCTGGTAGAAGCCGGCGAAATTCTTGAGCAACTGTCCGAGCAACTGGTCGAGCTGGAAAGCCGCCCGGATGATGCCGACCTGCTCAATGCAATTTTTCGCGGTTTTCACACTGTAAAAGGGGGCGCCGGCTTCCTCCAGCTCAATGAGCTGGTGGAGTGCTGCCACATCGCCGAAAACGTCTTCGACATCCTGCGCAAGGGTGAACGACGTGTGGACGCCGAACTGATGGACGTGGTCCTGGAAGCCCTGGACACCGTCAACAGCATGTTCGGCCAGGTGCGCGAGCGCACCGACATCACCGCAGCCACTCCGGAACTGCTGGCCGCCCTGGCGCGCCTGGCCGAACCTGCCGGTGCCGAAGCGGCGGCGCCTGCGCCGGTGGCGGCGGTTGCCGAGCCGGAGCCTGAGGCCGAGGCGAGCGGGGGTGATATCACCGACAGCGAGTTCGAGCAGTTGCTCGAATCGCTCAATGCCGCCAAGGCCCAGGCCGAGGCGCCCGAGCCGGTGGCCGTGGACGCTGCCAGCGATGAAATCACCGACGCCGAGTTCGAGTCGTTGCTGGACCAGTTGCATGGCAAGGGCCAGTTCGCCCCCGACAGTGTGGCGGCGGCATCTGCTGCTGCACCTGGCGCGGACGCGGCGCCCAGCGGTGACATCACCGACGATGAATTCGAAGCATTGCTGGACCAGTTGCACGGCAAGGGCACCTTTGCCGCCGATGCACTGCCCGGCGCTGTAGCGGCCGCCGCGCCGGCCGCTGCCGCACCCGCAGCGGCGGGTGACCATATTTCCGAACACGAATTCGAGGCCCTGCTCGACGAGTTGCACGGCAAGGGCAAATTCGCGCCCGACGCCGTCAGCGGCGCTGGCGCTGCCAGCGCGCCTGCTGCTGCGGCGACGGTTGCGGCCAAGCCGGCGGCCAAGCCCGCAGCGGCAGCCGCTGCACCGGCACCGGCACCGGCCAAGGCCCCCGCCCCCGCGCCAGCCCGTCAGGCGGCTCCCGCTGCCGACAAGCATCCGGCCAGCGAGGCCGAGACCACCGTGCGGGTCGACACCGCGCGCCTGGACGAGATCATGAACATGGTCGGCGAACTGGTGCTGGTGCGTAACCGCCTGGTGCGCCTGGGCCTGAACAGCGGCGATGAAGCCATGTCGAAGGCCGTCTCGAACCTGGACGTGGTGACCGCCGACCTGCAGACCGCGGTGATGAAGACCCGCATGCAGCCGATCAAGAAGGTCTTCGGGCGCTTCCCGCGTCTGGTTCGCGACCTGGCCCGCCAGCTCAAGAAAGAGATCAACCTGGAGCTGGTCGGCGAAGAGACCGACCTGGACAAGAACCTCGTCGAGGCCCTGGCCGACCCGCTGGTGCACTTGGTGCGCAACGCCGTCGACCATGGCGTGGAAACCCCGGAAGAGCGCGAAGCCGCCGGCAAGTCGCGCAATGGCAAGGTGATCCTCGCTGCCGAACAGGAAGGCGACCACATCCTGCTGTCGATCTCCGATGACGGCAAGGGCATGGATGCCAATGTCCTGCGCGCCATTGCGGTCAAGCGCGGGGTGATGGACAAGGACGCCGCCGATCGCCTCAGCGAAAGCGACTGCTACAACCTGATCTTCGCCCCGGGCTTCTCGACCAAGACCGAGATCTCCGACGTGTCCGGTCGCGGCGTGGGCATGGACGTGGTCAAGACCAAGATTTCCCAGCTCAACGGCTCGATCAACATCTACTCGACCAAGGGCCAGGGCTCGAAGATCGTCATCAAGGTGCCGCTGACCCTGGCGATCATGCCGACCCTGATGGTGATGCTCGGCAACCAGGCCTTCGCCTTCCCGCTGGTGAACGTCAACGAGATTTTCCACCTGGACCTGTCGCGCACCAACGTGGTCGACGGCCAGGAAGTGGTGATCGTGCGTGACAAGGCCTTGCCGCTGTTCTACCTCAAGCGCTGGCTGGTCAGCTCGGCAGCCCACGAGGAGCAGCGTGAAGGCCACGTGGTGATCCTGTCGGTGGGTACCCAGCGCATCGGCTTCGTGGTCGACCAGCTGGTGGGCCAGGAAGAGGTGGTCATCAAGCCGTTGGGCAAGATGCTGCAGGGCACCCCGGGCATGTCGGGCGCCACCATTACCGGTGACGGGCGCATTGCGCTGATCCTCGACGTGCCGAGCATGCTCAAGCGTTACGCCGCTCGGCGTATCTGATCCCGGTGGTGTGGCCAGGTGGCCGCGCCCCGTAATGGAGTGTTTATGGTAGTCAAGGTCCTGGTGGTGGATGATTCCGGTTTTTTCCGCCGCCGTGTCTCGGAAATTCTTTCAGCGGACCCGACTATCCAGGTGGTCGGTACCGCGACCAACGGCAAGGAAGCGATCGATCAGGCGCTGTCGCTCAAGCCCGACGTCATCACCATGGACTATGAAATGCCCATGATGGATGGCATCACCGCCGTGCGTCATATCATGCAGCGCTGCCCCACGCCTGTACTTATGTTCTCCTCGCTCACCCACGAAGGCGCCCGCGTCACCCTCGACGCACTGGACGCCGGTGCGGTGGACTACCTGCCGAAGAACTTCGAGGACATCTCGCGCAACCCCGAGAAGGTCAAGCAGATGCTGTGCGAAAAGGTGCATACCATTTCGCGCAGCAACCGTCGTTTCAGCAGCTATGCCAGCCCGGCACCGGCCGCAGCGCCTGCACCGTCGCACAGCGCCGGCAGCAGCGTCCCGGCAGCGTCCATGCGCGCCGCCCCGGTTGCCCCGCAAGCCCCTGCGCGGGCCGCTGCACCCAGCTCGCCGGCGCCCAAGCGCAAGGCCTACAAGCTGCTGGCCATCGGTACCTCCACCGGTGGCCCGGTGGCGCTGCAGCGCGTGCTGACCCAGCTGCCGGCCAACTTCCCGGCGCCGATCGTGCTGATCCAGCACATGCCGGCGGCCTTCACCAAGGCCTTCGCCGAGCGCCTGGACAAGCTGTGCCGCATCAGCGTCAAGGAGGCCGAGGACGGCGACGTGCTGCGCCCCGGCCTGGCCCTGCTGGCACCGGGCGGCAAGCAGATGATGGTCGACGGGCGCGGCACGGTGAAGATCCTGCCGGGTGACGAACGCCTCAACTACAAGCCCTGCGTGGACATCACCTTCGGTTCGGCGGCCAAGTCGTATGGCGACAAGGTGCTGGCCGTGGTGCTGACCGGCATGGGCGCCGATGGCCGCGAAGGCGCGCGCCTGCTCAAGCAGGGCGGCAGCCAGGTGTGGGCCCAGGACGAAGCCAGCTGCGTGATCTATGGCATGCCCATGGCCATTGCCAAGGCCAACCTGGCCGATGCGGTGTACGGCCTGGACGAGATCGGCCGGCACCTGGTAGAGGCGTGCATCTGATGGACGTGTTGAGCCTTATCGGGATCATCCTGGCGTTCGTCGCCATCGTTGGCGGCAACTACCTCGAAGGCGGCCATCTGTCGGCGCTGATCAATGGCCCGGCGGCGCTGATCGTGATCGGCGGGACGCTGGCGGCCTCGCTGCTGCAGGCCCCCATGAGCGCGTTCAAGCGCGCCCTGCAGATCGTGCGCTGGATCCTCTTCCCGCCGCGGGTCGACCTGGCCGGCGGTATCGACCGGGTGGTCAACTGGAGCCTCACCGCACGCAAGGAAGGCCTGCTGGGCCTTGAGGGCGTGGCCGATGCCGAGCCCGACCCGTATGCCCGCAAGGGCCTGCAGCTGCTGGTCGACGGCGCCGAGCCCGAAGCCATCCGCAGCATTCTCGAGGTGGATTTCTACACCCAGGAAAGCCGCGACATCCAGGCCGCCAAGGTGTTCGAGAGCATGGGCGGCTATGCGCCGACCATCGGCATCATCGGCGCGGTGATGGGCCTGATTCACGTGATGGGCAACCTGGCCGACCCGACCCAGCTGGGCAGCGGTATCGCGGTGGCGTTCGTGGCCACCATCTACGGCGTGGCCAGTGCCAACCTGATCCTGTTGCCGATCGCCAACAAGCTCAAGGCCCTGGCCATGCGCCAGTCGCGCTATCGCGAAATGCTCCTGGAAGGCTTGCTGTCGATTGCCGAAGGCGAGAACCCACGTTCAATCGAACTGAAGCTTCAGGGCTTCATGGAGTAAGCCATGGCCCGTCGTCGTCAACCCGAGGAACATGAAAACCACGAACGCTGGCTGGTGTCGTATGCCGACTTCATCACCTTGCTGTTCGCCTTCTTCGTGGTCATGTATTCGATTTCCTCGATCAACGAGGGCAAGTACAAGGTCATCTCGCAGGCGCTGATCGGCGTGTTCAACGATCCCGAGCGCAGCATGAAGCCGATTCCGATAGGCGACGAGCGCCCCCTCAGCGTCAAGCCGGCCGAACCGCTGATCAAGGACAGCGAGCAGGTCGATGCGGGCCTGGGGCAAAGCTCCAGCGACCCGCTGCAGACCATCGCCGACGATGTGCGCGATGCCTTTGGCGACCTGATCAAGTCCGACCAGATGACCGTGCGCGGCAACGAACTGTGGATCGAGATCGAGCTCAATTCCTCCCTGTTGTTCGGCAGTGGCGATGCCATGCCCAGCGACAAGGCGTTCGACATCATCGACAAGGTGGCGCACATCATCAAGCCGTTCGCCAACCCGGTGCACGTCGAAGGTTTCACCGATGACCAGCCGATCCGCACGGCGCAGTACCCGACCAACTGGGAGCTGTCGTCGGCACGGGCGGCGAGCATCGTGCGCCTGCTGGCGATGGAAGGGGTCAACCCGGCACGCATGGCTTCTGTGGGCTACGGCGAGTTCCAGCCCATCGCCAGCAATGCCAGCCCTGAAGGGCGCGCGCAGAACCGCAGGGTGGTGCTGGTGATCTCGCGCAATCTGGAGGTGCGCCGCAGCCTGACCGGTACCGGCAGCGCCAATGCCACACCCGATGCGGCGCTCAAGCGTGCTGGCACACAAACTGCACCGCCAGCCGTAGCACCGACGGCCGGGCGCAATCCCGTCAATTCCCCGTCGTCGAACCTTTAATCGATCCCGGCAGGGTCCGACCCGACCGGGAGGAAGCAGCGCAATGAGAGTCTGGGCAGTAGCCAATCAAAAAGGTGGTGTCGGCAAGACCACCACATCCATCGCCCTGGCCGGCCTGCTGGCCGAGGCGGGCAAGCGTGTGGTCGTGGTCGACCTCGACCCGCACGGGTCCATGACCAGCTACTTCGGTCACAACCCGGACACCCTCGAGCACAGCAGCTACGACCTGTTCCTGCACAAGGGCACGGTGCCCGAAGGGCTGCCGGGCCAGCTGTTGCTGCCCACCAGCGACGAGCGCATCTCGCTGCTGCCTTCCAGCACCGCCCTGGCGGTGCTCGAGCGTCAGTCCCCGGGCCAGAGTGGCCTGGGCCTGGTGATCGCCAAGAGTCTGGCGCAGCTGTGGCAGGATTTCGACTACGCGATCATCGACAGCCCGCCGTTGCTGGGCGTTCTGATGGTCAATGCGCTGGCTGCCAGCCAGCAACTGGTGATCCCGGTGCAGACCGAATACCTGGCGGTGAAAGGCCTCGAGCGCATGGTCAGCACGCTGAGCATGGTCAATCGCTCGCGCAAGCAGGCCTTGCCGTACCACATCGTGCCGACCCTGTTCGACCGCCGCACCCAGGCCTCGATGGGCACCCTGCGGGTGTTGCGCGACGCTTATCCCGAGACCATCTGGCAGGGCTACATTCCGGTCGATACGCGCCTGCGCGACGCCAGCCGTGCCGGGCTCACGCCGTCGCAGTTCGATGGCAGGAGCCGTGGCGTGATTGCCTACCGGGCATTGCTCAAGCATCTGCTGGCGCAGAATGCCGTTGCGCAGGTGGCCTGATGAACAGCCCGCAGCAGGTCACCATAAAGCCTCAACTGGCCTTGCAGTCGTACCTGGACGGCCTGTTGCAGGAGGCCACCGAAGAGCTGCAGCCATTGCCCCTGGCGGTGGCCGAACGCGTCGCAGTGGCCCCGGCCCCGGTGGTCGTCACGGCGCCTGAAGCGATCGACGAGTTCCAGGCCGCAGTGCTCGAAGAACAGGCCCGTGACGCCCGGCTCAAGACCGCAGCGCCGGCATTCGCCGAGCCTACGCGGCTGGTCATGCCGGTAATGGCGCCACCGGTGGTGGCCAAGGTGGTGGAGGCGGCCCCGGTGGTCGCCCCGGTCATCGCCGACGTGCCAACCCCGGTCGAGCCGCTGGTGCAGGTGCACCTGCCCGCAGCACCGGACCAGCCGGTGCCGCCGTTGACGGGCGACGGTCGCCCGGCCTGGGCCGCCGAGCCGTTCGAATGCCTGCTGTTCGACGTGGCCGGGCTGACCCTGGCGGTGCCGCTGGTGTGCCTGGGCTCGATCTACTCGCTGGCCGGCCAGGAGCTCACGCCGCTGTTCGGCCAGCCCGAGTGGTTCCTGGGCATCCTGCCCAGCCAGGCGGGCAACCTGAAGGTGCTCGACACGGCGCGCTGGGTCATGCCCGACCGCTACCGCGACGACTTCCGCCAGGGGCTGCAATACGTTATTTCGGTACAGGGCTACGAGTGGGGGCTGGCGGTGCATCAGGTCAGCCGCTCGCTGCGCCTGGACCCGAGCGAGATCAAGTGGCGCAGCCAGCGTGGGCAGCGCCCGTGGCTTGCCGGTACCGTCATCGAACACATGTGCGCGCTGCTGGATGTCGCCGAGCTGGCCGAGCTGATCGCCAGCGGCGCCGTCAAGCAGATGCACGGTACGCATAAATAATCGGTCGCAACTGCCGCGACCGCACTGAGTACACCGCCGAGAACGGCTTTTGAGGGTTAGGGGAATGAAAAACATGACTGCGCAGGGTTCCGACGATCCGATTCTGCAGTGGGTAACGTTCAAGCTGGACAACGAGTCCTACGGCATCAACGTGATGCAGGTCCAGGAAGTGCTGCGCTACACCGAAATCGCTCCGGTGCCGGGCGCGCCGAGCTATGTGCTGGGCATCATCAACCTGCGCGGCAATGTGGTGACCGTGATCGACACGCGCCAGCGCTTCGGCCTGATGTCTGCCGAAATCTCCGACAACAGCCGTATCGTGATCATCGAGGCGGACAAGCAGGTGGTCGGCATCCTGGTCGATAGCGTGGCCGAGGTCGTGTACCTGCGTCAGTCGGAGATCGAGACCGCACCGAATGTCGGCAACGAGGAATCGGCCAAGTTCATCCAGGGCGTGTGCAACAAGAACAACGAACTGCTGATCCTGGTCGAGCTGGACAAGATGATGACCGAGGAAGAGTGGTCCGAGCTGGAGAATATCTGAGTTGATTCTCGAGGGTGCTGTCATATTTCTGGCGCTGGTCTGGATCCTCAGCCTGTGGCTGTTCTACGGCTACAGCAAGCGCCAGCGCGAGCTGGCCTCGCAGCAGGCCCAGGGCGATGCGCTGCGTGACCAGCGCATCAAGGACCTGGCCAAGCGTGTGGACGATTATCAGAACGGTACGGTGCGCATGGGCGACGCGTTGCACGAGCTGCGCGCCGTGGTGGCGCCGTTGCCGGACAAGCTGATGCAACTGGAGCAGCGCGACCCCAACAGCCTGTCGTTCGCCCAGGCGGCGCGGCTGGTGGGCATGGGCGCCAGCGTCGACGAGCTGACCCAGTCATGCGGCCTGACCCAGGCCGAAGCCGAGCTGATGAGCAAGCTGCACCGCAGCTGATGCAAGGCACCCGGCCTGCGCGGCGTCAGTCCGGCGCAGGCAGGCTGTACAGGTTCGGGGTAATGTCGCGCTCCTGCGGGGCGTTGTCCACGAACCCCTCCGGCACCTGGCCCTTGAGCTGCCAGGCGAAGGCGATGATCTCGGCGATGGTCAGGTACAGCGCCTCCGGGATCTGATCGCCCAGCTCCATGCGCGCCAGCAGGCGTACCAGCTCGGCATTCTCGTAGATCGGCACTTCGTGTTCGCGGGCAATGGCCAGGATCGCCTCGGCCAGCTCGTCGTCGCCCTTGGCGCTCAAGGTCGGGGCCTGCTGGCCGTCGTAGGTCAGGGCAATGGCCTGACGTGGCGGGGTCTGGCTCATGCGTTTTCATCCACCCAGCGTTGTTCCAGATGCGTACGCGGCCCCTGTGGCGGCGTACCGTGATGGCACAGCAGTTCACCGACGTTGAGCCCGCGCTCCACCAACCGCGCGCGCAGCTTGCCGAGCTGGCTGTCGATCAGTTGCGCGGTGCTCGGCAGCTCCGCCCACAGCTGGCTGGACAGGTTGCCCTGGCTGATCTGTGCCTGCACCTGCAAGGGCCCCAGCGGGCTGAGGTCGAATGCCAGCTCCACGCGCCAGAGCATCTCCAGCGGGTCGCGCTGTTCGCGTTCCGGGTCGGCCTGCTGCTCGGGGGTTTCCTCGCGCTGCAGCTTCACTTGCAGCGGCATGAACTCCTGACCGTTGCGCACCGGTATCTCCAGTTGCCAGGTGGTCTGCAGGTTGCCGTCGGCGGTGGTGCGGGTTTGCTCCAGGCCAGCGAGCTGGTGGCTCTGCAGGCGTGAAATGGCTGCCGCTGCCAGGCGCAGCAGGTGTTCCAGGTCGCCTTCCTCGTCGCCACTTTGCAGCAGCCGCGAGGGCAGCGGAAAGCTTCCCGGGGCCGGGCGCGGGCTTACCTGGCCGAGCATGCCCAGGGCGTTGCGCACCATGCCCGGCAGCACCTGGGCCAGGGTGCTGGCGGCCACGGCCGGGTTGAACTGGGTGCTGCCGGGGAGGCCGGGCAGCAACTGCGCCACCAGCCGGATCACCTGGGCCTTGAGGTCGGGGGCGAGGGCGGCTGGGGCGCCAGCCAGCAGCTTGGCTTCCAGAAACGCGCCGCTGTTGTTCAGGGCCTGGGCCAGGCCCTTGGCCGTGCCGAGCTGTTCCATGTCCGGCAGGCTGGCCAGCAGGGTGCTCACGCTGGCCCGCACATCGGCCGGCAGGCGCTGCTCGGCGCTCATCTGTTGCAGGCTGGCGAGCAGGCCCGGCAGCGAGGCCTGGCGGCTCAGCTGCGCGCTCAGGTGCTGGGTGATCGCCAGTTGTTCCTGGCGCCCGCTCAGGGGCACGAAGCTGATCGACTGTTCACCCTGTACCCGTGCGCTGAGCAGGCTGCCCAGCGCCAGTGGCCGAGGGCTGTCGATGTTCAGGGTGGCGCCGGCCTGTGCGGTGTTGAGCAGGGTCACCAACGAGCGGAACAAGGCCGGCTGCCCGGCGGCCTGGGGCAGCGCCTGGGTGGTCAGTACCTTGCCCTGCAGCAGGGTGCCCGGCGGCAACTGGCGGGTGTCGAGCTGGGTGAGGGTGGCCACGCTGCGCGCGATGGCCTGCTGCACGGTGATGCTCAGGTTGCCGGCATTGGGCTGGCTGACCGTCAGCTCGCTGCCCTGGGGCAGGGGCTGGCTGGCGCTGGTCTGCACGGTGGTCTGGCGCCCGTTGGTCTGGGTCAGTTGCAGCAGCAGCTGGAAGTCCTGACCGACCTGGCGCAACGACAGTACCTGCGCCTGCGCGGTCTCGCCCGGGGCGAGCAGGGCAGGCTGGGGTTGCAGCAGCTTGAGCAGTTCGCCGGTCATCGCCGCGCTGCGCGCCTGGGGGTTGGCCAGGGCCTGCGGGCCAAGGCTGTTGATTTCGCCTGTCATCACGTTGCAACCTGTGGAAATAGCCCTCTTTGCAGTAGGACATGCCATGTATAATGCCGCCCGTTCCTGGCGGGTGCGCACGTCCTGTGGCGTGCCCGATGCGACCGGCCATGCCGTACAGCTGTTGCTCAGTATAACGGCCAGGCCCGGACCGACTTGAGACCGAACCATAAGGCGAACCTGTGACCCCTCGACTCGAAGCTGTGGGCCTGGCCTGCGAGCGCGACTGGCGAATGCTTTTCGAACACCTCGAACTGCACCTGGCGGCCGGTGACATGCTGCAGATCAGCGGCCCCAATGGCAGCGGCAAGACCAGCCTGCTGCGCCTGCTCAGCGGGTTGATGCGGCCCACCAGCGGTGAAATCCGCCTGGACGGCAAGCCCTTGGCCGAGCAGGGCAGCGAACTGGCCAGGATGCTGCTGTGGATCGGTCATGCGGCCGGCATCAAGGACCTGCTCACCGCCGAGGAAAACCTGGCCTGGCTGTGCGCCCTGCATCAGCCTGCCAGCCGCGAGGCGATCTGGCAGGCACTGGCGGCCGTGGGCCTGCGCGGCTTCGAAGATGTTGCCTGCCATACCCTGTCGGCCGGCCAGCAGCGCCGCGTGGCGCTGGCGCGGCTGTACCTGGACAGCCCGCCGCTGTGGATTCTCGACGAACCCTTCACCGCCCTCGACAAGCAGGGCGTGGCCCAGCTCGAAGCGCACCTGGCGGCGCATTGCGAGCGCGGCGGCATGGTCGTGCTGACCACCCACCACACGCTGGCGCAGACGCCGTCCGGCTACCGAGAACTGAACCTGGGGCAGTACGCGGCATGAGTGTGTTCGTTCATTTGCTGCGCCGAGAAGCGCAGGTGCTGTGCCGCCGTCCGGCCGAGCTTGCCAACCCATTGGTGTTCTTCGCGATCGTGATCGCGTTGTTCCCGTTGGCGGTCGGGCCGGAGACGCAATTGTTGCAAAACTTGTCCCCTGGGTTAGTCTGGGTGGCCGCCCTTTTATCCGTTCTGCTCTCGCTGGACGGGCTGTTTCGCAGTGATTTCGAGGACGGATCCCTCGAGCAGTGGGTCCTTTCGCCGCACCCCCTGGCGCTTCTGGTATTGGCAAAGGTGCTGGCACACTGGGCCTTTTCCGGCCTGGCACTGGTATTGTTGTCGCCGCTGCTGGCCCTGATGCTCGGTTTGCCGGTGCAATGCCTGCCGGTACTGCTGGCCTCGCTGCTGCTCGGTACCCCGGTACTGAGCCTGCTGGGTGCAGTGGGCGCAGCCTTGACCGTGGGTTTGAAGCGCGGTGGCCTGCTGCTGGCACTGCTTATTTTGCCGTTATATATCCCGGTGTTGATCCTGGGCAGTGGCGCCTTGCAGGCGGCACTGCAAGCTATGCCGGCGACCGGTTACCTGCTCTGGCTTGGCAGCCTGACCGCCCTTGCAGTAACCCTGGCACCCTTTGCAATAGCGGCTGGCCTGAAGATCAGCGTCGGCGAATAATGAGGTCTGGGCCCCGCCCAGCAAAGACCCTGGATGTACCGTGATGAAAAGCAGCGCAATAAGCTGGACGTGGTTTCACAAGCTGGGTTCACCCAAATGGTTCTATGCCATCAGCGGCCGCATGCTGCCGTGGCTGAGCATCGCCGCCATCCTGCTGATCGCCGTGGGCGTGGTCTGGGGCCTGGCCTTCGCCCCGCAGGACTACCAGCAGGGCAACAGTTTCCGAATCATCTACATCCACGTGCCGGCGGCCATGCTGGCGCAGTCGTGCTACGTGATGCTGGCGGTGGCCGGCGTGGTCGGCCTGGTCTGGAAGATGAAGATCGCCGACGTGGCACTGCAATGCGCCGCGCCCATCGGCGCCTGGATGACCGTGGTGGCCCTGAGCACCGGTGCCATCTGGGGCAAGCCGACCTGGGGCAGCTGGTGGGTTTGGGATGCACGACTAACGTCGATGCTGATCCTGCTGTTTCTGTACTTCGGTCTGATTGCCCTGGGCCAGGCGATCAGCAATCGTGAGAGCGCGGCCAAGGCCTGCGCGGTACTGGCGATTGTCGGCGTGATCAACATTCCGATCATCAAGTACTCGGTGGAGTGGTGGAACACCCTGCACCAGGGCGCCACCTTCACCCTCACCGAAAAGCCGGCGATGCCTGCCGAGATGTGGCTGCCGCTGCTGCTGACCGTGCTGGGGTTCTATTGCTTCTTCGGGGCGGTGCTGCTGTTGCGCATGCGCCTTGAAGTGCTGCGGCGCGAGGCACGCGCCAGTTGGGTCAAGGATGAAGTGTTGGGCCACCTGGGGCGGGAGACCGCACGATGAGTTTTGCCAGCTTCAATGATTTCCTCGCCATGGGCCATCACGGCCTCTATGTCTGGTCGGCCTATGGCATCTGCCTGCTGGTGCTGGCCATCAATGTTGCCGCGCCCGTACTGAGCAAGCGCCGGTATCTGCAAGAAGAAGCGCGCCGCCTGCGCCGGGAGAAGTCCAAGTGAATCCGCAACGCAAGAAGCGTCTGTTCATCATCCTCGGCCTGCTGGTGGGTGTCGGCGTCGCCGTCGGCCTGGCCCTGAGCGCGCTGCAGCAGAACATCAACCTGTTCTATACCCCTACCCAGATCGCCAACGGCGAAGCCCCGCTCGATACCCGCATCCGGGCTGGCGGCATGGTCGAGGCCGGTTCCCTGCAACGCTCCGGCGACTCGCTGGACGTACGTTTCGTGGTCACCGACTTCAACAAGTCGGTGCCCATCACCTACCGCGGCATCCTGCCCGACCTGTTCCGTGAAGGGCAGGGCATCGTCGCCCTGGGCAAGCTCAACGCCGAGGGCGTGGTGGTGGCCGACGAGGTGCTGGCCAAGCACGACGAAAAATACATGCCGCCCGAGGTCACCAAGGCCCTGAAGGAAAGCGGCCAGGTGTCCACCGACGGCGGAGCCAAGCCATGAATGCCGCACTGATGATTCCCGAGCTGGGCCAGTTGGCGATGATCCTGGCCATCTGTTTTGCCGGCGTTCAGGCCAGCGTGCCGCTGCTCGGCGCCTGGCGGGGCGACAGCCTGTGGATGAGCCTGGCACGCCCGGCGGCGTGGGGCCAGTTCGCCTTTCTGGCGTTTGCCTTCGCCTGCCTGACCCATGCCTTCATGACCGACAACTTCTCGGTGGCGTATGTGGCCAGCAACTCCAACAGCGCCTTGCCCTGGTACTACAAGTTCAGCGCCGTGTGGGGCGCCCACGAAGGCTCGCTGCTGCTGTGGGCGCTGATCCTGGGCGGCTGGACCTTCGCCGTGTCGATCTTCTCGCGCCAGTTGCCGCAGGTGATGCTGGCCCGGGTGCTGGCGGTGATGGGCATGATCAGCGTGGGCTTCCTGTCGTTTCTGATCGTTACCTCCAACCCGTTCCAGCGCCTGCTGCCGCAGGTGCCTGCCGATGGTCGCGACCTCAACCCGCTGCTGCAGGACATCGGCCTGATCGTGCACCCGCCGATGCTCTACATGGGCTACGTGGGCTTCTCGGTGGCCTTCGCCTTCGCCATCGCCGCCTTGCTCGGCGGGCGCCTGGACGCGGCCTGGGCACGCTGGTCGCGGCCCTGGACCATCGTGGCCTGGGCGTTCCTGGGCATCGGCATCACCCTGGGCTCGTGGTGGGCCTACTACGAACTCGGCTGGGGTGGCTGGTGGTTCTGGGACCCGGTCGAAAACGCCTCGTTCATGCCGTGGCTGGTGGGCACCGCACTGATCCACTCGCTGGCCGTCACCGAGAAGCGCGGCGTGTTCAAGAGCTGGACCGTGCTGCTGGCGATCGCTGCATTTTCGCTGAGCCTGCTGGGCACCTTCCTGGTGCGTTCCGGCGTGCTGACCTCGGTGCACGCCTTTGCCGCCGACCCCGAGCGCGGCGTGTTCATCCTGATCTTCCTGCTGTTCGTGGTCGGCGGTTCGCTGACCCTGTTCGCCTTGCGCGCCCCGGTGGTCAAGAGCCAGGTCGGGTTCGCCCTGTGGTCGCGGGAAACCCTGCTGCTGGCCAACAACCTGGTGCTGGTGGTGGCGGCCTCGATGATCCTGCTGGGCACCCTGTACCCGCTGGTGCTCGATGCACTGACCGGGGCCAAGCTGTCGGTGGGGCCGCCTTACTTCGATGCGCTGTTCATCCCGCTGATGGCCCTGCTGATGGTGGTGATGGCGGTCGGCGTGATCGTGCGCTGGAAGGACACCCCGACGAAATGGCTGGTGAGCATGCTGACCCCGGTGGCGATCGGCAGCGTGGTGCTGGCACCCATCGGCGGGCTGCTGGTGGACGACTTCGACTGGCAGGTACTGACCACCTTCGCCCTGGCGGCGTGGATCCTGCTGGCCGGCGTGCGCGACCTGCTCGACAAGACCCGTCACAAGGGCCTGCTCAAGGGCATGCGCGGCCTGAGCCGCAGTTACTGGGGCATGCACGTGGCGCACCTGGGCATCGCGGTATGCGCCCTGGGCGTGGTGCTGTCGAGCAACAACAGCGCCGAACGCGACCTGCGCCTGGCGCCGGGCGAGTCGATGGAACTGGGCGGCTACCAGTTCGTGTTCGAAGGCGCCAAGCATTTCGAGGGGCCGAACTTCACCTCCGACAAGGGCACCGTGCGCGTGCTGCGGGACGGTCGTGAAATCAGCGTGCTGCACCCGGAAAAACGCCTGTACACCGTGCAGCAGTCGGTGATGACCGAGGCCGGCATCGATGCCGGTTTCACCCGCGACCTGTACGTGGCGCTGGGTGAGTCGCTGGACAACGGCGCCTGGGCCGTGCGCGTGCACGTCAAGCCGTTCGTGCGCTGGATCTGGCTGGGCGGCCTGCTGACCGGCCTGGGCGGCCTGATGGCGGCGATGGACAAGCGGTATCGGGTCAAGGTGAAAAGCCGGGTACGTGAAGTACTGGGCATGTCGGGAGCAACTGCATGAAGCGTTGGATCATGGTGCTGCCGCTGGCGGTGTTTCTGCTGGTGGCGGTGTTTCTGTACCGGGGCCTGTACCTGGACCCGTCCGAGCTGCCCTCGGCGATGATCGGCAAACCCTTCCCGGCGTTCTCGCTGCCGACCGTGGAAGGCGACCGGACCCTGACCCGCGACGACCTGCTGGGCAAGCCGGCGCTGGTCAACGTGTGGGCCACCTGGTGCCCTTCGTGCAAGGTCGAGCACCCGGTGCTGAACAAGCTGGCCGAGCAGGGCGTGGTGATCTACGGGGTCAACTACAAGGACGAGAACGCGGCTGCGATCAAGTGGCTGACCGAGTTCCACAACCCCTACCAGATCGGCATCCGTGACGAGCACGGCACCCTCGGCCTGGACCTGGGTGTGTACGGCGCGCCGGAGACCTTCATCATCGACGCCAAGGGCATCATCCGGCACAAGTTCGTCGGCGTGGTCGACCAGACCGTGTGGCGCGAGCAACTGGCGCCGCTGTACCAGGGCCTGCTCGACGAGGCCGGCCAATGAGGCGCTGGCTGGCAGGCGCGCTGCTGGGCCTGAGCATCGCCGGCGTGGCCCACGCGGCCATCGACACCTATCAGTTCGCCGACGACGCCGAGCGCGAGCGTTACCACGTGCTGACCAAGGAACTGCGCTGCCCCAAGTGCCAGAACCAGGACATCGCCGACTCCAACGCACCGATTGCCGCCGACCTGCGCCGCGAGATCTTCCGCATGCTCGGCGAAGGCAAGGACAACCAGCAGATCATCGACTTCATGGTCGACCGCTATGGCGACTTCGTGCGCTACAAGCCGGCCCTGACGGCGCGTACCTGGCTGCTGTGGTTCGGCCCGGGCATCCTGCTGCTGGGCGGCTTCGGCATGCTGGCGCTGATCGTGCGCAAGCGCCGTACCCAGGCGGCGGGCGGCACCGTCGACCTTTCCCCCGAGGAGCGTGAGCGCCTCGCCAAACTGCTGGACAAAGAACGCACCCATGACTGAATTCTGGCTTCCCGCAGGCCTGCTGTTACTGGTAGCCCTGAGCTTTCTGCTGATCCCGGTGTTGCGCGTGCGTCGTGCGCAACAGGAAGAAGACCGTACCGCGTTGAACGTGGCCCTGTACCAGGAGCGCGTGGCCGAACTGCAGGCCCAGGGCGAGGCCGGTGTGCTCACCGCCGAGCAACTGGACCGTGGCCGCGACGAGGCCGCCCGCGAATTGCTGGCCGACACCGACAACGCCGAACCCGACCGCAGTGCGCGCCTGGGCAAGACCTTGCCGCTGCTGGCTGCGGTGCTGGTGCCGGTGATGGGCCTCGGGCTGTACCTGCACTTTGGCGCCAGCGACAAGGTCGAGCTGACCCGCGAGTTCGCCCAGGCGCCGCAGTCGGTGCAGGAGATGACCTCGCGCCTGGAGCGTGCGGTGCAGGCCCAGCCAGACTCGGCCGAAGGCCTGTACCTGCTGGGCCGTGCCTACATGGCCCAGGAACGCGCCGCCGATGCTGCCAAGGCCTTCGAGCGCGCTGCTGCCCTGGCCGGGCGTCAGCCTGAGCTGCTTGGGCAATGGGCGCAGGCGCTGTACTTCGGTAACGGCAAGCAGTGGACAGCGCAGATGCAGGCGTTGACCGACGAAGCGCTCAAGGCCGATCCGGCGGAAGTCACCAGCCTGGGGCTGCTGGGTATCGCCGCGTTCGAGGACGGGCGCTACCAGCAGGCCATCGACTACTGGAACCGTCTGATTGCCCAACTGCCCGAGGGCGATGCCTCGCGTGCCGCGCTGCAGGGCGGCATCGAGCGTGCTGGCGAACGGCTCAAGGCCGCGGGCCAGGCGCCGGCCACCAGCGCACGCCTGACGGTGCGGGTCGAGCTGGCGCCGGCGCTCAAGGACAAGGTGCGTCCCGATGACAGCGTGTTCATATTTGCCCGCGCCAGTTCCGGGCCGCCGATGCCGCTGGCGGCCAAGCGCGTGACCGTGGCCGACCTGCCGATCGAGGTTCAGCTCAGCGACAGTGATGCGATGATGCCGAACATGAAACTGTCGAGCTTCCCCGAAGTCCAACTGGTTGCGCGCGTCTCCCGTGCCGGCCAGCCGACCAAGGGCGAGTGGATCGGCCGTGGCAGCCCGCTGGCCAGCAGCACCGAGGCGCCGCAGCACCTGACCATCGACAGCCCGGACCCGTAGAGAGACCACTATGAACAGCATCGCACGCCTCACCCTGATCGCCCTGGCCGTGGGCTTGAGTGCGTGTACGGTGCATCGGCCCAGCGAGCCCACCGTGCCGCCGATCGAAACCCTGCCGCCGACCGGGCCGGTGATCAAGCCGGTGCCGGGGCCCAAGCCAGGTACCCCGGCCACGCTGCCGACGCCCAAGCCGATGCCACGCACCTCGGCAAGCTTCGCGCCGCCGCCGGGTGGCGCCAGCCACTGGGACCCGAAACTCGGGGTGTACGTGCTCGAAGGCAAGACCAACACCTTCTACCGCCAACGCACCTACTACCGCTTCAGCAATGGCTGGAGCTGGGCCACCAGCCCTGACGGCCCCTGGCAGGACACCGACAGCAGCGGCGTGCCGGGCGGCCTGGGACGGGCTTTCGCCCAGTAAGCCCAAGCCGGCATAATGCCCCTTTTTTGCGAATGGCCAGGGGGCAGGGCATGACACACAAGGTACTGGTGCTGGTAGAAACGGTGGATGACTACCTGCCCTTGCTCGAACAGGCCGGCTTCGAGCTGATTCGTGCACAGACCCCGGCCCTGCGTGCCGAGGCCATCGCCCGCCACGGCGGCGCAATCGATGCGGTACTGACCCGCGGGCCGCTGGGCTTGCGGGCCGACGAAATCGCCGCCTTGCCCCATCTGAAAATCATCTGCGTCATCGGCGCCGGGTACGAGGAAGTGGACCTGGCAGCGGCTGCTGCGCGTGGCATCACCGTGACCAATGGCGCCGGTGCCAACGCCACGGCGGTGGCCGACCATGCCCTGGCGCTGCTGTTCGCCATCGTGCGCGATATTCCCCGTGCCGATGCCACCACCCGCCTGGGGCAGTGGAACCGTGTGATCAGCCCGTCGCTGAGCGGCAAGCGCCTCGGGGTACTGGGCCTTGGCGCGACGGGGTTGGCGATTGCCCGGCGTGCGGCGCAGGGCTTCGACATGCAGGTCAGCTACCACAACCGCCGGCCACGCACCGACGTGCCCTACACCTGGTGCGAAAGCCCGCTGGCGCTGGCGGGGGCGGTGGACTTTCTGATCGTTGCCACCCCGGGCGGGGCCGGTACGCGCCACCTGGTCGACGCGGCAGTGCTGGACGCACTGGGGCCGCAGGGTTTTCTGGTGAACATTGCGCGGGCCAGCGTGGTGGACACCGATGCGATGGTGGCGGCGTTGCGCGAAGGGCGTATTGCCGGGGCCGGGCTGGATGTGTTCGATGCCGAGCCTGAAGTGCCGCAGGCACTCAAGGCGCTGGACAACGTGGTGCTGACCCCGCATGTGGCCGGACAGTCGCCGGAAGCGGCGCGCGATACGGTGGCGCTGGTGCTGCGCAACCTGCAGGCGTTCTTTGCCGGGGAACCGGTGTTGACCCCGGTGACGGCGTAATCCGCTGTAGGAGCCGGCCTTGCCGGCGAAAGGGCCGGGGCCGACTGCTGCTAGACTTCAGCCCTACCGCTCACCGCAAGGACCCTGCACCATGTCCCAACCCCAGGAAAAACACGGCAGCTGCCTGTGCGGCGCCATTCACCTCAGCGTCAGCCTCGACAACGCCAGTGTCAGCGCTTGCCATTGCAGCATGTGCCGCAAATGGTCCGGTGGCCCGTTGATGGTGGTGCACAGCACCCAGACCCTCAGGCTCAGCGGCGACACCCCGCGCATCTACGATTCCTCCGAGTGGGCCCAGCGCGGCTTCTGCGGCACCTGCGGCACCCACCTGTTCTATCGCCTCAAGGCCGGCGGCTTCGACGCCGTGCCGGTGGGCGTGCTCGATGGCGAGAGTGACTGGGCGCTGGAACTGCAGATCTACATCGATCAGAAGCCGGGCTACTACTGCTTCGCCAACCAGACCCGGACCCTCACCGGCGCCGAGGTGCAAGCGCAGTTCAGTTGAGCGCAAGCAACCAGTCCCTGAACACCTGGGCCGCCGGCGAGCACACGCGCTGCCTGTCGTGCACCAGGTAGTCGGCCTGGCCGGTGTGCACGACGAACTCCGACACCGGCCGCACCTGCCCGCTGGCGATGCGCTCGCGGGCCATGAACTCCCAGCCCAACCCCACCCCCATGCCCTGCATCACTGCGTCGAACACCAGGGTGATCTGATTGAATGTCACCGCATCGGCCGGCGCCTTGTAGCGCACCCCCAGGTGCGCGAACCAGTCGGGCCAATCCAGACAGTTCCAGGCCGAGGCATCCAGCTGGATCAGCGGCAGGGCCTGCAGCGCCGCCAGCGAATCGGCTGGCGGCAGGGCCCGCTGGGTGCTGACGATGGGGTAGATGCATTCATCGAACAGCTTGTCGGCCTGCAGTGAACTCCAGCGGCCATGGCCGTACAGCACGCCGAAGTCATAGTTGCCCACCACGCGTTCATCCATCTCGTTGCTGGCATGGATGTTCACTGTCAGCTCGGGGTGCTGTGCGTTGAAGCGCAGCAGCCGCGGGAACAACCAGTACTGTGCCACCGCATGGGTGCAGATCACGCTGACATTGCGGCTGCCGTGCCCGCTCTTGAGGCGCAATACGTTGGCCAGCAGGCTGTCGAGCATCGGCTCGACGATGGCATTGAAGCCACTGCCGGCGGCGGTCAGGGTGATGCCGCGGGCGCGGCGTTCGAACAGCGGCGCACCCAGGTGTTCTTCAAGCAGCTTGATCTGTTTGCTCACCGCGCTCTGGGTCAGCGACAGCTCGGCGGCGGCGCGGGTGAAGCTGCCGGTGCGTACCACCGCCTCGAAAGCGATCAGGGTATCCAGCGGGGGCAGGTGACGGCTGAAGCGGCTCATTGCGGTGTCTTTGGTTCAGGGAATGGCTGGATAGTAAACCCGGTGCTTTGCGCTTTAAAGGTATTCCCCATGGGAATGCCTGCATGCCGAATGATCTTTTGCCTGGACGCCTGCATTTGGCTAGCCTGCGTGCTCTGAAAAACGAGGAGCAGGCAAGTGAAACGGGGTGTGGCGTATGCCGGCGTGGCCGGTGCGATGTGGGGCATGGTGCTGATGGTGCCGCAACTGCTGCCGGAGTTCAGCCCGGTGCTGCTGGCCTGTGCGCGGTTCGTCCTGCTGGGGGCGGTATCGCTCGCGCTGCTGCTGCCAATGCGCAAGGCGCTGCGTCAGCTCGAACGGGCAGACGTGTGGATGCTGGCGCGCCTGGCGCTGATCGGCAACCTGCTGTACTTCATGTGCCTGGTGGCGGCGATCCAGCGCCTGGGCGTGGCGCCGGCATCGCTGATCGTTGGTGTGCTGCCGCTGACCATCACCCTGTACGGGCGCAATGACAGCGGCGCGGTGGCCCTGTCGCGCCTGGCCGGGCCGCTGGCGCTGATCCTGGCGGGCATGCTGTGCATCAACCTGCAGACCTTCGCGGTGGAGCCGGGGGCGGTGCAGGACAAGCTCGCCGGGCTGCTCTATGCGCTGGCCGCGCTGGCCTGCTGGACCTGGTACGCCACCTACAACAGCCGCTATCTCAAGCAGTGCCGGCACCTGGACAGCCATCAGTGGTCGGTGCTCACCGGGGTGGTGACCGGCGTGTTCAGCCTGGTGCTGGTGGCGCTGCTGTGGGTGTGGCAGCCGCAGCAGTTGCAGGTGCAGGCCACTGCTGAGCGCTGGCAGCTGTTCTGGGCGTTCAGCCTGGGTTGCGCGCTGTTTGGCTCGTGGCTGGCGGGGGTGTTGTGGAATGCGGCAGCCAAGCGCATGCCGCTGACCCTGAGCGGGCAGTTGATCGTGTTCGAGACCCTGTTTGCCTTGCTGTATGCGTTCATCTGGCGCCAGAGCGGGCCGAACCTGCTGGAGAGCGCGGCGATCGTGCTGGTGGTGGGCGGGGTGTGCTGGTCGATGCGCCAGCACGAGCCGGTGACAGCCAGCGCCACCTCATGATCCGCGTTCGCTCCCCACAGCCTTGCAAAACACGGCCATTGCTGCGAAAACGCATCGGCAGAAAACGTCCCATAGCCGTCAGAGATCACCCATGAGCAACGAACTTCAAATCATCGACCTCCAGTTGGGCGACGGCAAGGCGGCCGTCAAGGGGGCACTGATCACCACCCAGTACACCGGCTGGCTGGACGATGGCAGCGTATTCGATTCCTCCCACCAACGCGGCAAGCCGTTCCAGTGCGTGATCGGCACCGGCCGCGTGATCAAGGGCTGGGACCAGGGCCTGATGGGCATGCAGGTGGGCGGCAAGCGCAAGCTGATCGTGCCGGCGCACCTGGGTTACGACGCGCGTAGCGTAGGCAGCATCCCACCGAATTCGACCCTCACCTTCGAGATCGAGCTGCTCGAGGTCCTCACCCGCGACGATTGAGGGCTGAGTCATTCTCATTACAGTCTTTGGCCCTGATGCCGATAACAGCCTGTCTCTCACCCGAAGCAAGGACATTTTGCGTGCTGCGTACTTTCTGTTTTCTTTTCCTGGCCTGCCTCGGCCTTACCGGTTGCTACTCCTTCACACCGGTGGGCCCGATCGGCGAACCGGTCACCGTGGCCGACAACACTGCACAGCGGGGCGCCCAGATCGCCGACGTGGCCATCACCGCGCCCGACCTCAAGGATGACGTGCGCCTGAACATCAGCCGCCAGCTCACCGCACAGATCAGCCACTACGTCGACCGCGGCGAGTACTTCACCAAACTGGTGGAATTTCCCGCCACCCTGGGCGAGCAGGATGTAGTGCTCAAGTTCACCATCACCTCGCTCAAGGGCAAGCGCACCACGCACCCCGGTTACGTTCCCGGCGCGTTGGTGACGCTGACGTTCTGGATCTGGTTCAACGGCCCGATCTATGTCGACAAGTACGACCTGGCCGGCGAGCTGGTGATCGAAGACCGCGACGGCAAGCGCCTCACCCGCGTCACCGAGCAGGTCAAGCTCGACAACAATGTCGGCCTGTACGACAACGACTATGCCAACGGCAGCCTGGGGGGCGTGCAGTTGCGTCAGCTGATCACCAGGTTGCTCGACACCGCGACGGCTGCCCCGCAATTGGCCACTCACTGAAAGGAATTCAACCATGCGTCATTGCCTAATGGCCCTGTTGCTGGCCCTCAGCACGGCCCTGACCGGCTGCATCAGCTACTCCCAGCACCAGTTGCCGGTGGTCGAAGCCTGGCCGCCGCTGCCTGCCGCCGATGCGGCGCCCGCGCACAAGACCGCCTATGTGCGCTTCAATACACTGTACGAGTTCAACGGCCAGCCGCGCGCCAGCAACGCCAACCTGATGCGTTTCGAAAAGACCCTGGTGCAGAGCTATGAACAGAGCGAGCGCTTCACACGGGTGACCAGCGAGAAGGTCGACTCTGACGTGTACGCCTACGTCACGCTCAGGAACAACGAGCAAGGCAACGTGCTGGCGGCGACGCTGACCGGTGCGACGCTGTTCATCATCCCGTCCACCTTCGACAACACCCTGACCCTGGAGACGCTGTACAAGGACCGTGAAGGCAAACTCATCGGCAAGGTCAGCAAGAGCGAAACCATCACCACCTGGATGCAATTGCTGTTGATCTTCGCGGTGCCGTTCAACGATTCGGGCGATGCCATCATCGAGCACCTGAGCCGCAGTTCGGTTGAAGAAGCGATCCGGCGCAAGCTGATCTGAGCGTCATCATCGCGAAACATCCCTGCGCCAGACTGGCGCGGGCTCAAGGCAGAGCCGGCACGGATGAACCAAACGGGTTTGCGACACTCTCAAGCACGCCCGTTTCCACGGATGGAACGACAGACAGGGATCACCCCGCAGCCCCGGCTGCGGGGTGGCACAGGCGGGTCAGCCTCAACCCTATTTGTCGCAAAGAGCCCGTGCCATGAAGTTGCCCTCCTTTTTTCGGCGTTATCGCCCTGCGCTGTTTTCCGTTCCGCTGGTCGTCGGCGCCACCCTGCTGACCTTCGAAGCGCTCGAAAGCCGAGCCCAGCCGGTGGACGGCACCCAGACCCTGGTCTTCCTGCGCCATGCAGAAAAGCCCGGCGAAGGCCTCGGGCAACTGAACTGCCAGGGCCTCAACCGCGCCCTGGACCTGGCCACTCTGCTCCCGGAAAAATTCGGCCCCGCCGACTACGTGTTTGCCGCCAACCCCAGCCGCGAAGTGGAGGAGGGCAGCAACGACAATGCCTACAGCTATATCCGTCCGCTGATGACCATCAGCCCGAGCGCGATCAAGCTCGGCCTGCCGGTGAACATCGACTTCGGCGCCAACGACACCGGCGACCTGGCCGACGAGCTGCTGCAGGACAAGTACCGCAACGCCACGGTCTACACCGCGTGGTCACACGGCTACCTGCCCGAGCTGATCAACACCGTGGCCGGCAAGGCGCTGGGCGAAAAACGCACCATCACCGACGACTGGGACGGCGAGGATTTCGACTCGCTGTATGTGCTGACCCTGACCTGGCACGACGGCAAGGCCAGCCTGCTCAGCCGCAACTACAAGCAGGGGCTGGACAACGGCGACCTCGCCTGCCCGAGCTGAGGGCTAGTTCACCACCTCGAAGCGTGCGCTGGCCTCGCGCCACTCGAACGTCTTGCCCAGGCAATACGGGCTGGAAGGGATGAGCACCTGGGTGGCGCCACCCTGCAGGCGTACCTGGACGGTGTCGATACCCTTGCTGCGACAGCCCGGCACCTTCACCTCCAGCGTCTGCTGCAGCTTGCCGGTGGCCTTGTCCATTACCTGGATGGTTTCGAGGGCGGCATAGTCCATGTCCATCGGCAACTGGAAGTAGAAGCGTTCGGTGGATGCGGCCTGGGGCAGTACCGCGCCCGGCGAGGGTGTCTGCAGGCCGATGTCGGCCACCAGCTTGAGCGTGAAGGGCAGTTGCTTGCCGCTGGCGTAGGCGGTCCAGGTGCCTTGCAGCGGCTGGGCACGGCTGCTGAAATCGGCTTTCTGGAAATGCAGCCGCGCGGTGGGCAGGCCGCCGCTGTCCAGTTCGTCCATGGCGAAGTTGTAGGTGTCGGTGTTGCGCGTGGGCTTGAGCCGGATCGG
The DNA here is from genome assembly GCF_052850635.1 of Pseudomonas sp. 1176_21. NCBI lineage: Bacteria > Pseudomonadati > Pseudomonadota > Gammaproteobacteria > Pseudomonadales > Pseudomonadaceae > Pseudomonas > Pseudomonas sp. 1176_21. The sequence goes on from NZ_VXCV01000008.1 coordinate 94,140, forward strand.
CGTGTGGTAGCGCTCGTAGTAGTAGATACCGGTCACGTAGTCGTTGGTGCGCTCGATCACCAGCGTCACCGGCAACCCGCCGAGTTTGCCCTGGTACACGGAATGGTAGGCCAGGGCATTGGCGCTCAGGCACAGCAGCAGGCAGGCGAACAGGGTACGAAACGGCATCAGAAAGGCTCCACGCTGTGGCGTTGCCACACCAGTTGCTTGGGGTCGACGAAGTGGTAGTACTGCCAGTCGCTGGTCCCGGTGTCGTAGTTGCTGCCCTGGCGCTGGGCTACCCAGCCGGGGGCGGGGAACTTGAGCGCGCCCTTGTCGCCCAGCGCTTCGAGTTCGGTGTGGCGTTGGTAGGTATTGCTGGTGGGCTGGTACAGGTAGAACTGGTCCGGCTCCTGGTTGGCGCCGCCGGTGGCGCGCTGGCCGATGGGCGAGGCCCTGAAGTCGATGATGCCGTCACCGTTGTAGTCGGCGAAGATCAGGGTCCGGGTGCCGTTGAACGCCAGCGCCAGGTTGTCCAGCACCTGCAATGTGCTGCCGCTGGCGAGGTCGATGATGGTGATGCGATCGACCTTGCCGGTGTATTCGCCCTCGGCCTTGCTGGCGTGCACATAGAAGCTCTTGCCGCGGTTCTGCGGCTGTTGCAGCAGCTCGCCTTGCCAGCTGGAGCGCTGTTCGTCGCTGAAGCGGGTCTGGCGCGTGAGGCTGAAGGGCACACGTTCCCGGGTGCGCAGGTCGATCCATTCGCCACTGAAGTCGCGATCGTGCGTGAACACGAAGGGGCGCACCCGCAGTGCTGCGGCGGGCATGCGCGGGTTGTCCATGATGTTGATCAGCAGTGGCACGTCCTTGCTGTAGGGCGTCACTTCCAGTGGCTGGCTGGTGTGGTGCTCGGTGTCCAGCAGGTAGCCTTGCACGTACTCGTACTGCGAGGTGTATTGCAGGGCGACCTCGACCTTGCGCTCGCCGAGGGTGCCCTGGTACAGGTTGATCGGGTCGGTGGCGTGGGCGCTGGTGAAGGCCAGCGCCAGGCCCAGCATGCAGAGGGGCCTTGGGAAAGCGAACATGGTGACGGTGCGTCCTTGCGGGAGAGGGGCGCAAGGCTAGCATATGTGTGGAACGTGCCGTTGCTCTGCGAATCCCGCGCCGCCCGCCAGTATGGCGCTTATGCCATCGGCGGCAGCCGTCGCTTCACCGGGCTTTTCTTGACGATGGCGGTGTTGGTTTCGGCGTGGCTGTTGAGCTTGTCGAGCAAGGTGTCGAGCTGCTCCATCGAGCGTACATGCAGGCGCGCGATGAAGCAGTCGTCACCCGTGACCTTGTCGCACTCGGTGAACTCGGGGATGGCGATGATCTGGCGCTCCACCTCCTGCAACTGCCCCGGCAACGGACGAATGCGCACGATGGCCTGCAACTGGTACCCGAAGCTGCGCGGGTCGATGTCGACCGTGTAGCCCTTGAGCACGCCGCGTTCTTCCAGGCGACGCAGGCGCTCGCTGACGCTGGGCGCCGACAGGCCGCTCAGGTGCGCCAGCGCCTTGAGCGAACGCCGCGAGTCTTCCATCAGCGCCTTGATCAACAGCTGGTCGATATCATCAGTCATGCAATCCTCGTCAGGCAGATCAATGAAATTGCCTTGATAAAAAAGGCAAGGCTTGAGTCTAGCCTTGTTTTTGCTATGGAGTGCCCTGGCTTCTCGCTCGCATAATCTGTCCATCGTCTGGGAGGTGAGAGATGGACAATTCAATACGCCGTGGGTCGTTGGAAATGGTCGCCGCGATGCTGATATCCGGCACCATCGGCTGGTTCGTGCTGGTGTCGGGGCAACCAGTGCTGGACGTGGTGTTCTGGCGCTGCGTGTTCGGCGCCGGCACGCTGTTGCTGGTGTGCGCCGTGCTGGGTTTTCTGCGGCCGGGCATCCTCACACGTGCCAGCTTTGCCCTGGCGGTACTCAGCGGGGTGGCCATCGTGGGCAACTGGGTGCTGCTGTTCGGCTCCTATTCACGGGCCTCGATTGCCATCGGTACGGCGGTGTACAACGTGCAGCCGTTCATGCTGGTGGGGCTGGCGGCGGTGTTTCTGGGTGAAAAGCTCAGTGTGCCCAAGCTGTTCTGGCTGGGGGTGTCGTTTGCCGGGATGCTGGCCATTGTGAGTGCCCACGGCAGCGGGCAGGGCAGTGGCGAGGATTACCTGCTGGGCATCGCGCTGGCGCTGGGCGCGGCGTTTCTGTACGCGGTGGCCGCGCTGATCATCAAGCGCCTGAGTGGCACGCCGCCGCACCTGATCGCGCTGATCCAGGTGAGCACCGGCATCCTGTTGCTGGCGCCCTTTGCCAATACCGGCGGCCTGCCGGGCACTGCGGGGGCGCTGGCCAGCCTGGTGACGCTGGGTATCGTGCACACCGGCCTGATGTACGTGCTGCTGTATGGCGCCATCCAGAAACTGCCGACCGCGTTGACCGGGGCGCTGTCGTTCATCTACCCGATTGCGGCGATCTTCGTCGACTGGTTCGCCTTTGGCCATCGCTTGAGCGCGCTGCAATGGCTGGGGGTGGCAGCGATTCTGCTGGCGGCTGCCGGCATGCAGCAGGGCTGGTGGTGGAGGGCGAGCGGCAAGCTGCACGCCACAAGCGACAAGTAAACAGGCGCCCGGCGCAAACTTGTCGCTTGCTGCGTGAAGCTTGCCGCTAAAATAGCCCTTTTTGTCCCAGTGAATCCTGCCATGCCGATTGCCACCCTTCACGCCCACCTGCTCGGTGCCCTGAACCCTGCGCCTGCCGAAACCCGGCGCCTGTTCCATGGGCGCGGGCGCTGCTGGCCGGGGCTCGAACAGATCACCGTGGACTGGCTGCAGGGCGTGCTGCTGGTCTCGCTGTTTCGCGAACCGCCCGAAGGGCAGCTGGCCACGCTGGAGCAGATGCTGCGCACCCTGGCCGCCAGCCCTGGCTGGCCCGGGCAGGCGATCCTGATTCAGCACCGCTACCTGCCCGACAGCCCCGGCCAGTGGTTACTGGGCGAGCCGAGCGAGCACCGGGTGATCGACGAGGATGGCCTGCGCTATCAGCTGGACCTGGGCCTGAAGCAGAACACCGGGCTGTTCCTGGACATGCGCTATGGCCGGCGCTGGGTGCGGGAGCAGGCGGCGGGCAAGCGGGTGCTCAACCTGTTCGCCTACACTTGCGGGTTTTCGGTGGCAGCGATTGCCGGGGGGGCCGAGCAGGTGATCAACCTCGATATGGCGCGCTCGGCCCTGAGCCGCGGGCGCGACAACCATCGGCTCAACGGGCATGACCTGGGGCGGGTGGGGTTTCTGGGGCATGAGCTGTTCAAGTCATGGGGCAAGGTGCGCAAGAGCGGGCCGTATGACCTGATCATCATCGACCCGCCGACGTTCCAGAAGGGCAGCTTTGTGCTGACCCAGGACTACAGCAAGATCCTGCGCCGCCTGCCGGAGCTGTTGAATGAAGGCGGCACGGTGCTGGCGTGCGTGAACGACCCGGCCATCGGGCCTGACTTTCTGATCGAGGGGATGGCAGCCGAGGCGCCGGGGCTGGTGTTCGTGGAGCGTCTGGCCAACCCACCGGAGTTTGCGGACAGTGATCCGGTGGGCGGGCTGAAGGCGCTGGTGTTTCGCCAGGGGTGACCGGGGTGGATTGTTCGCCGGCAAGGCCGGCTCCTACAGGGTTTGCGTTGTCTGTAGGAGCCGGCCTTGCCGGCGAATGAGGCTAGCGGCGCAAACGCCGCCACCCCATCACCACACCACTCACGCTCAGCACCAGCCCACCCAGGCTGAGCACGATCATCCACCCATCCCACAACGGCCGCCGCGTCAGCAGCGGTAGCCAGTCCCAGCTGTGCAGCAACGCGAACAGCCAGCGTGACACGCGCCGTGGCTGGTCCAGCTGCCCCAGTACTTCACCGGTGTACAGGTCCAGATGCAGCCAGGTCTGCGCCGGGTCGTCGAAGCGCACCCGCAGCACCGGCAGACGCTTTTCAAGATGCCCGAGCATGCTCTGCTCGGCCCGTGCGTAGTAGTAGAAGTCGTAGGCCTCCAACTGCTGCACCTGCATCGCCGGCCCGATCGCCCGCGCCGCCTGCTCCAGCACCGCCCGTGGCAGACGCTGCAGCACCTGGCCGTCGTGCATCGACAGTACCCGCGTGCGTCCCGCGCCGTCCTGGCCCACCACATACCCCGCGCCCCCGATCAGCCGCCACTCCAGCTCGCGGGCGGTGAAGCCCTGGTCGGCAAAGCGCGCCAGTGCCTGGGGCACCGACAGCGGGAACGCCGCCGCATTCAGCGGCCCGCCCTGATATGCCGAGGTATCCAGCGGCTGCGCACTGCTGAACAGCCGCCACGGGTTCATCGACATCAGCCCACTGAAAATCCAGGTGATGGCCAGGGCACCGAACAGCAACCCGCCCACATGGTGCCAGCGTGCCCAGCCCTTGTACGGCGAACGCGAACCGCTGCGGTAGGGCCGGCTGAAACGCCAGCGCATCACCCCCACCACCGCGCCCAGCAGCGCCATCATGCTGGCCGCCAGCGACAGGTAGATCACCAGGTTGCTCCACAGCCCGTCCACGCCGATGCCGCGCAACGGATACAGCCAGTGCAGCCAGGCGCCGATCAGGTTCCAGCCGCGCTCGCTGGCGCTGGCATCGCGCACCACTTCGCCGGTCGGGCCGCTGATGTACAGCAAGGTGCCGTCCGTATCGCTCAACTGCACGCGATGCAGCGGCCGGTGCGCATCCAGTGCGCGCGAATGGCTCCACAGGTCTTCCTGCACCGCGTCGCGATAGGTCAGCGGCGCATGCGGGTCGTATTGCCCGGCACTGGCCAGCGCCCGTTCGCGGGTGGTGGGGGCGATGCGCTGGCCGCTAGTTGCGTCCACCGCCAGGGCCTTGCCGCTGGCATAGTCGAACAGGTAAAGCGCCTGCCCCGCCACGCTGCTCAGGCGTATGCGTGCAGGTTGCGGATCGGCCACCGCCAGCGCCTCGCCCAGCGAGACGCAACAGCCCTGCGCCGACAGCGCCGGCAGGTGCGCCAGGTGCTCGCGCGGGGTCAGCTTGGGGTAGCCCACGTACAGCATCACCATGCCCGAGACGAACCACAGCGCCATGAACACGCAGGTCACGATCCCCAGCCAGCGATGCCACAGGTACAGATAACGCTTCATTGCAACGCTCCATCAGGGCCGGGGCGCGAACGCCCCGGCCCGGCCCAGTCAGAAGCGGGTCTGCACCGCCAGTTCGAAGGTGCGCGGTGCACCCAGGTAGAGCATGCTCGACGAAGTCCAGCGTGCGTACACCTCGTCGGTCAGGTTGCGCACCCGCGCGGTGATGCGCGTGTCGGCATCCACCTTGTAGCCGACGAAGGCCCCGAACAGGGTGTACGACGGCGCGTAGCGGGTGTTGGCCGCATCGGCGTACACCGACGACACATAGCGGCTGTCGCCGCCCACCTGCCACTGCGGGTCCAGGTCGTAGGTCAGCCACAGGTTGGCCACCCGGTCCGGGGTGTTGGTGGGGGTGTTGCCCTTGCGCGAGAACGACTGGCCGCCGACGTTTTCGTTGAACGCGTCGTACTGCGCATCGACATAGGCGAAGTTGCCTTCGGCCAGCAGTTGCGGGGTGACGCGCAGCGCCGCCGCCACCTCGATACCGCGTGACGACTGCTTGCCCACCGGCTGGGTGAAGCCGGGGTTGGCCGGGTCGGCGGTGGCCAGGTTGTCGCGCTCGATGCGGTAGGCGGCCACGGTGGCCGAACCGCGTCCGTCCAGAAAGTCGAACTTGCTGCCCACCTCCAGCTGCTTGCCGGTGCTCAGGTCGAAGTCGCGCACCTGGCCGAAGCTGGCGGTGGTGAGCATGCCGGCGGGCGGGTCGGCGGCGGTGCTGTACTGCACATACACGTTGGCCGACGGGGTCAGCTCGAACACCAGGCCCACACGCCCGGTGGTGGGCTGGTAGCGGCGTTTGAACTGCGCCGGGTTGGCCTCGTTGACGGCGCGGTAGTTGCGTACCTGCAGGTCGATGCTGTCGTGGCGCAGGCCCGTCAGCAGGGTCAGGCGATCGGTCAGGGTCAGGCGGTTCTCCAAAAAGCCGGCCCAGGTGTCGACCGTGTTCTGACGGTTCTTCTCGTAACCGGGGAACATGCCTGGCAGGTCGTAGAAGTGTCCCGGGTCGAAGTGGTCGGGGTCGACGCTGCCGGCAGCGGTGCCCGAGCGCGGGTAGGTCATCTGCACGTTGTGGCTGTAGTCCAGGCCCGTCGACCACTGGCTGCGCAGGCCGAACAGCTGGCCGTCATGCAGCAGTTCCACGCGGTTGCCGTTGAGCTCCTGGTCGTGCCGTTGCAGCAGGCTGCCGGCGCGTTGCACGCGGCTGTTGTCGGCGTTGTAGGTGTAGGTCTCGAGATTGCGGAAATTGCGCTCGGCGTTGTAGTGGTAAAGCGTATTGCGCAGCGAGGTGGCGTCGTCGAAACGGTACTCGCTGATCGAGCGCAGCCAGCGCACGCGCTGCTCGTAGCGCCCGTCCTCGACGTTGTAGTTCTCGAAGCGCCGGCTCTTGTCGACCTTCATCTGGCCGCCCAGCGGGTTGAGCACCGGGCTGCCCCAGTAGGGGCTGTCGACGCTCTCGTTCTGGTATTCGAGTGCCAGGGTGTGGGACAGCTGGTCGTTGATGTCGGTCAGCAGCGAGAACGCCACGCTCCAGGCATCGCGCTCCTCGCGGTCGACGTAGCCATTGCTGCGGGTATGGCTGAAATCCAGGCGCGCATGGTTGGTGTCGTTGAGTGCGTGGTTGAAGCCGAACGAGGTCTCGCTGCTGTCGTAGCTGCCATAGCTGACGCGGCCTTCGTTGAAGTCTTCGTCGCGGTTGGCCAGCTTGGTGATGTAGTTGATCGAGCCGCCTACGGCGCCGGCGCCGAACAGGAAGCTGGACGGGCCGCCGACCGCTTCGACGCGGTCATAGATCCAGCTGTCGACCGGGCGTGCGGCGATCGAGTCGTACTGCACGCTGATGCCATTGAACAGTTGGGTGATCTGCGCCCCGGAAAAGCCCCGGTACGACACCGAGCCGGCCGAGCCGGGCGGGGAGGCGGCGTTCAGGCCGGGTACGCCGGCGAGCATGTCCTGGGTGGTCCTGGCGCCGCGCTGTTCGATTTGCTGGCGGTTGACGATGCTGATCGAGGCCGGGGTTTCTCGGGGCGTGAGGCCCAGGCGCGAACCGGTTTGCGAGGGGGTGTCGAGCAAAACGCCGTCCACCGGAATCGGCCGGTCGCTGACCAGTACATCGGGCAGCACGAGTGCCTCGTCGGCAACGGCGTTGAGCGACAGGGCGCAGAGCAGGGCAGTGCAGCCCTGCAAACGTGGGAAAGGGGTCATTGAGCGAACTCTGCAGGTGAGCCAACGGCACCCCCGCGCAGTGGCGCAGGCGTGTGCCGGTACGGGCAGCGGCAAGGCTGCCGGGTTGGATCAGGCCAGCAGGGGGGAGGCGCGCGGGTTGGCCGAGGGCCAGCAGTAGCGAGGTGGCGCCTTGCTGCGCAGTTCGCGGTGGTAGCGTCGCGTGCGGGTGAACGCCAGCAGCCAGCCGATCACCAGGCTCAGGGCCAGGCACACCACGGCCGCGGCACACACCGGGCAGGTTTGCAGGCTGTCCCAGCCGGCGATGGAGGCGTCGCTGTAATCGGTCTTGAGGGTCGGGCCCGGGGTGCCCATGGCCGAGCAGAAGGCTCCGCCGATGCCGTTGAGCTGCAGGCCCATCATCTGCCCGTGGCCGATACCGCAGGCGAACAGATTGAACAGGACGCTGAAGTACAGCGTCCAGGCAATCAGCGAGCGGTCGGCACGGGTAAATTTCATGGCGGCGACTTTAGCACCACCTTCCCATGCCGGGAAGGTTGAACGCCGCAGTGTCTACACCGTTTCGTCGCGTACGTGGGCCGGCTGCGGGTAATACTGCGCGAAGCTCACGTCGTCGGTCTGGTCCACGCGCTTTTTCAGGCGTTCGTTGAACGCCCGGTTCACCGCGTACTGCCCGCCCGAGGTGGTGCGGAACTGGGCGGTGAGGGTGATGCCGTTGAGGTTCATGGCGTCCACCCCGAACACCTGCAGCGGCCCTTGCAGGCTGTGGCGCAGCACCGGGTCCTCGCTGATCGACTGGCCCACCTCGCGGATCAGGTGCAGGGCGCTGTCGACATCGGTCTGGTAGCTGAACTGCACCGAGAAGAACGCATAGGCGAACTGGCGCGACTGGTTGGTGACGGCCTTGATCTGGCCGAACGGTACCGAGTGCACGAAGCCCTTGCCGTCGCGCAGGCGCAGGGTGCGGATGGTCAGGCTCTCGACGGTGCCGGCGTGGCCGGAGTCGAGCACCACCCAGTCGCCGATGGCGATGGTGTCCTCGATCAGGATGAACAGGCCGGTGATCACGTCCTGTACCAGCTGCTGCGAACCGAAACCGATGGCCAGGCCGACCACCCCGGCACCGGCCAGCAGCGGCGCCACGTTGATGCCCAGGTTGGCCATGGTGGTGATGGTGCAGATCACCACCAGCACGATCTTCACCGCGTTGCGCAGCATCGGCAGGATGGTGCGCACCCGTGTGCTGGGCTGGCGCGAAGCGCGCCGGCCGGCGCTGGGCTTGAGGGCTTCCTGGATGGCGGTGTCGATCACCACCCACAGCAGCCAGGTGACCAGCAAGATCAACCCGATGCTGCTCAGCGAATCGCTGATTGCCCGGCCCAGGCTGTTGCGCACGGCGAATTCGAGCACCGAAAAGCCCCAGATGCGCCCCAACAGCTCGATGAAGGCGATGGCCATGCCGATGCGCAGCAGCGCGTGGGCGAGGTTGCGCACCAGTTCCTTGTAGGGGCGAAGGCGCTGGCCGGGGTCGACCTCGCGGGACTTGAACAGGTGCTGCAGCACCGTGCTCAGGAACACCGTGCCCACCAGCAGCACCGTGGTCAGCAGGGCCTTTTGCAGGGCCTTCTGGCTTTCTTCGCCGGCGCCGATCAGGTTGATCGCCGATACCAGGATCATCATCAGGATCGGCAGGTACCACAGCCACGAGAAGATCCGCAGGGTTTCCTGCAGGGCGCGGTGCTGCAGGCGGTCGTGCAGGTCGCGGTTGCGGATCAGGTGGGCCACCGGGCGGCGCAGGCGAATCACCAGCGCGGCGAAGGCGAAGGTGGCCAGCAGGCCGGTGATCACCGCGATGCTGCTGGTGAGGTTGCCACCGATCTGGCGGGTGATCTGCGGGCTGGTCAGGGCGTCGGCCCAGGCTGCGAGAAAGCCGATCATGAACAACGGGCGTGGCGCGATCTTGCGGATGATGCGCACGGCGGTGCGCTTGTGGCCGGTGTCGAACACGGTGATCAGGCACAGGATGATCGACGTCGAGAACAGGCCGCTGCTGGTGGCGTAGGCCAGGCTAAGGCCCAGCGCGCGGCCGATCGAGGGGTCGAGCAGGCGCGTGCTGGCGTAGAGGGTGGCGGGCAGGCTGGCCAGGGCCGGCAGGGTGTAGGGCAGCAGGTAGCCGAGCAGTTTCTGCAACCGCGGACGTTCGCGCAGCGGGCGCCTGCGATTGATGTGGTGGGACAGCACGCGGCCCAGGCTGGTGAGCACGCCGAACACCACCAGCCAGGTGAGGCTGAGCAGGGCAAAGTCCACCAGCAGGTCGAAGGAGTCTTCGGCGTGGCGGTCGACCAGCTGGTTGGCCTCCTTGCTGGCGCGATTGGCGCGCAGGCGCCAGGCGTCGACCAGGTGACCGTCGACGTCGATTTCCTGGGTGACGCTGTCGAGGCTGTTGGCCAGGGCGCCGAGCAGGCCGCCCTGAACCACGGGTTCCGGGGCTTTTTCGGCGGTTTCGGCGCTGTCGGTGCCGGGGATGAGGCTGGCGGCGAGCAGTTGCGTGCTGAGCAGGCAACCGAGCAACAGGGTGAGCAATCGGGTCACTGGGCACTCCTTGAGCCGTGAATGACGGAAAGGGTAGTCCAAGGAACTGATCGGTATTTGCCGGGCAAGTTCGAAACCGAGGTGAATTCATCGCGGGTCAAGCCCGCTCCCACAGGTGCGACATCGCCCTTGAAATCGGCACATCACCTTGTGGCAGCGGGCTTGACCCGCGACAGGCCCGAACGCCGGCCACAAAAAATCCGGGGCCCGTCACAGGCCCCGGATTCGTCACCCGGCCTTATTGCCCGGTGTAGATCTGGTCGAAGATCCCGCCGTCGTTGAAGTGGGTCTTCTGCACGGTGCGCCAGTCACCGAAGGTCTTCTCCACCGACAGGAAGTCGACTTTGGGGAAGCGGTCGGTGTACTTGGCCAGCACGGTCGCATCGCGTGGGCGCAGGTAGTTGTTGGCGGCAATTTCCTGGGCTTCAGGCGACCACAGGTACTTGAGGTACTCCTCGGCGGTGGCACGGCTTTTCTTCTTGTCCACCACCTTGTCGACCACGCTCACCGGCGGCTCGGCTTCGGCCGACACGCTCGGGTAGATCACCTCGAACTGGTCGCGACCGAATTCGCGCGCGATCATCTCGGCTTCGTTCTCGAAGGTCACCAGCACGTCGCCGATCTGGTTGGTCATGAAGGTGGTGGTCGCGGCACGGCCACCGGTATCGAGCACCGGCGCCTGCTTGAACAGCTTGCCGACGAAGTCCTTGGCCTTGTTCTCGTCACCGCCGTTCTTGAGCACATAGCCCCATGCCGACAGGTAGGTGTAGCGGCCGTTGCCCGAGGTCTTGGGGTTGGGCACGATCACCTGTACGCCGTCCTTGAGCAGGTCGGGCCAGTCCTTCAGGGCCTTGGGGTTGCCCTTGCGCACGATGAACACGGTGGCGGAGGTGAAGGGCGCGCTGTTGTTGGGCAGGCGGGTGACCCAGTTGTCCGGCACCAGCTTGCCGTTGTCGGCCAGGGCATTGATGTCGGTGGCCATGTTCATGGTGATGACGTCGGCCGGCAGGCCGTCGATCACCGAGCGCGCCTGCTTGCTCGAACCGCCGAAGGACATCTGCACGTTGATCTTCTCTTTGTGCTCGGCTTCCCAGTGCTTCTGGAACGCGGCGTTGTAGTCCTTGTAGAAGTCGCGCATCACGTCGTAGGAGACGTTGAGCAGGGTGGTCGGGGCGGCCTGGGCGAGGTTGCCCAGGGCCAGGCCTGCGGCCAGAAGCGAGGCACCAAAGAGTTTTTTCACTGCGCATTCCTTGTTCGAGTTGGGAGAAAGGCATTATGCCAGCGACTATAGCGGCTCGGCCTTAGTCGCTTAAAGATTAAAAAGTGCTGTGGTTATTCCTTTTTCTTGAACAGCGCATTGCCGCAGCGTGAACAGAACGCGGCGCTCTGCTCGTGGCTGCCCTTGTGGCAGGTGGGGCAGGCGTGCTGCAGCTGCTCGCCGCGCATGGCGTTGGCCAGCTCGGCAGTGAAGATGCCGGTGGGCACGGCGATGATCGAATAGCCGGTGATCATCACCAGCGAGGAAATCACCTGGCCCAGCGGGGTCTTGGGCACGATGTCGCCAAAGCCCACGGTGGTCAGGGTCACGATGGCCCAGTAGATGCCCTTGGGGATGCTGGTGAAGCCGTGTTCCGGGCCTTCGACCACGTACATCAGGGTGCCGAACACCGTGACCAGGGTCGACACGCTGACCAGGAACACGATGATCTTCTGCTTGCTGCCGCGCAGCGCCGACATCAGGTAGTTGGCCTGCTTGAGGTACGGGCCGAGCTTGAGCACGCGGAAGATGCGCAGCATGCGGATCACGCGGATGATCAGCAGGTACTGCGCGTCACTGTAGTAGATGGCGATGATGCCCGGCACGATCGCCAGCAGGTCCACCAGCCCGTAGAAGCTGAAGGCATAGCGCAGCGGCTTGGGCGAGCAGTACAGGCGGGTGAGGTATTCGGCCAGGAAGATGGCGGTAAAGCCCCACTCGATCCAGGCGAGCAGCCCGGCGTAGCCCTGGTGGACCTCGTCGATGCTGTCGAGGATGACGGTGATCAGGCTGGCCAGGATGATCAGCAGCAGAATGCTGTCGAAGCGCCGGCCGGCCACGGTGTCGGCTTGAAAGACGATGACGTAGAGCCGCTCGCGCCAGCTCGAAGGGGTGCTCATGGGCGCTTTCCATTACAAGATGGAGCAGAGCCTAGGGGCTGGCCCGCAGCTGTGCAAGCGGGCGACGTCGGGCAGCGGTACCCAGTTGCAGCAGCCAGCAGGCGAGGATGAACGGCGCGGTCAGGCCCGGCACCGGCAACAGGCCCAGCAGCGGTTGCAGCACGATGGCCAGAACGATGGCCAGCAACGGCCGCCAGGGTTGTGCGCGGGTCTGGCTGAAGGCCAGCGCGGCCAGCGCCGCATTGAAGCCGTACAGGCCGTAGTAGCCGGCACCGGCCTCGCCACCGAGCAGCGCCACGCTGCCGCCCAGGGCGGCGCCCAGTAGCGCCCAGGCGGCGGCGTAGCGGTTGGCGATCAGCAGGCCCAGGGCAATCAGCAGGCCAGCCAGCGGCTGGTCGAGCAGGAAGATCTGGCCCAGGCCGCGGCCCAGGCCGAACAGCGGGTTGGCCGCGACCGGGGCGTAGCCGGCGCTGGAAGGCTCGGCCAGCGCCAGTACCGCCCAGCCGATCAGCACGAAGGGCGCGGTGTAGGCGGGCAGCAGGCGGGGGCTTTTGCGCTTGAGCCACTGGTGCACCAGCATGCTGCTCAGGCCCGCAGCGGCGATGATCAGCGGGGGCAGCAGGGCCGACCAGGGCAGTGCGTGGCTGAGCAGCAGGCCCAGCAGCACGCCGTTGTAGCTGTACAGGCCGGCCTGGCGGTCGGCGCGGTTGTAGCCGCGGCGCTGCGCGGTGAGCAGCCCGGCAAGGGCGCCCAGCAGCGCACCGCCGATGAGTTCGGGGGCGGTGATCAGGATGGCCAGCAGGCACAGCAGGCCGCACAGCGGGTTGCGCTGCAGCAGCACCTGACTGAAACCGTTGAGCAAGGCGGTGGCCCAGTCGGGGCACGGGTTGACGAAGTTCTTGGTGTACATGGCAGTGGGTCAGGGTGGGTGGAGTGGGGCGCCTCTTCGGGCTTTGTTGTCCCACGGTGTGGTGTGTCAGTGCACCCATCGCGGGTCAAGCCCGCTTCCACAAGGGCCGATGTGATCCTTGTGGGAGCGGGCTTGACCCGCGATGGGCGGCGCAGCCGCCCCAATCAAATCAGAGCAGGGTTTCGATCCGCAGCGTATTGGTCGACCCCGGCTTGCCAAAAGGCACACCGGCAGTGATCAACAGGATGTCGCCACGGCTGGCCATGCCCTGGGCCTGGGCAATCTCCAGTGCCGTGGACACCACTTCGTCCACCTGGCGCAACCGATCGTTGACCACCGAATGCACGCCCCAGGCCACACTCAGGCGCCGTGCGGTGTTGAGGTTGGGGGTCAGGTTGAGGATCGGTGCACGCGGCCGTTCACGCGCTGCGCGCAGGGTCGAGTTGCCCGACTCGCTGTAGTTCACCAGCACCGCCACCGGCAGGATGCCGCTGATGCGACGGATCGCGCAGCTGATCGCATCCGACACGGTGGCCTCGGCCTGTGGCCGGCCCACGTCCAGCTGGGCCTGGTAGTCCGGGCCGCTTTCGACCTGGCGGATGATCTTGCTCATCATCTGCACCGCTTCGAGCGGGTAGTCGCCCGAGGCGGTCTCGGCCGACAGCATCACCGCATCGGCGCCCTCGGCCACGGCGTTGGCCACGTCGGTGACCTCGGCGCGGGTCGGGGCCGGGCTGAAGCGCATCGACTCGAGCATCTGCGTGGCCACCACCACCGGGCGGCCCAGCTGGCGGCAGGTGGTGATGATGCGCTGCTGGATCTGCGGCACGCTTTCGGCCGGCACTTCCACGCCCAGGTCGCCACGGGCGACCATGATCGCGTCGCTCAACTGGGCAATCTCGCGCAGTTGCGTGACCGCCGAGGGCTTCTCGATCTTGGCCATCAGGTAGGCCCGGTCGCCGATCAGCTGGCGCGCCTCGATGATGTCTTCAGGGCGCTGCACGAACGACAGGGCCACCCAGTCCACGCCCAGCTCCAGGCCGAAGGTCAGGTCGCGACGGTCCTTTTCGGTCAGCGGGCTGAGCTCGAGCAGCGCCTGGGGCACGTTCACGCCCTTGCGGTCGGACAGTTCGCCGCCGTTGAGCACCTCGGTGTCGATGGCGTCGGCGTGCTTGGCGGTCACGCGCAGGCGCAGTTTGCCGTCATCGAGCAGCAGGTCCATGCCCGGCTCCAGCGCGGCGATGATCTCCGGGTGGGGCAGGTTGACCCGCTGTGCATCGCCCGGTGTGGCATCCAGGTCCAGGCGCAGGGCCTGGCCGCGTTGCAGCTGCACCTTGCCTTCGGCAAAACGCCCGACGCGCAGCTTGGGGCCCTGCAGGTCCATGAGGATGCCCAGCGGGTAGTTGAGCTGGCGCTCCACTTCGCGGATCCATTCGAAACGCATGGCGTGGTCGGCGTGCTCGCCGTGGCTGAAGTTCAGGCGAAAGATGTTCACCCCGGCTTCGACCAGCTGACGGATGTCGTCGATGCCTTTGGTCGCGGGGCCGAGGGTGGCGAGGATTTTGACTTTCTTGTCAGGCGTCATGTTGTGCGGTCTCGAGGATCAGGATGGCGCGAAAATCGTTGACGTTGGTGCGCGTGGGCTCGGTAACGATCAAGGCGTCGAGCGCGGCGAAATAACCGTAGCCATTGTTGTTGTCCAGCTCGTCCGCCGCCGACAGGCCCAGGGCCTGGGCACGCGCATAGCTGTCGGGGGTCATGAAGGCCCCGGCGTTGTCTTCGGAGCCGTCGATGCCGTCGGTGTCACCGGCCAGTGCGTACACGCCGGGCAACCCCTTCAGGCTTTCGGTGAGGCTGAGCAGGAACTCGGCGTTGCGCCCGCCGCGGCCATTGCCGCGCACGGTGACGGTGGTTTCGCCGCCCGACAGGATCACGCAGGGCGCCGCCAGTGGCTGGCCGTGCTGCACGATCTGGCGCGCGATGCCGGCATGCACCTTGGCCACTTCACGCGACTCACCTTCCAGGTCACCCAGGATCAGCGGGCTGAAGCCGGCCTGGCGCGCCTTTACCGCAGCGGCCTCCAGCGACTGCTGGGGGCGGGCGATCAGCTGGAAGTGGCTGCGGGCCAGGGCCGGGTCATCGGCCTTGACGGTTTCGGAGGCCGGGTTGTTCAGCCACGCGGTGACGGCGGCCGGGGCCTGGATGTTGTAGCGCTTGAGGATCGCCAGCGCTTCGGCCGAGGTGCTCGGGTCGGCCACGGTGGGGCCGGAGGCGATCACGGTGGCGAGGTCGCCGGGTACGTCGGAAATCGCGTAGGTGTACACCGTGGCCGGCCAGCAGGCCTTGGCCAGGCGGCCGCCCTTGATCGCCGAGAGGTGCTTGCGCACGCAGTTCATCTCGCCGATGGTGGCGCCGGATTTGAGCAGGGCCTTGTTGACCTGCTGCTTGTCGGCCAGGGTCAGGCCTTCGGCGGGCAGGGCCAGCAGGGCGGAACCTCCGCCGGAGAGCAGGAAGATCACCCTGTCGTCGGCGCTGAGGTCGCTGACCATCGCCAGCACACGCTTGGCCACGGCCAGGCCGGCGGCGTCCGGTACCGGGTGGGCGGCTTCGACCACTTCGATCTTGCTGCAGCTGGCGCCGTGGCCGTAGCGGGTCACGACCAGGCCCGAGACCTCGCCCTGCCAGCTGCGCTCGACCACTTCGGCCATGGCGGCGGCGGCCTTGCCGGCGCCGATGACGATGACGCGGCCGCTGCGGTCGCTGGGCAGGTGGGCTTCGAGCACCTGGCGTGGATGCGCGGCATCGATGGCCGTGGCGAACAGCTCGCGCAGAAAGTGTTGCGGATCGACCGACATGGCAGGCTCCCAAATCTTATTGTTTTGCAGAATCGAAAACGCCCCTGGGCCTGCCTCCGTGCAGACGGGCCCAAGGGCGGGTGGTGCTCTTTAGCGCGGCAAGCTTCAGGCTACAAGCTGCAAGAGACAGCGGACCGATGCGCGGTCTGCCGGTCTTGCCGCGTGAAACCTGCCGCTTGATGCTTACTTGTCGCCGCGGATCGAGAAGTTGGCCATGTGCTCAAGGCCCTTGACCAGCGCCGAGTGGTCCCAGTTGGCGCCACCGATGGCCGCGCAGGTGCTGAACACCTGTTGGGCATTGGCGGTGTTGGGCAGGTTGATGTTCAGCTCCTTGGCACCCTGCAGGGCCAGGTTCAGGTCCTTCTGGTGCAGGCTGATGCGAAAGCCCGGGTCGAAGGTGCCCTTGATCATGCGCTCGCCGTGCACTTCGAGGATTTTCGAGGAGGCAAAGCCGCCCATCAGTGCTTCGCGCACCTTGGCCGGGTCGGCGCCGTTCTTGGCGGCGAACAGCAGGGCCTCGGCAACGGCCTGGATGTTCAGGGCCACGATGATCTGGTTGGCGACCTTGGCGGTCTGGCCGTCACCACTGCCACCCACGTGGGTGATGTTCTTGCCCATGGCCTGGAACAGCGGCTGGGCACGTTCGAAGGCTTTGGGGCAACCGCCGACCATGATGCTCAGGGTCGCGGCCTTGGCGCCGACTTCACCACCGGACACCGGGGCGTCGAGGTAGGTGGCGCCGGTGGCCTTGATCTTCTCGGCGAAGGCTTTGGTGGCGGTAGGGGAGATCGAGCTCATGTCGATCACCACCTTGTTCGGGCCAATGCCCTGGGCCACGCCGTTTTCACCGAACAGCACGGCTTCGACCTGGGGAGTGTCCGGCACCATGACGATGATGAACTCGGCTTCCTGGGCCACTTCCTTGGGGTTGGCCAGGGCCACGCCGCCGGCGGCGATCAGGTCGGTCGGCGCGGCGCCGTGGTGCGAGGAAAGGAACAGGCTGTGACCTGCCTTCTGCAGGTTCTGAGCCATTGGAAGACCCATGATGCCGGTGCCGATGAATCCGATTTTAGCCATGAGAGTTGCCTCTTGTATTTGTTGTGGGGACCCTGTGGGAGCGGGCTTGACCCGCGATAGCGGCGGTGAACGCGCTATCGCATCGCGGGTCAGGCCCGCTCCCACAGGAAATGCGTCCCGGCAGAAAGATGATTAGATCGCGTTGTGGGTCTTGAGCCAGCCAAGGCCCGCTTCGGTGGTGGTCAGCGGCTTGTATTCGCAGCCTACCCAGCCCTGGTAGCCGATGCGGTCCAGGTGCTCGAACAGGAAGCGGTAGTTGATCTCGCCGGTGCCCGGCTCGTTGCGGCCCGGGTTGTCGGCCAGCTGGATGTGGTTGATCTTGGCCAGGTTGCCTTCCATCGTGCGGGCCAGGTCACCTTCCATGATCTGCATGTGGTAGATGTCGTACTGCAGGAACAGGTTGGTGCTGCCCACTTCGGCCTGGATCTCCAGCGCCTGCTTGGTGGTGTTCAGGTAGAAGCCCGGGATGTCGCGGGTGTTGATCATCTCCATCACCAGCTTGATGCCTGCTGCCTGCAGCTTGTCGGCGGCGAACTTCAGGTTGTCGACGAAGGTCTTGCGCACCGTGGCGCAGTCCGGGCCTTGTGGGCGGATACCGGCCAGGCAGTTGACCTGGGTGTTGCCCAGTACCTGGGCGTAGGCAATGGCCAGGTCCACGCCGGCACGGAATTCCTCGACACGGGACGGGTCGCAGGCGATGCCGCGATCACCCTTGGCCCAGTCGCCGGCCGGCAGGTTGAACAGCACCTGGGTCAGGCCGTTGCTGTCCAGGTGCTGCTTGATTTCAGCCGAGCTGAAATCGTACGGGAAGAGGTACTCGACCCCGCTGAAGCCGGCGTCGGCAGCAGCCTTGAAACGGGCGAGAAAGTCCTGCTCGGTGAACAGCATGGACAGGTTGGCGGCGAAACGAGGCATGGTTGTCTCCTTGCAAAAGTGGGCCCTGTGCGCTGGGCAGCAGGGCCGCTACAACAGTCAGTCGAGCAGCGAGATCGCGGTTGGCGCGTCGTTGCCGACCAGCGCCAGGTCTTCGAATTCGTTGACCGCGTTGATTTCGGTACCCATGGAAATATTGGTCACGCGCTCGAGGATCACCTCGACCACGACCGGCACCTTGAACTCTTCGGCCATCTGCTGGGCCTTGCGCAGGGCCGGCTGGATTTCTTCCGGCTTGAACACGCGCAGTGCCTTGCAACCCAGACCTTCTACAACCGCGACGTGGTCCACGCCGTAGCCGTTCAGTTCCGGGGCGTTGAGGTTCTCGAACGCCAGCTGTACACAGTAATCCATCTCGAAGCCGCGTTGGGCCTGGCGGATCAGCCCCAGGTAGGAGTTGTTCACCACTACATGGATGTACGGCAGGTTGAACTGCGCGCCCACCGCCAGCTCTTCGATCATGAACTGGAAGTCATAGTCGCCCGACAGTGCCACGACCTTGCGCGACGGGTCGGCCTTGACCACGCCCAGTGCCGCAGGAATGGTCCAGCCCAGCGGGCCGGCCTGGCCGCAGTTGATCCAGTGACGCGGCTTGTACACGTGCAGGAACTGCGCACCGGCGATCTGCGACAGGCCGATGGTGCTGACGTAGCAGGTGTCCTTGCCGAACACCTGGTTCATTTCCTGGTACACGCGCTGCGGCTTGACCGGCACGTTGTCGAAGTGGGTCTTGCGGTGCAGGCTGGCCTTGCGCTGCTGGCAGTCCTTGAGCCACTCGCCACGGTCCTTGAGCTTGCCGGCGGCTTTCCACTCGCGGGCCACTTCCAGGAACACGTCCAGTGCGGCGCCGGCGTCGGACACGATACCCAGGTCCGGGGTGAACACACGGCCGATCTGGGTCGGTTCGATGTCGACGTGAATGAAGCGACGGCCTTCGGTGTACACATCCACCGAGCCGGTATGGCGGTTGGCCCAGCGGTTGCCGATGCCCAGCACCACGTCCGACTTGAGCATGGTCGCGTTGCCGTAGCGGTGCGAGGTCTGCAGGCCGACCATGCCCACCATCAGCGGGTGGTCGTCAGGGATGGTGCCCCAGCCCATCAGGGTCGGGATGACCGGGATACCGGTGAGTTCGGCGAACTCCACCAGCTTGTCGCTGGCATCGGCGTTGATGATGCCGCCACCGGCCACCAGCAGCGGACGCTCGGCGGAGTCGAGCATGGCCAGGGCCTTCTCGACCTGCACGCGGTTGGCCGACGGCTTGCTCACCGGCAGCGGCTGGTAGGCGTCGATGTCGAATTCGATCTCGGCCATCTGCACGTCGAACGGCAGGTCGATCAGTACCGGGCCAGGACGGCCGGTGCGCATTTCATAGAAGGCTTTCTGGAACGCATACGGCACCTGGCCAGGTTCGAGCACGGTGGTGGCCCACTTGGTGACCGGCTTGACGATGCTGGTGATGTCGACGGCCTGGAAGTCTTCCTTGTGCAGGCGCGAGCGGGGCGCCTGGCCGGTGATGCACAGAATCGGGATGGAGTCGGCCGAGGCGCTGTACAGGCCGGTGACCATGTCGGTGCCGGCAGGGCCGGAGGTGCCGATGCACACGCCGATGTTGCCGGCCTTGGTACGGGTGTAGCCCTCGGCCATGTGCGAGGCACCTTCCACGTGACGAGCAAGGACGTGATCGATGCCGCCGACTTTCTTCAGGGCCGAATACAGCGGGTTGATCGCGGCGCCCGGGATGCCGAATGCGGTGTCGACGCCTTCACGGCGCATGACCAGCACGGCTGCATCGATTGCTCTCATTTTGCTCATGGTTTTGTGCCTCTTAGATTTTGTAATTGTATACAAATTGCTTTTCGACAGAGTGTATTCACGGCAGGCGACTCTGGTCAATCCATTTTCATCCGCCACCGGGTGCTTTCGTCGTTACCCCGTAAAAAAGGGGTTGTGACGGGTTTTGGTCGGATGGAGTGAATTATTGTATACAAAAATATTCTTCATTGTGTTCTATTTGTTGTATTGGTTTTTCACTTGCCCACGTGGGCTTCTAACAACAAGAGGACCTTTGGATGAACGTTCTGAGCTTGAAAGTAGCGGTGAGCCTGGTGAATGGCGCGCTGGCGGCCGGCCGCAGGATTTCGGCGGCGCCGCTGACCGTGGTGGTGCTCGATGCCGGTGGGCACCTGCTGACCCTGCAGCGCGAGGACGGCGCCAGCCTGCTGCGTCCGCAGGTGGCGATGGGCAAGGCGTGGGGCGCGATTGCGCTGGGCAAGGGCTCGCGCCTGCTGGCGCTGGACGCGCAGCAGCGCCCGGCGTTCTTCGCCGCGCTCAACGGGTTGGGCCAGAGCCCGGTGGTGCCGGCGCCGGGTGGGGTGCTGATTCGGGATCAGAGCGGGGCAGTGCTGGGCGCGATCGGTATCAGCGGTGATACGTCGGATATCGACGAGCAGTGCGCGATCAGTGCGATCGAAGAGGCGGGGTTGACGGCGGATGCGGGGGTGGCGGCGTAGGGCCCTATCGCGGGTCAAGCCCGCTCCCACAAAGATCACTGGTGTTCTTGTGGGAGCGGGCTTGACCCGCGATGCAGTCGCCGCTATCTGTCAGGCGTCCGGCGCACAGCCCTTGAGCACCAGCCGGATGATGGTCTGCGCCGCCGCCTCGTAGTCGCTGTCCTCGAGCTTGGCCTTGCCGGTGACCACCGAGATCTGCCAGTCGAAATCGGCATAGGTCTGGGTTGCAGCCCAGATGCTGAACATCAGGTGGTGCGGGTCGACCGGGGCGATCAGGCCGCGTTCGATCCAGCCCTGGATGCATTCGATGTTGTGCCGTGCCTGCACGTTGAGCTGCTCGACCTGGCTGGCGCTCAGGTGCGGCGCGCCGTGCATGATCTCGCTGGCGAACACCTTGGACGCGAAGGGCAGGTCGCGGGAGATGCGCACCTTGGAGCGGATGTAGGCACTGAGCACCTCTTGCGGCTCACCGTCGGCATTGAACGGGGTGGAGGCCTGCATGATCGGCTCGATGATGCTTTCGAGCACCTCGCGGTAGAGGTTTTCCTTGGATTTGAAGTAGTAGTAGACGTTGGGCTTGGGCAGGCCGGCCTTGGCCGCGATGTCGCTGGTCTTGGTGGCGGCGAAGCCCTTGTCGGCGAACTCCTCGCTGGCGGCCCGCAGGATCAGTTCTTTGTTGCGCTCGCGAATGGTGCTCATGGTGGCGCTGTTCCTTGTATCTGGCCGCGTGCGGCAACAGGCCTGGGCAGGCGGTTGCGCATGGTAGCACCGCGTTCGCGAAGCGCTCAAGGTCGCCCCTTTTGCCCATCGACAGGCTAAGCTTGGCGCCATCTCACCTCAATGGAACATGAATCATGGCTGCAAGCAGTTTGCTGGTACTGATCGACGATATCGCCACGGTACTCGACGATGTCTCGGTCATGACCAAGGTCGCGGCCAAGAAGACCGCCGGCGTACTGGGTGATGATCTGGCCCTCAATGCCCAGCAGGTCACGGGTGTGCGCGCCGAGCGGGAACTGCCGGTGGTGTGGGCGGTGGCCAAGGGCTCGTTCCTGAACAAGCTGATCCTGGTGCCGGCTGCGTTGCTGATCAGCGCATTCATACCGTGGGCGGTAACCCCGCTGCTGATGCTCGGCGGCGCTTACCTGTGCTTCGAGGGGTTCGAAAAGCTCGCGCACAGGTTTCTGCACAGCGCCGAGGAGGCCAAGGCCGGGCATGCGGCATTGACCGAGGCAGTGGCCAACCCGGCGGTCGACCTGGTGACGTTCGAGAAAGACAAGATCAAGGGCGCGGTGCGTACCGACTTCATTCTCTCGGCCGAGATCATCGCCATCACGCTGGGCACCGTGGCCGATGCGCCACTGCCCCAGCAGATCATCGTGCTGTCGGGCATCGCGATCGTGATGACGATCGGCGTGTACGGGCTGGTGGCGGGGATCGTCAAGCTGGATGACCTGGGCCTGTGGCTGACGCAAAAAGCCTCGCGTGCAGCCAAGGCCATCGGCAACGGCATATTGAGTGCGGCGCCCTACATGATGAAAAGCCTGTCGGTGATCGGCACCGCGGCGATGTTCCTGGTAGGTGGCGGGATTCTGGTGCATGGCATCGCGCCGCTGCATCATGCCATCGAGGCCTTCGGCGAAGGGCGTGGCGGGGCGCTGACGACGGCCTTGCTCAATGCCGGCGTGGGCGTAGTGGCGGGGGCTGCGGTGCTGGCGGTGGTTGCCGTGGTGGGCAAGTTCTGGAAGGCCATCCGGGGCTGATGGCCTCTTCGCCGGCAAGGCCGGCTCCTACAGGAGTGAGCCGTCTGTAGGAGCCGGCCTTGCCGGCGAAGAACGCAACCCGGTCAGAAGTGCACTTTCACCAGCAGGCTCGCGGTGTTCTGGTCGGTATCGAAGGCGTCGCTGTCCTTGATACCGTACTTGTCTTTCCAGTAGTCGTATTCGAAACCGACGTACAGCTGTTTTTCGCCCAGGTTCAGGGCCTTGCCCAGGTCATACTTGATCTGCGGGTTGAAGTGCAGGTTGGAATGATAGGTGCCGCGACGCCGGGTTTCGTCGTTGTCCACCACCCAGTCCATGTAGCCGTCGATCAGGATGTCCGACTTGCCCACGGGAATGGTGTACGACCACACCGGGGTGATCTGCCATACGTTGTCACCGGCGCGGCTGCCCTCGGTGTGGCGCTGGTAGAAGTTGAGCTGGAAGTAGTCGAAGCCGGGGATGGCCAGGTCGAAGCCTGGGCCGATCAGGTACGACTCGTTGTCTCCCTCGCCAAACTCGTAGGTCATGGCCAGCAGCACATCCTTGACCGGGCCGAACTCCAGTTTCTGGTCGAAGATCTTGCCGAACGACAGGCGCGGGGTGAACTCGCCGTAGTAGGTGTTCGGGCCGACGTTGCCGTCCTTCTTGCCGTTGTAGAAGATCTTGTCGATGAACAGGAAGTTGTCGCCGTACTTCCAGGCATCGGCGTGCTCGAAAGTGAAGGTCTGCTGGATCTGCGGGTTGACCGCAAAGTCCTTGCCGTAGAGGTAGGTCAGGCTGTTGTTCTGCCACTGCAGCAGATCACCGGCGGTGGCGGTACTTGCCGCCAGCAGGCCGCCTGCAAGCATCAGGCTGTTGGTAATGCGCATTGCGTGCTCCCTTGATTGATTCGGCACTCTGTGTCGGCGCCGTTCTGGTTC
Source organism: Pseudomonas sp. 1176_21 (assembly GCF_052850635.1). Classification (NCBI taxonomy): domain Bacteria; kingdom Pseudomonadati; phylum Pseudomonadota; class Gammaproteobacteria; order Pseudomonadales; family Pseudomonadaceae; genus Pseudomonas; species Pseudomonas sp. 1176_21. The sequence goes on from NZ_VXCV01000008.1 coordinate 117,214, forward strand.
AACGTGTTGTCTTTTTGGTCAGCTTTTTTCGATCGGCCACAGCGCGTTCGCAAGAGCTGAGCCAACCTTGGCGGGTTGGCGCAACGGGCCTGCTCGACGTCTTTCTGAACAGTTGAACAAGGGGTGTGAGGCTGGCAATACGCTTACCAACCGCCCGAATTCATTGACTGAGCGGTCAGTAAACGCAGGTAGGAGGGGTCCTACCCTGAGCGAGGGGGCGCGCAGATTACTGGCTTGCGCGCCGTCCCTCAAGTGCTCCGTTATGGAGCGTGTGCGACAAAAACTGTGCGTTCGATCAGGTTTTAGAAGTGAACCTTGATCAGCGCACTGGTCACGCTCTGGTTGGTCTTGAGGCGATCGCTGTCCTCGATGCCGTATTTGTCCTTCCAGTAGCTGTATTCGATACCCACGTACAGCTGCTTGGCGCCGATGTTCAGCGCCTTGCCAAGGTCGTACTTGACCTGCGGGTTGAAGTGCAGGTTGGCGTGGTAGGTGCCGCGACGGCTTTCGTCGTTGTCCACCACCCAGTCCATGTAGCCATCGATCAGCAGGTCGGACCGGCCCATGGGGATGGTGTAGGAGAACGCCGGGGTGATCTGCCACACGCGATCACCCGGGCGGCTGCCTTCGGTGTTGCGCTGGTAGAAGTTGAGGGTGAAGTAGTTGAAGCCGGGGATGGCCAGGTCGAAGCCCGGGCCGATCAGGTAGGCCTCGTTGTCGCCTTCACCGGTTTCGTAGGTCATGGCCAGCAGCACGTCCTTGATCGGGCCGAACTCCAGCTTCTGGTCGAAGATCTTGCCGAACGACAGGCGCGGGCTGATCTCGCTGTAGTAGGTGTTCTTGCCCTTGTTACGGTCTTGGCCGCCGTTGTAGAAGATCTTGTCGACGAACAGGAAGTTGTCGCCGTACTTCCATTTGTTGGCGTGCTCGAAAGTCACCGTCTGCTGGATCCGCGGGTTGACCTGAAAGTCCTTGCCGTACAGATACGTCAGGCTGTTGGTGTGCCAGAGCAGCAGGTCCTCCGCTACCGCAGGAAGCGTGGCCAGCAAGCTGCTGCCCAGCAAGAGGGAAGAGGTGATGCGTTTCATGTGGTTATTCCCGGCTATTGTTATTGTTGGATTGCGGTTTTTTCGGCGCAAACGCGCCCCGAGCGGCCCACTCCCAGGGGCCGACGGTACTGCGTGGTGCTCGGGTTGACCGGGGCGGCAGGCGCCGCCCCGTGTATCAGTGCTGGTGCACGGCGTCGTTGTGCGCGGCGCGTTCGGCGCCGCCCAATACGTTGAACAGCAGGTTCAGTACCAGGGCACTGACGGTGGCCATGGCGATGCCGCTGTGGGTGATCGGCTCCATCCATTGCGGCATCTGCGCGAAGAACTCCGGACGTACCACCGGGATCAGCCCCATGCCGACGCTGACGGCCACCAGCAACTGGTTGCGCCGGTCGCCGATGTCGGCCTCCTGCAGGATCTTGATGCCGGTGGCCGCGACCATGCCGAACATGGCGATGGAGGCGCCGCCCAGTACCGCCGGCGGGATCGAGGCAATCAGGAATGCCGCCTTGGGCAGCAGGCTGAGCACGATCAGGAACAGCCCGGCCACCACGGTCACGTAGCGGCAGCGCACGCCGGTCATCTGGACCAGGCCGATGTTCTGTGCGAACGAGGAGTGGGTGAAGGTGTTGAAAAAGCCTGCCACGAACGAGGCGCCGGCGTCCCAGAACAGGCCGCGACGCAGCATGCCGGGGGTCACTTCACGCTCGGTGACCTTGCCCAGCGCCAGGAACATGCCGGTGGACTCGACGAAGATGATCACCACCACCAGGCACATCGACAGGATCGGCGCCAGGCTGAAGGTGGGCATGCCGAAGTGCAGCGGGGTGACCACCTGTACCCAGGGGGCCTGGGCCAGGCCGCTGAGGTCGACCATGCCGATGGCGCCGGCAATGATGTAGCCCAGGCCCATGCCGATCAGTACCGACACGTTCACCCAGAAGCCACGCATGAAGCGATTGATCAGCAGGATGGTGGTCAGCACCAGGCCGGCCACGGCCAGGTAGATCGGCGAGCCGAACGGCGCGGCCGCCGCGCCGCCGCCGGCCCAGTTGACGGCGACCGGGAACAGCGACAGGCCGATGGAGGTAATCACCGTGCCGGTGACCAGTGGCGGGAAAAACCTCACCACCTTGGACATGAACGGGGCGATCAGCATGCCGAAGAAGCCGGCGGCGATGGTCGCGCCGAAAATCCCCTGCAGGCCCACGCCGGGCATGCCGGCCATGGCCACCATGCTGCCGACGGCGGCGAAGCTGGCGCCCATCATCACCGGCATGCGGATGCCCAGTGCGCCAATGCCGAGCGACTGGACCACGGTGGCGACACCGGCGACCAGCAGATCGGCATTGATCAGGAATGCGATTTCTTCACGAGAGAGCCCGGCGGCCTGCCCGATGATCAGCGGCACCGCAATGGCACCTCCGTACATCAGCAGAACATGTTGCAAACCCACCAGGATCAGTTGCAGCAGGGGCAGTGGCTGTCGTGGCGGCGCAACGGGGATGTACGCCTTGCGTGACTCGGACATGCAGCACCTCAGGTTTTGTTTTTATTCTGGGTAGCTGCAGGCTCAGGCGCCCTGCTTGCGAAGAAGCAGGAGGCCGCGCCTGGCTTGCAGCTTGTAGCTTGCCGCTTGAAGCTTGTATCAGTTGGTTGGAGCACCCTTGGCGATCCATGCACCAATCAGTTCACGTTCCTGCTGGGTCATCTGGGTGATGTTGCCCAGGGGCATGATCTGGCTGGCGACGGCCTGTGCCTGGATGCGTGGGGCCAGTTGCTGGATCTGTTGCGGGGTATCGAGCATCACGCCGGCCGGGGCGGCACTGAACAGCGGGCTGGTCGGCTTGGCCGAATGGCACACGGTGCAGCGTTCCTGGATGACGCTGTGGATCTTGTCGAAGTTGCCGCTGTCCGCCGCAGCGGTGGCAGTGGCGGGCGCTTCGGCCGGGGTGGCGGCAGGTGCCGGGTTGGCGGCCTGTTCGGCGGCTTTCTCGGCAGCGGTCTTGCCACCCAGTGCGGTTTCCGGCAGCGGTTGGTACTGGACCTTGGCAGCGGCCTGCTCAGGGGCGGTCGGCATCGGCTTGGGGCCGGTGACGTAGGCCAGGCAGATCATCGCCAGGGCGCCGACCGGCAGGGTCCAGGCGTACTTGGCGCTGTCGTGGCGGGTGTTGAAGTAGTGACGCACCAGCACCGCTGCAATCGCGATCCCGGCCAGGATCAGCCAGTTGTACTGGCTGCCGTAGGTGCTCGGGAAGTGGTTGCTGATCATGATGAACAGCACCGGCAGGGTGAAGTAGTTGTTGTGGCGCGAACGCAGCAGGCCCTTGGCCGGCAGGGTCGGGTCGGGGGTTTCGTTCTTCTCGATGGCGGCGACCAGTGCACGCTGGGCCGGCATGATGATGCGGAACACGTTGCCGACCATGATGGTGCCGATGATCGCGCCGGTGTGCAGGTACGCACCACGGCCGCTGAACACCTGGCTGAAGCCGTAGCAGGCCGCAATGATCAGCACGAACAGCACCAGGCCGAGCAGGCCGGGGCGCTTGCCCAGGGGCGAGTCGCACAGCACGTCGTAGATGAGCCAGCCGGCGATCAGCGAACCGACGCCGATGGCGATGCCTTCACCACCGCTCAGGGTGCTGCCGGGGGCCAGCAGGTAGACGCTGGGGTTCCAGTAGAACACCAGGCACAGCAGGGCAATACCCGACATCCAGGTGAAATAGGCTTCCCATTTGAACCAGTGCAGGTTCTCCGGCATTTTCGGCGGGGCCAGCTTGTACTTTTCCAGGTGGTAGATACCGCCACCGTGAATCGCCCAGAGGTCGCCCGACAGACCGTCGCGCGGGTTGGCCCGGTTGAGGTTGTTCTCCAGCCATACGAAATAGAACGACGCGCCGATCCAGGCCACGCCAGTGATCATGTGAACCCAGCGCACGCTCAGGTTCAGCCATTCCAACAGATGTGCTTCCACAGTCTTTACCTCTTGCCGGTCACCGCAGGCCAGTGACCGACCTTCTCTTATTGGTGGGGTGCGAGGATCAGTTGCTCATCCTCATTGAAGAAATGTTCGTCGCAGTTGTTGCCGGAACCGCTGCGATCAACCACCAGGAAGTCATCCCGCTTTTCGATCGTCAGCACCGGGTGGTGCCAGACGCCGCGATGGTAATTGATGCCCTGCCTGCCATTACTGACAAAGGCGCGGACAAGACCCGATACAGGTACATCGCCAACGGGCGCGACCACGATCAGAAAGGGATTGCCGAGCAGCGGGATGAAGGCCTGGCTGCCCAGCGGATGGCGCTCCAGCATGCGCACGGTCAGCGGCATGTCCTGCGCGTCGGCGCGGAAGATGCTGATGATGGCGGAGTCCTCGGGCTGGGCGGTTTCTACCGTGGCCAGCTTGTGGAAGCGCATGGTCGAACCGTTGTTGATCATGAAGTGGTCGCTGCCGTCGGTTTCGATCACGTCACCGAAAGGGGCGAAGGCTTCTTTGGTCAGGGGCTCAATCACTAAAGTGCGCATGCGGGTGTTCTCTAATTATGTGTTGTCGGGGCTTTGGCGAATGCCGGCAGGCCAGTGCCTGCCAAGGCGCGCCGGTTACAGCTGCTGCAGGCGGAACAGGGCGATCAGGTTGATCTGCGCCAGGGCTTCCTTGAACTCGGCCTCGACCGAGTTGTGGATGCGTTTCTCGAACGAGGCGAGGATCTGGTGCCGGTTGCTGCCTTTTACCGCCATGATGAACGGGAACTGGAACCTGGCCTTGTAGGCGTCGTTGAGTTCGGTGAAACGGGCGAACTCTTCGGCGGTGCACTGGTGGATGCCGGCGCCAGCCTGTTCGTTGGTGCTCGATTCGGTCAGTTCGCCCTGGACGGCGGCTTTGCCGGCCAGGTCCGGGTGAGCATTGATCAGGGCCAGCTGGCTGGCGTGATCGGCGCTGAGCAGGATGTCGCTCATGCGCTGGTGCAGGGCTTCGATCTGGTCCAGCTCGTGCAGTTGGCCCAGGTCGTAGGCTTTTTCGGCGACCCACGGCGAGTGCTCGTAGATGTCGGCGAAGGCGGCGACGAACGCGGCACGGTCCAGGGTCGAAGGCTTGAGGGTCTTGAAGTCGGTCATTTGGCGCTCTCGGCTTGGAAAGGGTGGGTGGCATGCCAGTGGCGGGCGATGTCCACGCGCCGGGCGAACCACACCTGCTCATGGCTCTTGGCGTACTCCACGAAGCGCTTGAGCGCGGCGATGCGTGCCGGGCGGCCGATCAGGCGGCAGTGCAGGCCGATCGAGAGCATCTTCGGTGCCTCGGCACCTTCGGCGTAGAGCACGTCGAAGGCGTCCTTGAGGTACTGGAAGAACTGCTCGCCACAATTGAAGCCCTGCACCTGGGTGAAGCGCATGTCGTTGGTGTCCAGGGTGTAGGGGATCACCAGGTGCGGCTTGCCGGTGGGGTTGTTGGGCTCCCAGTAGGGCAGGTCGTCGTCGTAGGTGTCGCTGTCGTAGAGGAAGCCGCCTTCCTCCATCACCAGCCGGCGGGTGTTGGGCCCGGTACGGCCGGTGTACCAGCCCAGCGGGCGCTCGCCGGTGAGGTCGGTGAGAATGCGGATGGCCTCGAGCATGTGCTCGCGCTCCTGGTTCTCGTCCATGTACTGGTAGTCGATCCAGCGGTAGCCGTGGCTGCAGATCTCGTGGCCGGCGGCGACCATGGCGCGGATCACGTCGGGGTGGCGCTGGGCGGCCATGGCCACGGCAAACACGGTGAGCGGCACGCCGGTGTCTTCGAACAGCTTGAGCAGGCGCCACACACCGGCGCGGCTGCCATACTCGTAAAGCGATTCCATGCTCATGTTGCGGGCGCCCTGCAGGGGCTGCGCCGAGACCATCTCGGAAAGGAAGGCTTCGGATTCCTTGTCCCCGTGAAGAATGTTGCGTTCGCCACCTTCTTCATAGTTGAGCACGAAAGACAAAGCGATGCGGGCATTCCCCGGCCAGCGCGGATGGGGTGGGTTGTTGCCGTAACCGATCAGGTCGCGAGGATAATCAGCGCTCACTGCAGCCTTCCTTCTTGTACGTGAAAACGGGGGTGTGGTGTCTGAGTCAGGTCATCGGCCACAACGATGGAGTGATTGTATACAACTTTATTGACGATTTGTAAGCCTGTTTTTTCGCATTTCTTCCGCCATTCGCCCTTGAAAAAGGTTGCAAGAAACCTGCCTGATTGGTCAGTAAATGACGATAGCGTCCGCCAGGCACGCGGCTTTGCGACTGATGGCGTATTTACAGGGTACGCTCGGCAGGCTAACAAAATCGTCGAATTTATTGTGTACAATTTTAGCTGAAAATGTCTTAATAATCCGACAGCCGCACGCTGCCCTGCTTCATCCCGGTGCCGTGCGGGTATTTTTTGCCCATAGATTGAAACGAGGCGCACGCAATGGGACGTTTGACCACGCATGTACTGGATGCCGCACATGGCTGCCCTGGCAGCTCGATCAAGGTCGAGCTGTACCGGGTCGAAGGCCAGCAGCTTGAGCTGGTGAACACGGCGCTGACCAACAGCGATGGCCGTTGCGATGCGCCACTGCTGCAGGGTGAGGATTACCGCAGCGGTGTGTACCAGCTGCAGTTCAGTGCCGGTGACTATTACCGTGCCCGTGGTGTGCAGTTGCCGGAGCCGGCGTTCCTGGATGTGGTGGTGCTGCGTTTCGGCATCAGCGCCGAGCAGGATCACTACCACGTGCCGTTGCTGATCTCGCCGTACAGTTACTCGACCTATCGCGGAAGCTAGTTGGTCGCTAGATGAATCTTCGTAGGTCCTTGCCCGCTCTCACTGGCGGGCTTTTTTTTGCCTCGGATTCGAGGGCGTGCCTGCAGGGCTGTTCGCTGGCAGAGCGGCACAGGCAACAAAAAGCCCCGCCCGAAGGCGAGGCTCCTTGAACCGACGCAGTGCTTACAGGAACACGAACTTGGCCACAAAGATCGCACACAGCACCCACAGGCTCGCCGAGATCTCCCTGTAGCGCCCGGTGCCGGCCTTGAGCACCACATAGGTGATGAAGCCCAGCGCAATGCCGTCCGCCACCGAGAATGTCAGCGGCATCATGATCGCCGTGACGATCGCCGGAATGCTGTCGGTGGCTTCATCCCAGTTGATGTGCGCCATGCTGCCCATCATCAGCATCGCCACATAGATCAGTGCGCCGGCGGTGGCATAGGCCGGGATCATGCCCGCCAGCGGCGCAAAGAACATCGCCGCGACGAACAGCAGGCCGACCACCACGGCCGTGAGCCCCGTGCGCCCGCCGGCCGCCACACCTGCAGCACTTTCCACGTAGCTGGTGACCGGCGGCACACCCACCACTGCACCGAACACGCTCGATGCACTGTCGGCCTTGAGCGCCCGCGACAGGTTTTCGATGCGCCCCTCGGCGTTCACCAGGTTGGCGCGCTGGGCCACGCCCATCAAAGTGCCGGCGGTGTCGAACATGTGCACGAACAGAAATGCCAGTACCACGCTGATCATGCTGACGTTGAACACGCCCGCCACGTCCATGGCCATCCAGGTGGGCGCCAGGCTCGGCGGCAGGGAGAACACGCCGCCATACTCCACCAGGCCCAGGGCCCAGCCGGCCAGTGTCACGGCGATGATGCTGATCAGGATCGCGCCGAACACCCGGCGATAGCTGAGCACGGCAATCATCAGGAAGCACGCCGCCGCCAGCAGCGGGCCAGGCTCGTGCAGCGAGCCGAGCTTGATCAGGGTGGCTGGGCTGGCGACGATGATGCCGGCCGTCTTCAGCCCGATCACCCCGAGAAACAGCCCCACACCCGCGCCCATGGCGTGACGCAGGCTCAGCGGGATGCTGTTGAGCAGCCATTCGCGCACCCGCGACAGCGTCAGCAGCATGAACAGCACACCCGATACGAACACCGCACCCAGCGCGGCCTCCCAGGTGTAGCCCATGGTGCCGACCACGGTGTAGGTGAAAAAGGCATTCAGCCCCATGCCGGGTGCCAGGCCCACCGGCCAGTTGGCATACAGGCCCATCAGCAGGCAGCCGAGCGCCGCCGCGATGCAGGTGGCCACGAACGCGGCACCGTGGTCGATGCCGGCGTCGGCCATGATGTTGGGGTTGACGAAAATGATGTAGGCCATGGTGATGAAGGTGGTTACACCCGCGATCAGTTCGGTCCTGACAGTGGTGCCGTGCAGCTTGAGTTTGAAAATCCGCTCCAGCCAGCTCGTTTCGAGCGGTGGGGCAAGATCCAGCGTAGGGGCTTGGGGTTTGCGGCTTTCCACAGCGTGTACTCCTCACGTCTTTTCTTGTTGTTCAGAGCTTGTCCTGCGCGTTGACTGGGGGCTCTGCGAGGGGGAGGGCATGGCGACCGGACCTGTTGTTGACCTGCGGGTCAGGAAGTTGCACGGCTGGATTATGCGTTTGTATACAAATAATGCAAATAATGTTTTTGTCGGTGTGTGCAGGTAAATTGTCGCCACGGCTATAACGTGATGGCACTCTGCAGAAATCGCCAAGCCTGTGTACAATGCGTCAATACCATGAACGTCTAATTTTCTATCCAGGACTTGCCATCGCCCTACTGGCTGGTATTACAGTCAGGGTCCGATAGGTGGATCTCCGTGCTCGAGCGCCCATGAACGAACAGCTGCAACCCCTCAAGAAACCCACGCGCACCGGCAAGGCCGGTCGTAGCGGCACCCAGGACGATATCGTTTACGCGCACATATTCGAGGCAATCCTCGAACAACGCCTGGCGCCGGGTACCAAGTTGAGTGAGGAAGCCCTGGGCGAGATCTTCGGCGTCAGCCGCACCATCATCCGGCGTGCGCTGTCGCGCCTGGCCCACGAAAGCGTGGTGCTGCTGCGCCCCAATCGCGGTGCGGTAGTGGCCAGCCCGACCGTCGAAGAGGCGCGTCAGGTGTTCTTTTCGCGGCGCATGGTCGAGCGTGCCATCACCGAACTTGCAGTGGAGCACGCCACCGCCGAGCAGTTGAACGAACTGCGCCAGATGGTGCGCGACGAGCGCGACAGCTTCTCGCGCGGCGACCGGGGTGCCGGCATTCGCCTGTCTGGCGAGTTTCACCTCAAGCTGGCGGAAGCGGCGGGCAATGCACCGCTGATCAGCTTCCAGCGCAGCCTGGTATCGCAGACTTCGCTGATCATTGCCCAGTACGAAAGCGGCAACCGCTCGCACTGCTCGTATGACGAGCACATGCAACTGATCGACGCCATCGAGGCGCGTGATGCGGCCCAGGCGGTGAGCCTGATGATGCACCACATGGACCACATCGACAGCAAGCTCAACCTCGACGAGGAGAGTGCGTCGGATGACCTGCACGCGGTGTTCTCGCACCTGCTGCAAACCAAGAAGCGCGGCAGCTCGGTGCCGGCCAAGGGCTGATACCGCGTCGCCTGCAATCGCGGGTCGAGCCCGCTCCCACAGGATTGTCTCGGTCCTTGTGGGAGCGGGCTTGACCCGCGATGCTTTCAGGGCTGCTGGCACTTGAGCCAACCTCTGCTAGATTTCTATCTGTTGCACTCCCGCAAACCTTCATCAAGCAGTTGGGCTTGCGCTTCAGGCGTACCACTTCTTGAGGACTGACTGATGTCGATGCCCATGAGCAAACGCATGGGAGCTGAATTGATAGGGACGTTCTGGTTGGTGTTGGGGGGTTGTGGCAGCGCGGTACTGGCTGCGTCTTTTCCGATCGGCATTGGCCTGGTCGGTGTCTCCATGGCCTTCGGGCTGACTGTGCTGACCATGGCATTCGCCATCGGTCATATCTCCGGTTGTCACCTCAACCCTGCGGTATCGCTGGGCCTGGTCGTGGGCGGGCGGTTTCCGCTCAAGGACCTGGTGCCGTACGTGATCGCCCAGGTGGTGGGCGCCATCCTGGCTGCCGGCGTGATCTACCTCATCGCCAGCGGCAAGGTCGGCTTCGAGCTGTCGAACGGGCTTGCCTCGAACGGCTATGGCGAGCATTCGCCGGGGCAGTACTCGCTTGGGGCAGGTTTTGTCAGCGAGGTGGTGATGACCGCGATGTTCATTCTGATCATCATGGGCGCCACCGATTCGCGGGCGCCGGCCGGCTTTGCGCCGATCGCCATCGGGCTGGCGCTGACGCTGATCCACCTGGTGTCGATACCGGTTACCAACACGTCGGTGAACCCGGCACGCAGCACCGGGCCGGCGCTGTTCGTCGGTGGCTGGGCGCTGCATCAGCTGTGGCTGTTCTGGGTGGCGCCGCTGATCGGGGCAGTGATCGGCGGCGCGTTGTACCGCGGCCTGTTTCGAACGCCTTAGCGCTGGTGCACGCTGCGCCCGGCGGCAAAGGTTTCGCGAATGGTACGGTCGTCGCCCAGGGTGGTCAGCACGAACAGGGTCTCCTCGATGCTGCCGGACTGCTGGAGACGGTAGTCCAGCAACGGGGTGGCCTTGTAGTCGAGCACGATGAAGTCGGCATCGCTGCCCGGTTGCAGGGTGCCGATGCGCTCCTCCAGGTTCAAAGCCCGAGCACCGCCCAGGGTGGCCAGGTACAGCGACTTGAACGGGCTCAGGCGTGCGCCCTGCAACTGCATGACCTTGTAGGCTTCGTTCAGGGTGTACAGCAGCGAGAAGCTGGTGCCGGCGCCCACGTCGGTGCCCAGGCCGACCTTGACCTTGTGCTGCTCGGCCTGGGGCAGGTTGAACAGGCCGCTGCCTAGGAACAGGTTGGAGGTCGGGCAGAACGCCACGGCCGAACCGGTCTCGGCCAGGCGCTGGCATTCGGCATCGCACAGGTGAACGGCGTGGGCGAACACCGAGCGCTCGCCCAGCAGCTCGAAATGGTCGTACACATCCAGGTAGCCGCTGCGCTCGGGGAACAGCGCCTTGACCCACTCGATCTCCTTGAGGTTTTCGCTCAGGTGGGTGTGCAGGTACAGGTCCGGGAACTCCTTGAGCAACTGGCCGGCCAGGGCCAGCTGTTGCGGGGTGCTGGTGGGCGCAAAGCGCGGGGTCACCGCATAGTGCAGGCGGCCCTTGCCGTGCCAGCGCTGGATCAGCGCCTTGCTGTCGGCGTAGCCCGACTCGGCGGTGTCGGTCAGGTAGTCGGGGGCGTTGCGGTCCATCATCACCTTGCCGGCGATCAGGCGCAGGTCCAGGCGCTCGGCTTCCTCGAACAGGGCGTTGACCGAGGCAGGGTGCACGCTGCCGAACACCAGCGCCGAGGTGGTGCCGTTGCGCAGCAGCTCCTTGAGAAACAGCTTGGCCACCTTGTCGGCGTGAGCCTTGTCTTCGAACTGGCGCTCGCACGGGAAGGTGTAGGTGTTCAGCCAGTCCAGCAACTGCTCGCCGTAGGAGCCGATCATGCCGGTCTGCGGGAAGTGGATATGGGTATCGATGAACCCCGGGGTGATCAAGGCGTCCTGGTAGTGCACCACTTCGATGTCGGCGTCCAGGCCTGGCAGCAGTTCGCTGGCGTGGCCGATGGCGCTGATCTTGCCCTGGTCGATGACCAGCAGGCCGTCTTCGAAATATTCATACGATGCTTCGACGCCCACCTCGGCAGGGTCGGCGAGGCTGTGCAGCAGGGCGGCACGGTAGGCTTTGCGGGTTGCGCTCATGTGGCTCTCGTCAAATGGCTTGGCTGCGCCGTGACGGCGGCAGCAGTTTGGCAATGGGTTGGGTGGTGTCCGAGCCGGTATGCTGGCCGAAGTTCGCGTTGTAGGTAGCGATGATTTCGGCGGCGATGGACACGGCGATCTCGATCGGCAGCTTGCCCTTGACCTCGGCCAGGCCCATCGGGCAGCGCATGCGTGCCAGGCTGTCGGCGGCAAAGCCGCGCTCGCGCAGGCGGTGCTCGAACTTCACGCGCTTGGTCCTGGAGCCGATCAGGCCGAACCAGGTGAAATCGTTGCGCTTGAGGATCGCGGCGGTCAGTTCCAGGTCCAGTTGATGGTTGTGGGTCATGACGATGCAATAGCTGCCGGCGGGCAGTTCATCGACCTCGTCGACCGGTTCCTCGCTGACGACCTTGCTCACCCCCGTGGGGATGATGTCGGGGAATTCCTGCTCGCGCGAATCGATCCAGCGTACCCGGCAGGGCAGCGCGGCGAGCAAGGGTACCAGAGCGCGGCCGACATGGCCTGCGCCGAATACCGCGATCTGCGCCTGCACGCCGCCCATGGGCTCGAACAGCAGCACGGTGGCGCCGCCGCAGCACTGGCCAAGGCTGGCGCCGAGGCTGAAGCGCTCCAGGTGGGTGGTTTCGCGGCCTTCGGCAAGCATCTGCCGGGCGATGTGCATGGCCTTGTATTCCAGGTGCCCGCCGCCGATGGTGTCGAACAGCTGGGTCGCGCTGACGACCATCTTCGAGCCGGCATTGCGTGGGGTGGAGCCCAGCTCTTCGATGATGGTCACCAGCACGCAGGGTTCGCCCCGGGTGTGCAGGTCGGACAGGGCGTTGATCCAGGTGTGCATAGTCGGTTGCCTCTTCAGTGCCTGATCGGGCCTCTTCACCGGCAAGGCCGGCTCCTACAGCAATCGCGCCCTGTAGGAGCCGCCCTTGCCGGCGAAGGGCGCACTACGGTGTAACGGTTTCCACCTCGGCAGCCGCCTGCCGGCCCGCCACCACCTTGCGCATCTGTTCGCAGCCCCACAGCACCCGCTCGGGGGTGGCCGGGGCATCGATCTGCGGTTGCTCGCGATAATCCGCCAGGCTGGCCACTGCATCCTTGATCGCGCACCACGGCGCGATCCCCAGCATGAACGGCGGCTCGCCCACCGCCTTGGAATGGAACACCGTGTCCTCGGGGTTCTTGCGGTTCTCCACCAGCTTCACCCGCAGGTCCACCGGCATGTCCGCCACCGCCGGGATCTTGTAGCTGGCCGGGCCGCTGGTCATCAGCTTGCCCTTGGCGTTCCACACCAGTTCCTCGGTGGTCAGCCACCCCATGCCCTGGATGAACCCGCCCTCCACCTGGCCAATGTCGATGGCCGGGTTCAGCGAGGCGCCCACGTCATGCAGGATGTCGGTGCGCAGCATCTTGTACTCGCCGGTCAGGGTGTCGACGATCACCTCGGCGCACGCCGCGCCGAAGGCGAAGTAGTAGAACGGGCGCCCGCGCGCCTGGCTGCGGTCGTAGTAGATCTTCGGGGTCTTGTAGAAGCCGGTGCTCGACAGCGACACCTGGGCAAAGTAGGCCTGCTGTACCAGGCTCTCGAAGGTGAGGATTTCATCGCGCACGCGCACGTGCCCGTTGCGAAACTCGACGTCTTCTTCACTGACCTTGTACTGGCGCGCGGCAAATGCCACCAGGCGCTGCTTGAGGATTTCGGCTGCGTTCTGCGCCGCCTTGCCGTTCAGGTCGGCGCCGCTGGACGCCGCCGTGGGCGAGGTGTTGGGCACCTTGTCGGTGTTGGTGGCGGTGATCTGTATGCGGCTGAAGTCCACCTGGAACACTTCGGCCACCACCTGGGCCACCTTGGTGTTCAGGCCCTGGCCCATCTCGGTGCCGCCATGGTTGAGGTGGATGCTGCCATCGGTGTAGATGTGCACCAGCGCACCGGCCTGGTTGAGAAAGCTGGCGGTGAACGAGATGCCGAACTTCACCGGGGTCAGCGCCAGGCCCTTTTTCAGCACCGGGCTGTTGGCGTTGAAGCGGCGGATCGACTCGCGGCGCTGCTGGTAGTCGCTGCTGGCTTCGAGCTCGGCGGTGATCTCCTCGAGCATGTTGTGCTCGACTGTCTGGTAGTAGTGGGTGACGTTGCGCTCGGTCTTGCCGTAGTAGTTGGCCTTGCGTACCGCCAGCGGGTCCAGTGCCAGGTGGCGGGCGATGCGGTCCATCACCTCTTCGATGGCAACCATGCCCTGCGGGCCGCCAAAGCCGCGGTAGGCGGTATTGGAGGCGGTGTTGGTCTTGCAGCGGTGGCCGTTGATGGTGGCGTCGCCCAGGTAGTAGGCGTTGTCGGAGTGGAACATCGCACGGTCGACGATGGAGGCCGACAGGTCCGGCGAGCAGCCGCAGTTGCCGGCCAGTTCCAGGTTGATGCCATGCAGGCGGCCGCTGTCATCGAACCCCACGTCGTATTCGATATAGAAGGGGTGACGCTTGCCGGTCATCAACATGTCCTCGACCCGTGGCAGGCGCATCTTGGTCGGCTGACCGGTCAGGCGCGCGATCACCGCGCACAGGCAGGCGGGGCTGGCGGCCTGGGTTTCCTTGCCGCCGAAGCCGCCGCCCATGCGGCGCATGTCCACCACGACCTTGTTCATCGGCACGTCCAGCACTTCGGCCACCAGCTTCTGCACCTCGGTGGGGTTCTGCGTGGAGCAGTACACGATCATGCCGCCATCCTCGGTGGGCATCACCGAAGAGATCTGGGTTTCGAGGTAGAAGTGCTCCTGGCCGCCGATATGCAGGGTGCCCTGCACCCGATGCGGGGCGCTGGCCAGCGCGGTGACCGAATCGCCGCGCTGGTGGGTGTGGCTGTCGAGCACAAAATGCTTCTTGCGCAGGGCCTGAACCACATCCAGCACCGGCTCCAGGTCTTCGTATTCGATGATCGCGGCCATCGCTGCGCGGCGGGCGGTGTCCAGGTCGCAGGCGGCCACGGCCAGCACCGGCTGGCCGACGAACTCGACGGTGTCGATGGCCAGCAGCGGGTCGCCCGGCAGCAGCGGGCCGATGTCCTTCAGGCCCGGGACGTCTTCGTGGGTGATGGCGATGCGCACGCCTTCGATGGCGTAGCACGGGCGGGTGTCGATGCTCAGCACCCGGGCATGGGCGCGGTCCGACAAGCGAGCGTACACATGCAACTGGTTGGGGAATTCGAGGCGGTCATCGATATACACCGCCTCGCCGGACACATGCTTGTCGGCGCTGTCGTGTTTGATGCTGCGCCCGACGCCACTGGTCAGGCCCTGGGCGAACAGCTCGGCCAGTTCGGCCTGGCTCCTGGCCACGTGAGGATGGTTAGACATAGGCGGTCACCCGGGTTTCGATGTGCGGCGTGTGCAGTTCGATGAAGTACTTGCGCAGCAGGTTCTGCGCGCCGAGCAGGCGGTATTCCTTGCTGGCCCTGAAGTCCGACAGCGGGGTGAAGTCTTCGCCCAGCGCCTGGCAGGCGCGCTCGATACCGGCCTGGTTGAACGGCTTGCCGAGCAGGGCGGCTTCACAGGCGCGGGCGCGCTTGGGGATGGCGGCCATGCCGCCGAAGGCGATACGTGCCTCGGCCACCACGCCGTTGTCGATGCGCAGGTTGAAGGCGGCGCACACCGCCGAAATGTCGTCGTCCAGTCGCTTGGACACCTTGTAGGCCCGGAACGCCCAGGCCAGGTTGGCCCGCGGCACGATGATCTTCTCGATGAACTCGCTTTCCTGGCGTGCGGTGATGCGGTAGTCGATGAAATAGTCTTCCAGCGCCAGGGTGCGTGTGTCCTGACCCCGGCGCAGCACGATCTGCGCACCCAGGGCGATCAGCAGGGGCGGCGAATCGCCGATCGGCGAGGCGTTGCCGATGTTGCCGCCCAGGGTGCCCTGATTGCGGATCTGCAGCGAGGCGAAGCGGTGCAGCAGTTCGCCGAAGTCGGGGTATTCACGGCTCAGCGCGTCATAGCAGTCGGTGAGCGGTGTGGCGGCGCCGATTTCCAGGCGATCGTCAAAGGCCTCGACCCGCTTCATCTCGGCGACGTTGCCCACGTAGATCATCACCGGCAGGGTCTTGTGGAACTGCGTGACCTCCAGCGCCAGGTCGGTGCCGCCGGCCAGCAGGCGGGCTTCGGGGTGCGAGCCGTACAGCTCGGCCAGGTCGGCCACGGTCAGCGGCACCAGGCAGCGCTTGTCGCCGCTGTTGAGTTCGCCGGTTTCCTTGGGCGCAATCGCCTGGAGCCGGGCGATGGTCTGTGCCTGGGCGCTGTCGAACTGGTCGGGGGCGGCCTGGCAGCAGGCCTGCTCGGCGGCTGCCAGGATCGGCCGGTAGCCGGTGCAGCGGCACAGGTTGCCGGCCAGGGCCTCCTGGGCGCGGTGCAGGTCGGGGGCGTCGCTGTTCTTCTGCAGGGCAAACAGCGACATCACGAAGCCCGGGGTACAGAAGCCGCATTGGGAGCCATGGCAGTCGACCATGGCCTGCTGCACGCTGTGCAGCTTGCCCTGGTGCTTGAGCCCTTCGACGCTGATCAGCTGCTTGCCATGCAGCGACGAGACGAACGTCAGGCACGAATTGAGGCTGCGATAACGCAGATGCTGCCGGCCGTGTTCATCTGCAGCCAGTTCACCGACCACGACGGTGCAGGCGCCGCAATCGCCGCTCGCGCAGCCTTCCTTGGTACCGGGTTTGCCCAGGTGCTCGCGCAGGTACTCGAGCACCGTCAGGTTGGGGTCCAGGGCATGCTCACTGCGCAGCTCCTGGTTGAGTAGAAACTGGATCACGGAAGGCCTCACAAGCGAATTATTGTTGTTGAGTGGACGGGGTCGACTGTAGGCAGACTTGACTTGCCGGTCAACTGCTTTCTGACTTCAAGGTCAGCTTTTTGTGCGTGCTGATCCTGTCATCCTCGATAGCCTCTTTATTCAGCATAGAACCGGGGCCGGGTTGACGATTGTTTTGCTTCAATCGTGCCAACTGCGTGCCTGTGCCGCTGCGCGAGGTGCAGGCAAGTGCGCTACAATCGGCGCTTGTGCACAGTTCAATGATTTTGAAGGAAAACCATGACGTTCAAGGCGCCGGACAGCCTCTCCGAGCAAATTGCCCATTACCTGGCCGAGCGGATCATCCGCGGTGAGCTCAAACCTGCCGAGCGCATCCAGGAACAGAAGGTCACCCAGGCGCTCAATGTCAGCCGTGGCTCGGTGCGCGAGGCACTGCTGATACTCGAGCGCCGGCACCTGGTGACCATCCTGCCGCGCCGTGGCGCGCAGGTTACGGCGCTCAACGAGCACAACGTGCGCAGCCTCTGCACCCTGATGAGCGAGCTGTACATCCTGCTGGGCAATGCCGTGGCCAGCGCGCCGCGCAGCGAAGCCGAACTTGCACCGTTTCTGGTCATCCAGCAGCGTCTGCACGCCGCCAGTGCGCGCCAGGACATCAAGGCCTTCGTCGAAGAGAGCTTCGCGGTGATGCGCGCCGCGTACCCGTTCGCCAACAACCCCTACCTGCAGGAAACCGTCGAGAACCTGCAGCCGGCCATGAGCCGCACCTATTACCTGGCGCTGGACCAGCGCAAGGCCAACATGAACGACTTCCTGGTGCTGTTCGCCCAACTGCTAGAAGCGGTGGTGGGTGGCGACCTGCCGCGTATCCGCGAGGTGCTGACGCAGTACTGCGAGCGCAGTTGCACGCTGGTGCTGTCCTCGCTGGTTGCTGGCTGAGCATGCGCCTCAAGTGCATTCGCCTGGCGGGGTTCAAGTCGTTCGTCGACCCGACTACCGTCAACTTCCCCAGCAACATGGCGGCCGTGGTCGGCCCCAATGGCTGCGGCAAGTCCAACATCATCGATGCGGTGCGCTGGGTGATGGGCGAAAGCTCGGCGAAAAACCTGCGTGGCGAGTCGATGACCGACGTCATCTTCAACGGCTCCACCAGCCGCAAGCCGGTCAGCCAGGCCAGTATCGAACTGGTGTTCGACAACAGTGACAACACCCTGGTGGGCGAGTATGCCGCCTATGCCGAGATCTCGATCCGGCGCAAGGTGACCCGCGACGCGCAGAACACCTATTACCTCAACGGCACCAAGTGCCGTCGGCGCGACATCACCGATATCTTCCTGGGTACCGGCCTGGGCCCGCGCAGCTACTCGATCATCGAGCAGGGCATGATCTCCAAGCTGATCGAGGCCAAGCCCGAAGAGTTGCGCAACTTCATCGAAGAGGCCGCCGGCATCTCCAAGTACAAGGAGCGCCGCCGCGAAACCGAAAACCGCATCCGCCGCACCCACGAGAACCTGGAGCGCCTGACCGACCTGCGCGAAGAGCTGGAACGTCAGCTCGAACGCCTGCACCGCCAGGCCCAGGCAGCGGAGAAGTACAAGGAATACAAGGCCGAGGAGCGTCAGCTCAAGG
The DNA here is from genome assembly GCF_052850635.1 of Pseudomonas sp. 1176_21. Lineage (NCBI taxonomy): Bacteria > Pseudomonadati > Pseudomonadota > Gammaproteobacteria > Pseudomonadales > Pseudomonadaceae > Pseudomonas > Pseudomonas sp. 1176_21. The sequence continues at coordinate 135,314 of NZ_VXCV01000008.1, forward strand.
CCCAGCTGGCGGCCCTGCGTTGGCGTGCGCTGAACGATCAGGTGGGCCAGCGCGAGGCGATCATCGGCGACCAGGAAGTGGCCTTCGAGGCCCTGGTGGCCGAGCAGCGCAATGCCGATGCGAGCATCGAGCGCCTGCGCGACGGTCACCATGACCTGTCGGAGCGTTTCAACCTGGTCCAGGGGCGCTTCTACTCGGTAGGCGGCGACATCGCCCGGGTCGAGCAGAACATCCAGCACGGCCAGCAGCGCCTGCGCCAGTTGCAGGATGACTTCAAGGAAGCCGAACGCGCGCGTCTGGAAACCGAATCGCACCTGGGCCACGACCGCACCTTGCTGGCGACTCTGGGCGAAGAGCTGGAGATGATCGAGCCCGAGCAGGAACTGTCGCTGGCGGCAGCCGAGGAGGCCGCCGCGACCCTTGAGGAAGCCGAGACCACCATGCATGGCTGGCAGGAGCAGTGGGACAGCTTCAACACCCGCTCCGCCGAGCCGCGCCGCCAGGCCGAGGTGCAGCAGTCGCGCATCCAGCAGCTGGAGCAGAGCCTGGAGCGCGTCTCGGAGCGCCAGCGCAAGCTGGGCGAAGAACGCGACCAGTTGAGCGCCGACCCTGAAGATGCGGCCATCCTGGAACTGAACGAACAACTGGCCAGCAGCGAATTGCTGCTCGAAGACCTGCACCTGGAAGAACAGCAGGTGATCGAGCGCCTCGACGCGCTGCGCGAGCAATTGCAGCAGGCCGCCCAGGCGCAGCAGCAGGCCCAGGGTGAACTGCAGCGCCTGGGTGGCCGGCTGGCATCGCTCGAAGCCTTGCAGCAGGCCGCGCTGGACCCAGGCAGCGGTACCCTCGACTGGTTGCGCGCGCAGGGCCTGGAGCAACGCCCACGCCTGGCTGAAGGCCTGCGCGTGGAGCCGGGTTGGGAGCTGGCGGTGGAAACCGTGCTGGGCGCCGACCTGCACGCGGTACTGGTGGACGACCTGGCCGGGCTCGACCTGACGAGCTTCGAGCAGGGCGAGTTGCGTCTGCTGGAGGCCGCCGGCACCGGCAAGCGCCTTGCCGGCAGCCTGCTGGACAAAGTACAGGGCGGCGTTGACCTGGCCCCCTGGCTGGGCCAGGTCAAGCCGGTCGAGAGCCTCGAGCAGGCATTGAGCCTGCGCGGCCAGCTGGCCGACGGCCAAAGCCTGATCAGCCGCGACGGCTACTGGGTGGGGCGCCACTTTCTGCGGGTCAGCCGAGGCAACGATGCCCAGGGCGGCGTGCTGGCCCGCGGGCAGGAGCTTGAGCTGCTGGGCCTGGAGCGTCTGGAGCAGGAAGCTGCCCTGGAGCAGCTCGAAGCGCAGTTGCTGGCCCTGCGTGAACAGCAGCGCGTGCAGGAAGACAGCCGTGAACAACTGCGTCGTCGCACCCAGGAAGAAGCCCGCCAGCAAGGTGAGCTCAAGGCCCGTCTGTCGGCCGGCAAGGCCCGCGCCGAGCAGCTGACATTGCGCCGCCGGCGCCTTGAAGAAGAGCTGGCCGAGCTGCTGGAACAGCGCGCCATCGAACACGAAAGCCTGGGCGAGTCGCGCCTGCACCTGCAGGAAGCCCTCGACCTGATGGCCCACGACACCGAACAACGCGAGGCCTTGCTGGCCCAGCGCGACAACCTGCGCGAACGCCTCGACCGCGTGCGCCAGGAAGCCCGCCAGCACAAGGACCACGCCCATCAGTTGGCGGTACGCCTGGGTTCGCTGCGTGCCCAGCACGACTCCACGCGCCAGGCCCTCGAGCGCCTGGAGCTGCAGTCGGAGCGCCTGAACGAAAAACGTGAACAACTGAGCCTGAACCTGGAGGAGGGCGAGGCGCCCCTCGAAGAGCTGCGCATGATGCTCGAGGCGCTGCTGGAAAAGCGCATGAGTGTCGACGAGGAAATGCGTCAGGCGCGCCTGCACATGGACGAGGCCGACCGCGAACTGCGCGAGGCCGAAAAGCGTCGTACCCAGGCCGAACAGCAATCCCAGCTGCTGCGCGGTCAGCTCGAACAGCACCGTATGGAATGGCAGGGGCTGAGTGTGCGGCGCAAGGCCCTGCAGGAACAGTTGCAGGCTGACGGCTATGATCTGGAAGGCGTGTTGGCGACCTTGCTGGCCGAGGCCAGCGAGCAGGAGGCTGAACTTGAGCTGGAGCGCATCGATGCGCGCATCCAGCGCCTGGGCGCGATCAACCTGGCGGCCATCGACGAGTACCAGCAGCAGTCCGAGCGCAAGCGCTACCTCGACGCCCAGGATGCCGACCTGGTCGAGGCCCTCGATACCCTGGAAAACGTGATTCGCAAGATCGACAAGGAAACCCGCAACCGCTTCAAGGATACCTTTGATCAGATAAATGCCGGATTACAGGCACTTTTCCCAAAAGTTTTCGGTGGTGGCAGCGCTTATCTGGAACTGACGGGCGAAGATCTACTCGATACAGGGGTAACGATCATGGCGCGCCCGCCGGGCAAGAAGAACAGCACCATCCATCTGCTCTCGGGCGGCGAGAAGGCGCTGACGGCCCTGGCCCTGGTGTTTGCCATCTTCAAGTTGAACCCGGCACCGTTCTGCATGCTCGACGAGGTCGACGCGCCGCTGGACGATGCCAACGTCGGACGCTATGCGCGCCTGGTCAAGGAGATGAGCCAGACCGTGCAGTTCATCTATATCACCCACAACAAGATCGCCATGGAAATGGCCGATCAACTGATGGGGGTGACCATGCACGAGCCCGGTTGCTCGCGGCTGGTGGCGGTGGACGTGGAGGAGGCGATGGCCATGGTCGACGCCTGAAAAACGGATATAACGCACGAACTTGCAGCAAATGCCCCTGTCAGTTGCGACAGACGGTGTAAAGTTATCTTTGGTCGTGCTAGCTTAATGTAAATTTTTCTATGCGTGGGTAAAACGCCTGTCAGAACATAGAGTTGGCGCCACGTTTTAAAGGGGTTTAAACCCTTTATTTTTCAGCATTTTTCACAGAGGCACGGGATTACATGGAAATCGGTCTGCGCGAGTGGCTGATCGTCATCGGCATCATAGTCATTGCCGGTATTCTTTTTGACGGCTGGCGTCGCATGCGCGGCGGCAAGGGCAAGTTGAAATTCCGTCTGGACCGCAGCTTCTCCAACCTGCCGGACGAAGAGACCAGCGCCGAAGTGCTGGGCCCGCCGCGGGTGCTTGACGACCACAAGGAGCCCCAGCTCGACGAGCACGACCTGCCGTCGATGACGGCTGCGCGCGAGCAGCGCGAGCCGAAGGTGGGCAAGGGGTCCAAGCGTGCCAAGCGTACCAGCGAGCCGCAGCAGGGCGACCTGAACCTGGCGGCCGAGCCACGCGAGCCTGACCTGTTCGGCAATGCCGACGACGACTTCCCGGACGAAAGCCCCAAGAGCACCGGCTTCGGTGCCAGCGAAGGCAAGGACCTGCCGCCGGTCGAGGAAGTGCTGGTGATCAGCGTGATTGCCCGCGACGAGAGCGGCTTCAAGGGCCCTGCACTGCTGCAGAACATCCTGGAAAGCGGCCTGCGCTTTGGCGAGATGGACATCTTCCACCGTCACGAAAGCATGGCCGGCAATGGCGAAGTGCTGTTCTCCATGGCCAACGCGGTCAAGCCTGGGGTGTTCGATCTGGACGACATCGACCATTTCAGCACCCGTGCGGTCAGCTTCTTCCTTGGCCTGCCGGGCCCGCGCCATCCCAAGCAGGCGTTCGACGTGATGGTGGCGGCGGCGCGCAAGCTGGCCCATGAACTGAACGGCGAGCTCAAGGATGACCAGCGCAGCGTGATGACCGCGCAGACCATCGAACACTACCGCCAGCGCATCGTCGAGTTCGAGCGCCGCGCCCTGACCCAGAAACGCTGACAGGTATGGCCGCTCCCTGCAGGAGCTGGCCTTGCCGGCGAAAGCTGCCCCGCCGATCCACCGATTTGAACGCCAAGAGCAGCCCCGAGCTGCTCTTTTGCTTTGCAAGAGACGACACACATGACCGCCCAAACCCGCATCCTCGAACTGCGCGCCGAACTCGACCAGCACAACTACCGCTACTACGTGCTCGACGAGCCAAGCGTCCCGGACGCCGAATACGATCGCCTGTTCCGCGAGCTGCAGGCCCTTGAGGCCGAACACCCCGAGCTGGTCACCCCCGATTCCCCCACCCAGCGGGTGGGCGGCGCGGCGCTCTCGGCCTTCACCCAGGTGCGTCACGAGGTGCCGATGCTGAGCCTGGGCAACGCCTTCGAGGAAAATGACCTGCGCGAGTTCGACCGGCGCGTGGTCGAAGGCCTCGACCTGCCGACCGGCGACCTGTTCGGCGCAGGGGCGGCGGTGGACTACAGCTGCGAACCCAAGCTCGACGGCCTGGCGGTCAGCCTGCTGTACCGTGACGGCCTGCTGGTGCAGGGTGCCACCCGTGGCGACGGCACCACCGGCGAAGACATCAGCGTCAATGTGCGCACCATCCGCAACGTGCCGCTCAAGCTGCAGGGCAAGGGCTGGCCGGCGGTGCTGGAGGTGCGCGGCGAAGTGTTCATGAGCAAGGAGGGCTTCGAACGGCTGAACGCAGCCCAGGCCGAGATCGGCGGCAAGACCTTCGCCAACCCGCGCAACGCCGCCGCCGGCAGCCTGCGCCAGCTCGATTCGAAGATCACCGCCAGCCGCCCCCTGGAGTTCTGCTGCTATGGCGTGGGCCAGGTGTCCGAGGCGATCGCCGACACCCACATCGGCACCCTCGAAAAGCTCAAGGGCTGGGGCATGCCCATCAGCCGTGAACTGCGACATGCCGCCGGTATCAAGGAATGCCTGGACTACTACCGTGACATCGGCGAGCGGCGCAACGCGCTGCCCTACGAGATCGACGGGGTGGTGTTCAAGGTCAACAGCCTGGCCTCGCAACGCGAACTGGGCTTTCGTGCCCGTGAGCCGCGCTGGGCGATAGCGCACAAGTTCCCGGCCATGGAAGAGCTGACCGAGGTGCTCGACGTCGAGTTCCAGGTTGGCCGCACCGGTGCGGTAACGCCCGTCGCACGGCTCAAGCCGGTCAAGGTGGCCGGCGTGACCGTGGCCAATGCCACCTTGCACAACATGGACGAAGTGGCGCGCCTGGGGGTGATGATCGGCGATACGGTGATCATCCGCCGTGCCGGTGATGTGATCCCGCAGGTGATGCAGGTGGTCACCGAGCGTCGCCCGGCCGATGCGCGTGCGGTGCACATCCCTACCCAGTGCCCGGTATGTGGCTCGCAGGTCGAGCGCACCCAGCTGGTCAAGCGCAGCAAGGGCAAGGAAACCGTCAGCGAAGGCGCGGTGTACCGCTGCGTCGGCCGCCTGGCCTGCCGCGCGCAGCTCAAGCAGGCGATCATCCACTACGTGTCGCGCCGCGCCATGGACATCGAGGGCCTGGGCGAGAAGAGCGTCGAGCAGTTGGTGGACGAAGGGCTGATTGCCTCGCCGGCAGACCTGTACCGCTTGAAATTCGAAGACATCGTCGACCTCGAAGGCTTTGCCGAGGTGTCCAGCAACAAGCTGCTGGCCGCCATTGCCGACAGCAAGCGCCCGAGCCTGGCACGCTTCATCTACGCCCTTGGCATCCCGGATGTGGGCGAGGAGACCGCCAAGGTGCTGGCGCGCTCGCTGGGCTCGTTGCAGCGCGTGATGGTGGCGTTGCCGCAGGTGCTGACCTACCTGCCGGATATCGGCCTGGAAGTGGCGCACGAGATCCACAACTTCTTCGAGGACGAACATAACCGCAGCGTCATCGCGCAACTGCTCGAGAACGGCCTGCAGTTGCAGGAGGAGGGCGAGCTGGCCGCCGAATTCGCGGCCAGTACGACCCTGGCCGGGTTGATCGCCAAGCTCGACATCCCTTCTGTCGGCCCGACGGGTGCCGAGAAGCTGGTGGCCAAGCTGCAAAGCCTTGAGCGCATCATTGCCGCCGACGGCATCGACCTGCGCCAGGCGCTGGCAGCCAAGCAGGCGGATGCGGTGCGCGAGTTCTTCCTGGTCGAGGCCAACCAGGCACTGGCGCGCAGCGTCGAGGCGCAACTGCGCGAGTTCGGCATGCACTGGGAGAGCGAGAAGAAGGTTGCCCAGGGCTTGCCGCTGGCGGGGCAGACCTGGGTGCTGACCGGTTCGCTGGAGCGCATGAGCCGGGATGTCGCCAAGGACAAGTTGGAGAGCCTGGGGGCCAAGGTGGCGGGGTCTGTTTCGGCCAAGACCCACTGCGTGGTGGCGGGCCCGGGGGCAGGCTCCAAGTTGGCCAAGGCTACTGAGCTGGGGCTCAGGGTGTTGGATGAAGATGCGTTCGTGGCGTTTCTGTCGGAGCAGGGCATAGCGGTGTAGCGGTCACGCGGCCCGCTTCTGCCCGAAGGGCGTGGGAGCGGGCTTGACCCGCGATCGAGCGCGAAGCGCTCGCAACACCTGAGCGCACGGTGCGTCAGGCACACCGCAAGCGCTGTCACGCACATGGTGTAGGCTAGGCTCCAGCCAGGAGGTGGCCCCATGTACCCATTCTTCGAACAGCTCGTCGCCCGTATCGCCGCACCCTTCGTCAGCCAGGCACGCCGCAGCACGCGCGTGTGGCAATGCGAGTGCGGACAGTCCGTGTTCTTTCGCAACAGCCAATGCCTGGCCTGCCAGGCGTCGCTGGGCTACTGGCCCGATACCCACCATGTCGGCACATTGCTGCCGGCCGCTGTGGACGGCCAGTGGTACCTGGACGGCCAGCCAGAACTCGGCCCGCTCAAGCGTTGCGCCAACCTCGACACCCCGGCTTGCTGCAACTGGCTGCTCGCTGTCGACGACCCCGAAGCGTTCTGCCTGGCCTGTCGCCTCAACCGCACCATCCCCGACCTGTCGTTCACCGAAAACCACCTGCGCTGGCGCAAGCTGGAAACTGCCAAGCGCCGCCTGATTGCGCAACTGCTGCACCTGGGGTTGCCGGTCACGCCCAAGCAAGGCGCAGCCGGCGAGGGCATCGCCTTCGACTTCATCGGCATCGACATTGCCGGCAATCCCCCCACCACCGGCCACGCTGGCGGTCTGATCACCCTGGATATCCGCGAAGCCGACGACGACTGGCGCGAGCAGGTGCGCGTGCAGCTTCAGGAGCCCTACCGGACCGTGCTGGGCCACCTGCGCCACGAGATCGGGCATTACTACTGGGACCGTCTGGTGGCCAACAGCGCCTGGCTGCAGGACTTCCGCCGCCTGTTCGGCGACGAGCGCGCCAGCTACGCCCAGGCCATGGAGCGCCACTACCAGCAAGGTGCTCCGCTGGACTGGGCCGTCGCCCACGTCAGCGCCTATGCCACCATGCACCCCTGGGAGGACTGGGCCGAAACCTGGGCGCACTACCTGCACATGACCGATGCGGTGGACACCGCCCTTGCGCTGGGCATGGACGCCTCGGTGATGGACCTGGACTATCCGCCGTTCGATGCCCGCAGCCTGTACCGGCCCGAGCACCCTGGGGCGCCTGCGTTCCTGGCGTTCATCAATGCCTGGGTGGAGCTGTCGGCGATGCTCAACGAGCTGTCACGCAGCATGGGCCAGACCGACTTCTACCCGTTCGTGCTGAGTGCGCCGGTGGTGGCCAAGCTGCACTTCATTCACTGCGTGATCCAGGGCGATGCCCCGGCGGCAGTCACAAGTCCTTGAGCCAGAGTGGTTTTTTCACGGTACAGAGGTTGTAACTTCGCGTCAGACCGGTACAATGGCCCCGCTCGCTGCCAGGCGAGCATCGTTATGGTGACCCCATCGGTCCCCCCGCAACGATTACCCGTAAACCTGGTCAGGCCCGGAAGGGAGCAGCCACAGCGGGAACATCGTGTGCCGGGGTGTGGCTGGTGGGGTTGCCTCCATAACGCAAGCCCTTGTCTGCCAGGGGCCCCCTCTATCCAGTTCCCTTTCCCCCGAATACGCATGCAGTGCACTGCTTTCCCTTCGCGCGCACGAAAAATGCCTGCGACCTTATCACTGTCGCAGACACCTCACTCTCTTCAGCGCTATCAGCAGGGCTCGTAAATGAACGCCTTGTAATCGCCACCCTCCCGGTAGATATAGCGCCCGATACATTCAATGTTGGCTATCTGTGCAACGTAGGTAATACGGTCCGGTTTGAATTCCCGTGCCGCGGTGAGCAGCACTTTGGACAGGTCTCTTTTGACGTTTGTCACATGTTGCTCGTTGGTCTGGCTGAAATCATCATACTCGATGGCCCAGACGGTATTCACACCAGCCAACTTCTTCCATTGTTGTTCTGCCAGGAAGTTGTTGAAGTTGTCTCGTTCCGATTCCTTGTTGGTGAGGTCCAGCGAAAGCAATACCCTGATCATTGAGTCATTCCTTTGTGCGGTGCGCTAAGGGACGACGCTGCCCGCTGGCAGCGCCCGGCGGGCATGATTGCAGAAGCGCAGCGCTCGCTTCAAGACGCTGTAATTGCGCCGAAACGGCACGCCTTTGAATGTTTCTGTTTATTTTAAAGTGCCTGAAAGCCCTTTGTTCCATAAAAAGACTTTATAGCTCGTGTTTCTTTGCGTAGTAACTTTCCTACATGGCCTTGGCTAAGTTGTTTAGTTTCTGTTTTTTGGTAAATTCTTGAATTATTTTAACTCTCAGGTGATGGCCATTTAGCATTGATGGATGAAAAGCGAGTGACTAGGTTGCAAGGGAATTTCACTGCTTATGGGAGCCCACCATGACCCTCTGCCTGTTGTCCCTCGACCTGTCCAATACCGGCGAAGTTCAGCGCGTGGCCTTTTGCAAGGTGCTCAAGGACGATAACTGGAAGCGATTTCGCAATGCCGACGCCACCTGGGAGAAGTCATACGAACTGGCCTACGACGCCCTTGTCGAAAAGCGCGTCAAGACCCTGCTCGAAGCTGCCGCCAACATGGCGGGTATCGAAGAACTGAGGTTCGTGGTGCAAGCCGGCGAGCAGGAGGGCTGGTGTTGCCAGCTGGAGAAGATCCACGGCATTTACCACTTCACCACGTTCGATTCAGCGGCAGATCTGAAAAAGCTTGCCTGAGCATTCGCCAGCGCCCGCCGCGCCGTGTCAACGCGCGCAGCGGGCGTGGTGCGTCATGGCCTGGGGGGCAGCTGCACGTCACCCGCATAGGGCGTCTGCAGGTCGCGCTCGGGTATCTCCCAGATCACCAGCTGTGGCGGCGTCTGCCTGAACGCCGGGCTGTCGAAGTAGGCCTTGGCGGCTCCGGAGAATTCGCCGCCGTCCTTGGCGAAGTTGCCCACAGGCGCCGACAGCGCACGTTGCAGAAAGCCGACAAAGCTCGAGTTGCGCGAAAACGAGGTGCCGATCAGCGCGACGTTAGGCAGGTTGTCGTCGCCGAACAGGTCATCGAGATTGTCGCCCGCATCGCTGACGGCCTCGGCCCGCTCGGTGATGACCGTTGGCGCCACCTGTTCCTGTGGCGGCTGCAAGGCCACTGGCAGCCAATCGATGCCGGCCAGCCGCACCAGGTCCCCGGGGCGCGGTGCCAGAGGCTCCTGGCGGGTGTCGAAGGTCTTGCTGGGGGTGGCGCTCAAGCCCATGCCCTTGACCTGCTCGGCAATGGCCTGGGCAGCGGCCTGGGCGCCGGCTTCGCTCCAGTGGGTATCGGTACGCAGGAACGCACTGGCGCCCAGCGGCTGCAGGCTGGCAGTCAGGTCCAGGGTGGCCACGCCGGCCGCCTGGAGTTTCTGCACCCACTGCTGGATGCGCGCCTGCGAGGCCGTGGGGCGAGTCAACCCGCACAGCTCGCTGGCGGCGATACGGCTCTTGTCCGGCACCACGCTCACCAGCAGGCGGATACCCCGTTGCTGCAAGCTGCGTTGCAGGGCGATCACCGCATCGGCCTTGGCCTGGGCGTTGTCGGCCGCGTGCCGGTCGAGCTTGAGTTCATCGCTCAGAAACAGCCACTGCGTGCAGCCCGGCCGCACCCGCGGCCCGGTGTCGCCCAGCAGCAGCCAGCTGCCGGCCCGTTCCAGGTCGGCGGCCTCGCTCGGCAGCGGCGCCTTGGCCAGCCCCTTGGCAATGCGGTGGGTGATTTCGCCATGCAGCACCTGGCCATTGGACAGGTGCTTGTCGGGCATCAGCTCGAGCTTGCCGCTGGCCACCAGCCAGCCACACGACAGCAGGCCGGCACCCAGGAACAGCGCCAGGGTGACGCCGGCGATCGGGCTGGTGCGCAGGGCCAGTGCACTGGGGGGCGTGGGCGCTGTACTGGGAGGAGGTGTCTTCATCGTCATCAGAACTGGAAGTACAGGAAGGGAACCGAATCACGGCTGGCGATCAACGCGAACGACAGCACGAAGCCGGCCACGGGCCACAGGGCAGCGGCATGCACGAACCACGCGCGGCTGGCGAAGCGGTGCTCGGCGCGTGCCTGCCAGATCGGCAGGATGATGCACGCCACGCCCAGCAATGCCGCCAGGCCGTGCACCGGGCGTACGGTGGCTGCCAGTGCCTCGCCCAGGGCAAAGCCGTGCAGGCCGAACTGGCCGGCGTACATCGACAGCGCCGTATGAAAGTCCGGGGCGCGGAACAGCGTCCAGGCCAGGCACACGAACAGCAGCGTCAGGGTGTGCGACAGCACCTTGGGGATCGCCGGCAGGCTGGAACGGCTCCAGGCCCGGTCGACGCACAGCGCGATACCGTGGGCCGAGCCCCACAGCAGGTAGTTCCAGCTGTCCCCGCCATGCCACAGGCCGGCAATGGCCATGGTCAGGAACAGGTTGCGGTAGGTGTTCCAGGTGCCGTGGCGGTTGCCGCCCAGGGCGATGTACAGGTAGTCGCGCAGCCAGCTCGACAGCGACAGGTGCCAGCGCCGCCAGAAGTCCTGGATGCTGCTGGCCAGGTACGGGCGGTTGAAGTTCTCGGGGAAGTGGAAGCCCAGCATCAGGCCCAGGCCGATGGCCATGCAGCTGTAGCCGGCAAAGTCGAAGAACAGTTGCAGCGAATACGCCAGGCAGCCCAGCCACGCGTCCAGGAACGACGGGTTGTCCAGGTGGAAGGCCACGTCCACCAGCGGCGACAGGGTATCGGCCACCAGCACCTTCATGCACATGCCGATCATGAAACGGCGCGCGCCCAGCGAGAAGTTCTGCCAGTTGAAGTAGCGCTGGTTGAGCTCGCGGCGTACCCAGTCGTAGCGGATGATCGGGCCGGCGATCGAGTGGCCGAACATCGAGATGTAGGTGGCGAAGTTCACGAAACTGCGCTCTACCGGCACGGTATGGCGGTGCACATCCACCAGGTAGGAAATCGCCTGCAGCACGATGAACGACAGCCCCGCCGGCAACGCCACCCGCTGCCACTCCATCGGCAATGCACCGTAATAGGTGATCAGCTCGTTGTAGTTGGCGGCCAGGATGTTGGCGTACTTGTACCAGCACAGCACCAGCGTATTGAACACGATCAGCGCGGCCAGCAGGCGTATGCGCCCGCGCGAGTCTTCATGGCTGCGGTTCACCAGCAGCCCGCCAACCCACGCGACCACGGTCAGCGCCATGTGCAGCAGCAGGAACAGCGGGCTCAGCCAGCCATAGAACAGCCAGCTGCCGATCAGCAGTACGCCGTTGCGCCAGGCCGGACGGCTCAGCGCGTACACCAGCATGAAGATCGGCAAAAACAGCGTCAGGAACTCGAGTGAGGCGAATACCATGGTGGTGAAGACGTCCGATCAGTTGGAGAGCGTGTCCGTGACGGGCACAAGCTGCGGGCCGCTCGCCGTGGGCAGCAGTAATACGCTGTAGCGCTCGCCGGCCTTGAGTTCGCCCAGGTCCACCGGGCCGCCGACGTTGGCATTGGCGCACACCAGTTGCACCGACAGCTTCACCGGGTTGATCGATCTACGCTGCACGCTGGCCTCTGGCGCGTCCTTGAACAGGTCCGCCGTGCGCCCGGCAGGGCGCAGGCTTGCGCCCTGGCAGGAAGGGTCGAGGTTGACGAAGGCCAGCGAAGCCTTCAGCGCATTGAAGTCGTCGGGTTGCTCGCGTACCACGCGTTGCCGGATGCCGCTGGCGTCCTGCAGGGCGACTACCGTGGCGAATTCGCCAGGAGCAACGCTCAGCTGCAGGGCCGAGCGCTGGCCGTCACGGCTCAGGGTGCCCTTGATGGCCTTGTTGGCCGGTACCGGCAGGTACGCCGACACCGGTTTGGCCGCGTCCAGCTGCAGGCTGGCCCTGGAGCCGTCCGCCACCAGTTGCAGGGTGCCGGGGGCCGCGTTGACGAAGCGCAAGAACGCCGAGTCTTCGCTGGGGCCGGTGGGGTACAGCGCGATCTCGGCCTGGGCCAGGCCCGCGCCGAGGGCGGCGGGCAGGGCCAGCAGTACAGCGTGCAGGGCGCGCTTCATTTCTTGATGCTCGTCACGACCGGCGCCTTGACGATCTCTTCGCTGATCTTCTTGCTCCAGGCCAGGTAGCCCGGGGCGGTCAAATGCTGACCGTCGACCGTGGCCCACTCGCCTTGCTTGGAGAATTTGAGCGAGTCGACGTAGTCGCACGGCGCCACGTTGGCGGCGAGGAACTTGGAGGTCAGTTCGACGCGGGCGTAGGTCTTGCCGTACTTGCCGCCTTCGGTTCCCCAGTTGGGGCCGACCCATACGCACTTGGCCCCGGTGTTGGCGATTTCCTTGGCAAAGCTGGTGGTCTGCTGCCACAGCCAGGCCTTGGGGAAGGCCGGTTTGGTGTAGCTGGCCATGGTGTCGCCCATCACCACGACCACCAGGTCCGGCTTGTCGGCCTTGATCAGGTCGCTGATCGGCCGGGTGGCCGCCTTGCTGCCCAGTACCACGGGCTTTTCGGTGCCACGGCGCTCGGCACCGCCGCAGGTGCCAGGGGTGGCTTTGAGCCAGTCGCCGGCATTGGCGCCGCAGATACCCAGCGAGTGCACCTGGGCACCTTGCTGCACGAGGTTGTCGTGCAGGCTCTTGATCAGGTAATCGGGGGTCGCCAGGTGGCTGTCGCCGATCATCAGAATGGTCAGGCCTGCGAGAAGTGAACTAGCCATGGTTGATACTCCTGCAAATCAATTCGAATAAGGGGAACGGTACGGGTTGACGGGCAACGGCATGGCGCCGCGGCCGTCGTCGAACAGGTAGCGCAGGTACAGGCCACCGGTCCATTGCTGGTAGTCGCGGGCGTTGTCCACACCCAGGGTGCCGCCGAAGAAGAACCCATCGCCCAGCCGGTATTCGCCACTGGCGCCCAGCGAGTAGCCGATGCCGGTCTTGCTTTGAGATGAGTAACGGGTGCGAAAGTCGACGTCGTTTTCAGCCAGAAGCTGCGACGCCTGATCGAACGCCGATTGCAGACGCGGGTCTCGCGGGAAGTAAGGTGCGCCGTCCTGCTCGATATGTTGCATGCCGACTGAGCCGTTGACCTGGTAGCTCCAGTCCGGCCCGCGATGGGCCCAGTTCACCGGAATGGCGATGGAGAAGAAGTTCTGTGGGCTGAAGTAGCCGCCGTGACCATAGGTGAAGAAGCTCTGGTTCTCGGCGTAGTGGGTACCCGAAACGCTCAAGCCCGCAGTCAGGCGCTGGTCCTGGTTGTTCAGCAGGTACCAGTAGATACCGCTGCCCAGTTCGGTGCGGGTATTGTCGTCGACGTTATGACCAATCAGCTTGTGCCAGGATCCGTAGCCGTAGACGCCGTAGCGCTGATTGTCGTAGCCCACTTGCAGGCGACCCCCGTTGGCAGTCACACCACCCCATTCCAGACCACTGCGCGCGTCGCGGGCACCGGCAAAGGATGTCAGGCTGTCGGTCACGGAACGCCTTGACAGGTTGAGCCCGTAACGCCAGTTACTGCCTTCGCTGAACGGGCGATCCAGACTGATGCCGCCGACAACGGTGTTGTAGAGGAACCCGACCGGGCTTACGCCAAGGTCGCTCTTGAGCCCTAGCGACGGGTTCTCATAGGCTACCGCGAAGCCGACGCCCGAATCCTTCTGTTTGCCGGTGCTGCCGAAGAACAGGTCGGAGGCTGCCTGCTCGATCTGTGCTTCGGTGCCAGCATTGGCCAGGTTGGCGATTTGCTCGGCGGTAAAGCCGCCAAAGCGGAAGCGATTCGCCGGGTCGCTGCTCACGCCTCCGGCGTTGAGCGATACCGGGGTAACGCGCAAGGCCATGCGATCGTCGCCGACGGGGAAACTGATCTCCAGCGGCGCCTCCACATCGGTGATCTTGCCCAGCCCCGATTCGCTGTCGTTACCGCGGAAAGTGACGCCCTGCTTGATTTGCGGGCTGCGCGCCTCGCGAATCGTATCCAGCTCGGTCTGCAGCGCGGCGCGCGGGTCGACCGGTGCCGGCGTGGCGAGCTGCGGCGTGGCCTGGCTGGCCGTGCGCAGGCCAGGTTCGCTGTCGCGACTGGCCAGCAGCACCGGTGCGTCGAACGCCTCGTTGGCGCGGCTGCTGACCTGGGTCTGTGCCGGCTCGGGAATCTCGGCCAGCACCGTTTCGCTCAGGCGCGACTGCTTGCGCTGGCCCGGCTGGCCGACGAAGGGGTTGACGGCAATCGCCTGGCCGAAGGGGTTGAGCACGTTCTGCTCCGGCGGCGCCTGCAAGGCCAGGGCCTGGGCATACAGCTGCTCGGCCTTGGCCAGCTTGCCGCGGCCACGGTAATAGCCGGCAGCACTGGTGAGAATCTGCGGGTTCTGCGGGGCCAGTTGCAGGGCCTTTTCAACGGCGCGCTCGGCCTTGTCGGCATCGCCGGCCTGTACGAAGGCCTGGGCGGCGCCCATCTGCACGTCGGCATTGTCCGGGTACTGGCGCAGCAGCGGGGTGAACAGCTCCACCGCCTTGGCCGGGTTGCGGTTGTCCAGGTACATGCGCGCCAGCGACGACACTGCCTGCGGGTCTTGCGGGCGTTGCGCCAGGGCCGGGGCGAGGGTGTCGTAGGCGGCCACCAGGTCGCCCTTTTCACGCAGCAGGTCGGCCTGGCGCACGGTGTACTGGAACACCAGGTCGTCGTAGCTGCGCTGGTCGCCGGCCTGCAGTGGCTGGCTGCGCAGCTCGCGCAGAATCTGGTTCACCTGCACGTCGTCGCCGGCCTTGAGCAGTGCGCCGGCATAGGCCAGGCGCAGGGACGGGGAGGGCGTGCTGCTCTGGGCAATGGCGGTGCGCAGCATGCCCAGCGCATGTTCGGTCTGGCCGATATCGATATAGGTCGCGGCCAGCGCCGAGAGCATGCCGGGGTTGTTGGCCGCTGCCGGTTCGGCGCGTTGCAGCAGCTTCATGGCCTGTTGGCGCTGGCCCTGTTTGGCCAGGTCTGCCGCCTGGCGGGTCAGCAGGTGCAGTTCGATCTCTTCGGCCAGGGTGTGCATGGCGGCGCTGCGCTGGGCCGCGGGCACCTGCGCCAGGGTGCGCTGGGCCGACTGCCACTCGCCCAGGCGGCTGGAGAACAGCGCGCTGGCATACAGCGCCTCGGCCCGCTGCGGGTTGGCCTTGAGCATCTCGTCGATGGTCTGGCGCGCCTTGCCGGAGGCATCGCTCTTGAGGTAGACCTGCGCCAGGTCGTAACGCGCCCACACGTTCTGCGGGTCGTTGCGCACGGCCTCTTCCAGCGCCTTGCGAGCGCCGGCCAGGTCGCCACTGCGCTCGGCGTCGCGGGCCTGGCCTACGGCGATGGCCGCGCGCAGCACGCGCAGGTCGCCCAGGCGTTCGCGCTGGGCATCGCTGAGCCCGTCGATCAGGCGCTGGCTTTCGCCCAGCTTGCCGTTCTGCGCCAGCACGCTGACCAGCCCGCGCAGCGCATCGGGGTTGCCGGCATCCAGGCTCAGGGCCTGGCGATAGGTGGTTTCGGCGCTGTCGAACTGACCCTGGGCGGCCTGCAGGTCGGCCAGGCTGATAGGCCCCTGCACCTGGCGCGGGTTCATCGCGATGGCGCGTTGCAGCAGCTCGCGGGCGTCTTGCGGATTGCCGGCGTCGCGGGCGGCATTGGCCTGGTCCAGCAGCACCCAGTAGCGGTTGCCTTGCAGGGCGCTTTGCCAGCGGCTGCTGTTGCCACGGCTGATGGCCTGCTTGAACAGTGCATCGGCGTCGCCCAGGCGGCCCTGGCGCTGGCGCACGATGCCCAGCCCGCCGAGGGCGTCGGCATCCTGCGCCTGCTCGCGCAAACGGGCCTGGAACGACTGCTCGGCCTGGGGCAGGTCGTTGGCGTCCAGCGCCTTGAAGCCGCGCACCAGGTGGCTGTTCTGGCGTTGGACGGCGCTGGCCTGGCTGGCACGGGCACCGCTCTTGAGCTGGTTGCGGATCTCTTCGTCGTCCGGGTAGGCCTTGAGGTAGGCATCGAACAACGGCACCTCGGCGGGGCGCGGCGCACCCAGCCAGGACAGGCCCTGGCGCCAGCCCTCGATCGATTCACTGCCGATCACCGGGTCGTTGGCATAGGACGCCAGCCGGCGAATGCCCTCCACCCGCGTGCTTTCGTTGCGCAGCAGCAGCTTGGCCAGGTTGAGCTTGATCTTGGGGTTGTCCGGCGACTGGCCCTGCAGGCGCTCCAGGCCCTGGCGCGCTTCCTGCCAGCCGGTGGCGGTGTAGCCCAGGTAGCTGTAGAACTCCAGGCCCAGTTCGCCCTGGGGTGCACTGCCACTGAACAGCGTGCGGTATGCCGCCACAGCCTGATCCAGCTCGCCCGATTCGGCGAGTTGGCGGGCCTGCTCCAGTTGCGCGGTGTTATCGGCGCTGTGCAGGGCGATCTCCTGTTGCAGCAACAGGGTCTGACGCTCGCCGGGGTGCGCCTGCCTGAGCTGGTCGAGGTAGCGCTTGGCGCCCTGCGGGCGATTGCCATCAAGCTCCAGCAGGCCAAGGCCGTACAACGCGTCGGCCTGCTGCGGATCGATCAGCAGCAGCTTGCGCCATGCCTCGGTGGCGCGGGTGATGTCTTTGCGGGCCTGCCAGTATTGACCCTGTTCCAGCAGGACCTTGCCGTTCTCGCTGAGCTCGGCAAAGCTGCTGTTGTGGATCAGGGCGGCAAGCACCCCAATGGCTAGGGTTTGGCGGCGCGAGGGCATGAAGTCTCCCAGAGTGGTTGCAGCTTCCCGTCGTCGAGGAAGTGGTAACGATCATCCATGAAGCCGAGGGCGAACAGGCTCAGCACGAAGTCGTAGTAAGGGGGTTGTCTGGCCTGCAGCGCTTCGGGGCTCAGGCTTTTGCTCATCAGCTGGTCGACACGGGCACGCTGCTGTTCCTGCAGCCAGGGCTGCTGGCGCGCCTTGAAATACGGCAGCAGGGCGGCAGAAAAGCCGAACGGGCCATCGCCGCTGCTGGTGTTGGCCTGCACCTGCACTTTCTCTGGCGGTACGCCGTGGGTCGCGACACTGCGCGCCATGCCGTCGAGGCTGTCGAGGATCGGCTTGGCCAGTGGGTCCTTGGCCGGGGTCATGCCGGCCCACAGGTAGGTGCGGATGGCGTCGTAGCTGCCGGTTTCGCCCTTGACCGGGTCGATCACGAACAGGCCCTTGTCCGGGCCGGTGCCACGGTAGCCCACCCAGTCGGCCACATAGCCGTTGTGGCTCACGCCCTTGATCAGGCTGGCGGTGCTGCGGGCGATCTGGCTCCACGGCCCCTTGGGGTCGACCACCGCCAGGCGTCGCAGCACCGGCACCGGCAGGTAGCTGGGGTTGAGCTGCCAGAAGTGATCGGGCTTGGCAAAGCCCTCCACGCCGGGCAGCAGCATCATGCCCAGGCCCGGTAGCTCGGCCACTTCGCGGGCCTTGATATTGGCCAGCAGCTGGGCAGCCTGGGCGTTGTAGGCCGGGGTGTTCCACAGCCGCGCGGCCTCGCTCAGCGCGTAGGCGAACCACAGGTCGGCGTCCGAGGCCGAGTTGTGGTCCAGCAGGCGCCACTGGCCCTTGTCGTCCAGGCCCCAGATCCACCCCGGCAGGTTCTGCTTGATGTCGCCACCGGCAAGGTTGTTGCTGGCCCACAGCCAGAGCTTGTCGAAGCTGGCCTGGTCGTTGGCCACCAGGGCAAAGAACATCGCGTAGGACTGGCCTTCGGACGAGCTGTGCTGCTGCGGCGTGCTGGCATCGAGCACGCGCCCGTCGGGCTGCACGAAGTGCTGGCGAAACACCTGCCACAACGGCCAGGGGTCGGCCTGGCAGCTGTTGGCCTGGCTCACGCCGGGCAGCAGCAGGGTAAGGGCGCTGGCGCCCAGCAGGCGGCGCAGCAGCGAGCGCGAACGCCTGGCGGGCAACGGTGCGGTGTGTCCGGTTGGCAGAGGCATGCGATTACTCGATGTTGAGGCGACGTTTGGCCTGGGCGCGCAGCGAGAAGAACGCCACCAGGCTGACCAGGGCAACCCCCAGCAGGGTCAACAGCAGCAGCGCCGGTACATGCTGGGACAGCAGCCACTGGATGTAACGGAACGGCCCCAGGTGCCCCACGTAGTAGGCCTGCTCGGCCACCAGCGATTCGACATTCCTGCCGTTGATCACCACAAGGCTGCCTTGCAGTGCCTGGGTGTACTGTTCGCCGCCGATCAGGGCGTCGGTGACCTCCACCAGGTTCTGCGGCTGCGGGCTGGACAGCACCACCACGCTGCGCCCGCTCTTGAGCGGCGACTCGAACCCGGTGACGTACGAGCTGCGGTTCTCGCCGGTGAAGGTGAGCGCACCGCGCGCGGCGCGCAGGTTGGCCTTGGGATCGGGGCTGATCCATTCGCGCAGGCGCATCGGCAGGTCGGAGAACTCCACGTAATGCCTGGCGTCCTGGGTCCTGCTGGGCAGGTAGTCGGCCCAGGTCTTGAGCAGTGGCTGGTTGTCGCCGGAAGCCAGCACCAGCAGGTCCTTGTCGGCCAGGGCATCGACCTGGCCGGCCTGGGCCACGGTGACGGCGGTGGCCGGGTAGCCGGTGGAGTCGCCAAAGCGTCCGAGCACGGTGAGGTAGGCGCTCCAGTCGGCGCTGCCGGCGTTGTCCGGCAGGATCACCGCCGAGTCGGACAGGTCGGCCAGGCGCGTGAACGGGAAGCCGCTGTCCTTGAACACGCCCAGGTTGGGCATGGCGATGAAGTGGTCGTAGCCGCTCAGGTCCAGGGTGGAGTCCGGGTCGATGGCGCCGCGCATGTTGTCGATGATGATGTCGCGGCATTCACCCTGCTTGATGTAGTCGTACATGAAGCGGAACTGCAGGCGCGACTGCAGGGCGACCGAGTCCAGCGGCAGCAGCATGCTCGCCTCGCGGGCGATGCTGTCGTCTTTCTTCAGGGCTGCCAGCAGGCTGTCGCCGCCGCCCAGGCGCTCGATCGAGGGCAGGTTCATCGACTTGATGAAAGTGTCGTTGAAGCTCACCAGCAGCGAAGAGTTGGACGAGGTCTGCTGTGGGGTGTAGCGGTACTTGAGGTCCAGCCGGGCGCCCTGTTCGCGCCAGTTGAACAGGTCGGGTGGCAGGCGCACCGGCACGGTGATCATGCCGGGGTTGTAGCCCGACACATTGAGCTGGCGCGGGTCGATCAGCTCGCCAAGGCGCACCGGGCGATCGGTCGGCAGCCAGTTGGGCGCGTCATACGGCTGGCGTGGCTGCAGCGCATTGACGGTGTCGATCTGCACGCTGGGGCCGGAGAAACTGCGGTAGCCGATCACCAGGGCGGTGGCGGCGCGCTTGAGTTCGGCGCTGTCGCGTCCGGCGATGACCAGCAGCTTGCCGTGCGGGTCGTTGGGGTTGCTCACCAGCGACAGGGTCGGGCCCTTGAGGTCGGGCAGCGTCAGGCCCTCGACCTGGTTGGCCTCGGCGGTGTTGACCAGCACCACCGCGTTGCCGCTGGCGGGCAGGCTGTGCAGGTTGGTAGGGAAGTTTGCGCCACGGTAGCTGGCCAGTGCACCGATCCACGACGACACCGCGCCCGCCGCTTCGAGGGTGGTGTTGTCGGGGGCCACGGCAAACACGAACGGCAGGCTCAGGGCGCGTGGGTCGCGACGATCGAACAGCGGCAGCGGCAGCAGGGCCAGGTCGTTGGGCAGCACCACCGGCTTGACCTGCAGGCTCAACTGGCTTTCGTTGCTGATCTTGGCCCACAGGCTCGAATGCAGCGGGTCTTCGCACTGCATGGTGTAGTGGCCGATCAACTGCACGCCGAGCCGGTTGAACTCGGTGATCAGGTACGGCGGAATGTCGATCACCTGCTTTTGCAGGACGCCGGCGTTTTCCTTGGGCAACGGCAGGCTGGCGGCCACTTCGTCGTTGACCATGATGTTGATCTGCGAGAGGTCGCTGAGCAGCGCTGGCGAATAGGTGTATTGCAGGGTCAGTTGCGCGCCGGTCACCACCTCGTCGGCCCGCACGTCGAAGTTGACCGTGTCGGTCGACTCCACGCCACGCAGGCTCATGGTGTAGTTCTTGCCCAGCTGCTTGAGGCTGAGCTGGTACTTTTCGCCGGCCGCATCCGGTGCCGCCGGCGCCGTTTCGCTGGCGGCGGGCTCCGTGGCGGGCGCCGCTGCGCTGGCCGCGACCTCATCGGCCTGGGCAGGTTGCAGCAGGCTGCCCAGGCACAGCAGCGAGCCGGCGAGCAGACGGCGAGAACGGCGCGACAGGTTCACTTGTTGGTCGGTATGAAGCATGACGGTCATTGCGAGTCCAACGAAGGTTCGAGGTGGGTGGGGGCTTGCTTGCGCTTGTAGCGACGATGGCGCAAGGCGCTGAGGGTCGCCTGGGCCAGGTCCATGATGCCGCGCACGCCGATGCGGCTCACATCGTGCAGGGCGCTCAACGGGGTGTCGGGCTTGCTGCCACCCCAGGTTGCGGCCCAGGTGTCGGCCCGCGAGAAGGTCAGGCGCACGAAGTCGCTCTGCTGGCGCAAGGTCAGCGGCTTGAACTGCACCCCGACCATGGCGCCACGGCTGAACACCACGGTGGCCGGCAGTACGCAGGCCTGCTGCTTGCGCATCAGGATCACCTGGATGTCCTGGCCCTTGTGCAGGCTCTGGCCCTCGGGAAGCTTGAAGCCCACGCCCTTTTGCGAGAAGTCCACGGTGGTGCAGTCGATGGTGGTGCCGTCGGCGGTCTGCACCTGAATCGGCAGCTCGGCGCGCACGCGCGGCTCGGAACGCACCTGGCGGGTTTCACTGGCAACCGCAACGGCAGCGCTGGTGATGATCACGTTGTAGATCGTCCAGGCCAGGTTGATGATGATGGTGATGGCTGCGGCCGGGTCGCCCCAGATCAGTTGCACCACACCGAACACCATGCCGATCAGGTTCAGGGTCAGCAGGATGATGTAGGGGCGCGCCAGCTCCCAGTCGAAGTATTCCTTGTCGATGATGCCGCCCTTGTCGGTCACGTTGAAGCCGCCGAGCTTGGGGTTGATCAGCGCCACCAGTACCGGGCGCATGATGTACCAGGCCAGCACCGACTCGTAGACCTCGTTCCAGAACGAATGGCGAAAGCGCCCCTGGATACGCGAGTTGGTCAGGCTGGCGTGGAAGATGTGCGGCAGCACGTAGGCGGTGATCATCAGCGCCGAGGCGTGGAAGATCTGCGCGCCGAAGATCAGGTACGCCAGCGGCGCGGTCAGGAAGACCAGGCGCGGCAGGCCGTAGAAGAAGTGCAGCATGGCGTTCACGTAGCACACGCGTTGGCCGAAGCTCAGGCCCTTGCCGATGAACGGGTTGTCGGTACGGAAGATCTGCGCCATGCCGCGTGCCCAGCGGATGCGCTGGCTGATGTGCCGCGACAGGCTCTCGGTGGCCAGGCCCGCAGCCTGGGGGATCGCCAGGTACGCGGTGTTGTAGCCCTTGCGGTTGAGCTTGAGCGCGGTGTGCGCATCTTCGGTCACCGTCTCGATGGCCACGCCGCCCACTTCCAGCAGGTGGCTGCGGCGGATCACTGCACACGAGCCGCAGAAAAAGGTGGCGTTCCACAGGTCGTTGCCGTCCTGCACCAGGCCGTAGAACAGCTCGCCCTCGTTGGGCACCGAGCGGAACGTGTCGAGGTTCTTCTCGAACGGGTCGGGCGAAAAGAAGAAGTGCGGGGTCTGCAGCAGGGCCAGTTTCGGGTCCTTGAGGAACCAGCCCATCGCCACCTGCAGGAAGGAGCGCGTGGGCACGTGGTCGGCGTCGAAAATGGCGATGTACTCGCCGTCGGTGACCTTCAGGGCCTCGTTGAGGTTGCCGGCCTTGGCGTGGACGTTGTCGGCGCGCACGATGTAGTTGACCCCGATCTGCCGGCAGAACTCGCGAAAATCGTCGCGGCGGCCATCATCCAGCACGTGCACGCGCAGCTTGTCGCGCGGCCAGTCGATGGCCTGGGCGGCGAAGATCGTCAGCTTCACGATGCTCAGCGCTTCGTTGTAGGTGGGGATGAACACATCCACCGTGGGCCAGTCCTTGGGGTCCTGGGTAAGAATCTTGGGCTTGCGCTGCAAGGGCCAGGCGGTCTGCATGTAGCCGAACGCCAGCACCACCAGGGCATAGAACTCTGCTGCCACCAGGCCGTAGCCGAACACGATGTCCAGCCAGCTGTCGAAGCCCAGCGTGTCGGTGACGCGCCAGTACACATAACGCAGGGTGGCCACCAGCGACAACACCACCATGGCCAGCACTGGCAGGCGCCCGGGCAGCTTGCGCAGTATCAGCAGGCCGGCGAAGCACAGGGCGGCGAAGGCGAACTGGCGCTCCAGCTCCAGGGGGGCGGTGACCACGGCCACCAGCAGCAGGGCGCCGATCAGGCCGGCACCGATCTTCAGCGCGCGCAGCACCGGGGCGGGCCATTGCCCGAAGCGTTCGAGCCAGACATTCAAGCGCGCAACCGTGTTGGGCGCCTGCACTGCAGACGCCTGGTCTAAGGGGGCGGTCATGGGGTACCGGACTGTTGGTGGTGATGGGCGAGGTGGGCGCCAAGGGCATGCGCCACGTCGCGCAGGTCCTGGCAGGCAGGGCTGTCGGGCACCTTGACGAACGGATCGAATTCGAAGGCCTGGGCTTCGTCCAGGCTGTGGTCGAGACGGACCATGCCCAGCAGCTCGCGACCGATGCGCTGGCGCAGTACCTGGCACATGTCCAGGTCCAGCGCGCGGGTGGGGTCGACCTTGTTGATCAGGTAGCCGCAGCGCGGCGCGGGGCTGCGCTGGTGCAGGGGCGCAAGCCAGGCCTGCAGTTCATCCAGTACGCGGTAGGCGGAGGGAGTCGGCAGGGTCAGGGCCACCACCTGGTCGGCCATCTCCAGCACTGGCGCAAGCCATGGGGTGGCGCCGGTGGGCAGGTCGATGATCAGTACGTCAGCGGGTGTCAGTGCCAGCGTTGCCAATTGCTGCAGCAGCCAGCCAGGCTGGTTGGCCAGGCGCTGCTCCAGGCTGCGCAACTGGGTGGCGTCGGCGTGCCCGAATGGCAGGCATTCGGCGGTCGAGTCGGGCACTGGGTGGCAGTGGATGCTCCAGGGTTCGTCGCTGTCGGTGGCCTGGCTCAGACCGGGGGCGGTACGCGGCAGCATCAGTTGGCTGGCGAGGCTGTTCTGCGGGTCCAGGTCCAGTGCCACCACGCGACCGTGCGGGCGCTCCAGCAGCTTGGCCAGCGCGGCGGCAAAGGTGGTCTTGCCCACACCACCCTTGGCCGAAACCACAGCGATGATGCTGGCCTGGGGGCGTGTCGGTGCCGGTTTGTGCATGGCATGCTCCAGTGCACCCTGATTCAGCCCCTGGGCCGTGGCATGGCGCAGGCGAGCCGCCGCTTCGAGTTGTTCACGCAGCGACAGGGGGGCGCCGGCGGGCTGTGCAGCCGGTTCGGGGGCGGGCGGTATACGCTTCACGGGCGGGGGCACTGCAACGACTACCGGCGCAGGAGCAGGTGCCTGTACCGGCGCAGGTACCGATGCCAGGGTCGGCGGCAGCTTCAGGGCCGCCAGGGTCGCGGCCACCGGGGCAACCGGCTCGGGCGCGGCAGCAGGTGTGATCGGTTCAGCCACCGTCAGCGCGGGTTCGAGGTATTCGAACTCGGTGTCGATTTCTTTATAGCTGTCCGCACTTGCCCCAAACCTGGTGAACAGATTTCCAATGTCGTCTGCATGACTCATATGTGTAATCCCGGCCTACGGCTATCTGATCAACTGCTGGGGCAGATAAGGTCTGTCACACTGCTAGGATGCTAATGTGTGATATCAAACTGATAGTGTCAATATTTTGTTTATTTCTGGGCTGGTTTTTCGCATTTTCGCCGAGTTAAAAAAATACCGCCATAAGTTTGACTGTTTTGTCGCTGCCTGTGCAGCGCATCTGCACGATGGATGCCGTTCTTGAACAAGGTCGGCACGAACGGCATAAAGCTTAGCTTAGCTTGTAGGAAATGACTGATAAGTCGTGCTGACATATATCAGTTTGTTTCACGATTGGCACATAGGTTACCAAGCTTTGCCTGGCGCGTGTTCAGTCAGAGGACAGGCAACCGGCCAGCCCGGGCCGTTGTCCGATCAACGGTGACTGGCCGGCATGCCCATGCACGGCGGATGCATTTTTGCCCCTGCTCCGCTAGGATTAGCGGTCTTTGGTCTATCTATCCGACGGTTTTCGATGAGTTATCAGGTTCTTGCACGTAAATGGCGTCCGCGCTCGTTCCGCGAAATGGTCGGCCAGACCCATGTGCTCAAGGCCCTGATCAATGCGCTGGACAACCAGCGGCTGCACCACGCCTACCTGTTCACCGGTACCCGCGGGGTGGGCAAGACCACCATCGCGCGCATCATCGCCAAATGCGTCAACTGTGAAACCGGCATTACCTCGACACCGTGCGGCACCTGTTCGGTGTGCCGCGAGATCGACGAGGGGCGCTTCGTCGACCTGATCGAGATCGACGCCGCCAGCCGCACCAAGGTCGAGGATACCCGCGAGCTGCTCGACAACGTGCAGTACGCGCCAAGCCGCGGGCGCTTCAAGGTCTACCTGATCGACGAAGTGCACATGCTCTCCAGCCACTCGTTCAACGCCTTGCTCAAGACGCTTGAAGAGCCGCCGCCCTACGTCAAGTTCATTCTTGCCACCACCGACCCGCAGAAGCTGCCCGCCACCATCCTGTCGCGCTGCCTGCAGTTCTCGCTCAAGAACATGACCCCCGAGCGGGTGGTCGAGCACCTGAGCCATGTGCTCGGGGTCGAGAACGTGCCGTTCGAAGACGACGCCCTGTGGTTGCTGGGCCGCGCCGCCGACGGTTCGATGCGCGATGCCATGAGCCTCACCGACCAGGCCATCGCCTTTGGCGAAGGCAAGGTGCTGGCGGCGGATGTGCGCGCCATGCTCGGCACCCTCGATCACGGCCAGGTCTATGGCGTGCTCCAGGCCCTGCTCGAAGGGGACGCACGAGCCCTGCTCGAAGCCGTGCGGCACCTGGCCGAGCAGGGGCCGGACTGGAACGGTGTGCTGTCTGAAATGCTCAATGTGCTGCACCGCGTGGCGGTGGCCCAGGCGCTGCCCGAGGCGGTGGACAACGGCCAGGGTGATCGTGACCGCGTGCTGGCGCTGGCCGGCGCTCTGCCGGCCGAAGATGTGCAGTTCTATTACCAGATGGGCCTGATCGGCCGGCGCGATCTGCCGCTGGCCCCCGACCCGCGTGGCGGCTTCGAGATGGTGCTGTTGCGCATGTTGGCGTTCCGCCCGGCCGACACCGTCGATGCGCCGACACCGACGCTAAAGTCGACGGGGATCAGCCAGGCCACAGCTGACTCCCCACCCGCGGTGGCAGCGGTCGCCGCGCCGGTGGTGGCTGCACCGGTCGTGCCCACGCCAGTTGCCGAACCTGTTGCCCGCCCGCAGCCCGAACCCGAGCCGCCGGTGCAGGCTGCGCCAGTGCTGCAAGCGCAGGTTGCCGAGCCGCCAGCGCCCGAGGTCGACCTGCCCTGGAACGAGCCGGCCGCGCCTGCGCCCGAGCTCGCTGCGGCGCCTGAACCCGAGCCGGAACCCGAGCCGCAGCCCGAACCTGAACCCGAGGCGATTGCTGCGCCCGTGCCAGCCGCGCCCGCGCCGGCCATCGCGCATCACGATGAGCCACCGATCGCCGACCACGCCAGCTATAGCCCGGCGGGCATGGAGCGCGACGACGAGCCACCGCTGGACGAAGATTACTACGACGCCGAAATCGACCCGGTGGGCTATAGCTACCTGGACGAGCTGGCCAGCGAGACCGCGCCGGAGCCTGCACCGGAGCCCGAGCCAGAGCCTGCCGCGCAACCGGCCACCGGCCTGGCGTTGCAATGGCTGGAGATGTTCCCGCTGCTGCCGATTTCGGGCATGACCGCCAGCATCGCCGCCAACTGCACGCTGATCGCGATGGACGGCGACAACTGGCTGCTGCACCTGGACCCGGCGCACAGCGCCCTGTTCAACGCCACCCAGCAGCGGCGCCTGAACGATGCGCTCAACCAGCACCTTGGGCGTACCCTTAACCTGAGCATCGAGCTGATCCGCCCCGAGCAGGAAACCCCGGCCCAGGCCGCGTCGCGCAAGCGTGCCGACCGTCAGCGCGAGGCCGAGGCGTCGATCGAGAACGATCCGTTCATCCAGCAGATGATCCAGCAGTTCGGCGCCACCGTGCGTCACGATACTATTGAACCTGTCGACGCCCTGGTGGCCCAGGGCGAATAACCCGTTTACCCCAGCACCGCGGTCTGCCGCGGTGTGCCAAGTAACTTGATACCGAGGTGATTCCCATGATGAAAGGTGGCATGGCCGGCCTGATGAAGCAGGCACAGCAGATGCAGGAAAAAATGGCCAAGATGCAGGAAGAGCTGGCCAACGCCGAAGTGACCGGCCAATCGGGCGCCGGCCTGGTCAGCGTGGTGATGACCGGTCGCCATGACGTCAAGCGCATCAGCCTGGACGACAGCCTGATGCAGGAAGACAAGGAAGTGCTGGAAGACCTGATCGCTGCGGCCGTGAACGATGCGGTGCGCAAGGTCGAGGCCAACAGCCAGGAAAAGATGGGCGGCATGACCGCCGGCATGCAACTGCCGCCGGGCTTCAAGATGCCGTTCTGAGGCATTGCCTGCGTGACCCTCGGTGGGAGCACAGCCAGTCGGTTGTCGCTCCCATCGTCGTTTTTCCGTTCAACCGATGATCTGCCAGGCCTTTTACCATGAGCTTCAGCCCCTTGATTCGCCAACTGATCGACGCCTTGCGCACGCTGCCGGGTGTGGGTCAGAAAACCGCCCAGCGCATGGCCCTGCAACTGCTGGAGCGTGACCGCAGCGGCGGCGTGCGCCTGGCCCAGGCGTTGAGCCAGGCCATGGAGGGGGTGGGGCATTGCCGTCAGTGCCGCACCCTGACCGAGCAGGAGCTGTGCCCGCAGTGCGCCGACCCACGGCGTGACGACACCCTGCTGTGCGTGGTGGAGGGGCCGATGGACGTGTACGCGGTGGAGCAGACCGGTTATCGCGGCCGCTACTTCGTGCTCAAGGGGCATCTGTCGCCACTGGACGGCCTGGGGCCGGAGGCCATCGGGATTCCGCAGTTGCTGGCGCGTATTGCGGAGCAGGGCAGCTTCACCGAGGTGATCCTGGCCACCAACCCCACGGTGGAAGGGGAGGCCACGGCGCATTACATCGCGCAGCTGCTGGCGGACAAGGGGCTGGTGGCTTCACGCATCGCCCATGGTGTGCCGCTGGGCGGGGAGCTGGAACTGGTAGATGGCGGAACGCTGGCGCATTCGTTCGCGGGGCGCAAGCCGATCACGCTGTGACCGTGCCGGCCAATCGCGGGTCAAGCCCGCTCCTACAGGGGTTGCGTAACACCTTGTGGGAGCGGGCTTGACCCGCGATTGGCTGCGCAGCGGCCCCATCAATATTCGCTAAGCGAAAACTCGGTCAGGCAGAACGTCTGCACCCCTGCCGCCTGCAGCTTCTGCGAGCCGCCCAGCTCCGGCAGGTCGATGATCGCCGCCGCCTCGAACACGGCCGCCCCCATGCGCCGTATCAGGCTGGCCGCTGCCAGCAGGGTGCCGCCGGTGGCGATCAGGTCATCCATGATCAGCACCGCATCGCCCTCGCACAGGCTGTCGGCATGCACTTCCAGAAACGCCTCGCCATATTCGGTCTGGTAACCCTCGGCCAGCACATCGGCCGGCAGCTTGCCCTGCTTGCGAAACAGGATCAGCGGCTTGTTGAGCTGGTGGGCAATGATCGAGCCGATCAGGAAGCCGCGCGCATCCAGCGCCCCGACATGGCTGAAGTCAGCCTCGACATAGCGTTCGATGAATTGGTCGGCAACGTGGCGCAGGCCCCGAGGGGACTGGAACAGCGGGGTAATGTCGCGAAAGATCACCCCCGGCTTGGGAAAGTCCGTTACCGGGCGGATCAGGGATTTGAGGTCGAACGCATCGGTCGGCATGGGGCAGGTATCCTGAAGGGCAAACGCCAGCCAGTATACCTGCTGCGCCAGGTGTCAGCTGTCCAGCGAGCCGCCGGCCAGGGCGCACAGCTGAATCGGGTCGATGATGCGTACTTCCTTGCCTTCGGCTTCGATCAGGCCGTTCTGCTGGAAGCGCGTGAACACCCGTGACACGGTTTCCACCGCCAGGCCCAGGTAGTTGCCGATCTCGTTGCGCGACATGCTCAGGCGGAACTGGTTGGCCGAGTAGCCGCGTGCGCGAAAGCGCGCCGACAGGTTGACCAGGAAGGTGGCGATGCGCTCGTCCGCAGTCTTCTTGGACAGCAGCAGCATCATCTGCTGGTCGTCGCGAATCTCGCGGCTCATCACCCGCATCAGTTGGCGACGCAGCTGCGGCAGTTGCACCGACAGCTCGTCCAGGCGCTCGAAGGGGATCTCGCACACCGAAGTGGTTTCCTGGGCCTGCGCCGATACCGGGTAGGCCTCGGTGTCCATGCCCGACAGCCCGACCAGCTCGCTGGGCAGGTGGAAGCCGGTGATCTGCTCCTCGCCCGCGTCGCTCAGGCTGAAGGTCTTCAGGGCGCCGGAGCGCACGGCGTAAACCGAGCCGAAGTTGTCGCCCTGGCGGAACAGAAACTCGCCTTTTTTCAACGGACGCCCGCGCTTGACGATTTCGTCCAGTGCGTCCATGTCTTCCAGATTCAGCGAAAGAGGCAGGCACAAGGGCGCCAGGCTGCAATCCTTGCAATGGGCCTGGTTGTGAGGGCGCAGTTTAACTGGCTCGGACATTTTCATTCGATCCTTCTGGGGAAAGCACACATAAGCCGTAAGGGTAACTCAGACGGCCGGGTTCAGGCCAGCGTGCGCGCTTTTGGTGCGTGCTGGGCTCAAGATCGGCGATGTTTGGCCGATGACCTGGAATAGTGTCCTTAACAGGAAAGACTGTCCATGCTCTCTATCGATTCAAATCCTCTGAATAGCGCTGCAACCCAACTCAAACCCCCTGTCGCCAAGACCAATGTCGACGGTGCCCAGAGCGCCCAACCGGCCGAGGCTCCTGCCAAGGAGGGGGTCAGGGTCAACCTGTCCCTGGCGGGCCTGCAGGCGTCCAAAAGCAGCGGTGGCAACAAGGACATCGAGGAAAGCGGTCTGCCCCAGACCATCCAGCAGACCCTCAAGACCATCCGCAAGCTGCAGCAGCAACTGGCTGAAAAGATGCAGCAGATGCAGGCCGTCATGCGAGACAACTCCCTGACCCCCGAGCAGATGCGGCAAAAGGTCTCATCGCTGCAGGGTGAGATCGCCACGCTGACGGGGGCAATCACCACCGCCACCGCCAACCTGAACAAGGCCATGAAGCAGGAGAACCTGAGCCTTGATCAGGTCGCGAAGGTGTTCGAGTTGATGGGCTGATTCAAATCACCCGCGAAAACCGCTGGCGGTTGTGCAGGTCCAGGTAGGCATCGAACACCATGCATACCGAGCGTACCAGCAGGCGCCCCGCCGGCAACACCTTGATCCCGTTGGCATCCAGGCTGATCAGGCCGTCCTTGGCCATGCCCAGCAGGGCAGGCCACTGCGCGTTGAAGTAACCGCGAAAATCGAGGGTGAAGGCGCGCTCGATGGTCTCGAACTCCAGTTCGAAATGGCAGATCAGCTGCTGGATCACCGCGCGGCGGATGCGGTCGTCCTCGTTGCAGATCAGGCCGCGACTGGTGGGCAACTGCGAGGCGCCGAGGGTGTTCTGGTATTCGTTCAGATCACTGCTGTTCTGGCAGTACAGGTCGCCGATCTGGCTGATGGCCGACACGCCAAGGCCGATCAGGTCGCAGTGGCCGTGGGTGGTGTAGCCCTGGAAGTTGCGCTGCAGGGTCGACTCTTCCTGGGCAATGGCCAGTTCGTCGTCGGGCAGGGCGAAATGGTCCATACCGATGTAGCGATAGCCTGCCTCGGTCAGCTGCTCGATGGTGTTGTGCAGCATTTCCAGTTTCAGCGCAGGCGCCGGCAGGTCGCTGCTGTCGATGCGCCGCTGGGGCATGAAACGCTCGGGCAGGTGCGCATAGTTGAACACCGAGAGGCGGTCGGGCTGCAGCTTGATCACTTCCTCGACGGTGCGTGCAAAGCCTTCGGTACTCTGCTTGGGCAGGCCGTAGATCAGGTCGAGGTTGATCGAGCGAAACTGCAGGGTGCGCGCGGCCTCGATGATCGCGCGGGTCTGCTCCAGGCTTTGCGGGCGGTTGATGGCCCGTTGCACCACCGGGTCGAGGTCTTGCACGCCCAGGCTGACACGGTTGAAGCCCAGTTCGCGCAGCAGCCCCATGGTCGACCAGTCGGCCTCGCGCGGGTCGATCTCGATGCCGTAGTCGCCCGAATCATCATCCAGCAGGTTGAAGTGCTGACGCAGGTGCGTCATCAGCTGGCGCAGTTCGGCGTGGCTGAGGAACGTCGGTGTACCGCCGCCCAGGTGCAACTGCTCCACGGTCTGGCGCGGGTCCAGGTGGCAGGCGATCAGCTGGATTTCCTGCTCCAGGCGCTGCAGGTAGGGCTGGGCGCGGCCGCGGTCCTTGGTGATCACCTTGTTGCAGGCGCAGTAGTAGCAGATGTTGGCGCAGAACGGCACGTGCACGTACAGCGACAGCGGGCGCGCGGCGCGGCGGCTGTCACGCAGGGCGTGCAACAGGTCGAACGAGCCGACCTGGCTGTGCAGTTGCACGGCGGTCGGGTAGGAGGTGTAGCGCGGGCCCGCCAGATCGTAACGGCGAATAAGGTCGGGGTCCCAGTGGAGGGCGTCGAGCATGGTGGCAGTCCCTGGAATGGCGGCAGTGTCCGGAGTCTAGGGAGCGTTGTGTCAGGGCGTGTTGATTTGTATCAACGGGTGTTCAGTGCCCCATGAGCCAGTGCTGGTGCGGCCCCGGCAGGGTCCACAGGCCGAACAGGATCACCAGCAGGCCCCCCGTCACGCGTACCCCGCGCTTGCGCAGCAGGGCGCTGGTGCGCTCGGCAGCCAGCCCCGTGGCCAGCAACACCGGCCAGGTGCCCAGGCCGAAGGCCAGCATCAGCAGGGCGCTGTGGGTGGCGTTGCCCTGGCTGGCGGCCCACAGCAGGGTGCTGTAGACCAGCCCGCACGGCAACCAGCCCCACAGCGCGCCCAGCAGCAGCGCGCGCGGCAGGCTCGACACCGGCAGCAGGCGATTGGCCACCGGCTGTATGTGCCGCCACAGGCCGCGCCCCAGGCTTTCGATGCGGGTCAGGCCGCTCCACCAGCCGGCCAGGTACAGGCCCATGCTGATCAGCAGCAGCGCCGCGAGCACGCGCATGCCGGTGGCCAGCGGGCCGCCGGCCACCGCCCAGCCGGCCAGGCCCAGCAGCAGGCCGGCAGCGGCATAGCTGAGGATGCGCCCCAGGTTGTACGCCAGCAGCAGCTGAAAGCGCCGGCTGCGCTGCGCCTTGGGGATGGCCAGGGTGAGTGCGCCCATCAGGCCGCCGCACATGCCCAGGCAGTGGCCGCCCCCCAGCAGGCCGAGGATCAGCGCCGAACTCAGCAGCGGCAACAGGTCAAGCACGGGGCGGGGCGCCGCTGTCGTCGGGCTTGCGCGGCTCGGCCTGGTCCAGGGCGGCCTGGTGCTTGGGGTCCTGGTCGTCGAACAGGATGCTGTGGGCCGGGCCTTCGAGGTCGTCGTACTGGCCGCTGTCCACGGCCCAGAAGAAGATGTACACGGCGATCGCGACGATCAGCAGCGCGGCGGGAATCATGACGTAGAGCGCGGGCATGGGGTCTCCGGGTCAGGCCGTCGCGGGGTGTGCGGCGTCGACGATAGGGGCGGTGGCAGGCAGCTCGCGGATGCGCGTAAGGCGCAGGGCGTTGAGCACCACGATCAGCGAACTGACCGACATGCCGACCGCCGCCCAGATCGGAGTGATCCAGCCCAGTGCGGCGAACGGCAGCATGAGGCCATTGTACAGGCCAGCCCACAGCAGGTTCTCGATGATTATCCGGCGCGTGCGGCGCGCCAGGCCGAAAGCCTGCACCAGCGCCTCCAGGCGGTTGGACAACAGCACCGCATCGGCGCTGGTCTTGGCCAGGTCGGTGGCCGAGCCCATGGCAATGCTGATGTCGGCCGCGGCCAGCACCGGCACGTCGTTGACCCCGTCACCCAGCATCAGCACCTTGTGTCCCTTGGCCTGCAGGGCCTTGAGCCGTTGCAGCTTGTCGTCCGGGCGCAGGCCGCCGACGGCCTGGTCGATGCGCAGCTCGGCGGCGACGCTGGCCACCATCGGCGAGCTGTCGCCCGACAGCAGCAGGGTCTGCCAGCCGCGGGCACGGCAGGCTGCCAGCAGGTCGGCGGCGTCGTGGCGCAGGCGGTCGTCGAGCACGAACCAGGCCAGCGGCCCGTGGCTGTCGCCCAGCAGCAGCCACTGCCCGGGTTCGTCGGGCATCGCCGGCACTGCGCTGTGGCTCAGGGCGCACACGAAGTCGGCCTGGCCGATGCGCAGGCGGCGGTTCTCCACCTGCCCCTCAAGACCCAGCCCCGGCGTGCTCTGCACGTCGTCGGCGACCGTGATGGTGCGCCCGAAGGCGCGGGCGATCGGGTGCTCGGAGCGGCTTTCGAGGGCGGCGGCGAGGGTCAGGCACTGGTCGGCGTCCAGCGTCCCCAGCGGGCGGATGGCGCGCAATGTCAGGCGCCCCTCGGTGAGGGTGCCGGTCTTGTCGAAAATCACCGTGTCGATCTGGTTCAGGCCCTCCAGCACATGGCCGCGGGTGAGCAGCAGGCCGAGCTTGTGCAGCGTGCCGGTGGCCGCGGTGAGCGCGGTGGGGGTGGCCAGCGAGAGTGCGCAGGGGCAGGTGGCGACCAGCATGGCCAGCACGATCCAGAACGCCCGCGAGGGGTCCAGTTCCCACCACAGCAGGCCGATGGCCGCGGCGGCCACCAGCGAGAACAGCAGGAACCACTGCGAGGCACGGTCGGCGATCTCGGCCAGGCGAGGTTTTTCCGACTGGGCGCGTTCGAGCAGGCGCACGATGGCCGACAGTCGGGTGTCCTGGCCCAGGGCCTGCACCTGCACGGTCAGTACGCTCTCGATGTTCAGCGTGCCGGCCGTCACCGCATCGCCGCGCTGGCGCGGTTGCGGCAGGTACTCGCCGGTCAGCAGCGATTCGTCGACGCTCGACTGGCCGTCGATGATGCGCCCGTCGGCGGGCAGCACCGCGCCCGGGTGTACCAGGACCCGGTCACCGGTCTGCAGCTCGCGCAGCAGGATGCGCTGGCTGTTGCCGTCGGCATCCAGGCGCAGGCACGAGGCCGGCAGCAGGTTGACCAGTTGCGCGGTGGCTGCGGCGGTGCGCTCGCGGGCACGGCGTTCCAGGTAGCGCCCGGCCAGCAGGAACAGCGCGAACATGCCCACCGCATCGAAATACAGCTCGCCGCTGCCGGTGATGGCGGTCCAGATGCCGGCGAAGTAGGCCAGGCCGATGGCCAGCGACACCGAGACGTCCATGGTCAGGTGGCGGGTGCGCAGGTCGCGGGCGGCGCCCTTGAAGAACGGCGCGCAGCTGTAGAACACGATGGGCGTGGTGAGAAACAGTGCCACCCAGCGCAGGATGGTGTGCAGCTCCGGGCTCAGGTCGATGTTGAACTCGGGCCAGGTGGCCATGGTTGCCATCATGGCCTGGAACCACAGCAGGCCGGCCACGCCGAGCTGGCGCAGGGCGGTGCGGTTCTCGCTGGCCAGCTGCTCGGCGGCGCGGTCGGCCTGGTAGGGGTGGGCGGCGTAGCCGATATGGCGCAGTTCACCCAACAGTTGCGAGAGCGGCAGCTGGCTGTCGGCCCATTGCACCTGCAGGCGATGGTTGGACAGGTTCAGTCGCGCCTCTGCCACCGCCGGCAGGTTGCGCAGGTGCTTTTCGATCAGCCAGCCGCAGGCGGCGCAACTGATGCCTTCGATCATCAGGGTGGTTTCAGCGAGTTCGCCGGTGTGGCGCACAAAAGGCTTCTGCACGTCGCTGCGATCGTACAGGGCCAGTTCGTCGACCAGTTGCACGGGCAGCGCGTCGGGGTTGGCGCTGGCTTCGCTGCGGTGCTGGTAGTAGCTTTCCAGGTTGCCGGCGACGATGGCTTCGGCCACGGCCTGGCAGCCGGGGCAGCAGAATGCACGGGGTTCGCCGAGTACCACGGCGGTGAAGTGGCTGCCGGCCGGGACGGGCAGGGCGCAGTGGTAGCAAGGCGTGGGGCTGGTCATTGTTATCTATCGCAGATGGGTGGTGACCTTGTCGCGGGTCAAGCCCGCTCCCACAGGGTGTCTGAGCACCGAAAACCTGTGGGAGCGGGCTTGACCCGCGATTGCAGTCGACTCATTTCTCGAGGTGTTCAGCCCCTTGCAGCGCCTCGTCACCCAGCATCAGCGTGGTGTCGTGCGCCACTTGCTCTTCTTCGAACAGGCGCCATACCTGGCCTTTTTCGGTACCCAGCAGCTCGACGAAACGCCGGCCCTCGACCTTGTCGCTCAACTGCCCCAGGTAACGCCCGGGCTCGCTTTCGCTGCGGGTCAGCATGATCTTGCGGTCCTTCTCCGGCTGGGTCGGCGAGATCAGGTTCAGCTCCAGGGTCTGCGGCTGGCTGTCACCGCTCAGGCGCAGGTCCACTTCGCCGGTCAGCTCGTCCAGGTGCACGCTGGCCTTGAGCTTCAGGCTCTGCCCCAGCAGCTCGCGGTCCAGCGAGCGGTTGATGCCCTTGCCAGCCTCGTAGTAGTTGTCGTTGACCAGGTTGTCCGGGTTGTTCACCGCGATGGTCACCATGGTCAGGCTCAAGGTCACCGACGTGGCCAGCACGCCGATGATGATCCACGGCCAGAGGTGGTGGTGCCAGGGGCTGGAGGCGTTTGCAGGCATGTCTCTACTCTCTTAGCGAATGTTGGGGCCGATGAAACGGCTCTTGGCTTCGACCTGGGTGCCGTTGTCGTCGGCGTCCTTGAGGGTGAAGGTGACTTCGTTGGCAGTCGAAGGCAGATCTTCCGGTGCCATCGACAGTTGTACCGGCAGGCTGACGATATCGCCGGCCGCCACGCGGATCTCCCGCGCGCCTTCGAGCTTGAGGTCCGGCAGGCCGGAGGCATCGAGCACGTACACGTGGTCGCGCTGGTCCTTGTTCATCACCTTGAGGCTGTACACGTTCTCGATGCGGCCCTGGGCGTTCTCGCGGTACAGCACGCGGTCCTTGCTCACGTCGAAGCCCACCAGCGGGCGCATGAGGAAGGCGGTGGCCAGCAGGCCGATCATCACCAGCAGCACCACGAAGTAGCCGATCAGGCGCGGGCGCAGCATGTGCGTCTTCTGCCCCGACAGGTTGTGCTCGGTGGTGTAGCTGATCAGCCCGCGCGGGTACTCCATCTTGTCCATGATGGTGTCGCAGGCATCGATGCAGGCGGCGCAGCCGATGCACTCGATCTGCAGGCCGTCGCGGATGTCGATGCCGGTCGGGCACACCTGCACGCACATGGTGCAGTCGATGCAGTCGCCCAGGCCCTTGGCCTTGTAGTCCATGTCCTTCTTGCGCGGGCCGCGGGTTTCGCCGCGACGCGGGTCGTACGACACGATCAGCGTGTCCTTGTCGAACATCACGCTCTGGAAGCGCGCATACGGGCACATGTAGATGCACACCTGCTCACGCAGCCAGCCGGCGTTGCCGTAGGTGGCCAGGGTGAAGAAGCCGACCCAGAAGTAGGCCCAGCCGTCGGCCTGGCCGGTGAAGAATTCGATGCTCAGTTCGCGAATGGGGCTGAAGTAGCCGACGAAGGTCATGCCGGTGACGAAGCCGATGCTCAGCCACAGGCTGTGCTTGGCCAGCTTGCGCAGCAGCTTGTTGGTGCTCATGGGCGCCTTGTCGAGCTTGATGCGCTGGTTGCGGTCGCCTTCGGTGACCTTCTCGCACCACATGAAGATCCAGGTCCACACGCTTTGCGGGCAGGTATAGCCGCACCACACGCGCCCGGCGAACACGGTGATGAAGAACAGGCCGAAGGCCGCGACGATCAGGATGCCCGAGAGCAGGATGAAGTCCTGGGGCCAGATGGTGGTGCCGAAGATGTAGAACTTGCGCTCGGGCAGGTTCCACCACACGGCCTGGTGCCCGCCCCAGTTCAGCCAGACGGTACCGAAGTACAGCAGAAACAGGAGGGCCCCGCCGGCCATGCGCAGGTTGCGGAACAGGCCGGTGAAGGCGCGGGTGTAGATCTTTTCCCGTGCGGCATAGAGGTCGACGCCGCCGGCATCTTTCTTGGCAGGTGGGGTGACGTCATGTACTGGAATCTGTTTGCTCATCATTGAGTCCCACGGCAGTGGAAAAGTGCCGCGGCCAGTACATGCCGACCGCAGTCAGAAGTTGTTGCTGCTCTAGGGCGCATGATACGCCTGTCATTGCGGTACAGGGTGCAGTGCGACCTTTGGTCGCGTTGGTTAGTGGCGGGCGATAGTGTAGTGGAGCTTGTCAATTGACCTGAGTCACGTGGGTGGCAGATCCGGCCCCTTGGCCGGCTAGCCGGCAGAAGGGGCCTGCGCCAATAAAAAGGCCCCGCCAGCAACACTGGCGGGGCCTTTTCACAGCCGGGGCATGTTCACTGCGCTTCGGCGGTTTTCTCTGGCTGGTGCGACAGGCTGTAGACATAGGCCGCCAGCAGGTGGACCTTGTCGTTGCCCTGAATGTCCTGCTGCGCCGGCATCTGGCCCTGGCGGCCGTAACGGATGGTCTGCTGCAGCTGGGCGTAGCTCGAGCCGTAGATGAACGCCTGCGGATGGGTCAGGTTGGGCGCGCCCATCGCCGGGGTGCCTTTGCCTTCCGGTCCGTGGCAGGCCACGCAGTTGGCGGCGAACAGCTTCTTGCCGTTTTCCACGTCGGCCTTGGCGTCCTTGGGCAGGGTGCGGCCATCGAGGTTGGTCAGCACGAACCCGGCCACATCGGCCACGCCCTGCTCGCCGATCACTTCGGCCCACGCCGGCATCACGCCGTGACGACCGCCCATGATGGTGGCCTTGATGGTCTCGGGCTCGCCGCCCCAGCGCCAGTCGTCGTCGGTCAGGTTGGGGAAGCCGTAGGAGCCCTTGGCGTCGGAGCCGTGGCATACCGAGCAGTTGGAGGCGAACAGGCGGCCACCCATCTTCAGGGCTTGCGGATCCTTGGCCACTTCTTCAATTGGCATCGCTGCAAATTTGGCGAAGATCGGCCCGAACTTGGCATCCGAACGCGCCATTTCCTTTTCCCACTCATGCACGCCGGTCCAGCCCGACTCGCCGTTGGCAAAGGCCACCTTGTTTTCGTTGTCCAGGTATTGGTAGCCCGGCAGCAGGCCTTTCCAGTTGCCCAGGCCCGGGTACAGCACCAGGTAGCCCAGGGCGAACACGATGGTGCCCACGAACAGCATGAACCACCACTTGGGCAGCGGGTTGTCGTATTCCTCGATGCCGTCGTAGGCGTGGCCCACGGTTTCTTCGGTGGTTTCGCTGCGCTGGCCCTTGCGGGTGGACAGCAGCAGCCAGGTCAGGGCAAAGATGGTACCCAGACTCAGAACGGTGACGTACAGACTCCAGAAGGTAGTCATTCTTTGTTACTCCTAGAAGCGCTCGCTTGCGCTTGCTCGGCGTGCTTGCTGGCTTCGGGATCATCCGCGAAGGGCAGCATGGTCGCTTCGTCGAACTCGGACTTGCGCCGAGAACTGAATACCCACAACGCCAGGCCGATGAAGGCCACCATCACCACGACGGTGCCCAGGCCACGAATCATCCCGATATCCATCAAGGTCACCGTTTGCTTTTGATGATGGTGCCCAGCCCTTGCAGGTAGGCAACCAGAGCGTCCATTTCAGTCTTGCCCTTGACCGCGTCGCGGGCACCGGCGATGTCCTCGTCGGTGTAGGGCGTGCCGAGGGTACGCAACACTTCCATTTTCCTGGCGGTCAGCTTGCCGTCGAGGGTGTTCTCCACCAGCCACGGGTAGGCCGGCATCTTCGACTCCGGCACCACGTTGCGCGGGTTGTACAGGTGCGCGCGGTGCCAGTCGTCGGAGTAGCGGCCGCCGACGCGGGCCAGTTCAGGCCCGGTACGCTTGGAACCCCACAGGAACGGGTGGTCCCATACGCTTTCACCGGCTACCGAGTAGTGGCCGTAGCGCTCGGTTTCGGCGCGGAACGGACGGATCATCTGCGAGTGACACTGCACGCAGCCTTCACGGATGTAGATGTCGCGGCCTTCCAGCTCCAGCGCGACGCGGGGCTTCATGCCCTCGACCGGCTTGTTGGTGACGTCCTGGAAGAACAGCGGGACGATCTGGGTCAGGCCGCCGATGCTCACGGCGATGACCATGAAGAAGGCCAGCAGGCCGATATTCTTCTCGACTACTTCGTGCTTCATCAGTGAGCTCCAACGACAGCGATCTGAGCGGCGGCTTCAGCTTCGGCCGGCTGCGAGGCGCGGACGGTGCGCCAAACGTTGTAGGCCATCAGCAGCATGCCGGAGGCGAAGAACGCACCGCCCAGTGCACGCACGATAAAGCCCGGGTGGCTGGCCTGCAGCGCTTCGACGAAGGAGTAGGTGAGGGTGCCGTCGTCGTTGATGGCGCGCCACATCAGGCCCTGGGTGATGCCGTTGACCCACATCGAGGCGATGTACAGCACGGTGCCGATGGTCGCCAGCCAGAAGTGCGCGTTGATCAGGCCCACGCTGTGCATCTGCACGCGGCCATAGATTTTCGGAATCATGTGGTACAGCGCGCCGATCGAGATCATCGCTACCCAGCCCAGAGCGCCGGCGTGTACGTGGCCGATGGTCCAGTCGGTGTAGTGCGACAGCGAGTTGACGGTCTTGATCGCCATCATCGGGCCTTCGAAGGTCGACATGCCGTAGAACGCCAGCGATACCACCAGAAAACGCAGGATCGGGTCGGTGCGCAGCTTATGCCAGGCGCCCGACAGGGTCATCATGCCGTTGATCATGCCGCCCCAGCTCGGGGCCAGCAGGATGATCGACATCGCCATGCCCAGCGACTGCGCCCAGTCGGGCAGGGCGGTGTAGTGCAGGTGGTGGGGGCCTGCCCAGATGTACAGGGTGATCAGCGCCCAGAAGTGCACGATCGACAGGCGATACGAGTAGATCGGGCGTTCGGCCTGCTTGGGTACGAAGTAGTACATCATGCCCAGGAAGCCGGTGGTCAGGAAGAAGCCTACGGCGTTGTGGCCGTACCACCACTGGATCATCGCGTCGGTCGCGCCCGAGTAGGCCGAGTACGACTTGAACAGGCTGACCGGCAGCGAGGCGTGGTTGACGATGTGCAGCATCGCGGTCACCACGATGAAGGCACCGTAGAACCAGTTGCCCACATAGATGTGCTTGGTCTTGCGCTTGACGATGGTGCCGAAGAACACCGCACCGTAGGTAACCCACACGATGGCCAGCAAAATGGCGATAGGCCATTCCAGTTCTGCGTATTCCTTGGTCGTGGTGTAGCCCAGCGGCAGGGTGACCAGCGCGCCGACGATCACCGCTTGCCAGCCCCAGAAGGTGAAGGCCGCGAGGCTGTCGGAAATCAGTCGCGTCTGGCAGGTTCGCTGCACGACATAGTAGGAAGTGGCAAACAGTGCGCACCCACCGAAGGCGAAGATCACCAGGTTGGTGTGCAGGGGGCGCAGGCGTCCAAAGCTCGTCCACGGCAGGTCCAGGTTCAGCTGAGGCCAGACCAGTTGCGAGGCGATGAAGACACCGAGGCCCATGCCAAGGATCCCCCAGACCACCGTCATGATGGCGAACTGGCGGACGACCTTATAGTTATAAGCAGTCGGACTGATTGCTGTGCTCATTCTAAGGTTCCACGGTTTGGGTGTTTTTGTTGGTTAAAAAATCGGCGCAAGTATGTATAAACCGTGTGGTTATTGCAACGCGATGGAAATCGCGCCGCACCTTGCGAAGGCCGATTTTACGGCGTTTCCAGCCGATTGGCGGTGGGAAGTGTACACAATCGCAAGGCGATAATGTGCACCATTATTCCGCTTTCGTTGTGCACGCATTAAGCTGCCTTGGCACTATCGTCCTGCGTGGTCAGGGCAGGCAATTCGCACTTGGGCCGGGATCCATCAGCCTTTGGTGGTGGCTCGCGAACAGAAAGTGCGCCAAAAAGGTGCATTCAGGTGCAAGACTTCAAGCCACTGTGGCAACAAGCTTAGTCTCGATCAGGGGGGGTGCAAGGCGGGTGTGCGGCGGGGTGCGACACTTGGTCGCAAGGAGCGGTGGGAACCGCCGCACCGTTGTCGATGCGGCGGTTTGAGTCAAGGCTCAGTTACATCATCGTTTCACTTGGCAGTTACGTTCTCTGCCGGTTGCGACAGGCTGTAGACATAGGCCGCCAGCAGGTGGACCTTGTCGTTGCCCTGAATCTCCTGCTGCGCCGGCATCTGGCCCTGACGGCCGTAACGGATAGTCTGCTGCAGCTGGGCATAGCTCGAACCGTAGATGAATGCCTGCGGGTGGGTCAGGTCAGGTGCGCCCATCGCCGGGGTGCCTTTGCCTTCCGGTCCGTGGCAGGCCACGCAGTTGGTGGCGAACAGTTGCTTGCCGTTTTCCACGTCGGCCTTGGCGTCCTTGGGCAGGCTGCGGCCATCGAGGTTGGTCAGCACGAACCCGGCCACATCGGCCACGCCCTGCTCGCCGATCACTTCGGCCCAGGCCGGCATCACGCCGTGACGACCGCCCATGATCGAAGCCTTGATGGTTTCCGGGTCACCGCCCCAGCGCCAGTCATTGTCGGTGAGGTTGGGGAAGCCGTAGGCACCCTTGGCGTCCGAGCCGTGGCACACCGAGCAGTTGGAGGCGAACAGGCGACCGCCCATTTTCAGCGCCTGCGGGTCCTTGGCCACTTCTTCCACCGGCATGGCGGCGAACTTGGCGAAGATCGGCCCGAACTTGGCGTCGGCGCGGTCCATTTCCTTTTGCCACTCGTTGGCGCCGGTCCAGCCGTTCTCGTAGCCGGGCAGGATGCCTTTCCAGTTGCCCAGGCCCGGGTACAGGATCAGGTAGCCCACCGAGAACACCAGGGTGCCGACGAACAGCCAGAACCACCACTTGGGCAGCGGGTTGTCGTACTCCTCGATGCCGTCGAAGCTGTGGCCCATGGTCTGGTCGGTGGTGCCCTTGCTCTGGCCCTTGCGGGTGCTGAGCAGCAGCCAGGTCAGGCCGATCAGGCTACCGATGGTCAGTACGCAGATGTACGTACTCCAGAAGGTGGTCATTGCCCGTTACTCCTCGATTCGGATTCTTTGGCGGCAGGTACAAGGCGATCGTCGGCGAACGGCAGCAGGCTCGCTTCGGCGAACTCGCGGTCACGCCGGCCGCTGAACACCCACAGCGCCAGGCCGATGAAGGCGATGGCTACCAGCAGGGTGCCCAGGCCGCGCAACTGGCCGATATCCAGTGTGAAGTCCATGGCGCTTACCTCTTGTTCTTGATCGCGGTGCCGAGCACCTGCAGGTAGGCGACCAGCGCGTCCATCTCGGACTTGCCCTTGAGCGAGGCCACGGCGCCGGTGATATCGTCGTCGCTGTAGGGCACGCCCAGGGTGCGCATCACGCGCAGCTTGGTCTCGGTATGGCTGCTGTCGACCGGGTTGGCCACCAGCCACGGGTAGGCCGGCATCTTCGACTCGGGTACCACGTTGCGCGGGTTGTACAGGTGCGCACGGTGCCAGTCGTCGGAGTAGCGGCCGCCTACGCGGGCCAGGTCAGGCCCGGTACGCTTGGAGCCCCACAGGAACGGGTGGTCCCACACGCTTTCACCGGCTACCGAGTAGTGGCCGTAGCGTTCGGTTTCGGCGCGGAACGGACGGATCATCTGCGAGTGGCACTGTACGCAGCCTTCACGGATGTAGATGTCGCGGCCTTCCAGCTGCAGCGCGGTGTAGGGCTTCATGCCTTCGACCGGCTTGTTGGTGACGTCCTGGAAGAACAGCGGGACGATCTGGGTCAGGCCGCCGATGCTGACGGCAAACACCATCAACAGCACCAGCAGGAAGACGTTCTTCTCGATTACTTCGTGTTTCATCAGGTTCTCCTCAGGCCAGCTGCGCAGTGGCGTTGGCGGTCTCGCCCGCTGGGGCACGCACGGTGCGCCAGGTGTTCCAGGCCATCAGGAACATGCCGGTGAGGAAGATCGCACCGCCCACGAACCGCACGATGAAGCCAGGGTGGCTGGCCACCAGGGTTTCGACGAAGGAGTAGGTCAGGGTGCCGTCGGCGTTGACTGCACGCCACATCAGGCCCTGGGCGATGCCGTTGACCCACATCGAGGCGATGTACAGCACGGTGCCGATGGTCGCCAGCCAGAAGTGCGCGTTGATCAGGCCCAGGCTGTACATCTGCTCGCGGCCGAACACTTTCGGGATCATGTGGTACAGCGCGCCGATCGAGATCATTGCTACCCAGCCAAGGGCGCCGGCGTGTACGTGGCCGATGGTCCAGTCGGTGTAGTGCGACAGGGCGTTGACGGTCTTGATCGCCATCATCGGGCCTTCGAAGGTCGACATGCCGTAGAACGCCAGCGATACCACCAGAAAGCGCAGGATCGGGTCGCTGCGCAGCTTATGCCAGGCGCCCGAGAGGGTCATCATGCCGTTGATCATGCCGCCCCAGCTGGGCGCCAGCAGGATCAGCGACATCACCATGCCCAGCGACTGCGCCCAGTCGGGCAGGGCGGTGTAGTGCAGGTGGTGCGGGCCGGCCCAGATGTACAGGGTGATCAGGGCCCAGAAGTGCACGATCGACAGGCGATACGAGTACACCGGGCGCTCGGCCTGCTTGGGCACGAAGTAGTACATCATGCCCAGGAAGCCTGCGGTCAGGAAGAAGCCTACGGCGTTGTGGCCGTACCACCATTGCACCATCGCGTCGGTGGCGCCGCCGTACAGCGAGTACGACTTGGTCAGGCTGACCGGGATTTCCAGGTTGTTGACGATATGCAGGATCGCCACGGTGATGATGAACGCACCGAAGAACCAGTTGCCCACGTAGATGTGCTTGGTGGTGCGCTTCATCAGGGTGCCGAAGAACACCACGGCGTAGGCCACCCAGACGATGGTGATCAGGATGTCGATCGGCCATTCCAGTTCGGCGTATTCCTTGGAGCTGGTATAACCCAGCGGCAGGCTGACGGCCGCGAGCACGATCACCAGTTGCCAGCCCCAGAAGGTAAAGGCGGCAAGGCGTGGCGAGAACAGCACGGTCTGGCAGGTACGCTGTACCGAGTAGTAGGAGGCGGCGAACAGTGCACAGCCCCCGAAGGCGAAGATCACCGCGTTGGTGTGCAAGGGGCGCAGGCGCCCGAAGCTGGTCCACGGGAGGTCGAAGTTGAGTGAAGGCCAGACGAGCTGCGCGGCGAGAAAAACGCCGAGCCCCATCCCGACGATTCCCCACACCACCGTCATAATGGCGAATTGGCGGACCACCTGGTAGTTGTAGGCGGTACTGCTGGTTGTGTTCATGTATGGGTTCCCATCCACGGTTATAGGCAGGCTAAACAGCGAGGCAAGCATGAGTAATGGGCAAGTGGCCGGTATTGACGGGGATCAATGGGCGCAGTGGGTCGAACAACGCGGCTGGTTGTACGATGCCCCGCAAAATCAGGCAGATGCGTCGCCCCTGGGGTGCCTGATCCTGGCCCACGGCGCGGGCGCACCCATGGACAGCGCGTTCATGACCGACATGGCGCAGAGGCTTGCCGCGCAAGGGCTGGCGGTACTGCGCTTCGAGTTTCCCTACATGGCCCAGCGCCGGCTCGATGGTGGCAGAAGGCCGCCAAACCCCCAGGCCCGCCTGCTCGACTGCTGGCGCGAAGTGGTGGCCCAGGTGCGACCATTGGTCGCTGGGCCGCTGGTGATCGGCGGCAAGTCCATGGGCGGGCGCATGGCCAGCCTGGTGGCGGACGAACTGGGGGTGGATGCGCTGGTGTGCCTGGGGTATCCGTTCTATGCCGCAGGCAAGCCCGAGAAGCCGCGGGTGGCGCACCTGGCCGAACTGAAGACGCCAACCCTGATCGTGCAGGGCGAGCGTGATGCGCTGGGCAATCGCGAGACGGTGGAGGGGTATGCACTGTCGTCAGCCATCGAGCTGTGCTGGCTGGTGGCAGGGGATCATGACTTGAAGCCGCTGAAGGCCTCGGGGTTCAGCCATGCGCACCACCTGGGGGCGGCGGCGGACAGCATCGTGGCGTTTTTACGCTGATGGCCGCTTCGCCGGCAAGGCCGGCTCCTGCAACGACCGCAGTCCCCTGCAGGAGCCGGCCTTGTCGGCGAAGCCTTTGAATCAGTCGCGGTATTCGCACAGGTAGGCGGTATCGACCTTCACCTGCAGCTGGAACTTGCTGTCGGCCGGCACATTGAACTGGCTGCCGGCGGTAAAGGTTTCCCAGTTGTCGCTGCCCGGCAGCTTGACGATCAGGGCGCCGGACACCACGTGCATGATCTCGCGCTTGGCCGTACCGAACTCGTACTCGCCCGGGGCCATCACGCCGACAGTGGCCGGGCCTTCGGCGCCGGTGAAGGCGATCGACTTGACCGTGCCATCAAAGTACTCGTTGACCTTAAACATGGGCGACTCCT
Source organism: Pseudomonas sp. 1176_21 (assembly GCF_052850635.1). Classification (NCBI taxonomy): domain Bacteria; kingdom Pseudomonadati; phylum Pseudomonadota; class Gammaproteobacteria; order Pseudomonadales; family Pseudomonadaceae; genus Pseudomonas; species Pseudomonas sp. 1176_21. The sequence continues at coordinate 180,239 of NZ_VXCV01000008.1, forward strand.
GAAAGGGGCAAAAAAGGGCTGGCCAGTATGCCCAAGCCTCCCGGTGGCGTCATCCGCTTTCAGGCGCCCTGGGCCGGCAGGCTCAGCGGCAGCAGGCGTGCGGTATTGCGCGCATCTTCCAGGGCGCGGTGCTGCTGCCCGACAAACTGCAGCCCGGCCAGGGCCAGCGCGCCCTTGAGCCCGGGCGGGCGTTTCAGGTGGCGGGCCTTGGCGAAGCGCTGCTTGAGGTTGAGGTGGCAGGTGTCGGCCAGCAGGCTGTGCACCTGGTGCACCTGCCATTCCTGCAGCAGCTGGCGGCGATCGTAGTCGCCCCAGCTGACCCAGCCCTGCAGGTGCGCCTGCTGATGCTGCAGCCAGTGCTCGAACCCGTCCCACACCTTGGCAAAGGAGGCGGCGGCGTCGATGTCCGCCTGGGCGATATGCGTCAGCTCACGGCAAAAGGGCGTCAGCAGCGGGCGCCGCCGGGGTTTGACGAAGCGCTGGAAGTGGTCCACCTCGCGGCCTTCGCGGTTGACCAGGCTGGCGCCGATCTCGATGATTTCCATGTCTTCGATCGGCCAGCCACCCTCGTCGGTGGTAGCTTCCAGGTCGATCACCAACCAGTGGCCCATGGCAGGCTCCTTGACAGATACTCGCCTGAGCGTAGCCAATCTGTGGCCTGTGCGGTATCCCGTGGCCATTTGCCTGATGGTTCTGCCAGTTGTGCAAGCGTAGGAAAACGCCTAGTTTAGGCGCGAACCCGTAAAGAGTGTGTTGCCTTGAGTTCAGCGTCACTGCCACAGGTCGTGCTCTCCCTGTCGATGCTCGCGGTGGCGTGGCTGACCACACCGGCGTGTGCCCAGGAGCAGATCAGGATCGGCGCAGCGCACTTTCCCCCGTACACCGTCAATCCCGAACGCGATACCGGCAGCGGCCTGCTGGCGCAGTTGATCCAGGCCTTGAACGCGCTTCAGGACACCTACCATTTCACGCTGGTGCCCACCTCCATACCGCGACGCTTTCGCGACTTCAACGAGGGTCGAATCGACATGGCGATCTTCGAAAACCCTGACTGGGGCTGGAAAGGCATCGACTTCGTCAAGGTCGATCTCGGCCTCGAAGATGCCGAAGTCTTCGTCACGCACAATATCGAAGGCCGCGGCCAGGGCTACTTCGACAGCCTGCAGGGCAAGCGCCTGGCGTTGTACAGCGGCTATCACTACGCCTTCGCCGGTTTCAATGCCGACGCCAGGTACCTGCAGCAAACATTCGGCGCCACCCTGACCTATTCCCACGACAGCAACCTGATGATGGTGCAGCGCGACCGCGCCGACGTGGCCTTGGTGACCCGTTCGTACCTGTACGACTTTCTGGCGCGCCACGAGGATTACCGAGGCCAGTTCCTGGCCTCCGAGCGTACCGACCAGACCTATCACCATTACGCACTGTTGCGTCCCCAGGCACCGATCAGTGGCGAGGCCTTTGCCCGTCTGTTGCAGCAACTGCACGAGAACGGTCAGTTGCAGGACATCTTCGGGCCTTACCAGATCGGTGTCAGCGCGGCTCATTCGCCCTAAATTCGCCCACGGTTTTCACGTCAACAGCAGTGAGATTGTCTCTTCCACTTCGTGAGCCCAAGACCATGCCTTCCGATACCGCAACCTGCGCGTTGTCCCTGCCGCGCTGGCGCAGCCTCAGCGCCGATGAAACCGACTGCCACCTGAGCCTGGTGCTCGAAGACACGCCATTGGTGCGCCTGCGTCTGGAGCGCGGTGACGACCTCAACGTGCACCTGCAATACACCTGCCCCGAGCGCCCACAGCAGGCGTTGTGGGCCGCGTGCTACTGGCTGTTTTCCCGCGATCCGGGGTGTCAGCGCCTGTGCTGGCATCTGGCGCAGGTGCCTGAGGCGGCACTGGCCAGCGGCCTGCTGGTGGCCGACGAACAGGCGGGGCGCTACCGCTGCGAGCGCACGCTGTTCTGGCAGTTGCCGCAACCGTGGCTGGGCGAATCGCTGTCGGGCGTGTACCCGCAGCAGATGCAGATCAGTGCCGGCAAGCGTCATCCGCGCCGTGCGCCCAAGCCGCGGGGGGAAGTGTATCGGCGCTTCGATGCGCGGCTGGGGGCCTGGATCTCGTTGCGGACCCTGGAAATCGACCACGACCTGGAGCGCTTCAACCGTTGGCAGAACAACCCGCGGGTGCTGAGCTTCTGGCAGGAGGGCGGCAGCCTCGAACAGCACCGCGACTACCTGAGCAAGCTTGAGGCCGACCCGCACACACTGACCCTGATCGGCTGCTTCGACGACCAGCCGTTTGCCTACTTCGAAGCCTACTGGGCCAAGGAGGACCGGATTGCACCGTTCTATGCGGCCGACGACTACGACCGCGGCATTCACATGCTGGTAGGGGAGCAGACGCACCGCGGGCCGCACAAGGTGGCCAGCTGGCTGTCGGCGCTGGTGCACTACCTGTTCCTGGACGACCCGCGCACCCAGCGCGTGGTGGCCGAGCCTCGGGCCGACAATGCCAAGATGATCGGCTACATGCACGACCAGTGCTTTCACTGCGAGAAGGAATTCGACTTCCCGCACAAGCGTGCGGCGCTGATGATCCTGGGGCGCGAGCGCTTCTTCGAGCGCTGCAGGCTGGTATAGGCCGGCACCCGATCCTGTAGGCGCCGGCGTTGCCGGCGAACCAGCAAAGGCGCTCGTGCTGCCGGACACCCGGCATCTGGCCTGGAGGATCGCCGGCAACGCCGGCTTCTACAGGGCAGCAGCGGCGCAGGGTGGCCCCTTCAGGCCACCTCACCCCGCGCCAGCGACACCTTGCGGCAATGCACCAGCGCATCGCGAATCATGAAGTTCACCAGGGTCGGCGACACGCCCAGCTCCTTGGCGATGTCCTTCTGCGGTACGCCATGCAGGCGGTACATCTCGAACGCATAGCGGGTGCGCTGCGGCAGCTCGCTCAGCGCATCGGCAATGTGCTCAAGCGTCGCGAAATTGATGTGCGTGGCTTCGGGCGAGGCACCATGGATGACCACATTCAGACCTTCCTCTTCGCTGCCGGAATACTTCAGCTCCATCGCCTGCTTGCGGTAATGGTCGATGGCCAGGTTGCGCACGATCTGGAACAGGTAGCTCAACTGCGCCTTGAACGACGAGGTGATCTGCGGGGCTGCACTGAGCCGGAAGAAAGCGTCCTGCACGACATCCTCGGCGCGTGAGCGACACCCGGTGATCCGGGCGGCAATTTTCACCAGAATGCTGCGATTGTCGACGAACGCTTGGAGTAACGGTGAATCGCACTTACTTGTGGACAGTTGTTCCGCCATGGAAATTTCACCTTGTTCTCGAAGAGGGAAGCGAAGCACTCCGCGAGGAGATGCTTCCTACGACGTGCGACAAGCTATTCTTAATGATAATTATTGTCAAATGCGAAAAGTAATACTTCAAACTGTTTTTTGGTTCTAAGCACCACCCCGTGATCCGCTTCGAAAATCACCTGTCGCCGCGCCACAGTGGCGCCTAATTATTTCACCCGTTCATCCGTTCCCCTGTGTACATCCTCGGCCCCTGAAGGGCGTGTGCCGGTGCCCGAACACCCGGCTCCCTGCGCCCCGCGATGCCGATTTTCACGTACAGACACTGGCAGGAACTTTCCATGACGGACGCCTTCGAACTCCCGATTACGCTGGTCCAGGCCCTCACCCAGCGTGCTGCGCTGACCCCTGAGCGGGTGGCCTTGCGCTTTCTCGCCGAAGACGCCCGCGACCAGGCCGTGCTCAGCTACCGTGACCTGCACCTGCGTGCATGCAGCATCGCCGCCGCATTGCAGGCGCGTGCGGTGCCGGGCGACCGCGCGATCCTGCTGTTCCCCAGTGGCCCGGACTACGTCGCCGCGTTCTTCGGCTGCCTGTATGCCGGGGTGATCGCCGTGCCGGCCTATCCGCCGGAATCCTCGCGCACCCACCACCAGGCCCGCCTGCTGTCGATCATCGAGGACGCCCAGCCGCGCCTGCTGCTGACCGTCGACAACCTGCACAACAGCCTGCTGGCCCTGGATGCACTCAAGGGCGAGGATGCGCCGCAGCTGCTCAGCGTCGATCACCTCGACGCCGGCCTGGGCGAGCAGTGGCAGGCCCCGTCGCTCAAGCCGGACGACATCGCCTTTCTGCAGTACACCTCCGGCTCCACCGCGCTGCCCAAGGGCGTGCAGGTCAGCCACGGCAACCTGGTGGCCAACGAAGTGCTGATCCGCCACGGCTTCGGCATCGACGTGAACCCCGACGACGTGATCGTCAGCTGGCTGCCGCTGTACCACGACATGGGCCTGATCGGCGGCCTGCTGCAACCGATCTTCAGCGGCGTGCCCTGCGTGCTGATGGCCCCGGCCTACTTCCTGGCGCGGCCGCAGCGCTGGCTGCAGGCGATCAGCGATTACCGCGGCACCATCAGCGGCGGGCCGGACTTCGCCTACCGCCTGTGCAACGAGCGCGTCAGCAGTGCGGCGCTGGCCAGCCTCGACCTGAGTTGCTGGCGCGTGGCCTATTCGGGCTCCGAGCCGATCCGCCAGGACAGCCTCGACAGCTTTGCCGACAAATTCGCCGCGTGCGGTTTCGTGCCCTCGAGTTTCTTCGCCAGCTACGGCCTGGCCGAAGCCACCCTGTTCGTCAGTGGCAGCGTGCGCGGCGGCGGTATCCCCGCGCTGGCGCTGGACAGCGCGGCACTGGCGCACAACCGCGCCGAAGCAGGCGAGGGCAGCGTGCAGATGAGCTGCGGCTTCAGCCAGCCGCTGCACGCGGTGCAGGTCGTCGAACCGCACACCCTGGCTGTGCTGGGCGACAACCAGGTGGGCGAGATCTGGGCCGCCGGCCCGAGCATCGCCCACGGTTACTGGCGCAACCCCGAGGCCAGCGCAAAGACCTTCGTCGAGCACGGCGGGCGCACCTGGCTGCGCACCGGCGACCTGGGCTTCATGCGTGACGGCGAACTGTTCGTCACCGGGCGCCTGAAGGACATGCTCATCGTGCGCGGGCACAACCTCTACCCGCAGGACCTGGAAAAGACCCTGGAGCGCGAGGTCGACGTGCTGCGCAAGGGCCGCGTGGCAGTGTTCGCCGTCGACGACCAGGGCGAGGAGGGTATCGGCATCGCGGTGGAGATCAGCCGCAACGTGCAGAAGGTCATCGAGCCGGCGAACCTGATCCGCACCCTGCGCCAGGTCATCGCCGATGCCTGCCAGCAGGCACCGGCGGTGGTGCTGCTGCTCAACCCCGGTGCGTTGCCCAAGACCTCCAGCGGCAAGTTGCAGCGTTCGGCCTGCCGCCTGCGCCTGCACGATGGCAGCCTGGACTGCTACGCCCGCTTCCCGGAGGCCCAGGCGCCTGCCGCACGCCACGCGGCGCCGAGCGGCGACGGGTTGCAGGCGCTGATCGCGCGGCTGTGGTGCGAGCAACTGAACGTGGCCGAGGTGGGCGAAGACGATCACTTCTTCCTGCTCGGCGGCAACTCCATCGCCGCCACCCAGCTCACGGCGCGCCTGCGTGACGAACTGGGGCTGGAACTGAGCCTGAGCCTGCTGTTCGAAGCGCCGACCCTGGCAGGCTTCACTGCCCAGGTGGCCCGCCTGCACATCGACGGCGGGGTGGCCCAGGGCGCCATCGCGCAATTGCCCCGCGAACAGGCGCTGCCGCAATCGCTGGCTCAGGCCCGGCTGTGGCTGCTGTGGCAACTGGAGCCTGGCAGTGCGGCCTACAACATCCCGGGGGGCCTGCGCCTGCGCGGCGAACTGGACGAGGCTGCGCTGCGCAGCAGCTTCCAGGCGCTGGTGGCCCGCCATGAAGCGCTGCGCACGGTGTTTGCCGACCACCACGGCCAACCGGTGCAGCGCGTGCTGGCGAACCTGGCGTTGCAGGTGCACAGCCTGGACCTGGGGCACGAAACCCCGGCCCGCGTTCAGCAGTTGCGCGAAGACGAGGCGCGCCAACCCTTCGACCTGGAGCGCGGGCCGCTGCTGCGGGTCACCCTGGTACGCCAGGGCAACGAAACCCATCAGCTGTGGGTGACCCTGCACCACATCATCGCCGACGGCTGGTCGATGAGCATTCTGCTGGACGAATTCGCGCGCCTGTATGCCGCCGCCTGCCAGGGCCAGCAGGCGCGACTGAATACGTTGCCGGTGCATTACGCCGACTATGCCAGCTGGCAGCGCCAGTGGCTGGCCCAAGGGGAAAGTACCCGCCAGCTCGCCTACTGGAAGACCTTGCTCGGCGATGCGCAGCCGGTGCTCGACCTGCCCACCGATCACCCGCGCTCGGTGCAGCAGCGCAACAGCGCCACGCGCCTGAGCCTGCGTCTTGAGCCGGCGCTGGGCACTGCACTGCGCCAGGTGGCCCAGGCCCACGATGCCAGCCTGTTCATGCTGTTGCTGGCGGCCTGGCAAACCCTTCTGCACCGCTACAGCGGCCAGCGCGACATCCGTGTCGGCGTGCCCAATGCCAACCGCCCGCGCCTGGAAACCCAGGGCCTGGTCGGCTTCTTCATCAACCCCCAGGTGCTGCGTGCCGAGCTTGACCCGCGCCAGCCCTTCAGTGCCTTGCTGGCCCAGGTGCGCCAGCGCACCCTTGAAGCCCAGGCCAACCAGGACCTGCCGTTCGAGCAGTTGGTCGAAGCCTTCCCCGAGGCCCGCGAGCAGGGCCTGTTCCAGGTCATGTTCAACCACCAGCAGCGCGACCTCGGCGCCTTGCGCCGCCTGCCGGGGCTGTTGGCCGACGAACTGGCGTGGCACAGCCGCGAGGCCAAGTTCGACCTGCAACTGCACAGCGAAGAAGACCACCAGGGCCGCATCAGCCTTTCCTTCGACTATGCCGACGAGCTGTTCGACGCTGCCAGCATTGAGCGCCTGGCCGCGCAACTGGTCAGCCTGCTGCAGCAGGTGAGCAGCGCGCCGCAGCTGCCGCTGGCCGAGCTGAACCTGCTCGACGCCCCGGGCCGCGCCCAACTGCTCGACTGGGGCCAGGCCCCGGCAGCGGCCCCCGGCCAGTGGCTGGTGGAGCAACTCAACGAACAGGCGCGCAGCACCCCGCAGCGCACCGCGCTGGTATGGGCCGGCGGCAGCCTGGACTACGCGAGCCTGCACACCCAGGCCAACCGCCTGGCCCATTACCTGCGCGACAAGGGCGTGGGCCCGGACGTGTGCGTGGCGATTGCCGCCGAGCGTTCGCCGCAGCTGCTGGTGGGCCTGCTGGCGATTCTCAAGGCCGGTGGTGCCTACGTGCCGCTGGACGTCGACTACCCGGCCGAGCGCCTGGCCTACATGCTCGCCGACTGCGGCGCAAGCCTGCTGCTCAGCCACAGCGAGGTGCTCGAACGCCTGCCCCAGGTCGAGGGCGTGAGTACCATCGCCATGGACACCCTGCACCTGGACAACTGGCCCAGCCAGGCGCCGGGCCTGCATCTGCACGGTGACAACCTGGCCTACGTGATCTACACCTCCGGCTCCACCGGCCAGCCCAAGGGCGTGGGCAACACCCATGCGGCCCTGGCCGAGCGCCTGCACTGGATGCAGGCCACCTATGCGCTGGACGAACACGACGTGCTGCTGCAAAAAGCCCCGATCAGCTTCGACGTGTCGGTGTGGGAATGCTTCTGGCCGCTGGCCCAGGGCTGCACGCTGGTGCTGGCCGGCCCCGGCGAGCACCGCGACCCGCAGCGCATCGCCGAACTGGTGCAGCAGCATGGCGTGACCACGCTGCACTTCGTGCCGCCGCTGTTGCAGGTGTTCGTGCAGGAGCCCCTGGCGGCCGCCTGTACCAGCCTGCGCCGGGTGTTCTCCGGCGGCGAGGCGTTGCCGGCGGCGCTGCGCGACCGTGTGCTGCAGGAACTGCCGCACGTGGCACTGCACAACCGCTATGGGCCGACCGAAACCGCGATCAACGTCACCCACTGGCACTGCCGCCGTGAAGACGGCCTGCGCTCGCCCATCGGCCGGCCCCTGGCCAACGTGCAGTGCCAGGTGCTCGATGAGGAGCTGGCGCTTTCGCCTGTGGGGGTGCCCGGTGAGCTGTGCCTGGGCGGTGCGGGCCTGGCCCGTGGCTACCTGGGCCGGCCGGGCCTCACCGCCGAACGCTTCGTGCCCGGCGCCGACGGCCAGCGCCTGTACCGCAGCGGCGACCGTGCGCGCTGGCTGACCGACCTGGGGGCACTGGAATACCTGGGCCGCATCGACCAGCAGGTCAAACTGCGCGGTTTTCGTGTAGAGCCCGAAGAGGTGCAGGCCTGCCTGCTGGCCCAGCCGGGCGTGGAGCAGGCCGTGGTGCTGGTACGCGACACGGCGGCCGGCCCGCAACTGGTCGGCTACTACACCCACGCGCACGACTGCGGCGAAGCATTGCTGAGCGCACTGGCGGCGCAATTGCCGCCCTACATGGTGCCCGCGCAACTGGTGCACCTGGCGCAGATGCCGCTGGGCCCCAGCGGCAAGCTCGACCGCAAGGCGCTGCCCGAGCCGAGCTGGCAGCAGCGCGTGCATGTTGCCCCGGTCACGCCGCTGCAACAGCAGATCGCCGCCATCTGGTGCGATGTGCTGGGCCTGGCGCGGGTCGGCCTGGACGATGACTTCTTCGCCCTCGGCGGGCACTCGCTGCTGGCCACCCAGATCATCGCCCGCACGCGCCAGGCCTGCGACGTCGAACTCCCGCTGCGCACCCTGTTCGAAGCCAGCGCGCTGGGCGCCTTCGCCGCGCGCATCGAGGCGCTGCAACTGGCCGGGCAGCACAACCTGCAAGGCGAAATTACGCGCATCGACCGCAGCCAGCCGGTGCCGCTGTCGTACTCGCAGCAGCGCATGTGGTTCCTCTGGCAGATGGAGCCGGACAGCCCGGCCTACAACGTTGGCGGCATGGCGCGCCTGCGCGGGGTGCTGGACGTCAGCCGCTTCGAACAGGCCCTGCAGGCGCTGATCGTGCGCCACGAAACCCTGCGTACCACCTTCCCGAGCATCGATGGCGTACCGTACCAGGCCGTTTCGCCCGACACCGGGCTGGTGATGAACTGGCTGGATTTTTCGGCCCACGACCAGGTGCAGCGCCAGCAGCGCCTGCAGGCCCTGGCCGACGAGCAGGCGCACCAGCCGTTCGACCTGGAGACCGGCCCGCTGCTGCGTGCCTGCCTGGTCAAGGCCGGCGAGCAGGAGCACTACTTCGTGCTCACCCTGCACCACATCGTCACCGAAGGCTGGGCCATGGACATCTTTGCCCGCGAGCTGGGCGAGCTGTACGAAGCGTTTCTCGACGACCGCGATTCGCCGCTCGAACCGCTGCCGGTGCAGTACCTGGACTACAGCGTGTGGCAGCGCCAGTGGCTGGAGGCCGGCGAGCGCCAGCGCCAGCTGGACTACTGGCGCGCACAGCTGGGCGATGAACACCCGGTGCTGGAATTGCCCGCCGATCGCCCGCGCCCGGCGGTGCAGAGCCACCGCGGCGAGCTGTACCGCTTCGACCTGAGCGATGAGCTGGCCGCCAGGGTGCGCGCCTTCAATGCCGAGCATGGCCTGACCCTATTCATGACCATGACCGCCACCCTGGCGCTGCTGCTGTACCGCTACAGCGGGCAGACCGACCTGCGCATCGGCGCACCGGTGGCCAACCGCATCCGCCCGGAAAGCGAGGGGCTGATCGGCGCCTTCCTCAACACCCAGGTGCTGCGTTGCCAGCTGGACGGGCAGATGCGCGTGGCCGACCTGATCGAGCAGGTGCGTCAGACCGTGATCGACGGCCAGTCGCACCAGGACCTGCCGTTCGACCACCTGGTCGAAGCCTTGCAGCCACCGCGCAGCGCCGCCTACAACCCGCTGTTCCAGGTGATGTGCAACGTGCAGCGCTGGGAATTCCAGCAGAGCCGCCAACTGGCCGGCATGCAGGTGGAGTACCTGGTCAACGACGCCCGGGCGACCAAGTTCGACCTCAACCTGGAAGTCACCGACCTCGACCGTCGCCTGGGCTGCTGCCTGACCTACAGTTGCGACCTGTTCGACGCGCCGCGCATCGCGCGCATGGCGGCGCACTGGCAGCGGTTGCTCGACGCCTTGCTGGCCGACCCGCAGCAACGCCTGTGCGAACTGCCGCTGCTGGGCCAGGGCGAGCGCCAGGCCCTGTTCGACAACCTGGCCGGCGACCCCGCAGCGCCGGGCCTGAACCGCACCGTGCATGACCTGTTCAGTGCACAGGCCCAGCGCACCCCGGATGCACTGGCACTGACCTTTGCCGGCGAACACCTGAGCTACGCCCAGCTCGATGCCCGGGCCAACCGCCTGGCGCGGGTGCTGCGCGAACGTGGCGTGGGCCCGCAGGTGCGGGTGGGCCTGGCGCTGGAGCGTTCGGCGCAGCTGGTGATCGGCCTGCTGGCGATCCTCAAGGCCGGCGGCGCCTACGTGCCGCTGGACCCGGAATACCCCCTCGAACGCCTGCAGTACATGATCCAGGACAGCGGCATCGGCCTGCTGCTGGGCCAGCGCGCGCTGTTCGACAGGCTGGGCGAGCTGCCGCCCGACGTGGCCCGCTGGTGCCTGGACGACGACGCGGCGGCGCTGCACGGCTACAGCGCCGAGGCCTTGCCGTCACTCAGCCTGCCGGGCCACCAGGCCTACCTGATCTACACCTCCGGCTCCACCGGCAAGCCCAAGGGCGTGGTGGTCAGCCATGGCGAGATCGCCATGCACTGCCTGGCGGTGATCAAGGCGTTCGGCATGCGCAGCGACGACTGCGAGCTGCACTTCTATTCGATCAACTTCGACGCGGCCACCGAGCGCCTGCTGGTGCCATTGCTCAGCGGCGCACGGGTGGTGCTGCGCGCCCAGGGGCAGTGGGGCGCCGAGGAAATCTGCACGCTGATCCGCCAGCAGCAGGTCAGCGTGCTGGGCTTCACGCCGAGCTACGGCAGCCAGCTGGCGCAATGGCTGGCCAGCCGCGACGAACAACTGCCGGTGCGCCTGTGCATCACCGGCGGCGAAGCCCTGACCGGCGAGCACCTGCAACGCATTCGCGAGGCGTTCAAGCCGGCGCAGTTCTCCAATGCCTACGGCCCCACCGAAACCGTGGTGATGCCGCTGGCCTGCCTGGCACCACCGGCCCTTGAAGCGGGCGCCGGCAGTGTGCCGATCGGCCGGGTGATCGGCGCCCGCGTGGCGTACATCCTCGATGCCGACCTGGCGCTGCTGCCGCAGGGCGCCATTGGCGAGCTGTACATCGGTGGCGCAGGCCTGGCCCAGGGCTACCATGATCGACCTGGGCTGAGCGCCGAACGCTTCGTCGCCGACCCGTTCAGCCAGCGGGGCGGGCGCCTGTACCGCACCGGCGACCTGGTGCGCCAGCGCGCCGACGGGCTGGTGGAGTACATGGGGCGTATCGACCATCAGGTGAAGATCCGCGGCTTCCGTATCGAACTGGGTGAAATCGAAAGCCGCCTGCTGGAACATGCCGACGTGCGCGAGGCCGTGGTGCTGGCGCTGGACATGCCCGGCGGCAAGCAACTGGCTGCCTACCTGGTGTGCGAGCAGGCACAGGCCGGCGCCGAACAGCAGGCGGCGCTGCGCGACAGCCTCAAGGCACAACTGCGGGTGAACCTGCCCGACTACATGGTGCCCGCCCACCTGGTGCTGCTGGATCAGATGCCGCTGACCGGCAACGGCAAGCTCGACCGTCACGCGTTGCCGCTGCCGGACAGGGAGCAGGGCCGCGAGCACTACGAGGCGCCACGCAGCGAGGTGGAGCAGCAACTGGCCGCGATCTGGCGCGATGTGCTCAACGTCGAGCGCGTGGGCCTGCAGGACAACTTCTTCGAACTGGGCGGCGACTCGATCCTGTCGATCCAGGTGGTCAGCCGCGCCCGCCAGCTGGGCCTGCACTTCAGCGCCCGCGACCTGTTCCAGCAGCAGACCGTGCAGACCCTGGCCACGGTGGTCAGCCGCAGCCAGGCCACGCTGATCGAACAGGGCCCGCTCAGCGGCGCCGCAGCGCTCACGCCGATCCAGCACTGGTTCTTCGACAGCGACGTGGTGCAACCGCAGCACTGGAACCAGGCCGTGCTGCTGGCGCCTGCCGAACGCCTGGCCGGCGACGCGCTGGAACAGGCTCTGCAGGCGCTGGTGGCGCATCACGATGCACTGCGCCTGCGCTTTTGCGAGGGCCGCGCCAGCTACGCCCCGGCCGATACGCGCGCACTGCTGTGGCAGGCTTCGGTGGCCGATCTGCAGGATTGCCAGGCCCTGTACAGCGATGTGCAGCGCAGCCTCGACCTCGCCGACGGCCCGCTGCTGCGTGCGCTGCTGGTGGAGGACGGGCAGGGCGCCCAGCGCCTGCTGCTGGCGATCCATCACCTGGTGGTGGATGGCGTGTCGTGGCGCGTGCTGCTCGAAGACCTGCAGGCGCTGTACCGTGGCCAGCCGCTGGCAGCCAAGACCAGCGCGATGAGCCACTGGGCCGCACGCCTGGCCACCTATGCCGGCAGCGACTCGCTGCGTGACGAGCAGCACTGGTGGCAGGCGCAGCTCAGTGCCGCCACCCGCGAGCTGCCGTGCGACCACCCCCAGGGTGCCAACCTGCACCGCCAGGCGCACACCGTCAGCGTGCAACTGAGCCAGGGGCAGACGCGCCAGTTGCTGCAGCAGGCCCCCGCGGCCTACCGCACCCAGGTCAACGACCTGTTGCTGACCGCGCTGGCCCGGGTGCTGTGCCGCTGGAGCGGCGATACCTCGGTGCTGGTGCAGCTCGAAGGGCATGGCCGCGAGACCCTGTTCGACGAGATCGACCTGAGCCGCAGCGTCGGCTGGTTCACCAGCGCCTACCCGCTGCGCCTGAGCCCGCTGAACATCGAGGAGGCCGCCGGGCAGGCGGCCTCGATCAAGGCGATCAAGGAGCAACTGCGCAGCGTGCCGCACAAGGGCCTGGGGTATGGGGTACTGCGCTACCTGGCCGATGACGCCACCCGCGAAGCCATGGCCGCGCTGCCCCAGGCGCGCATCACCTTCAACTACCTGGGCCAGTTCGACCAGCAGTTCGGCAGTGCGGCGCTGTATCAGCCGGTGGACGAACCCGCGGGCCTGGCCCACGACCTCGACGCACCGCTGCCCAACTGGCTGAGCGTCGACGGCCAGGTGTACGGCGGCCAGTTGCAGCTGCGCTGGAGCTTCAGCCGCGAGCGCTTCGACACCCAGACCATCGAAGAGCTGGCCCGCGCCTACCTCGGCGAGCTGGCGAGCCTGATCGTCCATTGCCTGGATGACGCCAACGGCAGCTTCACGCCGTCGGACTTCCCGCTGGCGCGCCTGACCCAGGCACAGATCGACAGCCTGCCGGTGCCCGCCGCGCAGATCGAGGACGTGTACCCGCTGACCCCGATGCAGGAGGGCATGCTGCTGCACACCCTGCTCGAACCGGGCACCGGCATCTACTACATGCAGGACCGCTACCGCATCAACAGCGAGATCGACCCGCAGCGCTTCGCCCAGGCCTGGCAGGCGGTGGTGGCGCGGCACGAAGCCCTGCGCGCCTCGTTCTGCTGGAATGCCGGCGAAGGCATGCTGCAGATCATTCACAAGCCCGGCACCACGCCCATCGACTATCAGGACTGGAGCGCCGACCCGCAGGCCGATCACGAAGCACGCCTGCAGGCCCTGCACAAGCAGGAGCGCGAGGCCGGTTTCGAGCTGTTGCAGCAGGCGCCGTTCCACCTGCGCCTGATCCGCGTGGGCCAGGCGCAGTACTGGTTCATGATGAGCAACCACCACATCCTCATCGATGCCTGGTGCCGCTCGCTGCTGATGAACGACTTCTTCGAGCTCTACCTGGCCCTGGGCGAGGGCCGTGAGGCGCAGCTGGCGACGCCGCCGCGCTACCGCGACTACATCGGCTGGCTGCAGCACCAGAGCCTGGACGAGGCGCGCCAGTGGTGGCGGCAGAACCTGCAGGGCTTCGAGCGCACCACCTACCTTCCAAGCGACCGCCCGCTGCTGCGCGAGCACGCGGGCGATCACGGCGGCATGCAGGTGGGCGACTGCTACACGCGCCTGGCGGTGGAGGACGGGGTACGCCTGCGCGAGCTGGCCCAGGCCCATCAGCTGACCGTCAACACCTTCGCCCAGGCGGCCTGGGCGCTGGTGCTCAGCCGCTTCAGCGGCGAGCGTGACGTGGTGTTCGGCGTGACCGTGGCCGGGCGCCCGGTCAGCCTGCCGCAGATGCAGCACACCGTGGGCCTGTTCATCAACAGCATCGCACTGCGTGTCACCCTGCCGGCCCCCGGCGAGCGGTGTTCGGTGCGCCAGTGGCTGCAGGGCCTGCTGGAACGCAACATGGAGGTGCGCGAGTACGAGTACCTGCCGCTGGTCAACATCCAGGAATGCAGCGAACTGCCCAAGGGCCAGCCGCTGTTCGACAGCCTGTTCGTGTTCGAGAACGCCCCGGTCGAAGTGGCGGTGCTGGACCGCGCCCAGAGCCTGAATGCAACCTCCGACTCGGGCCGCACCCACACCAACTTCCCGCTCACGGCGGTGTGCTACCCCGGCGACGACCTGGGCCTGCACCTGTCGTTCGACCAGCGCTACTTCGACCGCGCCACCGTCGAACGCCTGCTGGGCGAATTCAAGCGCCTGCTGCTGGCGCTGATGGAGGGCCTGCACGGCGATGTGGCGCAGCTGGCACTGCTGGGCGAGCAGGAACAGCGCTTCCTGCTGCAGGACTGCAACCGCAGCGAGCATGCCTATCCGCTGCAGCAGAGCTACGCGGCGTTGTTCGAGGCGAGGGTGGCGGCGCATCCCGATCGGGTGGTCGCACGCTGCCTCGAACAGCACTGCAGCTACGCCGAGCTGAACTGCCAGGCCAACCGCCTCGGGCATGCCCTGGTGGCGGCCGGGGTGCAGGTCGACCAGCCGGTGGCACTGCTGGCCGAGCGCGGGCTGGCGCTGCTGGGCATGATCGTCGGCAGCTTCAAGGCCGGCGCCGGCTACCTGCCGCTGGACCCGGGCCTGCCCGGCGCGCGTCTGCAACGCATCGTCGAGCTCAGCCGCACCCCGGTGATCGTCTGCACCCGGGCCTGCCTGGCCCAGGCACAGGCCCTGATCGACGAACTGGGGTGTGCCGGGCGGCCGCGCCTGCTGGTGTGGGAGGACATTCAGGCCGGCGACGGCAGCGAAGCCAACCCGGGCATCTACAGCGCGCCGGACAACCTCGCCTACGTGATCTACACCTCCGGCTCCACCGGCCTGCCCAAGGGCGTGATGGTCGAGCAGCGCGGCATGCTCAACAACCAGCTGAGCAAGGTGCCGTACCTGCAACTGGGCGAAGCGGACGTGATCGCGCAGACCGCCTCGCAGAGTTTCGATATATCGGTGTGGCAGTTCCTTGCCGCGCCGCTGTTCGGCGCGCAGGTGGCGATCGTGCCCAATGCCATCGCGCACGATCCGCAAGGGCTGCTGGAGCATGTGCAGGCCGCCGGCATCACGGTGCTCGAAAGCGTGCCGTCGCTGATCCAGGGCATGCTGGCCAACGAGCGCCAGCACCTGAGCGGCCTGCGCTGGATGCTACCCACCGGCGAGGCGATGCCGCCGGAGCTGGCCTGGCAGTGGCTGGAGCGCTACCCGCAGGTCGGCCTGGTGAATGCCTACGGCCCGGCCGAATGCTCCGATGACGTGGCGTTCTTCCGCGTCGATGCGGCCTCCACCCAGGGCAGCTACCTGCCGATCGGCACGCCGACCGACAACAACCGCCTGTACCTGTTCGGTGAAGATCACGAGCTGGTGCCGCTGGGCGCGGTGGGCGAGCTGTGCGTGGCCGGCACCGGGGTAGGGCGCGGCTACGTGGGCGACCCGCTGCGCACGGCCCAGGCGTTCATCCCGCACCCGTTCGGCGCCCCGGGCGAGCGTCTGTACCGCACCGGCGACCTGGCACGCCGGCGTGCCGACGGGGTGCTGGAGTACGTGGGGCGCATCGATCACCAGGTGAAGATTCGCGGCTACCGCATCGAACTGGGCGAAATCGAGGCACGTCTGCATGAACAGGTCCAGGTGCGTGACGCGGCGGTGGGCGTGCAGGAGGGTGCCAACGGCAAGCACCTGGTCGGCTACCTGGTGGCGGCCGACAGCCGTGCCGACACGGCGCCATTGCTGGAACAGGTTCGCCAGCGCCTGCGCGCCGAACTGCCGGAGTACATGGTGCCGCTGCACTGGGCGTGGCTGGCCGAGTTGCCGCGCAACGCCAACGGCAAGCTCGACCGCAAGGCGCTGCCGGCCATCGAGTTCGGCCAACAGCACAGCCAGGCCTACCTGGCGCCGCGCAGCGAACTGGAGCAGCAGCTGGCTGACATCTGGGTCGATGTGCTCAAGGTCGAGCGGGTGGGGGTGCGCGACAACTTCTTCGAGTTGGGCGGGCATTCGCTGCTGGCCACCCAGATTGCTTCGCGGGTGCAGAAGGTGCTGCAACTGAACGTGCCGCTGCGGGCCATGTTCGAATGCAGCAGCGTGGAGGAACTGGCGATCTATGTGGAGGGCCTCGAGGCCACCGTGCTGAGCGACGACAAGGTCGACCGGCTGAGTGACCTGATGGCTTCGCTGGAGGCGTTGTAGGCAGCCGAGCGGGGCATTTTGGTTTAGCATCCATGCTTCGCTCATGCGCGCCAGCCTTCGGGCTGGCGCGCTGCTGTTCATCTGCACACGGTCGGTATCGATGCGCCTTTTCCCTGCTTTGTTTCGTGGTTGTTCCTGTCTGTCGCTGCTGGCGGCCCTCTTGTTGCTGTGCCTGCCGGGCATCGCCAGCGCCGCCGAGGTCGATGGCGCGCGCATGGGCCTGCTGTGGGGCGTGCCGTTTGCCGGCATCCTGCTGAGCATCGCCTTGCTGCCCATCGTGGCCGCACCGCTGTGGCATCACCATTTCGGCAAGATCACCCTGGGCTGGACGCTGCTGTTCGCGCTGCCGTTCTGCTTTGCCTTCGGCTGGCACGCCAGCCTGGGACTGGGCGTGCACGTACTGCTGGCCGAGTACCTGCCGTTCATCATCCTGCTGTTTGCGCTGTTCACCATTTCGGGCGGGATCGTGGTGGAGGGCAACCTGCATGGCTCGCCGTGGCTCAACACGCGGTTGCTGGCGCTGGGGGCGGTGCTGGCCTCGGTGATGGGCACCACGGGGGCGGCGATGCTGCTGATCCGCCCGCTGCTGCGTGCCAACGACAACCGCAAGCACACCGCGCACGTGGTGGTGTTCTTCATCTTTCTGGTGGCCAACGTCGGCGGCGGCCTGACCCCGTTGGGCGACCCGCCGTTGTTCCTGGGTTTTCTCAAGGGTGTGAGCTTTGCCTGGACCCTGCAGCACATGGCCTTGCCGGTGGTGCTGCTGGCGGTGCCGTTGCTGGGCGTGTTCTACCTGATCGACCGCTACTACTATCGCCGCGAAAACGAGATGCTGGCCGAAGACCCGACGCCGGATGCGCCGTTGCGCCTGCTGGGCAAGCGCAACTTCCTGCTGTTGGCGGGCGTGGTGCTGGCGGTATTGATGTCGGGCCTCTGGAAGCCGGGGATTGGCGTCGAGCTGATGGGCACTCGGGTCGAGGTGCAGAACCTGTTGCGTGACGGCCTGCTGGTGGTACTGGCCTTGCTGTCGTTGTGGTTCACCCCGCGCGGCCTGCGGGTTGCCAACGAGTTCGACTGGGGGCCGATCGTCGAGGTGGCCAAGTTGTTCGCGGGCATCTTTCTCACCATTGCCCCGGTGATTGCGATATTGCGGGCCGGCAGTGACGGTCAGTTGGCGTGGTTGGTGGCGAGCGTGAGTGGTGCGCAGGGCGAGCCGATCGACAGCATGTACTTCTGGTTGAGCGGGACCTTGTCGAGCTTCCTGGACAATGCGCCGACCTATTTGCTGTTCTTCAACATGGCGGCTGGGGATGCGCAGGTGTTGATGGAGCGCATGCCGCAGACCTTGCTGGCGATCTCCATGGGTTCGGTGTTCATGGGGGCGATGACCTACATTGGCAACGCGCCGAACTTCATGGTCAAGGCGATAGCCGAGCAGCGCGGGGTGAAGATGCCGAGCTTCTTCGGGTACATGGCGTGGTCGTGTGCGGTGCTGTTGCCGTTGCTGGTGGTGTTGACGCTGGTGATGCTGTAGCGCCACCCCAACCCCCAAAGGCCATGGTGCGTTGCAACCGTTGTAGGAGCCGGCCTTGCCGGCGAAGTGCCGCGCGGGCGGCGCTCGATCCTGAGGGCGCTGCAAGGGTGTCGACTGGCCCATGATGGCCCTACTGCGATCTTCGGCCGAACAAACAAAGCTGACAACACCGATCCCACAGGCCATGGCACGTTGCAGCAAATGTGGGAGCGGGCTTGACCCGCGATGCGCCGCGCGGGCGGCGCTCGATCCTGAGGGCGCTGCAAAGGTGTCGACTGGCCCATGGTGGCCCTACTGCGATCTTCGGCCGAACAAACAAGGCTGACAACACCGATCCTGCAGGCCATGGCCTGTGGGATTAGCATCGCCAGCCCTGGTGCCCGGCTTCAGATATCTGTTGGCGTGGTGAGTCTCAGCGCTTGCCCAGTATCTTCCCCAACATCTCTGGCCGCGGCGCACCCTGCTGGGTCTGCAGCTGCCCCTTGTCATCCAGGTAGAAGATCGCCGGCGTAGCCGACAACCCCAGCTCCTCCATCAGCGCCAGGTTCGCATCCAGCTTGGCCTGCACCTGCGCCGGAATCTTCGCCAGCGGCTTGAGGGTGCTGGCCTTGCCCGCGCTTTCATGGGCCTGCAAGGCCTTCTGCGGGTCGGCGCTGGCCAGTAACGCGGCCGACTTGGCCGGGCTGTCGGCGCGGATGATGCCGACCATGATGTGGCGCAACTGCACCTTGCCCGAGTCCACCCACGGCCGTGCCTGTTGCCAGAACATGTTGCAGTACGGGCAGTTGGGGTCGCTGAACAGGTACACCACCCGCGGTGCATCGGCCTTGCCATCGGCAATCCACGCGGTCTTGTCGAGCTTGGCCCACACCTGCTTGGCCATGGGTGCATACACCAGCTTCTCCAGCGGCGCCTCGCTCAGGTCCTGGCCCTGTTCGTCGAACAGGCTGCCAACCAGCACGTGCTTGCCGTCCGGGGTCAGGTACAGGGCCACGCCACGGTTCTGGAACTGCGCGGCATAACCTTTCAGGCCATTGGGCGCATCGAAGCTGCCGGTGACCTTGGCGCCCTTGGCCTCGATCTGCTGCACGGCCTTGGGCAATTCTTCGGCGACGGCCAGTTGGGTGGCGAACATGCCCAGGGCGAGGGTAATGGCGGAAACTTTCATGGTGTCGTCCTTGCTGGAACGGTGGGAGCGAGCGCGGTATCGCGGTCGAAGGATTCGAGGGCATGGCGCAGGCTGGCACGGGACAGCTCCCCCAGGTGGCTGCCCACCAGGCGCCCCTCGGCGTCGTAGAACAGGGTGGTGGGCAGCGCCATGGAGCCGACCTGCTGGGCCAGCTGGCCACCGGTATCGAACAGTACATGGGACAGGTTCAGGCCGGTGGTGGCCAGGAAGTTGGTGACGATCTGCGGGGTTTCGCCCTGGTTGACGAACAGGAAGGTCACGTCCGGATAATCATGCTGGGCCTGTTGCAGCACCGGCATCTCGCGCCGGCACGGCGGGCACCAGGTGGCCCACAGGTTGATCACCAACGGCCGGCCGCGGTGGCTGTGCAGCGCCACCGAATGGCCCTGGGCATCGCGCAGGGCCAGGTCCGGCAGTTGCGTGCCCTGTTCGTAGAGGTGGCTGGCCCAGCTGGCCAGCAACCAGAACAGCGCGCCGCTGAACAGGCCCCAGCCCAGTGGCCGGCGCAGGCTCGCCTGGCGCCAGGCGTACCAGGCCGCCCCCAGCAGCACCGCCACCAGGCCGGCCCAGGGCAAAAAGCCGCCATCGCGGATGTCGATGATCTGCACCGGGTCTTCGGCATACATCGACCAGTAGCGCGCCACGAACCCCAGCCGGGCGCACAGCAGGCCGAGCAGGAACAGGCGAAACAGTGCGGCCTCGGGGTTGTCGCCGCCGCGCCTGGCCACCCGCCAGCCCACCAGCGTGGCCAGGCCCAGGGCGCAGAGCAGCAGCAGGTGGTCGAGGGCGATAGTCAGGGGGCCCAGGTTAACGGTCAGCATCAGCCTTGGCTCCGGGTGGCGGTCCAGTGTTGCAGGAAGGTGGCGGCGTTGACTTCACCGGTGATGCGCCTGGCCCGGCGCTCGTCACCCTCGGGGCCGATCCACAGCATGCTCGGCGGGCCGGGCACCTGGTAGCGCTGCAGCAGCTGCTGGCTGGCCGGGGCATCGGCGGTCACGTCCAGGCGTACCAGGCGCACGCCTTCCAGCGCGGCGAGCACGTCGGGGCGGGCGAACACCTGTTTTTCCATGACCTTGCACGACACGCACCAGTCGGCGTAGTAATCCAGGAACACCCACTGCCCCTGGGCCTTGGCGGCGTCCAGCTGCGCCTGCAGCTCGGCCGGGGTGCGCACCGTGGTGAAGGCGTCGGCGTGGGGCGCAGCCACGGCATTGCCGGTGCCACCGGCATAGGGTTGCAGGGGCTGCAGCAGGTTGCTGGCGCCACCGGCCGCGCCCACCACCAGCAAGACGCCCCACAGGCCCGCCAGCAGCACGGCCGGTTGCAGGGCGCGCAGGGTGTGAACCGCGGACCAGGCGCCCCAGGCCAGCGCAATCAGCCAGGCCCCGCACAGGCCCAGCCACAGCGTAGGGTCGAGCACCGCGCGCAGGGTGTACAGCGCCATGCCCAGGAACACGAAGCCGAACACCGCCTTGACCCGGTTCATCCAGGCCCCCGGACGTGGCAGGTAGCGGTTGCCCACGGTCACCAGCAGCAACAGCGGCAGGCCCATGCCCAGCCCCAGGCTGAACAGCACCAGCGCGCCATGCACGGCATTGCCGCTCTGCGCGATGTACAGCAGCGCGCCGGCCAGCGGGGCGGTCATGCACGGCCCCATCAGCAGGCCCGACAAGGCCCCCAGCAGTACCGCGCCATACAGATTGCCGCCACGGGTGTTGCGGCCTGCGCGCTCCAGGCGGTCGCGCACGAAGGTGGGCAGCTGCAGCTCGAAGGCGCCGAACATCGGCAGGGCCAGCAGCACGAACAGCGCGGCCAGGCTGCCCAGCAGCCAAGGCTGCTGCAGCCATGCCTGCAGGCTGGCGCCAAGCAGTGCGGCAACCACGCCCAGGGCGGCATACACCAGCGCCATGCTCAGTACGTAGGCGCCTGCCAGCACCAGCCCGCGGCGGGTGCTGGCGCCGTTGCCCATCACCAGCCCGGCCAGGATCGGCAGCATCGGCAACGAACAGGGGGTAAAGGCCAGCAGCAGTCCCAGGCCGAAGAAGGCCAGCAGGCTCCAGGCCAGCGGGTGTTCGCCGAGGCTGCCGGCCAGGGCCTGGTCGCTGGCCTGCTCGGCGCCTGCGGCCTGCCCGCCCAGGTCGACCGGGCTGGTTTGGGGCGGGTAGCACAGCCCCGCGTCGGCACAGCCCTGCCAGCCCATGCGCAACTGGCCGGTGGCGTTGGCCGGTATCAGCAGCTCGAGTTCGCCGCGGTACACCTGGGTTTCGCCGAAGTACTCGTCGCTGTGGGGCAGGGCCGGCGGCAATGGTGGTACCGCCTCGGGGGCCAGGCCATCGAACTTCAGACGCTTCTGGTACAGGTAGTAGCCGTCGCTGATCTGCCAGTGCAGGCGCATCTGCCCCGAGGGCAGGCGCTCGCTGCTGAACACGAAGGCCTTTTCCACGGGCAGGAATTCGCTCTGGGCAAAAGGGTTGTTGAAGGGCTGGGCCTGGCTCAGCGAACTGAACAGCCACAGCAGGGCTAGCAGAAATACGCGCATGTCGACGCCTTGGCAGTGCGATAAGCCCGCAAGACTGACCGGCATGGATTAACCCAGGGTTAACCGATGGGCAGCCGTCGCCTCGCAGGCGACGTGAGCGCCTGGGCGCGGCATAATCCCCGGTTAATCCGCCTGTGGCCCACTGGGCCTTTCTGCCAACGACCGAGCCCGCCCCATGCACGTACTGCTCTGTGAAGACGATGACCTGATCGCCAGCGGCATCATTGCCGGCCTGAGTGCCCAGGGCCTGACCGTCGACCGCGTGGCCAGCGCCAGTGCGGCGCGGGCGATGCTGCAGGCCGCGCATTTCGACGTGATGGTGCTGGACCTGGGGCTGCCCGACGAAGACGGCCTCAAGCTGCTGCAACGCCTGCGCCAGCAGGGCCACAGCCTGCCGGTGCTGATCCTGACCGCGCGCGATGCGGTCACCGACCGGGTCGACGGGCTGCAGGCCGGCGCCGACGACTACCTGCTCAAACCCTTCGATCTGCGCGAGCTGGCCGCGCGCCTGCACACCCTGCTGCGCCGCGTGGCCGGGCGCTGTGTCAACGTCATCGAACACGGCCCGCTGAGCTTCGACCCCTCCAGCTGCGAAGCGCACCTGGCCGGTCAGCCGGTGGACCTGTCGCGCCGCGAACAGGCGCTGCTCCAGGCCCTGCTGCAGAACCGCGGCCGGGTGTTGTCCAGCGAGCAGCTCAAGGACAGCGTCTACGGCTTTGGCGACGAGGTCGAAAGCAATGCCCTGAACGTGCACATCCATCACCTGCGCCGCAAGCTGGGCAACGGCATCGTCGAGACCGTGCGCGGCCTGGGTTATCGCCTGGGGCCGGCCCAGGTGCCGCAGGCGTTGCAACGATGAGCCTGCGCCTGCGCCTGAGCCTGATTCTGGGCACTGCCTTCATCCTGATCTGGGCCCTGGCCGCGACGTGGATGCTGTGCGACCTGCGCCAGCAGATGATGTTCTCCCTCGACCAGCGCCTGGTGGCGTCGGCGCGCATGGTCGCCGGGCTGATCGACCAGTTGCCGCAGCCGCTGACCAGCAAGGGCGAGGGCACGCGCCTGAGCACCGACCAGTTCAGCATCCCCGATGGCATGGCCTGCCAGGTCAGCTCGCTGCGCGGCGAGATCCTGGCGCGCAGCCACAACCATGCCGACCAGACCCTCGACGACCAGCGCAGCGGCTTTCACGACCAGATGATCGATGGCGCACTGTGGCGCAGCTTCACCTATGCACGCGGCGATGTGCGCATCACCACTGCCGACCGGCACCTGGAGCGCGAGGCGCTGAACCGCTCGATCCTGCTGGCGGCCTCGGCCCCTGTGCTGGTGGCGTTGCTGGGTAGCCTCGGGCTGCTGTGGCTGGGGGTGGGCAAGGGCCTGGCGCCGCTCAACCGCATGCGCGACGCGCTGCGCAGGCGCAGCCCCGACTCGCTGGAGCCGTTGCAGGTGCGTGCCCTGCCCAGCGAATTGCAGCCTTTGCTCGAAACCCAGAACCAGCTGTTCCAGCGCATCGGCCAGACCATCGAGCGCGAACGGCGCCTGACCGGCGATGCCGCGCATGAACTGCGCAGCCCGCTGACGGCGATCAAGACCCACCTGCAAGTGGCCCGCATGACCGATGGCAAGGTGCGCGAGCAGGCCCTGGAGCATGCCGAGCAGGGCGCCGATCGCCTGCACCGTACCCTGGAGCAGCTGCTGTTGCTGGCGCGGGTGGAGGGCAGCCTGTCGTTCGATGATGGCGTGCAGTACAGCGCCGAGCAGATCGCCCGCCAGGCCATCCAGGATGCGGGCCTGGGCGACAACCGGCGCATCGTGCTGCAGGCTGCGGCGCCGGCGGCCCAGGTGTTTCCCGACATGCCCGCGGCGCTGGCGGTGGCGGCCTTGCGCAACCTGCTGGACAACGCCCTGCGCCACAGCGCCGCCGATGCGCCGGTGGAGCTGCATGTTCAGGTCGAGGCGAACACCGTGGGCTTTCTGGTGCGCGACCATGGGCCGGGCATCGATGCACAGAACCTGCAGCATGTGACCCAGCGTTTCTGGCGCAATGGCCATAGCGAAGGCTGTGGCCTGGGCCTGGCGATCGTGCAGGCGATCGTGCAGCGCTGCGCCTGCTCGCTGACGTTCGACAGCCACGCCGACGGCTTGCGCGTGTTGCTGCAGATGCCGTTGCGTGCACATCAAATGTAACCCCGCCGGCCTCGTCAGGCGCCGGTCGCCCCCGTAAGGTGTGGACCGCACAGCACCAGGGAGTACTCATGGACGAACGGATTCGCATTGCCAGGGCCCGGCCGGCCGAGGCCGCCCTGATCGAGCGGCTGATGCAGCAGAGCATCGCCACCGCAGCCGACCAGGATCATCACGGCGACCTGCAGGTGATCGACGCCTGGTCGCGCAGCAAGCAGCGTGCGCAGATCACCGACTGGCTGGGCGACCCGGCCCTGTACCTGAACCTGGGGCGCTGGCAGGGTCGCCCGGTGGCTACCGCGCTGGCCTTGCGCAGCGGCGAGATCTGCCAGTGCTTCGTGCAGCGCGACCACACCGGGCATGGCATCGGTCGGGCACTGGTGCTGGACCTGGAACACGCCTTGCGCCGCTGGGGCTGTACCCATGCATCGCTGTACAGCACCGCCTCGGCCCAGGATTTTTTCGCACGCCTGGGTTATTCGCCCAGCGGTGAGGCGCTGGGATTTCATGGCCTGCACCTGCAACTGATGCACAAAACCTTCTAGAAGACCGCCCCGCGCGCTAAATCCGCAGGGCGTTGATGCGTCTTTCAAGCGAGTACACATCCCGACACAACGCTGGCCATCGGCGCGTGGTGGGACCATCCGCTTGCTTGCGAGGGTTACTTCCGATGTCAGTCGCTACCTGCCTTGCCCAGGCACAGCCGGCTTCTTCAGCCGACGAGCCTGGCGAAACGCTTTATCACTTCGAAGATTCGCCGCTGCTGACGCGACAGAAGCAGCAGGAGTCCAATGCACGCAGTTACCCGCGGCGCATTCCACTGGCGCTCAAGCGTGCCCAGGGGCTTTACGTCGAAGACGTCGAGGGCCGCCAGTTCATCGACTGCCTGGCCGGCGCCGGCACCCTGGCCCTGGGCCACAACCACCCGGTGGTGATCGAGGCGATCCAGCAGGTGCTGGCCGACGGCCTGCCGCTGCATACCCTGGACCTGACCACGCCGGTAAAGGACCAGTTCGTGCAGGACCTTTTCGGCCTGCTGCCACCGGCCTTCAGCGCCCAGGCCCGGATCCAGTTCTGCGGGCCGACCGGCACCGATGCGGTGGAGGCCGCGCTCAAGCTGGTACGCACTGCCACCGGGCGCAGCACGGTGCTGTCGTTCCAGGGCGGCTACCACGGCATGAGCCTGGGCGCGCTGAGCCTGATGGGCAGCCTGGGGCCTAAGAAACCGATGGGCGCACTGCTGGGCAACGGCGTTCAGTTCCTGCCATACCCCTACGACTACCGCTGCCCGTTCGGGCTGGGCGGCGAGCAGGGCGTGCAGGTCAACCTGCGCTACCTGGAAAACCTGCTGAGCGACCCCGAAGGCGGCGTGCAATTGCCGGCGGCGGTGATCGTCGAGGTGGTGCAGGGCGAGGGCGGCATGATCCCGGCCGACCTCGACTGGCTGCGCGGCGTGCGGCGCATCACCGAGCAGGCGGGGGTGGCGCTGATCGTCGACGAGATCCAGAGCGGCTTTGCCCGTACCGGCAGGATGTTCGCCTTCGAGCACGCCGGCATCGTGCCGGATGTGGTGGTGCTGTCCAAGGCCATCGGCGGCAGCCTGCCGCTGGCAGTGGTGGTGTACCGCGACTGGCTCGACACCTGGCTGCCGGGTGCCCACGCCGGCACCTTCCGTGGCAACCAGATGGCCATGGCTGCAGGCTCGGCGGTGATGCGTTATCTCAAGGAACACGACGTGGCTGCCCACGCCGAGGCCATGGGCGCACGGCTGTGCGAGCACCTGGCGGTGCTGCAGCGTGACTTCCCGCAACTGGGCGACATTCGCGGTCGCGGGCTGATGCTCGGCGTCGAGGTGGTGGACCCGCAAGGGGCCGCCGATGCGCTGGGGCATGCGCCGGGGTTCGGCAAGCTGGCCTCGCTGATCCAGAACGAATGCCTCAAGCGCGGGCTGATCATCGAACTGGGTGGGCGCAACGGTTGCGTGGTGCGCTTTCTGCCGCCGCTGATCATTACCGCCGCGCAGGTGGACGACGTGGCCGAGCGCTTCGCCCGCGCCTTGCCGGCGGCCCTGCAGCGTCTGTAAGGCGCGCGGGTGCGATCAGCCCTGGCCGCTGCGCAGGGCCTCGATGTAGCGCATCACCGCGGGCGCCTTCTCGAAACGCCGATGCAGCACGGTGAGGCACGAGGTGGGTTGGCTGTCGGCGATGCGCCGGTAGCTGACCTGCGGCAGGGTGATGTGTTGCAGCACCGACTCGGGCACCAGCGCCACGCCCTGGCCCAGCGAAACCAGGGTGATGACCGCCACCAGGCTACCCGGCTGCGGCCCCAGGCGCGGCACGAAGCCACCCTGGGCGGCGACGGCCAGGGTGCCGGAGATCTGCTCGGGCAAGATGAAGGTTTCGGTGGCCAGGCGTGCGGCCATGATCTGCGGCAGCTCGTTCAACCGCGAGCTGGCCGGCAGGGCCAGGACAAAGCCTTCTTCGTGCAGATCCATCGCGACCAGTTCGTCGGGCAGGTCCATCGGCGTGCGCACGTAGGCGATATCCAGCACACCGTCACGCACCAGCGCGGGGGACTCGGCCATGGGTTGCTCGCGGATGTTCAGCACCACCCCCGGGTGCGACTGGCTGAAGCGCGTCACCTGCTGCTGGAGCAGCCCCGAAAAGGCCGCCGAGGCCACATAACCCAACTCGATACGCCCCACGTCACCGCGCCCGGCCCGTTGTGCGCCCAGCTGCGCGGCATCGAACTGGCGCACCGCCTGTTCGGCCTCGGGCAGCAGCGCCTCGCCGGCGGCGGTCAGGCACACCTCGCGCTGGCTGCGCTCGAACAGGCGCACACCCAGCTGCCTTTCCATGTCCTGGATCTGCCGGCTCAGGGTCGGCGGGGCGATGCCCAGTTGCTCGGCGGCGCGGGTGAAGTGGCCGAGGCGGGCGACGCTGAGAAAATAGCGGAAATGGCGGATTTCCATGGGGTCTCGTTAGCTGCAGGCTAATGACGCAGGCGATCCTGGCTAACAAGGCCAGGCCGTTGCGGCGGTAATGTGTAGTAACACTACAAGATGCGTGACGTGGCGGCAAAGCCGCTGCGCCGATGAGCATCAGGTGGCTACACCGGCCCTGTCGCGGCAGCCTGC
Organism: Pseudomonas sp. 1176_21; assembly: GCF_052850635.1. Lineage (NCBI taxonomy): Bacteria > Pseudomonadati > Pseudomonadota > Gammaproteobacteria > Pseudomonadales > Pseudomonadaceae > Pseudomonas > Pseudomonas sp. 1176_21. Next base: position 207,416 of record NZ_VXCV01000008.1, read on the forward strand.
TCGGACACCGCGACACCGGCCCCAGATCGCCTTGCACGGGAGCCTTGCAATGTCCTCCGCCCGTTTCACCCTGTTCACGGCTTCGGCCGTGTGCGCCCTGATCATCCTCGACACCAATATCGTCGCCGTCAGCCTGCCGAGCATCGCCCGCGACCTGTCCGGCTCGTTCGCCGACATCGAATGGGTGGTCAGCGCCTACCTGCTGGCCTTCGCCGCACTGCTGCTGCCCGCCGGCAGCCTGGCCGACCGCTTCGGGCGCCGGCGCATGCTGCAACTGGGCCTGGGCCTGTTCGGCCTCGCCTCGCTGGCCTGCGGCGCGGCGCCCACCCTGGTGTTCCTCGACATCGCACGGGCCGCCAAGGGCGTGGGCGCGGCGTTGCTGCTGACCTCGGCACTGGCTGCCATCGGCCACCGCTTCCACGAGCCCGAGGCGCGCATGCGGGCCTGGGCGTTCTGGGGCGCCTGCATGGGCGCGACCATCACCTTCGCGCCGCTGCTGGGCGGGCTGATCGCCAGCACCCTGGGCTGGCGCTGGATCTTCTACATCAACCTGCCGCTGGTGGCGGTGCTGGCGGTGATGGTGCGGCGCAGTGTCGAGGAGTCCCGCGATAGCGCCGCCGCGCGGCTGGACCCGTTTGGCAGCCTGACCTTCGCCGGCAGCCTGGGCTACCTGATCTGGGCGCTGATCGATGCCAACCAGGTCGGCTGGGGCAGTGCCCAGACCCTGGGGCGCCTGGTGATCGCAGCGTTCCTGTTCGGCCTGTTCATTCTGGTGGAGCGCAACCAGGCGCGGCCGATGATCGACCTGCAACTGATGCGCAGCGCACGCTTCATCGGTGCATTGCTGGGCATGTTCGCCTACGCCGCCTGCGCCCAGGTGATGATGACCCTGCTGCCGCTGTACCTGCAGAACGGCCTGCAACTGTCGGCCTTGGCTGCCGGCGCGGGCATGCTGCCGTTTGCCCTGGCGATGCTGCTGACCCCGCGCCTGGGCATGCGCCTGTCGGCGCGGCTGAGCAGCGCCCAGGTGTTCGCCCTGGGCCTGCTGCTGGTGGGCGCGGGCAACCTGCTGTGCGGCGCGGCGGCCAGCTATGGCGGCTACCTGAGCTTCGCCCTGGCCAGCATCGTGCTGGGCGCCGGGGCCGGGCTGCTCAACGGCGACACGCAGAAGAACATCATGGCCTGCGTGCCGCGCGAGCGCACCGGCATGGCCTCGGGCCTGAGCACTACCACGCGCTTTGGTGCCATCGTGCTGGCCATCGGCATTCTGGGCGGCATCCTGGCGGCGCGCAGCGGGCAGTTGCTGCGCGAGGCGGTGGCAGGGGTGGCGCCTGGGCAACTGGACAAGGTCGGCGACATGGCCACCCGGGTTGCCGCCGGTGACCTGCCGGCAGCGCTGGCTATGGTCGACCCGGCACTGCGCGAAACCCTCGCGCCGCTGGCGCAGCACGCCTTCATCGGCGGCTTCGAGACGGTGCTGCAAAGCGCCGGGGTGGCGGCGCTGGTGTTCGCCGTGGTGGTCGGTGTGCTGCTTGGCAGGCCGCTGCCGGTGCCGCAACCGCTGCCGGCGCGCTGATCGCGCGCACGCGGGCGTTCGGCGCAACTGAAAAGCCCCAGGCGTTGCGCACTGGGGCTTTGTTTTTGCCGACCTTCAGGCCTTCGCGGCGAGTGCCTTGATCACTTCATCGATACTGCCCTGCAGTTCGCTCACCGGATTTTCGCCGCCGCCCTCCAGCACCAGCAGGCGGCTGCCGGCCTTGGCGACTGCCGCAGCTACCGCCTCGCTCGGCTGGCGGTGGTCGAGCACCAGCGCCACGTCGTTGTCCTTGAGCAGGGCGGTCAGCTGCTGCAGTGCCTCGGGGGTCCACTGGTCTTCGGCGGGTACGCTGTAAGCCACCTGCTCCAGGTTCAGCCCGCCGATCAGGTAACCGAAGCGCTCCGACAGGCTTACCACGCTGAGGTTGTCGACTTCGCCCAGGCGCGCTTCGCTGTCGGCACTGAGCTTGAGCAACTGCTGCTTGAGCGTGGCCAGGTTGGCCTCGATTTTCGGCTTGGCGGCCGGCGCCAGGCGCACCAGGTCGGCGGCGGTCACGTCGGCCATGCGCCCCAGGTTGTTGCTCGACAGCCACGGCTGGCTGTTCAGGCCGTCCTTTGGCGCCCCCGGCTGCACCGCAATGCCGGGCAGGCTGCCATCCACCGGGCGTGCGGCATCCACTTCAACGATGCGGATATTGCTGCGCCGCGCCATCGGGTACAGCGGGTCGTCCGCCCATACCGAGCGCAGGCCGATCACCGCATCGGCGTTCACGGCCAGCTTCTGCAGGGCCGGCGCCCCACGCCCGCTGAAGTAGGCGGTCTGGCGCGAGCCGGGCAGGTTGGCCGCGGCGGCGCGTTGCAGCTTCACCTCGCTGCCGTCGAGCAGCAATTGGCCAAGGCCGTAGGTGATGGGCAGGGACGCCAGTACCTGCACCGGGCGCGCGGCTTCGGCGGCCTGTGCGGCAACACTGAAGGCGCCGCTCAGGGCCAGTACCAGGGTCAGTTGGCGAAATGTCGGCTTCATCCGATGTTTCCTTTCAGGCTGGGCAGGGTGCCACGGGCGATGGCGGCCAGGGCGAAGGCCATGCCGGCGACCAGGATGATCGCGGCGCCCGAGGGCAACGGCAGGTCGAACGCGATCGGCAGCAGGATGCCGCTCAGGGTGCTGAGGGTGGCGATCACCACCGAGGTCCAGAAAAACCCCTTGAGCGACTGGCTCAGCAGGCGGGCGGCAGCGGCCGGGATCACCAGCAGTGCGCCCACCAGGATCGCGCCGATGACCTTCACCGCGGCCACGGTGATCAGCGTCACCAGCACCACGAACAGGTAGTCCAGGGTCTTCACTGCCACCCCGCGCACTGCCGCCAGCTGCGGGTTGAAGCTGGCCAGCATGATGCGGTTGTACAGCGGCAGGCTCAGGCCCAGCACCAGCGCGCCGACGATGGCCAGCACCAGCAGGTCGTTGCCGTTGACCGTCAGCACCGAGCCGAACAGCACGTTCTCCAGGATGTGCACGTTGATCTTGCCCGCCAGTATCAGCAGCAGGCTTGCGCCCAGCGCCAGCGACACCGACAGGAACACCCCGATCAGGGTGTCCGGGGCCAGCCCGGTGCGGTTGCGCAGGTAGTTGAGCAGCACGCCGAACAGCAGGCAATAGCCGAACAGGCTGCCGTAGGGGCCGGTATAGGGTTCGCCGAGCAGGATGCCGATGGCCACCCCGGTCAGGGCCGCGTGGCCCACCGCCTCGGAGAAGAACGCAAAGCGCTTGACCACCACCAGCGTGCCCAGCCCGCCCAGCACCGGCCCGATCAGCAGGCCGGCGAGCAGCGCGTTGACCACGAAGCCATAGGCCAGGGCTTCGGGCAGGTAGCCCGAGGACGCCAGGCCCTGGATCATCAGGCGAAATTCTTCATAGTTCATCAGGCGTGGCTCCCGGTCACCGCAGCGCTGCGCGGGTGGGTGGAAAACAGTTGCAGCAGCGCCTCCGGGCGCAGGGCCTGCTCGGGCGGCGCGTCGAACAGGATGCGCCGGTTGAGGCCGGTGACGTGATCGGCCAGGCGTTTCACCGCCTCCAGGTCGTGTTCGATCCACAGCACGGTGGTGCCGCTGGCGCGCCAGTCCAGCAGCAGTTGTTCGAAGATGCGGATGCCGGCTTCATCCAGTGCCGACATCGGTTCGTCCAGCACCAGCAGTTGCGGCGCCGGAATCAGCCCCTGGGCCAGCAGCACGCGCTGGCGCTCGCCGCCGGAGAGGGCGCCCATGCGCCGCTTGCGCTTGTCCTGCATGCCCACGCGCTCCAGCGCCTGGCCGATGCTCGCCGCGTAGTGGCGCGACAGCCCCAGGAACGCCGGGCGACGCTGGCACATGGCGGCCATGAAGTCGTCCACGGTCATCGGCAGGCCACGGTCGAATTCCAGGGCCTGCGGCACGTAGCCGATGCAACCGGGGGCGCCGGCCCAGTGCAGGTTCAGGCGGCCGTGGTGGGGCATCTGGCCGAGCAGGGTCTTGATCAGCGAACTCTTGCCGCCGCCGTTGGGCCCCACCAGCGCATGCACGCTGCCAGGGCGCACCTTGAAGCTCACCTGGTCGAGGATGGTGGTGCGGCCCAGGGTCAGGCCAACGGCGTCGAACTCCACGCCGGGGCCCTGGCTGGCAAGGGTGATCGGCTCGATGGCGCTCATGCCCCGGCCTCCTGGATCGCGCGCACCACGGTATCGAGGTTGCTGGTCATCTCCTTTTCGTATTTTTCGGCGCTGTAGTCGCCGTAGGAGATATGCGACAGCGGGTACAGGCGCACGCCAGACTCACGCTGGATGGTGTCCACATAGGTGGACGGGAAGTCGAGCTCCGAGAAGATCACCTTCACGTCCAGGTCGCGCAGCTGGTTGATGGTCTTCTTCAGCTGGCTGGGGCTCGGTTCGATGCCATGGGCGGGCTCGACCACGGCGGTGACTTCCAGGCCGAATTCACGCAGCAGGTAGTCGTAGGCCGCGTGCACGGTGGCCACGCGCAGGTCGGCATTGGGCGCGCTGGTGAGCTTGGCCAGGGCCTCGGCACGCAGCTGGCGCAGGCGCTTGCCATAGGCGCGGGCATTGGCGGTGTAGGCCTTGGCGTTGGCCGGGTCGAGCTTGCCCAGCTCGCGGGCGATGTTGTTGACCTGGGCGATCGAGGCGCTGATCGACAGGAAGGTGTGCGGGTTGACCACCTTGCCCGCGCCGCGTGCGGCGATGCCGGTGGCCGCCAGCAGCGGCACGTTGGCGTTGGCCTCGATGGTGGCCACGCCAGGCTTTTCGCTGGCCTCGATCATGCGGTCGGCAAAATCGTCATGCCCCACGCCGTTGAGCACCACCACGTCCAGCGTGCCGATGCGCTTGATGTCCTCGGCGCGTGGCTCGTAGGCGTGCGGGTTGAAGCCTGCCGGAATCAGCGGCACCACCTCGGCCTTGTCGCCGACGATGTTGGCCACGTAGCTGTAGTAGGGGTGCAGGGTGATGCCGATACGCAGGCGCTTGGCCTCTTCGGCGTGCGCCAGGGGCGCCAGGCACAGGGCGAGCACGCCGGCCAGGATGCGTCGGCGGTTGACCAGAAACGATGAAATAGACATGGGCAGGCGGTCTTCTCTCAGGTGTATCCGTGGGTTCAGTGCCGATGCTGGCGAGTGACCCCGGCATCGAATTGCGCGACGACCTGTTGCCAGCCCGCAGCGCTCAAGGCGGCGTCGCTGAGGTCGTGGGGGGCGGTGAGGTCGGTGCTGCGGTTGAGCCAGATATCGGCCGGGCTGTCGGGCTGTGCGCCCAGGCGCATCAGGAACGAGCCGGCCACTTCGCTGGCCTGGCTGAGCCCCAGGTAGGCGCCGCCTTCGAGCAACTGCCAGGTGTGGCCGCCACGGCTCATGGCGCTGGCGTCGCGGGCGAACGGGGCGTAGCCCTCGGCATCCAGCTCGGCCGGGGTGGGCAGGCGCTGTTCTTCCTGCTGACGCAGCTGGATCTCCTCCAGGGTAACCCGCAGGTCGGCGTATACCCCTTGCTCGCCGGCCGTGAGGTCGCGGCGCGCATCGAACTGATGGGCCGCCACTTCGCTGGTTTCGGTGGTTTCGCCGCGCCAGCTGACCACCGCGCCGGCCACCAGCAGCACCAGGGCGCAGAACAGCAGCACGTACAGCGTTTCATGGCCGGCACCGGCCGGGCGGATGGTCTGGGTCGTGGTCGGGGTGCTCATGGTGCCTCGATGTCGGCCTGGTCGATTTCCACCACATGACCGGGGCCTGCGTCGAACAGCACGTAGAACTCGGCATCGGGGCGCTTGAAGGTGAGCTTGGAGTCTTCGCCCAGCTTGCCGGGCACCAGGATGCTTTCGTCGTAGCCGATCACGTCGAGGGTTACGCCGGGGGCGCCGCTGCCGTCGGAAAAGCCGCCGGTGCACTGGATCTGGCCGCCTTCGATCTGCTTGCATTCGCAGATCGGGTTGTGGGCCAGCGCCAGGTTGCTGAAGGTGGCGAGCGAAGTGAGCAGTGCCGCGCCACCCAGGCGACGCAGCAGGTCAGAAACAGGCATCATTTGCCTCCTTGTTTTTGAAGCCAGGCGACAGTGCTTGGCGAGGCCTTGCTGAGCGGGACCGAACCCTGGTGCATGCTGCCGTCCCAGCCTTCCATGGTCACCCACAGTTCGGCGTCGGGGCTGGTCTTGAGCGGCACCGGCACCGTGGCGCCCATGCGGTAAGGGGAACCGAAGAAGATTCCGCCGGCGGCGCGCAGGCTGCGCGGCTTGCCAATACGCAGGTAGGTGGCCTTGACCTGTGGGATACAGGCTTCACACAGGCTGGCGTTGAAGCTCTTCATGTAGCCGGCCGGCCCGTCCTGGCGCGGCGCCTCGTTGCGCAGCTCGGCCAGCTTCAGGCTCCAGGGGCCGACCTGGACCTCGCCGATCTCGCGTTCGCCCAGGCCCACGTCGCCGCGAAACAGCGCCGCATCGGCAAAGTACTTGGGCATGAAACCCAGCGGTACCAGCAACAGCAGTATGTTGATGTGAAAACGCCATTTCAGCCAGAACTGGCGCAGGCGCGAAGGCGGTTGTGCAGCGATTGCCTTGCTCATGCCTGGCTCTCCGAAGGGGTAGGGGTGGCAGCGGCGGCGCGCTTGGCGCGTGCCGGTTTTTCGCTGCGCTTGAGGGCGGTGGCCGTGGCGATGGCGGTGCGCTTGGTCCAGATCAGCAGGCCGCTGAGCACCATCATGCTCAGCAGCAGGCCGAACACGAACCAGATCAGCTTGATCCAGATACCCCCGAAATCGCCGGTATGCAGCGGGCGCATCGACTCGGTGACGAATTCGAGCTTGCTGCGGTCGGACAGCAGCTCATGGGCCTCGACCACGCCACTGTAGGGGTTGACCGATGCGGTCTGGAACATCAGCGGGTACCAGCTGCGCCCACCCACTTCGGTGTGGCTGTAGGCGTTGCTCGGCAGGCTGATGAAGCTCACGTCCAGCCCCGGGATCTTGTCGATGGCGATCTTTTCGATGGCATCCAGGCTCAGCACCGGGGCCGGTTGGCCGGCGGGCGCGGTAGGCACGTTCTCGCGGGCGATCACCGGCAGCACCTGGTTGCTGGAAATCGAGATCTGGTTGTCGAACAGAATCGCCTGGATCAGGAACCAGGTACCGGTGATCGAGATGACTGCGATGAACCAGATCGACCAAATCCCGCTCAGGCGGTGGAAGTCGCCCCAGAAAATCCGCGCACCGTGCTTCAGGCGCAGGGTCGGCTTGAGAAAGCCCTTCCAGAAGCGCTTGTACACCACCAGCCCGGTGACCAGCGAGGCCAGCATCGGCAGCCCCAGCAGCGACACCAGGTACCAGCCCCAGCTGTAGCCATTGGTGAACGGCACCAGCCACCAGCCGTGCAGGGCGCGGGTAAAGGCCTGGAAGTTGAACTGCGCCGCCTCGCCCTGAACCACCCCGGTGTACGGGTTGACGTAGAGCGTGGTGGAGCGCGAGTCGGGGTAGGTGACGCTGACGGTCAGGGCGAAATGCGATTCGTCCGGGCGCACGATGGTGCTGACATACACCCCCGGCTGCGCGGCCTCGACGGCGGCGCGCACCTGGTCGAAGCCCAGCATCGGCGGGTCGCCGTCGGGTTTGGAGGCGCGGACCTCGGGCTGCGCCAGCCAGACGATTTCCTGGCTGACCACGGCCAGCGTCCCGGTGAAGCAGACGATCAGCACGAAGAACCAGATCGGCAGGGCTAGCCAGCTGTGGACCAGAAACCAGAGTTTTGAACGTGACTTTTTCGACATTGGGCAGGCAACTTCGATTCGGAGTGTGGTGAGCATGAGGTTCCGGAGCACGGGGTGTCTGGGCTCAGGCTCGCTCGAAAGGGTGCAGTGGTAATTGTTAGGACGAATGAGAAGCAGAAATCCTGCACTAAAAAATGCAAGCAAATGTTTCAAAGGCTCCCGGCCTGCCGCCGGGAGCCCTGTTGAACCCCGCTGGCGCTACTCGAACGTACGCCCGGCGCGCCAGTAGCCCATCAGGGTCAGCGCGTTGCGGTCCAGGCCCTGTTCGTTGATCAGAAAGCGCCGGATCTGCATCACCGCAGCCGATTCCCCGGCCACCCAGGCGTAGAAGCTCTGGTGGCTGGCGCTGGCACGTTCCCAGAGGATCTGCTGATCGATGTCCACCTCCTCGAGGCGCGTGTCGGCGGGCGGGCGTCTGGCGGGCAGGGTGGCCAGCCGGGTCACGGCATGCACCATGGCCTGGCCCTGGATGCGCTGTTGCTGGTCGCGTGGCAGCCAGTGCAAGGTGGTGCTGGCATTGCAGCGCAGGGCCAGGCAGTCCTGTTGCAGCGGCACCTCGACATAGGCTTCGACCTGGGGCGGGTCATCTTGCCCGGCGAGGGTTTCGAGAATGCCGGCAATGGCTGGCAAGGCGGTTTCATCGCCTACCAGCAGAATGTTGCGCACCCCGGCGGGCGGGTTCCATTCGTAGCCCCCGGGGTCGCCGGCGAAGGCCAGGTTGGGTGCCAGGATCTGCAGACGGTCGCCTGTGCGGGCGTGGGTGGCCCAGGCCGAGGCGGGGCCGTTGACCCCGTGCAGTACGAAATCGATATCCACCTCGGCCTGTTCGCGGCGCAGGGCACGGATGGTGTAGGTGCGCATGGGCGGGCGGCTGGCCTCGGCCAGGGCGCGGCGGGCTTCGTTCCAGTGCAGGTCGTTGGGCAGTTCGGGCGGGCTGCCGTCGGCGGCGGGGAAGAACAGCTTGACCCTTTGATCGGCAGCCAGGGTGTGCATCCGGGCCACGTCCGGGCCGGTGAACACCAGGCGGCTCAGCGACGGGCTCAGTTGGATGCGTTGCTTGAGGGTGACATCGAACAGGCGGTAGGCGCGCTCGGGCTGTGCGCCGGCCAGCTTGCGCAGGCCGCGCCCGACGGCGCGGGTCAGGGAGGAGGCGGAAGTCATGGCATGCACCTTCTTGCTACGGGTTCCCTAGATAGACGGCTAGCGGCACGGCTGATTTAGCCGCGAGCAATGAACGGGGGCCGTGGCGGTGTTTAATTTTTCCTGGGGTGTATCCGTTTCGTAGGGATAACCGGGGCGCTGCCCGCTATCCACCCTGCACGGAAACCATTCGATGAATGCTGAGAAGTCCCTCCAACTGGCCTGTCGTTTCATCGAGCTGGCGCCGGAAAAGCGCAGCCTGTTTCTGCAGGCCCTGAGCAAGGAAGGCCTGGACTTTTCGCAGTTCCCGATTCCTGCCGGGGTCCAGGTGCCGGACCGCCAGGCGTTGTCCTATGCGCAGCAGCGCATGTGGTTTCTGTGGCAGCTGGACCCGCACAGCGGCGCCTACAACCTGCCGGGTGCGGTACGCCTGAACGGCGTGCTGGATGTGGCGGCCCTGGAGCGTGCGTTCAGCCTGCTGGTGGCGCGTCACGAGGTGCTGCGCACGGTGTTCCGCTCGCAGCCCGATGGCAGCGTGCAGCAGGTGCCGTTGGAGCATGCGGTGCGCCTGGAGCAACTGGACCTGAGCGCGGTGCCGGCCGCTGCGCGTGAAGCGCGGGTGCAGCACGAGGCGCAGCAGGAGTCGCTGCGTGCATTCGATCTGGCACAGGGCCCGCTGCTGCGCCTGCGCCTGCTCAAGCTGGATGAACAGGCGCACGTGCTGTTGCTGACCTTGCATCACATCGTCGCCGATGGCTGGTCGATGAATATCCTGATCGACGAGTTCGCGCGCAGCTATGACGCCTGTGCCCAAGGCCTTGCGCCGCAGTTCGAGGCGCTGCCGATCCAGTACGCCGACTACGGCCTGTGGCAGCGTCGCTGGCTGGAGGCCGGCGAGCAGGCTCGGCAACTGGCGTACTGGCGTGAAAAACTCGGCGACGAGCATCCGGTGCTGGAATTGCCGCTCGATTGCCCGCGCCCCTCGTCGCCCAGCTTCGACGGCGAGCGCCATTGCCTGACGCTGGACGCAGGGCTGGCCGAGCAGGTGCGTGGCTTTGCCCGGCAACACAACGTGTCGTTGTTCATGGTGCTGCTGGCGGTCTTCAACGTGCTGCTCTATCGCTACACCGGGCAGACCGACGTGCGCTTCGGCAGCCCCGTGGCCAACCGCAATCGCAGCGAGCTGGAAGGCCTGGTCGGCTTCTTCGTCAACACCCAGGTGTTGCGCACCCCGCTGGCAGGGCACATGAGTTTTCTCGAGTTGCTGCAGGCTACCCGCGACACAGTGAGCGGCGCGCAGTCGCACCAGGACCTGCCATTCGAGCGCCTGGTCGAAGGGTTGCAACTGGAGCGCAGCCTGAGCCATTCGCCGTTGTTCCAGGTGATGTTCAACCACCAGCCACACGTGGCCGATGTGTCCGCGCTCAAGCTGGCCGGGGGCCTGCAACTGTCTATGCTCGACTGGCGCAGCCGTACCACCGAGTTCGACCTGAGCCTGGACACCTACGAGCAGGGCGGCCAGTTGCAGGTGGCCTGGACCTATGCCAGCGACCTGTTCAAGGCCGCGACCATCGAGCGCATGGCACGCCACTGGGTGGCCCTGCTGCAGGCCGTGGTCGCCACCCCGACGTGTCGCCTCGACGAACTGGCGTTACTCTCGAGCGAGGAGCGCGAGTGTCTGCTCGAGCAATGGGGGCGTGCACCGCTGACCTGTCCCGACCTGCGCGTGCACCAGCGTTTCGAGGCGCAGGTGGCGCAGCGCCCGCAGGCCCTGGCGCTGATCTTCGAGTCGACGCAACTGAGCTATGCCGAGCTCAACCAGCGTGCCAACCGCCTGGCGCGCCACCTGGTGGCGTGCGGGGTAGGGCCGGAGGTGCCGGTCGGCATCGCGGTGGAGCGCGGCATCGACATGATCGTCGGGTTGCTGGCGGTGCTCAAGGCCGGTGGCGCCTATGTGCCGCTGGACCCGCAGTACCCGCAGGACCGCCTGCTGTGCATGATCGAGGACAGCGCCACGCCGCTGGTGCTGACCCAGACCCCGTTGCTGGCGCGCCTGGGCCTGCCGTGCGGGGTGCGCAGCCTGTGCCTGGACCAGGATGCGGCCTGGCGCCAGCTCGACGCCAGCGACCTGGCCAATACCGCCCATGCGCACAACCTGGCGTATGTGATGTTCACCTCCGGCTCCACCGGGCGCCCCAAGGGTGTGGGCATCAGCCACCTGGCGCTGGCCGGGCATGCGCAGGTCGCGCGTGAGTTCTCCAGGCTCGGGCCGGACGACCGGATCCTGCAGTTTGCCACCTTCAACTTCGATGCCTTCGTCGAGCAGTTCTACCCTGCGCTGATCTGCGGCGCTGCCGTGGTGCTGCGCGGCCAGGAACTCTGGGACAGCGAACGCTACTACCACGAGGTCATCGACAAGCAGGTCAGCGTTTCCGACCTGTCCACCGCCTACTGGAACCTGCTGGCCAAGGACTTTGCCGCCGCTGGCCCACGCGATTACGGCAAGCTCAGGCGCGTGCACATCGGCGGCGAGGCAATGCCACCTGAAGGGGTGGCAGCGTGGCGCCAGGCCGGATTGTCGCAGGTGGCGCTGCTCAACACCTATGGCCCCACCGAGGCCACGGTCTGTGTCACCACCCTCGAATGCGATGATTATGTCAGCGGTGTGCGCAGCACCCCGTTGAGCATGCCGATCGGTCGGGTGCTCGGCGGGCGCAGCCTCCATGTGCTGGATGCAAGCGGCGCACCGACGCCGGTGGGGGTGGTGGGGGAGCTGGTGATCGGCGGCGAATTGCTCGCCCGTGGCTACTTCAACCGCCCGGGCCTGACGGCCGAGCGTTTCATCCCCGACCAGTTCGCCGCGCAGCCGGGTGGGCGCCTGTACCGCAGTGGCGACCTGGCCCGCTTCAATGCCGAAGGGGTGCTCGAGTACGCCGGGCGTATCGACCATCAGGTCAAGATTCGCGGGTTTCGCATCGAGTTGGGCGAAGTCGAGGCGCGCCTGCTCGAACAACCGGGCATTCGCGAGGCGGTGGTGCTGGCCCAGCCCGCTGCCGACGGCCTGCAGCTGGTTGCCTATGTGGTGCCCGGCGACAGCCGCCAGGCACTGGAGGCGCAGGCCCAGGCGGCGTTGCGCGAAGCGATCGGCGCACACTTGCGCGCAGTGCTGCCCGCCTACATGGTGCCGGCGTACCTGCTGTTTCTTGAGCGTTTGCCGCTGAGCCCCAACGGCAAGCTGGACCGCAAGGCCTTGCCACCGGTCGATGCCAGCCAGGCCCAGCACACCTACGTGGCGCCGCAAAGCGCGTTGGAACAACAGGTGGCGGCGATCTGGCAGGACGTGCTCAAGCTGGAGCGGGTAGGGCTGGACGATGCGTTCTTCGAGATCGGCGGGCACTCTTTGCTGGCCACCCAGGTGGTGTCGCGGGTGCGTCAGGTGCTGGGGCTGGAGGTTGCCTTGCGTACCCTGTTCGAGCGCAGCCGGCTGGGCGACTTCGTGGCAGCGCTGGGGGGGCGGCAGGCCGCCGGCGAGCCCGCGTTCACCTGTGTCGAGCGCGGCCGGCCATTGCCGCTGTCGTATGCCCAGGAGCGCCAGTGGTTCCTCTGGCAGCTGGACCCGCAGAGCAGTGCCTATCACCTGCCGGCCGCCCTGCGCCTGCGCGGGGCGCTGGACGTTGCGGCGCTGCAGCGCAGTTTCGACAGCCTGCTGGCGCGGCACGAAAGCCTGCGCACCACATTCGTCGAGGTGCAGGGCGAGCCGCGTCAGCTGATTGCCGAGCAGGCCCGTGTCGATATCGACCTCCAGGTGCTGTATGCAGGGGACGATCCGGCGGCGCAGATCCAGGCTTGTATCGAGGCCCAGAACGGCCGCCTGTTTGCCCTGGACCAGGGGCCGCTGCTGCGGGTCAGGCTGCTGCGGCTGGCGGCGCACGACCATGTGTTGGTACTGGTTCAGCACCATATCGTTTCCGATGGCTGGTCGATGCAGGTGATGGTCGACGAGCTGATCGCCTTGTATGCGGGCTACAGCCAGGGGCGCGAAGTTCAGTTGCCGGCCCTGCCGATCCAGTACGCCGACTTTGCCCAGTGGCAGCGCCAGTGGATGGAGGCCGGCGAGCGCGAGCGCCAGCTCGGTTACTGGTGCCGGCAACTGGGCGGCGAGCAGCCGGTGCTGGAGCTGCCGAGCGATCGACCGCGGCCGGCCACGCGCAGCTTCAAGGGCGCGAAGCTGAACATCGTGCTCGATGCCGCACTGGCCCGTAGCCTGCGCGCGCTTTCCCAGCGTGAAGGGGTGACCCCGTTCATGCTGTTGCTCGCTTCGTTCCAGACCCTGCTGCACCGCTACAGCGGCCAGGCGCAGGTGCGGGTCGGGGTGCCGGTGGCCAGCCGCAACCGTCTTGAAACCGAGCGCCTGATCGGCTTCTTCGTCAATACGCTGGTGCTGGAGGCGAGGATTGGTGCCGATCTGTCGTTCGCCGAACTGCTGCAGCAGGTGCGCCAGACCACCCTGCAGGCCCAGGCCCACCAGGACCTGCCGTTCGAGCAACTGGTGGAAGCCCTGGAACCGGGCCGCAGCCTGTCACACAGCCCGCTGTTCCAGGTGCTGTTCAACCACCACAGCGAAGATGCCGGTGAACTGCGCGCCATCGAGCGACTGCCGGGCCTGGAGGTGGAGCGTCTGGACTGGGACAACCACACTGCACAGTTCGACCTGACGCTGGACACCACGGAAACGGCCGATGGCCTTTCGGCGATTCTGGTCTACGCCACCGACCTGTTCGACGCCGCGACCATCGAGCGTCTGGCCCGGCACTGGCAGAACCTGCTGCAGGCGATTGTCGCTGACCCGCAACAGCGCGTCGCTGAACTGCCGTTGCTCGATGCCCGCGAGCAACAGGCCAACCTCCAGC
>NZ_VXCV01000009.1:0-203229 GCF_052850635.1 Pseudomonas sp. 1176_21
GCAGGTGTTGCCATGGGGGTTTGCTCCTTGCAAAAAGTGAAGCCGAACAGGCGAAAAATGCCGTGCGACTGCAAGGAGACAGTTCAAGACCCGTGCCAACTGAAATTTAATTGTTGTTAATCAGTAGTTTGCGTTTTTTCTGTACGTTTTTTGAGCACTTTTGTGCGAGAAAACCCGAAAAAGTGCGCAACTTCTTGCGCAGTACTGTGCAAGAAGTTGCGCAGTTGGCTGCAGGCCACGTTGAGTATAGCCTGCAGCAATGTATGCACAGGGTTATCCACATTTGAGTGCGCAAGAAGTTGCGCAGTTGGGGAAATCGGCCGCGAGCATTTCAAGAGGCAAAACGAGCGTCGACTGACCGATCGATCGTCGCCGACAGGCACCCACTCACTGACGACTGAATGCGCTCGCCATCGCACCTCATGCGCCATGACCCTGTAAACTGTCGGCCAACTTGTCCCCCCCTCAAACGAGAGCTGCCCATGGCCAACCACGACCTCACCTTCGTTCCCGATCTCGATGCCGACTCCATCTCCTCCGACGTTGTCGGTTTCGGCGGCGTGCTGGTCTCCACCCAGATCCCGACCCGGGCAGACGGCAGCCTGGAACTGGGCGACATCACCCTGCAGAGCGAATGCACCCTGCAAGCCCTGAAGGTGGCACTGGAGCGCGCCGGCAGCTCGATGGACAGGGTCATGCACCTGACCATCTACCTCACCGACATGGCCGACCGCGCCGCCTTCAATGCGGTGTACCAGCGCTTTTTCGCCAAGCCATGGCCAGTGCGGGCCGCAGTTGGCGTGGCCGCCCTTGCGGTCGAAGGCATGCGCGTGGAAGTGACGGCCATGGCGGCCAAGGGCTGAGACCAGCCGTAGGCGGTCGCCTGGCTCAGGACCGCGGCAGGCAGGCCAGCATCTGACGGATACGCTGCTGGGTATAGCCGGCTCGTGCAGCCGCCTCATCGATCGACTGCCGAGTCACCGTCTGCTCGATCAACCCGCCTTTGCGGGAGAATCCGGCCTGGCCAAGCACGACGAAATCGACCGGCTCGCTGATACCGTTGTAGGCACGGATATCGCTGGCGCTGCTGGCTGCTCGCCCTCTCCGGCAGCCGTCCCCTGGTTTGTCCGGGGACGACCGAAAAGGGGGCGTCAGGCCTGACTCGACAGCGCTGCAGCGCTGCCCCACAGGGATAGGGCCGGATACCTGTGCGGTGATTGCATTGGTGTGCAACAACTGGTGCAGCGCGATTGAGCCTTCGCCAAAAGCCGGCCCGCTTTCGCCCACAAGCGCGAACGTGCCGTGCAGGCCCTTGCCTGCGACCCAGACGATCGATCCCAGCATGCTCGCCTTGGCGGCCACCGCTATGGGCAGTGTCTCGGAGTCCAGAGGCTGCACCTGGCCATCCACCTTGTGGCGCAATGAGGTGGTGGAAACATAGCTCTGCACCGTGGCGCCGCTCACGGTGTCAAGCAGCGGCCCCTTGCGCAGGCGGCCCTTGCCATTTCCGATGAGGTAGCGCCCATTGCCGCAGGATGTTCTGGCCTGCCCTGGCGCAAAGGGCTCGACTTCCATGGCATACACGCAGAACTCGGGCGTGTGCTCGGCAAACCCTTTGAGTTCCGCCTTCAGAAAAGCGTTTCGGCAATCAAGGTCGCATCGATAGCGGACACCTTTGCGCATGATCGAAAGGCCGTTGGCGATATAGGTGAACCCATGATCGCCAACGGTGTAGGCGCCCTTGCCACCATCCGGATTCACTGCCAGCCGCGCACGCACGGCGATCGAGCCATCCTTGAACACTCGCGTCACCAACACTCGGGAATCACCCTTGCTGCTGGTCAGTGTGCCAGGCGTACCGCAATCCTCGGCGCCTGAAGCCATTGACGCGGTGAGCAGAAAGCCCGCAGCAAGCCCGGACAGTACCGTTGCGCCAGACATTCTCGATCCCCCCCAGCTCAAGGACCAGCCGCAGGAGCGGCGGAGATACTGATGTAGAAGTCGATGGTGACTTCGCCCTTCTGGCTATCCGTCAGATAGGCCTTCAGCGGTTTCTGGGTCTGCCTGAGCGCCTTGACCTCCACCCAGTAGCTTCTGTTTTCAGTAATCACTCTGATTTCGGCAGCGCCCTGATCGGATGAGTCCTGGGTTGCGTAGGTGATGCGCAGGTCGCCGGAGGAGTTCAGGATCAGAAAGCGCTCCTGCCCGCCTGCCACCATGTCCAGTGTGGATCCGGATGGCAGACCTTTGATCGAGGGCACTTGCCCCTGAAACGGGTTGCAACCGGGAGCATCACTGTCAAAGCCCGGTGCAGTGGTGTAGATGCGCGCAATCCATTCATTGGCCTCATCGGCCAGCAAGGCCGCCTGGAGCTGCTGCTGGGCATTGAAACGTCCATTGATGGAAATAGGCGCCAGGCCGGCTGACCACGCGTTCTTCGTGCCGTCCGGCGGGGGAACCGGCCGTGACCCGATCGCGTCGGAGATGATCCGGTACGTCACCTCAGGGGCAGGCTGCAATGCAGCCAGGTAGTTATTGAGCGCCGCGACGATTTCGACCAGTTTCTCCTTGTACACCCTGTCGAATGCCTTCGCCCTGGAAATCGCGCCATACAACGAGTAGGCATTGGTAATCGACACGGCTCCAGAGCCAGCCTTCAGCTGGGCGATGCGCCTTATCAGCTCGTTACCCTCCTCCAGGCTGGCCCGCTCGTATATCGACTCGACACACATCACCGCTTGCACGCCACGGTGATAAAGCTGCTCTCTGGTGGGTTTGTACTGCGCAGCGGAAAAACCATAGAGCGATGCACTGCCAGCCGCAAGCGCTGCCACCTGGTGACCGTTGCCTGCAGTGACGGCCTTGTAGCCCCCAAGACCCAGCGCACCTGCCAGCGCCAATGACGATCCCGACTGCCAGTAGGCCAATCCGTTGGTCTTGCCCTGGAGCTCCATGCGGATCTTGCTGGCCAGTTGCGAGCCAGTGGCAGTCTTTGTTTCAGGCGCGATACTCTGCACATAAGGGTTGAACAGCGCACAGGATGCGAGCAGCGCGGCCCCGCCCATGACCAGCAGTCTGACCAGCCGTATCGTCATGATGCCAATCCTTTGGAAGGCTGTAACAACGACGATAGATCCGCCATGGCAAATAGCAAGTGCGCCAGTATTTAAGACGCCTGCAGCTGTCCTATGCTTCGGCTCAGGGCCCAGTGCGAGCAGGATATGTTTCACCAACCCCCTGTTTCCAGTACCCTCGACGCAACTGCGGACATACATCTGATTCCATGCGAAAACTTCTGCTTGGCGCCCTGGCGCTTGTTCTGACTGCCATGCTCCTGGGCTATGGCCTGTGGACCGAACAACGCCCGGCCGGCCACTACCTGTCCGACCTTCGTGTTGAAGTGGCGCTGAACCAGGGCGTGCCCGCCGACAAGGGCAATCTGCTGGGCATCGAGCCACTGCTGTATCCGGGCGACTACCAGAACCTGGCCCTGCTGCACCGCAAGCTCGCCGCCTACCTTGAACACGCTCGCACCCAGGGCCTTGTCGGCCCGCGCACGATCGTGGTGCTGCCCGAGCATATCGGCACCTGGCTGTGGGCCCGCGGCGAAAAGAAAGAGCTGTACCAGGTCACCCGCCTGCAGGAGGCCTGGCAATGGCTGGAGCTGAGCAACCCGCTGCGCTACGGGCTGGCGATGTTGAACGCCGAGGGCGACGACCGCCGCGCCGATGCGCACCTGCGCATGAAGGCCACGCAGATGGCAGCCGACTACCAGCAACTGTTCGGCGGCCTGGCCAGGGAGTTCGGCGTGACCCTGGTGGCCGGTTCCATCGTGCTGCCCACGCCGTATGCAGAGCAAGGCATCCTTCACAGTGGCAGCGGCGCGCTGTACAACAACGGCGTGGTATTCGCCAGCGACGGCAAGGTGATCGGCCAGCCGCAACGCCAGCAATACCCCGACAGTGAAGTGCGCCGCTTCATCCGCAGCGGCGATGCCTATCCGCTGCAAGTATTCGATACACCCGCAGGCCGCCTCGGCGTATTGGTGGGCAGCGACAGCTGGTACCCGGCCAACTACCAGCAACTGGCCGCGCAGTCGGCACAACTGATCGCGGTACCCGCCTTCATCAGCGGCCGAGACAGCTGGACCGCCCCCTGGCGCGGCAACCGCCACCAGCCGATGGCCGTGAGCCTGCCGCTCAAGGCCGGCCAGGTCGAGGAAGGCCAGGCCTGGCAGCGCCTGATCGGCCACGGCCAAAGCGCCGATACCACCCTGCTGAGTGTGTTCCTGCGCGGCCAGTTCTGGGAAATTGCCGGCGACGGCCTGGGCTTCGCCAGCCGCGACGGGCACTACGTCAGTGCCAGCAGTCATCCCGGCGCGCGCCTGCTCAACCTCTGGCTGTAACCGATGAACCGACCACGGGTACGCCTGGGGGATCTGTCGGTGGGGTTCATCCAGAGCCTTGCGCAGGCGCTGCAGCAACTGGGGCATGATCCGGCCCCCCTTCTGCAACGCTACGGGCTTGTGCCTGCACGGCTGGCCGAAGCCGGTGCGCGCCTGTCGATTCCGCGCTACATGCACCTGGGGCATGCCGCCATTGCACTCAGCAACGAACCGGCGCTGGGCTTGCACATGGGCCGCCTGAGCCGCCTGAACCAGGCCGGCCTGGCCGGTGTAGCCGCCGCCCAGGCCCCTACCCTGGGCGAGGCCGCGCGTACGCTGGTGCGTTTCGAGCCGCTGTACGCCGCCAACTACCGTGGCCAGTCCAGCCTCCATGAGGACAATCAGGGCGCCTGGCTGCGCTTCTATTCGATCAGCCCGTACAACGACTACAACCGCTTCGTGGTCGACTCGGTACTGGCCGGCTGGCTGGCACAACTGTCGGGGCTGGTGGGGGTGGCAATGCAGGCGGAGCGCATGGAGATCGAGTTTTGCGCGCCCGCCTATGCCGACCGTTACCAGAGCCTGTGCAGCAGCCCGGTGCAGTTCGGGGCCACACATAATCAGTTGCGCCTGGACCGCGCCAGCCTGGCGCTGCGCAACCCGGCCCATTGCCCCAGCACCTGGCAGCACCTGTTGCAGCTATGCGAGCAGGAACTGGCGGAGCGCACGCGCATGCGCAGCCTGGCTGAGCGTATCGCCCATCTGCTGGGGCCATTGCTCAACGGCGGACGTGAACCGGACCTGGGTGAAGTGGCGGCGCAGTTGCAACTGCCCACGTGGACCTTACGGCGCAAGCTGGCCGAGGAAGGCACGCAGTTTCGGGCGATTCTGAACGACACGCGCCGAGATCTGGCTGTGACCTACATCCGCGACACGGAGCTGGCCTTTGGCGAAATAGCCTACCTGCTGGGGTTTGCGTCGGCAGAGGCCTTCCAGCGCGCATTCAAGCGCTGGAACGGCGTGACGCCGGGGGACTTTCGCCGCAGCCAGCGGCGGGGCGCATGAGCCCGATCAGAGCTCGGTAGCGTCTTCGGCCGGCTCTGGCGGGTCGAGTTCGAATGCGCGGTATTCCAGCAGTTCTTCTTGATAGTCGTCCATTGCCTGCTCCTTGATTTTCTCGATCATGTCATTGAGTCGTGCTTCACCCTAAAGTGCCCAGGTGAAGAAAAAATGACCGTGACGTGAAAGGCTGGCGCAAGGTGGCTCGCCCTTCGCTGGCAAGCCAGCGAAAATTACAAGCGCTCAGCCCATTGAGATAAACGTAGCAGGCAATCGATGATTTATCCGATGCGTCACAGCGGCGCAGGCGCGTCGGGCGTCGGGGCCGCTGGAGGCTGCGCCGGTGCGGCGGCAGGCTCGGTGGGCGGTGCAGTCTGTTCGACCGTGATCGGCGCCGCATCCTGGGGCGGCGCCACAGGCTGCGAGCTCTTGCTGTCGTCGACCAGCGGTGCAGCCGGCGCTTGCGCTGCCGGTACCGCCACCACCGGCGCTGCGACCTCGGCAGGTGCCGCAGGGGCCGGAGCCTGCGCCGGCGCGGCCTCGACGGCCGGAGCGCTTGGCGCAGCAGGCGCAGGTTCGGGCACTCCCAGGTCGAGAGCCGGCTTGGCGGGTTCGGCCTTGGGCTCGACCTTGGCCTTCTTGCTCGGCTTGGGCAGGAAACTCTCGACCAACGCAAAGTAGCGCTCGTAGAACTTGGGCGAGGTCACCGTTTCGCTGGCCACTTTGACCATGGAGTCGTCCGACGAGCCGATCGGCATCGACACCGACCCCAGCACACCCACCCCGAGGCTGGCCGAAGTGTTGGATTTTTTCAGCGCATAACGGTCCTGCAGGGCATTGGCGAACATGGTCGAGCGCTGACCGGAACCGGTGTCGTTGGCACAGACCACGTTGAAGCTGATCTGCAGGTGCGAGTCGCCCGTCTGCTGGAAGCTCTTGTTGCCATTGACCTGGCCCGGTTCGCTGGTGGTGATGATGTAGCCCTGGCTGAGCAGCGCGCGCCGGGCAGCCTCGCAGGTACCTGCTTCGCTGACCGGAAAGCTGCGCGAGAAGGTGCCCGAGTCGTCGAAGTTCTCGTGTTCGTAGATGGCGGCTTTCTTCGAGGAACAGCCGGCAACGCCCGCCAGCACAAGGGCCAGCCCGAGCGCAGTGAAGACGGTTGACTTTGACATTGAAAATCCTGCGAAAAACGGTCGGCGCCTATTGTGCATCACATCCGCAGATGACTGAAACCGCAACCGGGCGATCCGGCACTAAATTTCACCTGCACAGCGGCTGGCATGCACTACACAGCCGTCCTGAACCATTGGTCGCGATTTTTTTCGTTCACTATTTAACCAGCTTTCCCACGTCATACCGGGAAATGTCTGACTCCCCGCTACACCTTGAGCCCATCGATACTGGCCCGGCATGCGACAGAAAATGGCAATACGCCACTACGTCAGCCACTGACCATCGACCCAGGAGCATTCAAGGTGAAAAACATATCGGTGAAAGTGAAGCTGGCCCTCGGTTTCGCGAGTATCGTGCTGCTGATGGCGCTCCTCGCCGTGATCGGCATTCGCAGCCTCAACACCCTGACCACCCGTGCCGATCGGCTGGTGTCGGTCAATCACGTGCTCGACCACACCAATGACATTCGCGCCGCGCGCCTGTCGTATGAACACCACGGCGATGAAAACCTTGCGGCGCAATTGAACACCTCTTACAGCACCCTGGTGGCGCTGATCGAGGAGAACCTCCAGCGCCTGGACGACGCAGTGTCCAGGCAGCAGTTGCAACACGTGCTGGAAAACATGCAGGGCTACATGCAGCAGTTTCGCCAGCTGCAAACCGCCCAGCAGGACATAGGCCGCATCCAGGCCGATTCCGAGCGCCTGGGCAGCAGCCTGCAGAACGATGTACGTACACTGACCCAGGCGCTGTACCAGGACGACGCCGGCAACGTCCGTCGCGACCTTGCCACCCTCAACGACGCCCTGAGCGACCTGCGCCAGAACAGCCTGGCCATGATGCGCGAGGGCAGCACCAAACGCCTGGACACGGTGCGTGAGGCCCACACACGCGCCAATGACAGCGTGAAGCGCCTGGGCAGCGGTCACCCGCAACTGGGTAGACTGCCCTCCGACCTGGACCAGTACCTGCAACTGGCCGAGCGCTTTGCCCGCGATGTCGAGCAGCAGGCCCGCAGCCGTACGGTGCTGGTGAGCAATATCGAAACCAGCCTGGAAGCGATCAATACGCTGATCGCACGCCAGAATCAGCTCAGCGTCGACGAATCCAGCCACAGCCGTGCATTGATGCTCGGGCTGCTGGTTGGCGCCATGCTGCTGGGCGGTGCGATCGGCTGGGTGATCATCCGCCAGATCACCCAGCCGTTGCAGCAGGCCGTAGTGATCGCGCGTCGTATCGGTGCCGGCGACCTGAGGGATAACAGCAGCGAGCTGCGCCGTGACGAGTTTGGCCAGTTGCTCCAAGCCCTCTCCCAAAGCGGCGACAACCTGCGCGGTGTGCTGGGCCAGGTGGGCACCGTTACCGCTCAGTTGTCAGCGGCGGCCGAGCAGCTCTCGGCCATCACCGAACAGACCCGTGCCGGCGTCGACAGCCAGAAACTGGAGACCGACCAGGTCGCCACGGCCATGAGCGAAATGGTAGCCACGGTGCAGGAAGTGGCGCGCAATGCCGAGCAGGCCAGTACCGCCACCCGCCAGGCCAACAGCCAGGCCAGCCAGGGCAATCTGGTGGTACAGCGCGCACTGACCCAGATCGACCAGTTGGCCGACGACATCGGCACCTCCGCCGACGCCGTCGGCAGGTTGTCCGAAGAGAGCGAACGCATCGGCAGTGTGATGACGGTGATCAATGCCATCGCCGAGCAGACCAACCTGCTGGCGCTCAACGCCGCCATTGAGGCGGCACGTGCCGGCGAGGCCGGGCGTGGCTTCGCCGTGGTGGCCGATGAGGTGCGCGGGCTGGCCCAACGCACCCAGCAGTCCACCGCAGAGATCGAGACATTGATCGGGTCATTGCAGCAGGGTGCGCAGAGGGCTGCAGAACGCATGCACACCAGCCAGGGCATGGTCGGTACGACAGTCGGGCTGGCCAATGAGGCAGGCGTGGAGCTGCAGGCCATCACACACACGGTCACGCACATCCAGGCCATGAACGTGCAGATCGCGACCGCCGCCGAACAGCAGAGCGCGGTAGCCGAAGAGATCGGTCGCAGCGTGATCAGTGTGCGTGATGTGGCCGAACAGACGTCCACCGCCTCGGCGCACACTGCCACCTCGGCGGCAGAGCTGGCGCGCCTGGGCACTGAGCTGCAAGGGCTGCTTTCGCGCTTCAAGGTCTGAGGGGCATATTCTTTCGCCAGCAAGGCCGGCACCTGCAGGCAGTACGTCGCCAGCAGGTGCCAGCCTTGGCGGCCAGGCTTTTCTGCAGGCACAAAAAAAGCGACCCTAAGGTCGCTTTTTTTGTTGCTTCGAGGAGTTCAAGGGCCTCGAGGCGGATATGGCGCAGCGGACGGGACTCGAACCCGCGACCCCCGGCGTGACAGGCCGGTATTCTAACCGACTGAACTACCGCTGCGTATCGCACAGGCTTTTCACCTGTTTGAAACTGGGATCTGGCCTGAAGCCTTGGCTTCGGACCTCAAACCGGTTGTTGAACCGATCTGGAGAAAAGTGGCGCAGCGGACGGGACTCGAACCCGCGACCCCCGGCGTGACAGGCCGGTATTCTAACCGACTGAACTACCGCTGCGCATAGTGGACTTGCGTCCTGTTCCTCTCTGGTAACACCGTCTTTCGAAAGTGTCGGGCCAGGAACATCTCAGGAAGTGGTGGGTGATGACGGGATCGAACCGCCGACCCTCTGCTTGTAAGGCAGATGCTCTCCCGGCTGAGCTAATCACCCGTGTGCTTCGCTGAGGTGGTGAAATTTACGCAGGTATCGAACCTAAGTCAATACCAGTGTTGAAGTTTTTTTCACTTTCGTAAAAAAACAGCTGCAGGCTTCAAGCAACAAGCTGCAAGTAAAAGCAGAATCAAAAGCCGATTGCACAGGTTCTTGCAACGTGCCGCGTGAAGCCCGCCGCTTACGTGTAAATCATCTTCTTGGTCATGCCACCGTCCACCACGAACTCCTGGCCGGTGACAAAACCCGCGTTGCGCGACAACAGCCATGCCACCATCGCCGCCACATCTTCCACGGTTCCTACCCTGCCCGCCGGGTGCTGCGCATGGTCGGCCTCGCTCAAGGGCTCGGCACGGCGCAGCGAAGGGTCCCGCGTATCGATCCAGCCAGGGCTGACAGCGTTGACGCGGATCTCCGGGCCCAGGCTCATGGCCAGTGCGTGGGTCAGGGCCAGCAGCCCGCCCTTGCTCGCAGCATAGGCCTCGGTATCGGGTTCGGACTGTGCCGCACGGGTGGACACCAGGTTGACGATGGCGCCGCAATGCGCGCGCAGGTAAGGCGCACAGTGCTTGGCCAGCAGCATCGGGCCACCCAGGTTGACCGCCAGCACGCGGTTCCAGTGGTTCAGGCTGAGGCTTTCGAGGGTGGTATTGTGCGGGTCGGCAATCGCCGCGTTGCACACCAGCGCATCCAGGCGCCCGAACTGCCCCAGCACCTCGGCCACGCCCACCGTCACCTGGGCCTCGTCGGCCACGTCCATGCCGACAAACCAGGCGTTGTCACCGAGCACCTTGGCCACCTTCGCGCCACGGGCCCGATCCAGGTCGGTGAGCACCACTTGCCAGCCCTCGCTGATCAGCCAGGCCGCGATGCCCAGGCCGATCCCGCGTGCAGCGCCGGTTACCAGCGCCACACGCCCGTTGTGGCTGCTCTCGCTCACCGACCAGTCGATCACAGCGCCGCCAGACCGCGCGCCAGGTCGGCCTGCAGGTCGCCCACGTCTTCCAGGCCCACGGCAACCCTGATCAGGCTGTCGCGAATCCCGGCAGCCTCACGCTCCTGCGGTGCCAGACGGCCGTGGGAGGTGGTGGCCGGGTGGGTGATGGTGGTCTTGCTGTCACCCAGGTTGGCGGTGATTGAAATCAGCCGCGTGGCGTCGATGAAGCGCCATGCGCCCTCCTTGCCACCCTTGACCTCGAAGCTCACCACCGCACCGAAGCCGCGCATCTGGCGCTTGGCCAGCTCGTGCTGCGGGTGGCTTGGCAGGCCCGCGTAATGCACCTTCTCGACACCGTCCTGCTGCTCCAGCCACTCGGCCAGGGCCTGGGCATTGGCGCAGTGGGCGCGCATGCGCAGGTTCAGCGTTTCCAGGCCCTTGAGGAACACCCAGGCGTTGAACGGGCTCAGCGTCGGCCCAGCAGTACGCAGAAAGCCCACCACTTCCTTCATGTGCTCGTTGCGTCCGGCGACCACGCCGCCCATGCAGCGGCCCTGGCCGTCGATGAACTTGGTCGCCGAATGCATGACGATGTCCGCGCCCAGCTTCAATGGCTGTTGCAGGGCCGGAGTGCTGAAGCAGTTGTCCACCACCAGCAGCGCGCCCCGGGCATGGGCGATCTCGGCCAGCGCGCCGATGTCCACCAGCTCGGCCAGCGGATTGGACGGCGACTCGACGAACAGCAGCCTGGTATTGGGCTTGATCGCCTGCTCCCAGCCAGCCAGGTTGGCCAGCGGCACGTAGTCGACCTGCACGCCGAAGCGCTTGAAGTACTTCTCGAACAGGCTGATGGTCGAACCGAACACGCTCTGCGAGACCAGCACATGGTCGCCAGCGCTGCACAAGGCCATCACCAGCGACAGGATCGCGGACATGCCTGTGGAGGTGGCGACCGCCTGCTCGGCGCCTTCCAGGGCGGCGATGCGCTCCTCGAAGGCCCTTACGGTCGGGTTGGTGTAGCGCGAATAGACGTTGCCTGGAACCTCGCCGGCGAACCGCGCAGCGGCATCGGCCGCCGTACGGAACACGTAGCTGGAGGTGAAGAACAGCGGGTCGCTGTGCTCACCTTCCGGCGTGCGATGCTGGCCGGCGCGTACCGCCAGCGTATCGAAAGCGACCCCGTCGAGGTCGCTGTCCAGGCGCCCGGCATCCCATTGCTGTGTCATGCCGTTGCTCCCCTTGTCAGTTGTTGTAAAGGTCGATGATCGCGCTGACCGCCTGGTTCTTGACCTTGGAGGCGTCGTTGCGCGCCTGCTCGATCTTGTCCAGGTAGGCGGCGTCGATGTCGCCAGTCACGTACTGGCCATCGAACACCGCGCAATCGAAATGCTCGATCTTGATCTTGCCACCACCTACAGCCTCGATCAGGTCCGGCAGGTCCTGGTAGACCAGCCAGTCGGCGCCGATCAGTTCGGCCACGTCCTGGGTGCTGCGGTTGTGCGCGATCAGTTCATGAGCGCTCGGCATGTCGATGCCGTAGACGTTGGGGAAACGCACCGCTGGCGCGGCGGAGCAGAAGTAGACGTTCTTCGCGCCGGCTTCGCGGGCCATCTGGATGATCTGCTTGCAGGTGGTGCCGCGCACGATCGAGTCGTCGACCAGCATCACGTTCTTGCCGCGGAACTCCAGCTCGATGGCATTGAGCTTCTGGCGTACCGACTTCTTGCGCGCGGCCTGGCCGGGCATGATGAAGGTACGGCCGATGTAGCGGTTCTTGACGAAGCCTTCACGGAACTTCACGCCCAGGTGGTTGGCCAGTTCCAGCGCCGCAGTACGGCTGGTATCGGGAATCGGGATGACCACGTCGATGTCGTGCTCGGGACGCTCGCGCAGGATCTTCTCGGCAAGCTTCTCGCCCATGCGCAGGCGCGCCTTGTACACCGACACACCGTCGATGATCGAGTCCGGGCGGGCCAGGTAAACGTGCTCGAAGATGCAGGGGGAAAGCTTGGGCGCGATGGCGCACTGGCGGGTGTGCAGCTTGCCTTCTTCGGTGATGTACACCGCTTCGCCCGGCGCCAGGTCGCGGATCAGGGTGAAGCCGAGCACGTCCAGCGAGACGCTTTCGGAGGCGATCATGTATTCGACGCCTTCGTCGGTGTGACGCTGGCCGAACACGATCGGGCGGATGCCGTTCGGATCGCGGAAGCCGACGATGCCGTAGCCGGTGATCATCGCCACCACCGCGTAGCCACCCACGCAACGGTTGTGCACGTCGGTCACGGCGGCGAACACGTCTTCCTCGGTCGGTTGCAGCTTGCCGCGCACCGCCAGCTCATGGGCGAATACGTTGAGCAGCACTTCGGAGTCGGAGTTGGTGTTGACGTGGCGCAGGTCGGACTCGTAGATCTCCTTGGCCAGTTGCTCCACATTGGTCAGGTTGCCGTTGTGCGCCAGGGTGATGCCATACGGCGAGTTGACGTAGAACGGCTGGGCCTCGGCCGAGGTCGAGCTGCCCGCGGTCGGGTAGCGCACATGACCGATGCCCATGTGGCCCACCAGACGCTGCATGTGACGCTGCTGGAACACGTCACGTACCAGGCCGTTGTCCTTGCGCAGGAATAGTCGGCCATCATGGCTTGTAACGATACCGGCAGCATCCTGGCCGCGGTGCTGGAGCACGGTTAGCGCGTCATACAGCGCCTGATTGACGTTCGACTTACCGACGATACCGACGATGCCACACATGCGACGCAACCCCTACATTATGAAACTTGACGGATCAGCACTCAGGGCGCTTTGGGCCCAAGCAACTGTTCTTGAAACGGGAGATCAGCCGGTGCGCTGATTCCGCTGGCTAGCCACTGGCTGGTCAGCCCCAGAATGAGGTTTTTCGACCAGTCAGCCACCAATAGAAATTGTGGCAGCAGGCGAGACTCCTGCCACCACGGGTCCTGTTGTACCGGCCCCAGGCTCAGCAGCCCGACCGCCACCACGACGAGCAGGGCCCCGCGAGCGGCGCCGAACGCCATGCCCAGGAAACGATCGGTCCCGGACAACCCGGTGACGCGAATCAGCTCGCCGATCAGAAAATTGATCATTGCCCCCACCAGCAAGGTGGCGACGAAAAGAATGGCACATCCGGCTATCACCCGCGCCGATGGCGTCTGGATGTAGCCTTCAAGGTACTGCGAGATACCGCCACCGAACATCCAGGCGACTGCACCGGCGATGATCCAGGTAAGCAGCGACAAGGCTTCCTTGACGAAACCGCGCTTGAGACTGATCAGCGAAGAAACGGCGATGATCGCGAGAATCGCCCAGTCGACCCAGGTAAATGCCACAGTGCTGCCTGCAAACGGATAAGGCGGCGCATTTTACCAGAGCGGTGGGCTATCGGTAAGCGGTGATTTGCCGTCCGGCGGCGGCCGGACGGCGGGGGGGGGTCAGCTACGTTCGGGCTGGAAGCGCACCACAAAACCCTTGAGGTTCTGCTGGCGGTTGATCACATCGCGCAGGCGCTCGGCTTCGGCACGCTCGATCAGCGGCCCGACGAACACCCGGTTGGTACCTTCGGCCGAGCGAATATAGGCGTTGTAGCCCTGGCTACGCAGGGTTTTCTGCAGGTTCTCGGCATTGGCGCGGTTGGACAGGCTGGCCAGTTGCACCGACCAGCTCACCGGCAGGCCATTGCCATCGACCTTGGCAGGTGCACTGGCAACCGGCTTGGCCGGGGCCGCCGCAGGCTTGCTGACCGGCGCAGGCGTGGCCGGCTTGGCCTCCGTCACCGGCGCGGCGGGCGCTGGGGTGGGTGCAGTCACCACCGGTGCCGGGGCAATGGGCGTGCTCGGTGCGCTGGGTTCCTGGGCGGTGAGCGCCTCATCCTGGATCACCTGCGGCTCGGGCACCTCCACCGGCTCCACCTGCACCTGCGGCAAGGCCGGCACAGCCGGGGCGGCGGGCGCCTCGACATGCACCTGGCGCAGCTCGTCCTCACGGGTGAACAGCATCGGCAGGAAGATCACCGCCAGTGCCACCAGCACCAGCGCGCCCACCATCCGCTGCTTGACGACTTTATCCAGCAACGCCATTTGCCCCGTCCTCCATGGTCTGCCGGCTCAGCCACTGCAGGGCCTCGCCGACACAGAAAAATGATCCGAACAGCAGGATCTGGTCGCCTGCCGTCGCTTGCGCGCACTGCCCGTCAAGGGCGTCGGCGACGCTTGCATACGACTTCACGTCGGCGCCAAGGTTCTGCAACGCGGCCTGCAACTCGCTTGCAGGCCGGCTGCGGGCGGTGTCCAGAGGCGCAACCGCCCAGTGGGCCACTTGCGCACGCAGCGGTTCGATCACCCCGGCCAGGTCCTTGTCGGCCAGCAGGCCGAATACCGCCAGGCGCCTGCCGGCCACCGGGCGCGAAGCCAGGCGCTGAGCGAGGTACTGGGCCGCATGTGGATTATGGCCGACGTCGAGCAGAATGCTCAGGTGCTTGCCCTGCCAGATGAACTGGCGACGGTCGAGACGCCCGACGATACGAGTGTCGCGCAGTGCCTGGGCGATCTGCGCGGCATTCCAGGGCAGGCCGGTCAGCAGGTAGGTCTGCAGCGCCAGCGCCGCGTTTTCCATGGGCAGATCGAGCAACGGCAGGTCGTGCAGCTCGACGGCAATGCCGTGCGCATCCACGCCCCGCCACTGCCAGTACTGGTCGGTGCTGGACAGGTCGAAGTCGCGTCCGCGCAGCAGGAACCGGCAGCCTAGTTCGCGTGCCTTGTCCAGCAACGGCTGCGGCGGGTCGAGGTCGCCACACAGCGCCGGCTTGTCGGCACGGAAAATCCCGGCCTTCTCGAAGGCCACCGACTCACGGGTATCGCCAAGGAAATCGCAATGGTCGACACCGATACTGGTGACCACGGCAAGGTCAGCGTCCACCAGGTTGACGGTATCGAGCCGCCCGCCCAGGCCCACTTCAAGCACCACGGCGTCCAGCGCCGACTGCTGGAACAGCCAGAACGCCGCCAGGGTACCGGCCTCGAAGTAGGTCAGGGAGGTCTCGCCACGCGCCGCTTCGACGGCGGCGAATGCCTGGCACAGCTGCGCATCGCTGGCCTGCTGGCCGTCGATCTGCACCCGCTCGTTGTAGCGCAGCAGGTGCGGCGAGCTGTAGACCCCGACCTTCAGGCCCTGGGCCTGCAGCAGGCTGGCCACGAAGGCACAGGTAGAGCCCTTGCCATTGGTGCCGGTAACGGTAATCACCCGAGGCGCGGGCTGGCCCAGCCCGAGGCGCGTTGCGACCTGCCGCGAACGCTCCAGGCCCATGTCGATTGTCGACGGGTGCAACTGCTCGAGGTAGGCGAGCCACTCGCCCAGGGTGCGCTGGGTCATACGTTGGCAGGCACCGGTGGTACCACGATCGGCTCGATCACGGGGGCGACGAACTTCGGCGTCGGCAGGCCCATCATCTGTGCCAGCAGATTGCCCAGGCGCGGGCGCAGTTCGGATCGAGCGATGATCATGTCGATGGCACCGTGCTCCAGCAGGAACTCGCTGCGCTGGAAGCCTTCAGGCAGTTTTTCGCGCACGGTCTGTTCGATAACCCGAGGGCCGGCAAAGCCGATCAGCGCCTTGGGCTCGCCTACGATCACGTCGCCGAGCATTGCCAGGCTGGCCGAAACGCCGCCGTAAACAGGGTCGGTGAGAACCGAGATGAACGGGATGCCTTCTTCGCGCAGGCGCGCCAGCACGGCGGAGGTCTTGGCCATCTGCATCAGCGAGATCAGCGCTTCCTGCATGCGCGCGCCGCCCGAGGCCGAGAAGCAGACCATCGGACAACGGTTTTCCAGGGCATAGTTGGCGGCACGCACGAAACGCTCGCCGACGATGGCACCCATCGAACCGCCCATGAAGGAGAACTCGAACGCACTGACCACCACCGGCATGCCCAGCAGGGTACCGCTCATGGAAACCAGGGCGTCCTTTTCGCCGGTCTGCTTCTGCGCAGCAACCAGGCGGTCCTTGTACTTCTTGCCGTCGCGGAACTTCAGGCGGTCGACCGGCTCCAGGTCGGCACCCAGCTCATTGCGGCCTTCGGCGTCGAGGAAGATGTCGATGCGTGCACGTGCGCCGATGCGCATGTGGTGATTGCACTTGGGGCACACATCCAGGGTCTTTTCCAGCTCCGGACGATACAGCACGGCCTCGCAGGACGGGCATTTGTGCCACAGCCCTTCGGGTACCGAGCTCTTCTTCACCTCGGAACGCATGATCGAAGGGATCAGTTTGTCTACCAACCAGTTGCTCATGCTTTCTTTCTCCAGTAGCGGCGACCGGCAGGCAAAAGTTGCCGGGTCACGCGTATGCCCTTGAGCTCAATTCGTGTATGACGCGATGATGAAACGTGGCCGGCGGTGCGCGTTCAGCGCGGTACCACCCTGCCCCAGCTTCATCGTCAACCTGTAAAGGCGACGCCGGTGGCGCCACCCGGTAATTTCGATCGGCCCGTGGGCGCGATCCGGCAGCAACGGGCTGCGAAAGCTATGGACGATGGCGCACCGCCAGCCGTCACATCGAGCATTCGCCCGCCCCTCACGCCTGGCGCACCGCGCGCATGAACGCCTCGATGCGGGCCGGGTCCTTGATGCCCTTGGCCTGCTCCACCCCACCACTGACGTCCACTGCATAAGGACGCACCTGGGCGATGGCCGCCCCGACATTGTCGGCCGAGAGGCCGCCAGCCAGGATGATCGGCTTGCTCAGGTGCTCGGGTATCAGGGACCAGTCGAACGCCTCGCCGGTTCCACCCGGAACGCCGGCCACGAAAGTGTCGAGGAGGATGCCGCTGGCCTTGGCGTACTGCTGGCAGCCGGCCTCCAGGTCATCCCCGGGGCGAACCCGCAGGGCCTTGATCCAGGGACGGTGGTAGCCGTCGCAGTCGGCCGGGGTTTCGTCGCCATGAAACTGCAGCAGGTCCAGCGGCACGGCGTCGAGGATCTCGTTGAGCTCACAGCGGCTGGCGTTGACGAACAGGCCCACGGTGGTGACGAAGGGCGGCAGTGCAGCGATGATCGCCCGCGCCTGCTGCACGTTCACCGCCCGCGGACTTCTGGCGTAGAACACCAGCCCGATGGCGTCGGCGCCCGCCTCGGCCGCGGCCAGCGCATCCTCGATGCGGGTAATCCCGCAGATCTTGCTGCGAACGGCGGACATGGCCTGTGAACCTCAGCTGAACCGGAAAGCTCCGGATGTTAGCAAATGCCTTGCGGGCCGTCAGCCGTCAACGACTCGTAACCCGTAAGGAAATGTGGCCCGATGAAACGCTCAGGCAGTTCGAACTCGTCATGGTATTCCACCTGCACCAGGTACAGCCCGAACGGGTGCGCGGTCACCCCGCCGGTACGACGCACGCGGCTTTCGAGCACTTCCCTGGCCCACTCGGGCGGACGCTCGCCGGCGCCGATGGTCATCAGCACGCCGGCAATGTTGCGCACCATGTGGTGCAGGAAGGCGCTGGCACGGATATCCAGCACGATCATGCGCCCATGCCGGCTCACCCGCAGGTGATGGATCTGCTTGATCGGCGACTTGGCCTGGCACTGGCCGGCGCGGTAGGCGCTGAAGTCATGGGTGCCCACCAGGTAGGCTGCGGCTTCGGCCATGCGCCCGGCATCGAGTGGGCGGTGATTCCAGGTAACCTGGTCGCCCAGGTGCGCCGGGCGGATCTGGTCGTTGTAGATCACGTAGCGGTAGCGCCGGGCAATGGCCTTGAAGCGCGCGTGAAAGTGCGCCGGCATCTGCCTGGCCCAAGACACGCTGACGTCATGCGGCAGGTTGATGTTGGCGCCCATGGTCCAGGCCTTCATGCTGCGCACCGCCCGCGTGTCGAAATGCACCACCTGGCCGCTGGCATGCACGCCGGCATCGGTACGCCCGGCGCACTGCAGCGACACTGGCGAGTCGGCGACCTTCGACAGCGCCTCCTCGAGGGTCTGCTGCACGCTCGGCACGCCACTGGCCTGGCGTTGCCAGCCACGGTAGCGGGTGCCTTTGTATTCCACGCCCAGCGCGATTCTGAAAAAGCCTTCGGCGGCCATTTCGGCTGCGGCGTTATCGATGATTTCCAAGGGGATACAGCCTGTCGGTTTACGCAATGGCGCGGATTATAACGACAACGGCAGCCACGAGGGCTGCCGTTGGCCTTTCAGGTGGGCGTTCAGCTCATCTGCGAACGCAGTTCGATGGCTTCCTTGCGCTGGGTCTCGGTACCTTCCTTCATCACTTCATCGAGTATCTCGCGGGCGCCGTCGTTGTCGCCCATGTCGATGTAGGCACGTGCCAGATCGAGCTTGGTGGCGGCTTCGTCGGTACCGGAGAGGTAGTCGAACTCCGGCTCGTCGAGCATCAGGTCGGAGGCATCTTCGGCGGTGAAGTGCGGCGCGATGGAAGGCTGCTCGAGGTTCTGCGAGAGCTTGTCGAGCTCGGCGTTGACGTCGTCCAGCTCGGCGGCAAAGCTGGCATCCAGCGGGTCCGGCTCGTCGGCCAGGGACAGGTCGAAATCATCGGCCAGGTCCGGGAAGCTGTCGTCCAGCCCCAGTGAGTCATCGAACGCGGCCAACTGGGCCTCGATATCCAGTGGCGCTTCAGGCGTAGCGGCGGGTGCAGCTTCAGGCGCCGGTGGCGCAAGGTCGGCGCCCATGTCGAGGTCGAAGTCGGACAGGTCATCCAGGATTGGCTCAGGCTCGACCGGTGCAGGTTCGGGCATCGGCTCGGCAGGCACCTCGGCGGGTGTCTCGGCCGGCACTTCAGTCACTGCCTGCTCCTGCACGTCGGGCACGTGCGGCGCTGGCGTCTCGGCCTGGGCCTGGGCCTGGGTCTGCTCTTGCAGCAGGGTATCGAAATCGAGGTCGTCGAGCGCCGCGATATCGGCAGGCGGCATGGCCTGCGGGGCCTGAGGATCATCGATCTGCAGGTCTGCCAGGCCCTCGAGACCTTCGAGGCCTTCAAGGCCTTCCAACCCCTCCAGGTCATCCAGGCTCAGGTCGAAGGCGCTGTCCAGGTCGTCTTCGCCCGGCAACTCGATTTCCGGCTCGGGCTGCGGGTCGTCCTGCAGCAGGTCCTGCACATACTGGGCATCCAGCTCGGCGGCCAGGGCCGCAGCGCTGACGCCCGCAGCGGCCACGCCGAGCATGGCCGGGTAACGCTGCTTGAGCGACTCGACATCGGCGTGGTTCTGACCATTGGCAACCAGTTGGCGCTCGTGGCCGACAAAGGCGTCACGGTCGCCCTGGCGGGCATAGACTTCCATCAGCTTCAGGCGCAGGTCGGCGCGCTCGGGGGCCTGCTCCACCGCAGGCTCCAGCAGCTCGGCGGCATGGTTCAGACGACCGCGGGCAATGCTCAGGTCGACTTCCGCCAGCAGGGCATCATCATTTGGCGCGGGGGCGTCCTCGGCCGGTGCCTGCACGGCAGCCGCGATGACGGCCGGTGCCACCACCGCAGCCGGGGCCGGAGACGGAACCTCTACCGGCTCGGGCGCGGGCTCGACCACGGGGGCCGGCTTGGGCTCGAATTCCGGCTCCAGCTCCAGCTCGGACTCCGGGTCCAGCCTGTCATAGGCGGGTGCTACCTCGGCAGCCGCAGCCGCTGCAGCGGAGGCCGCCACCACACCCGGCGCCAGGGTCACGCTCGGCGCGGAGACCTCCAGGCCCTCGAAACTGCTTTGCGGCAGGTCCATGTCCGGCCCCAGGCCCAGGTCGCTTTCCTCGGCCAGGGCTCGCGCCATGCGCATGTGCTTTTCAGCCTCCTGCTGGGCACGACGCTTGCGCGCCAACAGCAGCAGAAGCAACAACAGCACCAGCAAGGCTGAACCTGCGATCAGCGCCAGCAGCCAGCTGTTGCCCAGCAGGTCGTCGAGCATCTTGTCCGAATCGCTCGGGGTAACGGCAGCCGGCGGCGTTTCGGCCACCGGCGCGGTATCCACGGCAGCCGGCGCCGGGGACACCACCGCTTCGCTCGGTACCGCCTGCTGCAACTGGGCATCGATCGCCGGCTGCTCGGGCGCAGGCACGCTCGCCGGCGCTGCGCTCTGGGCTTCCAGGCGCGCCAGCTGGTCGTTCTTCAGTTCGATCAGGCGCTGCAGCTTGTCCAGCTGGCTCTGCAGATCCGCCACACGGCTTTTCAGCTCGGCGTTGTCACGCCGGGTGGTGTCGAGGCTCTCTTCGGCCATCGCCAGCTTGTCGGCCAGGGCCTTGCTGTCGCCAGCCGCACCTTTGCCGCCGGGTGCCACCAGCTTGAGGTTGTCCTGCTGGGCGATACGCGCCGGGGCGGCGCCGGCCGCGTCACGCCGGGTGGCGTCGAGCTGGCGCGCACGCGGGCCCAGACGGCGCCCCTCACGCCAGGCCGCATACTGCTCGGCCACTTCCTTGACGGCCTGGCCCTGGGGGATGGCGGCGATCTGCTGCTGGTCGGGCAGACGCAGTACCTGGCCAACCTTGAGCTGGTTGATGTTGCCGTTGTAGAAGGCATCGGGGTTGAGCGCCTGGATCGCCAGCATGGTCTGCTGCACCGATCCACCCTGACGCGCCTTGGCGGCAATCTGCCACAAGGTGTCGCGACGCACGGTGGTGTGGCGGGCGGGCGCGGTCACCGCAGGGGTGACGCCCGAAGCCGCCTGGGCCGCTTCGGGAGAGAATTTGGAGGCGTCGATCAGTACGCTGTAGTCGCGCAGCAGGCGGCCCTGGGGCCACATCACCTGCACCAGGAACTTGACCATAGGGGCCGGCAGCGGCTGGCTGGAGGTCACCCGCAGCACGCTCTTGCCACTGGGGTTGATCACCGGGGTGAAGGTCAGGTCGTTGAGGTACGCCTGGCGTTCGACCCCGGCCTTGCTGAACTCTTCGGCCGGCGCCAGGCTGGGCACCACTTCGGCGGGAGTGAGGTCACGCACATCGAGCAATTCGATCTCGGCATCCAGCGGCTGGTTCTGCCCCGACTTGAGGGTCAGCTCGCCCAGCCCCAGCGCATGCGCCATACCGGAGGACAGCGCCGATGCCGCGGCTATTGCTAACACCAGTTTGCGAATTCGAAGCATGACCTCATCCTTTGTATGAACCTTCCCCGGCTACCGAGAAGAAAGTGAAAAACCGCCGTGAGGCATTTGACTGGCATGACCACCGGATCATGTTGGCAAGGTGCCCCGCAAGCGCGTGACGGCCGCTCACTTCCAGTATTTCAGAAACAATGTGCAAATCGTCGCCAAGTATCTTTTACGCAAGGTGTTTTATCAACAACTCCGCCAGCTGTACGGCGTTCAACGCCGCGCCTTTGCGCACGTTGTCGGTGGTCAGCCAGAGATTGAGCTGTTCGGCCTCGTCGACACCGCCACGCACTCGCCCGACATACACCACATCCTGGGCCACCGCGTCACCGACCGGGGTCGGGTAGTCACCCGCCTCCACCAGCTCGACACTGTCGGCGTGTTCCAGCACGGCGTTCACCGCCGCCAGATCGACCGCCTTGCGACTGTGCACGGCCACAGTGTAGCTATCGCCGAAAAACACCGGGACTTGAACACAGGTCACGGAAATCTTCAGCGAAGGCAGGCCAAGCAACTCGCGCAGCTCACTCACCAGGCGACGCTCCAGCGCGCCATGGCCCTCGCTGTCGCTGGTGCCCACCTGGGCCAGCAGGTTGAACGCCACCTGGCGATCGAAGAAGCGCGGCTCCAGCGGACGCGCATTGAGCAACTCGGCAGTTTGCCGGGCCAGTTCGCCCACCGCCTCGCGGCCCTGGGCCGACACCGCCATGCACGCCGTCACGTTGACCCGTTCCAGTTCCAGCAGGTGCTTGAGCGGGGCCAGCACCACCGCCAGGGCAACCGCGGCAGCGCTCGGGCTGACCAGTTGCACGGGCAGGCTCTGACTGTCGATGGCCTGTGGATTGGCCTCGGGCACCACTGCTGCCACCTGTTCGGCCGACAGCGCGCCGGACAGATCGATCACCGCACACCCGGCGGCACGCGCCTTGGCGGCGAAACTGCGGGTAACCGCAGGGCCTGCGGCGAAGAACGCCAGCTTGACCTGGCTGAAGTCGAAGGCATCGACTTCGCGCACGCGCAGGTTCTTGCCACGGTAGTTCACCGAGCTGCCCGCCGACTCGTTGCTGGCCAGCAGGTGCAGGGTGCCCAGGGGAAAATCGCGCTCCTCGAGGATTTGCACCAGGGTCTCGCCGACGGTGCCGGTGGCGCCGATCACGGCGATATCGTAGGTCTGAGTCATGAACAGTGCCTCTGGCAGAACGGGGGGAGCGGCACTTTACTCGGATTGCCGCAGCGAGACCACCCGGTGCCGGCAAAGGCATCAGGCCACCACAAAAAAGCCCCCTGCGTCGCAAGACGAGGGGGCCTGTTCTACCGCGCAGCAGCGATCAACGCTCCAGCAGGATCCGCAGCATGCGACGCAGCGGCTCGGCCGCGCCCCACAGCAGCTGGTCGCCCACGGTGAAGGCGCCCAGGTACTGCGACCCCATGTTCAGCTTGCGCAGACGCCCTACCGGGATGTTCAGCGTGCCGGTGACGTTGGTCGGGCTCAGCTCCTGCATGCTGATCTCGCGCTGGTTCGGCACCAGCTTCACCCAGGGGTTGTGCTGGCTGATCATGCCTTCGATGTCGGCGATCGGCACGTCCTTGTTCAGCTTGATGGTCAGCGCCTGGCTGTGGCAACGCATGGCGCCGATGCGCACGCAGATGCCGTCGACCGGGATCGGGTTCTTGAAACGACCCAGGATCTTGTTGGTCTCGGCCTGGGCCTTCCACTCTTCACGGCTCTGACCGTTGGGCAGCTCCTTGTCGATCCACGGGATCAGGCTGCCGGCCAGCGGCACGCCGAAGTTCTCGGTCGGGTAGGCGTCGCTGCGCATGGCCTCGGCGACCTTGCGGTCGATGTCGAGGATGGCCGCCGCCGGGTTGGCCAGGTCATCGGCAACCGCCGCATGGGTAGCGCCCATCTGCTTGATCAGCTCGCGCATGTTCTGCGCGCCGGCGCCGGAGGCCGCCTGGTAGGTCATGGCGCTCATCCATTCGACCAGGCCGGCTTCGAACAGGCCGCCCAGGCCCATCAGCATCAGGCTGACGGTGCAGTTGCCACCGATGTAGTTCTTGGTGCCGGCGTCCAGCTGCTGGTCGATGACCTTGCGGTTGACCGGGTCCAGCACGATGACCGCGTCATCCTGCATGCGCAGGCTGGAAGCGGCATCGATCCAGTAACCCTGCCAGCCGGCTTCGCGCAGCTTGGGGAACACCTCGTTGGTGTAGTCGCCACCCTGGCAGGTCAGGATCACATCGAGGGTCTTGAGTTCTTCAATGCTGTACGCATCCTTGAGCGGAGCAATGTCCTTGCCCACGGATGGCCCCT
This sequence comes from Pseudomonas sp. 1176_21, assembly GCF_052850635.1. NCBI lineage: Bacteria > Pseudomonadati > Pseudomonadota > Gammaproteobacteria > Pseudomonadales > Pseudomonadaceae > Pseudomonas > Pseudomonas sp. 1176_21. The sequence continues at coordinate 23,698 of NZ_VXCV01000009.1, forward strand.
GGCCCCCGACATTGGAGGTAGTGAAGAACACCGGCTCGATCAGATCGAAATCCTGCTCTTCGAGCATCCGCTGCATGAGCACGGAACCGACCATACCGCGCCAACCGATCAGACCTACACGTTTCATCGCAACTACACCTTCGCTAAAAGTGGGCCGCCGCCTGGAAGAAACCAGCGGCGGGCCCGAGAGATTACAGATTCCGCAGCGCTGCGACTACTGCGTCGCCCATTTCCTGCGTACCTACCTTGCTGCAGCCCGCCGACCAGATGTCGCCGGTGCGCAGGCCCTGATCCAGCACCAGGCTCACGGCCTGTTCGATGGCCTCGGCCGCCGCCTGCTGGTTGAAGCTGTAACGCAGCATCATCGATACCGACAGGATGGTCGCCAGCGGGTTGGCGATGCCTTGCCCGGCGATGTCCGGGGCCGAACCGTGGCACGGCTCGTACATGCCCTTGTTGTTGGCATCCAGTGACGCCGACGGCAGCATGCCGATGGAACCGGTGAGCATGGAAGCCTCATCCGACAGGATGTCGCCGAACATGTTGTCGGTGACCATCACGTCGAACTGCTTGGGCGCGCGCACCAGTTGCATGGCGGCGTTGTCGACGTACATGTGGCTGAGCTCGACATCCGCGTAGTCCTTGGCCACGTCCTCGACGATTTCACGCCACAGCTGGCTGGAGGCGAGCACGTTTGCCTTGTCCACCGAGCACAGCTTCTTGCCGCGCACGCGGGCCATGTCGAAACCGACACGGGCGATGCGGCGGATTTCGCTCTCGCTGTACGGCAGGGTGTCGTAGGCCTGGCGCTCGCCGCCTTCCAGTTCGCGGGTGCCGCGCGGCGCACCGAAGTAGATGCCGCCGGTCAGCTCGCGCACGATCAGGATATCCAGGCCGGCGACGATTTCTGGCTTGAGCGAGGACGCATCGGCCAGCTGCGGGTAGAGAATGGCCGGACGCAGGTTGGCGAACAGTCCCAGTTGCGAACGGATTTTCAGCAGGCCGCGCTCAGGGCGGATATCACGCTCGATCTTGTCCCACTTCGGCCCGCCCACCGCGCCCAGCAGCACGGCGTCGGCCTGGCGCGCACGTTCCAGGGTCTCGTCGGCCAGCGGCACGCCGTGCTTGTCGATGGCCGCGCCACCGATCACATCGTGCGCCAGGCTGAAGCCGAGCTGGAACTTGTCGTTGGCCAGTTCCAGCACCTTGACCGCCTCGGCCATGATTTCCGGGCCGATGCCATCACCTGGGAGAATCAGAATCTGCTTGCTCATGGGTTCCTCATCATTCAATTCAAGCGGTGCGCCGCACTGGCGTACCGGGGGAAACTCAGCGTTGGGCCCAGAGCACGATCACGTCGGTGCTGAAGGAGCCATCGGTTTCTATCTGGTAATGCTGGCGAACTTCGTCGCCCATCGCCTGCTGCAACTGGCGAATCGCCGCACGCATCGGCTCGGGGGTGCGCATGCGCTCCACCCACGAGGTGTATTCCAGGCGCAGGCGCTGGCGCGTGTGGCTGCGGGTGCACAGGCCGGCTTCGCTGACCTGTTGCAGCCACTCGCCGGCAGAATAATCGCGCACGTGGCTGGTGTCGCGCAGTACTTCGACGCTTTGCAGGTAGGTGTCGAGCAGCGGGCTGCCCGGCGACATGACGTCGACGAACGCGGCGACGCCGCCGGGCTTGAGCACCCGGCGCACCTCGCGCAGGGCCAGGCCCAGGTCGCTCCAGTGGTGCGCCGAGTAGCGGCTGAAGACGAAATCGAACGAGGCGTCGGCGAACGGCAGGCGCTCGGCGGCGCCACGCTCGGTGACGATGTTGTTCAAGCCACGTTCGATGGCGGCGGCGCCGACCACGTCGAGCATCTGCTGCGACAGGTCATAGGCGACCACTTCGGCCACCAGCGGGGCGACATGGAAGCTCACGTGACCGGCACCGCAGCCAAGGTCCAGCAGGCGGGCGTCGGCGTGCCCGGCAAGCTCGGCCTGCAGCAGGGCGAATTCGCTACCCTGGGCATGCACGGCGCTGCTCAGGTAGGCAGAGGCTTGTTCGCCGAACTGGCGCTGGACGACTTCGGTGTGGGCGGTGCTGCGGGTCATCATGGATCTCCTGGGGCGGCTTGGCCGGCACATCACTGCATCATTCAGGCGTCACGAAACAACCAGGGCTGGCTAGCACGGTGCCTGGCTTCAAACGCTGCAATCGCATCGCCATCCTGCAAGGTCAGGCCGATGTCATCCAGGCCGTTGAGCAGGCAATGCTTGCGGAACGCGTCGATCTCGAAGTGGAGCACCTTGCCGTCCGGCCGCGTCACGGTCTGCGCCTGCAGGTCGATGGTCAGCTGGTAGCCCGGGTCCGCCTCAACCTGCTTGAACAGCTCGTCGACTTCCTCGTCGCCGAGGATGATCGGCAGCAAGCCGTTCTTGAAGCTGTTGTTGAAGAAGATGTCGGCGTAGCTGGGCGCAATGATGCTGCGAAAGCCGTACTCTTCCAGCGCCCAAGGCGCATGCTCGCGGCTCGAACCGCAACCGAAGTTCTCCCGCGCCAGCAACACGCTGGCCCCCTGGTAACGCGCATGGTTGAGCACGAAATCCTGGTTCAGCGGGCGCTTGCTGTTGTCCTGGTAGGGCTGACCCACGTCCAGGTAACGCCATTCGTCGAACAGGTTCGGGCCGAACCCGGTGCGCTTGATCGACTTCAAGAACTGCTTGGGGATGATCTGGTCGGTGTCGACGTTGGCACGGTCCAACGGGGCGACCAGGCCGGTGTGCTGGGTAAAGGCTTTCATGCTGCGCTCCCTTGGATCAACTCGCGTACATCGACAAAACGACCGGTTACTGCGGCAGCCGCCGCCATTGCCGGGCTCACCAGGTGGGTACGCCCACCGGCGCCCTGGCGCCCCTCGAAGTTGCGGTTGGAGGTGGAGGCGCAATGCTCGCCACTTTCGAGGCGGTCCGGGTTCATCGCCAGGCACATCGAGCAGCCCGGCTCACGCCATTCGAAACCGGCCTCGAGGAAGATCTTGTCCAGGCCTTCCTGCTCGGCCTGCGCCTTGACCAGGCCCGAGCCCGGCACCACGATGGCCTGCTTGATGGTCGAGGCCACCTTGCGACCCTTGGCGATCACGGCCGCGGCGCGCAGGTCTTCGATGCGCGAGTTGGTGCACGAACCGATGAACACGCGGTCGAGCTGAATGTCGGTGATCGCCTGGTTGGCGTTCAGGCCCATGTACTTGAGGGCGCGTTCGATGGAACCGCGCTTGACCAGGTCGGCCTCGGCCGCCGGGTCCGGCACGCGCTGGTCGACCGCCAGCACCATCTCGGGCGAGGTGCCCCAGCTGACCTGCGGTTTGATCTGCGCCGCGTCCAGCTCGACCACGGTGTCGAACACCGCGTCGCTGTCGGACACCAGGTCTTTCCAGGCTTCGACGGCCAGGTCCCACTGCTCGCCCTTGGGCGCATACGGACGACCCTTGACGTAGGCAACGGTCTTCTCGTCGGTGGCCACCAGGCCCACCCGCGCACCGGCCTCGATGGACATGTTGCAGATGGTCATGCGACCTTCGACCGACAACTCGCGAATGGCGCTGCCGGCAAACTCGATGGCATGCCCGTTGCCGCCGGCGGTCCCGATCTTGCCGATCACGGCCAGCACGATGTCCTTGGCAGTGACGCCGAACGGCAATTGCCCTTCGACGCGCACCAGCATGTTCTTCATCTTCTTGGCCACCAGGCACTGGGTAGCGAGCACGTGCTCGACCTCGGAGGTGCCGATGCCGTGGGCCAGGGCGCCGAACGCGCCGTGGGTGGAGGTATGCGAGTCGCCGCAGACCACGGTCATGCCGGGCAAGGTGGCACCCTGCTCCGGGCCGATGACGTGGACGATGCCCTGGCGCACATCGTTCATCTTGAATTCGGTGATGCCGTATTCGTCACAGTTTTCGTCGAGGGTCTGCACCTGCAGGCGCGACACCTGGTCGGCGATGGCCTCGATGCCGCCCTTGCGCTCTGGCGTGGTGGGCACGTTGTGGTCGGGGGTGGCGATGTTGGCATCGATGCGCCAGGGTTTGCGGTTGGCCAGGCGCAGCCCCTCGAAGGCCTGCGGCGACGTCACTTCGTGAATGATGTGACGGTCGATATAGATCAGCGCCGAACCGTCGTCGCGCTGCTTGACCAAGTGCGAATCCCAGAGCTTGTCGTAGAGCGTTTTGCCAGCCATCAGACTTTCCTCATCAGTCTTTCTATGCCAATAACCCCTTGGCTTGTACGGACGATGCTATGGGGTTAGATTGAATAACTCAAATTCATATTTTTTATGCTTTGGATAACTTTCAGGAATCCAAACCCGAGGAACTCATTCCGTGGACCTGGCCAACCTTAGTGCCTTCATCGCCATCGCTGAAACCGGGAGCTTTTCCGGTGCCGGCGAGCGCCTGCACCTGACCCAGCCGGCCATCAGCAAGCGCATTGCCGGGCTGGAGCAGCAGCTGGATGTGCGCCTGTTCGACCGCCTTGGCCGCGAGGTGAGCCTGACCGAAGCCGGCCGTGCCCTGCTGCCGCGTGCCTACCAGATCCTCAACGTGCTGGACGACACCCGGCGGGCCCTGACCAACCTTACCGGCGAGGTCAGCGGTCGACTGACCCTGGCCACCAGCCATCACATCGGTCTGCACCGCCTGCCGCCGCTGTTGCGGGCGTTTACCCGTCAGTACCCGGCTGTGGCTCTGGACATCCAGTTTCTGGACTCGGAAGTGGCCTACGAGGAAATTCTGCACGGGCGCGCCGAAATCGCCGTGATCACCCTCGCCCCCGAGCCCCACAGCCTGGTGCGCGCGGTGCCGGTATGGGACGACCCGCTGGATTTCGTGGTCGCCCCCGAGCACCCGCTGGCCTGCAAGGGCGCGGTGGGCCTGGCGGACATTGCCCACCACCCGGCCGTGTTCCCCGGCGGCAACACTTTCACACACCATATTGTGCAGCGTCTGTTCGAGGCCCAGGGTCTGGTCCCCAACATCGCCATGAGCACCAACTACCTGGAAACCATCAAGATGATGGTGTCGATCGGGCTGGCCTGGAGTGTGCTGCCGCGCACAATGCTCGATGAGCAGGTTGCATCCATCGACTTGCCGGGCATACAGCTGTCGCGCCAGCTAGGCTACATTCTGCACACGGAACGAACGTTATCGAATGCGGCCAGAGCCTTCATGGCCCTGCTCGACAGTCACGCAAGCCCGGCGTAGCCCGCCCCTGCCCCGGGCGGCCCGCCACCAAGGACGTATCACCCGCCAAAGGTCTGGTACCGATGCCCAAGTCAGCCAATCGTTTTGCGCGCCTTCCCCGTATCCACGCAGCAGACCCCCAGGAGCTGGAACAGGCCTGGGAGAGTGCGCCGCAGTTGCTCGCGGCGCTCAATGGTGCGCACCTTGGCGCCTGGGTGTGGGATGTGGGCAGCGGGCGCATCAACTGGTCACGAGGCACCCAGGCACTGTTTGGCTTCGATCCGCATCAACCGCTGACCCACGACATCGACTACCTCGATCTGCTGCCGGAAGAGGACCGCGCGCGCATGCGCCAGGCCTTTCATGCAGTGCTCAACGGCGAGCCGGTGGACCAGGCCCTGCGCCATCGCATCCGCTGGCCGGACGGCAGCCTGCACTGGCTGGAAGTGAACGGCAGCCTGGCCACCAACCGCGACGGGCGCCTGCAGATGATCGGGGTGGTGCGCGAGATCACCCGCCAGCGCGAACGCGAAACCGCACTGATCAACTCCGAAAAGCGCTTTGCCACGCTTTTTCACCTGAGCCCGAACGTGGTGCTGCTGACCCGGCGCGCCGACGGGCTGATCCATGAGGTCAACCAGCACTTCGAGAACATTCTTGGCTGGCCCGGCGCCCAGGTGATCGGGCGTACCACGCTGGAACTGGGCCTGTGGGCCAACCCCAGGCAGCGTGACCAGGTGCTGGAGGCCACCAGCGGCAACAACGGCCCGGTGACCCTGGAAGTGCAGTTTCGCGCCAGCAGCGGGCAGGTCCACGATGGCATCCTCAGCACCCAGGCCATCGAACTCGAAGGTGTCACCTACCTGCTCAGCACCTTCGTCGACACCAGCGAGCGCAAGCGTGCCGAACAGGCCCTCAAGGACAGCCAGGAGCGCCTGGACCTGGCACTGGACTCTGCCCAGCTGGGTACCTGGGACTGGCACATCCCCAGCGGCATGCTGTACGGCTCGGCCCGCGCGGCACAACTGCATGGCCTGGCGCCGGTGCCGTTCCACGAGTCGTTCGAGGCGTTTTTCGAAGGCGTGCCCGAGCTTGAGCGCAGCGGCATGCGCCAGGCCTATCGCAGCCTGCGCGAAGGCCCGGCGGGCAACTACCAGATCACCTACCGCATCCAGCTGGAAAACGGCGCCTCACGCTACCTGGAGAGCCGCGCACGGCTGTACCGTGACGACCAGGGCAACCCGCTGCGCATGGCCGGCACCCTGCTGGACATCACCGAACAGGTTGAACGCGAACAGCGCCTGACCAGCTCGGAGGAAAAGTTCGCCAGCCTGTTCCAGGTCAGCCCCGACCCCATCTGCGTCACCCGCCAGGACACCGGCCAGTTCATCGAGATCAACCAGGCGTTCACCCAGACCTTCGGCTGGTGCGCCGACCAGGTACTGGGTCGTACCGCCGAACAACTGGGGCTGTGGGCCGAATCGGCCGCCCGCGCACGACGTATCGAGCAGGTGATTCGCGACCAGGCGTTGAACAATGTCGCGGTGGTGGTCAATCACAAGGATGGCCAGCCCCTGACCTGTGTGATTTCCAGCCGCCTGATCAAGGTCGACAACCAGCCCTGCAGCGTCACCACCCTGCGCGACATCACCCAGCAGCAACGCGGCGAAGCCGCACTCAAGGCCAGTGAGGAGAAGTTCGCCAAGGCCTTCCACTCCAGCCCCGACGCCATCACCATCACCGAGCGCGACAGTGGCTGCTACCTGGAGGTGAACGACGGCTTCTGCCGGCTCACCGGCTACAGCGCCGACGAGGTGATCGGCCAGAGCATGGCTCAGATCGGGTTGTGGGCCGACGACAAGCAGCAGACCCTGCTGTTCGGTGAAATGCGTGAGCGCGGGCGGGTGCACCACCGCGAAATGCTGGGGCGCAACAAACGCGGCGAAATCCTCACCGTGGAGGTATCGATGGAGCCGATCACCCTCAACGAGACAGACTGCCTGCTACTGACTGCCCGCGACGTCAGCCAGCTCAAGAATGCCCAGGCGCAGATCCGTCACCTGGCCTACCACGACCCGCTGACCAACCTGCCCAACCGCGCCCTGCTGATGGATCGCCTGAGCCAGCAGATCGCCCTGCTCAAACGCCAGAACCTGCGCGGCGCCCTGCTGTTCCTCGACCTCGACCACTTCAAGCACATCAACGACTCGCTGGGCCACCCGGTGGGCGATACGGTGCTCAAGATCATCACAGCCCGGCTTGAAGCCAGCGTGCGCCTGGAGGACACCGTGGCGCGCCTGGGGGGTGACGAGTTCGTGGTGCTGCTGAGCGGCCTGGAAGGCAGCCGCGAAGAGGTCACCGACAAGGTTCGCCAACTGGCCGACACCTTGCGCGAGCTGCTGGCCGAGCCGATGTCGCTGGACGGCCAGCGCCTGCAGGTAACCCCCAGCATCGGCGTGGCGCTGATCCCCGACCACGGCACCACGCCGGCCGACCTGCTCAAGCGCGCCGACATTGCGCTGTACCGCGCCAAGGATTCGGGTCGCAACACCACGCAACTGTTCCACACCACCATGCAGAAGGCCGCCAGTGAACGCCTGCGCATGGAGAGCGACCTGCGCATGGCCCTGGCCAGGGGCGAACTGGCGCTGCACTTCCAGCCCCAGGTGGATGCCCGTGACAACCGCATCGTCGGAGCCGAGGTGCTGCTGCGCTGGCACCATCCGCTGTTGGGCCAGCAGCCGCCCAGCCAGTTCATCCAGGTGCTGGAGGAAAGCGGGCTGATCCTGGAGGTGGGCAGCTGGATACTCGACGAAGCCTGCGATGCCTGCTCGCGCATGCTGCAGGACGGGCTGATCGATCCGATGGATTTCAGCCTGTGCGTGAACATCAGCCCGCGCCAGTTCCGCCAGAACGATTTCGTCGAGCGGGTGCGGCGCAGCCTGGACGACTACCGCCTGCCCTACCAGATGCTCAAGCTGGAGATCACCGAGGGCATCGTGATCCAGAACCTGGAGGACACCATCAGCAAGATGCGCGAGCTGAAGGCGTTCGGGGTGAGCTTTGCGATGGATGACTTCGGCACCGGCTACTCGTCGCTCACCTACCTCAAGCGCTTGCCGGTGGATGCGCTGAAGATCGACCAATCGTTCGTGCGCGATGCACCGCTGGACCCCAATGATGCAGAGATCGTCAAGGCCATCGTGGCCATGGCCAGAAGCCTGGACCTGGCAGTGATTGCCGAAGGGGTGGAGCTGTCGGAGCAACTGGAGTTTCTGGAGCGGCTGGGGTGCCATCTGTACCAGGGGTACCTGCACAGCCGGCCATTGCCGCTGAACGAGTTCAGGGCGATGCTGCTGCAGGCACCGGCGGACTACTGACACACCGCAGTACGGCAGTTGCCAGCAAGGCTGGCCCCTGCAGTGAAGAGCCGCGCGAACCGGGCACAAAAAAGGGCACCCGAAGGTGCCCTCTTTCACTCAGCCCACACTCAGTTCAGCGCAGGTTTCTCGCCGTTGATCGGGATGCGCTTGGCCTTGGCTTCTTCAGGCACAACACGCAGCAGATCGACACTGAGCAGACCGTTGGCCAGGCCCGCCGACTTCACTTCGATGTGGTCAGCCAGGCGGAAGGACAACTTGAAGGCCCGCTGGGCGATGCCCTGGTGCAGGTAGGTGACGCTTTCACCACTGCTGTCACGCTTGCCGCCACTGACGGTCAGAACGCCTTTTTCCACTTGCAGGTCGAGGTCCTCTTCCTGGAAGCCAGCTGCAGCAACGACGATTCGGTAGTGGTCTTCGCCATGTTTTTCAACATTGTAGGGTGGGTAGGTGCTACCCGACTCGCTACGTGCCGCGGATTCGAACAGGTCGTTGAAACGATCGAAGCCAACGGATTGACGGAACAGTGGAGCCAGAGAAAATGCGGTAGTCATGGTACATCTCCTGAAATATCAGCGAGTTGGTGATTGCGCGACCCGACTTCGGCATCGCGTACTCCCTAGATAAGGACCCGCCCTAACATTTCAAGCATCGACCACAAAAATTTTTTCAGGCCGCCTCGCTGACCGGAATACCCAGCAGCCGCGCCACGCGATCACAGTCGGTCTCGCGGCGCAGTTCGGTAAACAGTGCCGTGGCTTCGGGGTAGGTACGGGTCAGCATCGCCACCCACTGCTTCAGTCGCCCCGGTGCCTGACGCTCGGTCATCTGTTCCCGGGCCTGCACCCAGAAGTCCTGCAGCAGCGGTTGCAGTGCCTGCCAGTCCAGCGGCACGAACTCGATGCCCTGGCGCTCGGCGGCAATCTGCCGGGCCAGGTCCGGGCGCGACACCAGGCCGCGACCGAGCATGATGTCCTCCACGCCGCTGACCTCGCGGCAGCGGCGCCAGTCTTCCAGCGTCCACACCTCGCCGTTGGCGAACACCGGCACCTTCACCACCTCTTGCACCCGCGCCACGTACTCCCAGTGCGCCGGCGGCTTGTAGCCGTCGACCTTGGTGCGTGCGTGCACCACCAACTGGTCGGCACCGCCTTCGGCCAGGGCGCGGGCGCAGTCCAGCGCACCGTCCGGGCTGTCGAAGCCCAGGCGCATCTTGGCGGTGACCGGGATATGCGCAGGCACCGCCCGGCGCACTTCGCGCAGGATGGCATGCAGCAGCTCGGGCTCCTTGAGCAGCACCGCGCCGCCGCGGGACTTGTTCACAGTCTTGGCCGGGCAACCGAAATTGAGGTCGATGACGGGGGCGCCCAGCTCGCAGGCCAGCACCGCGTTATCGGCCAGGCATGCCGGGTCGGAGCCCAGCAACTGCACACGCAAAGGCACGCCGGCGGCGGTTTGCGCACCGCGGCCAAGCTCCGGGGCCAGCTTCTCGTACACATGCGCCGGCAGCAACCGGTCGCACACGCGAATGAACTCGGTGACACACCAGTCGATGCCGCCCACCTGGGTCAGTACGTCGCGAAGGATGTTGTCGACCAGCCCCTCCATGGGGGCCAGGGCAATTTGCATGGCGTGGGTCTCGCGCGAAAAAGGCCGGCAGTCTAGCAAAAACCGTGGCTTATCGGGCTCCGGCCATCGCGGCGCCGTAGCCCTCGATGAATTCTGCCGGCATGCGCCTGGGCTTGCCGGTGGACAGCTCGATGCACACGAAGGTGGTCTGCGCCCGCAGCAAGGTGGTGCCATCGCTTGGTCGCACCAGCTGGAAGTGACGGGTCATCTTCAGGCGCTGGTCCCAGTCGACGATCCAGGTGGCCAACTGCAGGATGTCGTCCTCATAGGCGCTGGCCAGGTAATCGATCTCGTGACGCACCACGGCCATGGCGCGGTCCAGGCGCCGGTACTCGGCCAGGTCCAGCCCCAGGCGCTGGGAATGACGCCAGGCGCAGCGCTCGAGCCAGGTGACGTACACCGCGTTGTTGGCGTGCCCCAGGCCGTCGATATCCTCGGCACCGACCTGCAAGTCGATGGTAAATGGCGTTGCCCGATCCCAGCTCATGCCCGCTCCCGATCTGTAGTGAACGGGCAGAGTGTAACGGATGCTCAGGCCGATTGGCGCACTGGCCGGGCACTGCGTTGCAGCAGCGCAAGCACGCCGTCGACCAGTTGCGGGTCGGACAGCACACGCATATGCCCGCCCTGGGGCAACAGCAGCAGCTGGCTGTCGAACCACGCCTGATGAATCAGCCGCGCCTCGCTGACGGCGACCAGCGGGTCGTCCTCGGCATGCACGATGAACCCGGGCAGTTCCAGCTGGTAGACGGCCACGTCCAGGCGCGAGATCGGCACCCCGACCTCTCGCTCCACCTGGCGAATGAAGGCTGCCCGCGCCCGCGCCGGCAACCCCAGGTGCCGCGCCATACCGCGCAGCACCTCGAGCAGGCGCGCCGGCGCGGCGATGCTCACCGCCACCTCGGTACGCAGCCCCCACTGCAGGGCCAGCAGCGTACTGGCACCGCCCATGGAATGGCCGATCACCCCGTGCAATGGGCCCAGCTCACCGGCCGCCTCGAGCAAGGCGTGGGCGAACGACACCACGTTGGCCTTGTTTCCACGCGAGCGGCCGTGGGCCGGCCCTTCGAGCGCCACCGCACAATAGCCGGCGGCCACCAGGGCCTCGATCAGATGGGCGAACTGGGTGGGGCGCCCCTCCCAGCCGTGCATCAGCAGCACCGTGGGGCCTTGCCCCCAGCGCAGCGCACTCAGGCCAAAGCGCAGGGTAATGCGCTCGGCACGCGCCAGCAGCGGCAGTTCCCAGTCGCGTGGCGGCAAGGTGCGCGGGCTCATGAAGGCCTGGCGCATCTGCCCGGCCACCCGATTGGGTGCCAGGCGTCCAACAGTGGCGTTGATACCACGAATCCAGCTCAGGCTGTTCATCACGTCGCTCCAGATCAGATCACCGCGGACTTGGCGGCACGCAACACACGGTCGGACAATTCGCTGGTACCCAGCGCTCGCGCCAGGGCCAGGCCGCCGACCATCAGGGCTAGGTCGGCCAGCACTTTGTCGGCGTCTTCGGGGGTGTCGGCCAGGTTGGCCATCATCAACTCGATATGCTCGGTCAGCACCGCGCGAAAGGTCGCCGGCAACTGATTGATCTCGCCCAGAGAGCTGGGCAGCGGGCAGCCGCTGTCGACGGCATCGCGGTGTTTGCGCGACAGGTAGAAGGCCGCCACCAGGGCACGACGCGCCTCCCCGTCCAGCGACGCGTCGACCTGTGCCAGCAAGGCCCGGCGCTCGCCAAGCAACTGGCAAAAGGCTTCGAGCATCAGCGCATCCTTGTTCTCGAAATGCGCATAGAACCCACCCACGGTGAGCCCCGCAGCGCCCATCACCTGCTGCACACTGGGGTCGGCCGGGCCGTTAAGGATCAGCGCACTGCGCGCCGCATCCAAAATGCGCTGGCGGGTCAGGGCTTTTTTGTCGTGCATGGCAGGCCTCCAAATATTATGGAGCTAATATTATGCTCATAATATTTATTGGCAAGCACTTTCTCCTGCGGCCCAAGGGCGAAAGAGATTTTTTCGAGGGAAAAAACAAAAGGCTCATTCAATAATCGAATGAGCCTTGAAATCCCGCAGAGCGGGTAAAATGGCGTCCCCTAGGGGACTCGAACCCCTGTTACCGCCGTGAAAGGGCGGTGTCCTAGGCCACTAGACGAAGGGGACTTGTAACCTTCGTGCAGGCTCGTTTTCACGAACCCTGGCAAAATTGGTGGAGCTAAGCGGGATCGAACCGCTGACCTCCTGCATGCCATGCAGGCGCTCTCCCAGCTGAGCTATAGCCCCAGATTTCTAGCCTCGCGGCCCAGCGATGTCTTGCAACATCACTTGTGTAAAACTGGCGTCCCCTAGGGGACTCGAACCCCTGTTACCGCCGTGAAAGGGCGGTGTCCTAGGCCACTAGACGAAGGGGACGAACCTTCTTACCACACAACCCGGCTGCTGGAACCCGGTTGAACCCTGAGTTGTATGACCAACTCCGGATAGGGAATTTGGTGGAGCTAAGCGGGATCGAACCGCTGACCTCCTGCATGCCATGCAGGCGCTCTCCCAGCTGAGCTATAGCCCCACAATGTCGCTTTGAACTGAATCGCTTGGCTGGGTGCTTCGCGCTTCGTTTCGTTCATCGCTGTGGACGGGGCGCATATTAAGATCGGATTGAAGACCTGTCAAATAAATTTTCAACAAAATCCAAAAGAAATTTCCGAGATAACAAACACTTACCGGCCTGGGTCAGGAGAGCCCCCGCAAACTCGGGGGTCTCGCCCTTGCAGGAGCCGGCCTTGCCGGCGAAACAGGCGCTGCGCAATACCGGGTACCGCAGCGCTTTGTTCGCCGGCAAGGCCGGCTCCTACGGGAAAAATGCTCAGGCAATGGTGCCCAACAGCTTTTCCCATTCCTTGTTTTCTTTCTTCGACACACCACCCAGCAGGTCCAGCGCCTGGCGCAGGCGGTAGCGGGTCAGGTCCGGCCCGAGGATCTCCATGGCATCGAGCACCGACACCGAGCTGGCCTGGCCGGAAATCGCGGCGAACATCAGCGGCATCGCGTCACGCAGCTTGAGCTCCAGCGCCTCGACCACCGCCTGGATGCAGCCGGTGATGCGATCCTTCTCCCACTGGCGCAGCCCCTCGAGCTTCCACAGGATCAGCTGGATCACCTGGCGTACCTGGTCGGCCGACAGTTTCTTGTGCTCGAACAGCTTGGCGTCGAGCTTGAGCGCACCTTCGAAGAAGAACCCACCCAGCGGCGCAATCTGGCTGAAGGTCTCTACCCTGCCCTGCACGTGCGGCGCGATCTTCATCATGTAGTCGCTGTTGAACGCCCATTTCTGCACGCGCGCGGCAAACTCTGCGACAGGCAGCTCACGCAGCCACTGGCCGTTGAGCCACGACAGCTTCTCGATGTCGAAGATCGGGCCGCCCAGCGACACACGCGACAGGTCGAAGTGCTCGACCATTTCGGCCAGCGAGAACTTCTCGCGCTCGTCCGGCATCGACCAGCCCATGCGGCCCAGGTAGTTGAGCATGGCTTCGGGCATGAAGCCCATGCGCTCGTAGAAGGTCACCGAGGTCGGGTTCTTGCGCTTGGACAGCTTGCTCTTGTCGGGGTTGCGCAGCAGCGGCATGTAGCACAGGGTTGGCTGCTCCCAACCGAAGTACTCGTACAGCTTGATCAGCTTGGGCGCCGAAGGCAGCCACTCTTCGCCACGCAATACGTGGGTGATGCCCATCAGGTGGTCATCGACCACGTTGGCCAGGAAGTAGGTCGGCAGGCCATCGGTCTTCATCAGTACCTGCATGTCCATGCGGTCCCACGGAATCTCGACGTCGCCGCGCAGCATGTCCGGTACCACGCACACGCCTTCGGTCGGCACTTTCATGCGGATCACATGGGGCTCGCCGGCGGCCAGGCGACGCTGCACTTCTTCAGGCGAGAGCAGCAAGGCGCGCCCGTCATAGCGCGGGGTTTCGCCGCGGGCCATCTGCTCGGCACGCATCTGGTCCAGTTCTTCGGCAGTGCAGAAGCACGGGAAGGCATGGCCCAGATCGACCAGTTGCTGGGCGTACTGCTTGTAGATCTCGCCGCGTTCGCTCTGGCGGTACGGGCCGTGCGGGCCGCCGACATCCGGGCCTTCGCTCCATTCGATACCCAGCCAGCGCAGGGCATCGAAGATCTGCTGCTCGGACTCGCGGGTGGAGCGCAGCTGATCGGTATCTTCGATACGCAGGATGAATTCGCCACCGTGCTGCTTGGCGAAGCAGTAGTTGAACAGGGCGATGTAGGCGGTGCCGACATGGGGATCGCCAGTCGGCGAAGGCGCGATACGCGTGCGAACGGTGGTCATGAGAGTCTCGAACAAGAGGTGAAACAAAGGCTGGATGTTAACAGCACGGGGCCACCCGGCTCCAGCAATGGGCACGATCGGCGCTTGTGTTTGCCAAGGCAAACCTTGTTAAATTTGCTTACATTTTTGGAACGATCGTACCCATGCCTGCCCAACTCAAGCGTCGCCTGCTGATTTTCCTGACCCTGGTTCTGCTCATCGGCCTGGGCTTTCTGGCCCACTGGTACTTCAAGGGGCGCTTCTACGAGAGCACCGACAACGCCTACGTGCAGGGCGAGATCACCCGGGTTTCCAGCCAGTTGGGTGCGCGCATCGAGCAGGTGCTGGTCGAGGACAACCAGCATGTGGCCAAGGGCGACCTGCTGGTGCGCCTGGAAGGCAACGACTTCCAGTTTGCCGTGGAGCGCGCCCGCGCCACCCTGGCCACCCGCGAGGCCGAGCGCCTGCAAGCCGACAGCCGCCTGACGCAGCAGGCGAGCCTGATCGCCGCCGGCCAGGCACAGGTGTCGGCCAACCAGGCCACACTTGGGCGTACCCAGCTGGACCTCAACCGTGCACAGGCGCTGCGCAAGCCAGGCTTTGTCTCGGAAGAACGGGTGACCACCCTGTCGGCCGAAAGCAACGTGGCACGCTCCCAGGTGAGCAAGGCCCAGGCCGACCTGCAGGGTCAACGCCAGCAGGTCAACGCACTGGCTGCCGAACTCAAGCGCCTGGACGCCCAGATCGCCACCGCCCGCACCGACCTGGCCCAGGCCGAGCTGAACCTGAGCCGCAGTGAAATTCGCGCGCCGATCAGCGGCATGATCGGCCAGCGCGCGGCACGCAACGGCCAGTACGTGCAGGCCGGCGCCTACCTGCTGTCGATCGTGCCCGATCAGGACATCTGGGTGCAGGCCAACTTCAAGGAAACCCAGATCGGCAAGATGCAGCCCGGCCAGCGTGCCGAGCTGGTGTTCGACAGCTACCCCGACACGCCGATCGAAGGCCGCGTCGACAGCCTGTTCGCCGCTTCCGGCGCGCAGTTCAGCCTGCTGCCACCCGACAACGCCACCGGCAACTTCACCAAGGTCGTGCAGCGCATCCCGGTCAAGCTGACCTTCGCCGCCGACAACCCGTTGCACGGCAAGATCCGCCCGGGCATGTCGGTGACCGCCACCGTCGATATCCGTACCGATGGCCGGTGATCAACTGATCCGTCCCGCCGGCGAACCCAGCCGGCGCGACTGGATCGCGGTGATGAGCGTGATGCTCGGCGCGTTCATGGCAGTGCTCGACATCCAGATCACCAACTCGTCGCTCAAGGACATCCAGGGCGCCCTGTCGGCGACCCTGGAAGAAGGCTCGTGGATCTCCACCTCCTACCTGGTGGCCGAGATCATCATGATCCCGCTGACCGCCTGGCTGGTGCAGCTGCTGTCGGCGCGGCGCCTGGCAGTGTGGGTGTCGGCGGGTTTTCTGGTGTCGTCGCTGCTGTGCTCGATGGCCTGGAACCTGGAAAGCATGATCGTGTTCCGCGCCCTGCAGGGTTTTACCGGCGGCGCGCTGATCCCGCTGGCCTTCACCCTGACCCTGATCAAGCTGCCCGAGCATCACCGCGCCAAGGGCATGGCGATGTTCGCCATGACCGCCACCTTCGCCCCGTCCATCGGCCCTACTCTGGGCGGCTGGCTGACCGAGAACTGGGGCTGGGAATACATCTTCTACATCAACATCCCGCCCGGCCTGATCATGATCGGCGGCTTGCTGTACGGCCTGGAGAAGAAGGAAGCACACTGGGAGCTGCTCAAAAGCACCGATTACACCGGCATCCTGACGCTGGGCGTCGGGCTTGGCTGCCTGCAGGTGTTTCTTGAGGAGGGGCATCGCAAGGACTGGCTCGAGTCGGGGCTGATCGTCACCCTGGGCAGCATTGCCCTGGTCAGCCTCATTACCTTCGTGATCGTGCAGTTCTCGAAACCCAACCCGCTGATCAACCTGCGCATCCTGCAGAACCGCAATTTCGGGTTGTCGAGCATTGCCAGCCTGGGCATGGGCGTGGGGTTGTACGGTTCGATCTACCTGCTGCCGCTGTACCTGGCGCAGATCCAGAACTACAACGCCCTGCAGATCGGCGAAGTGATCATGTGGATGGGGGTGCCGCAGCTGTTCCTGATCCCGCTGGTGCCGCAACTGATGAAGGTGATTTCGCCGAAGATCCTCTGCACCATCGGCTTCGGGCTGTTCGGGCTGGCGAGTTTCAGCTCGGGGGTATTGAACCCGGACTTTGCCGGCACCCAGTTCAACCATATCCAGATCATCCGCGCGCTGGGGCAGCCGATGATCATGGTGACCATCTCGCTGATTGCCACGGCCTATATCCAGCCGCAGGACGCAGGCTCGGCGTCGAGCCTGTTCAACATCCTGCGCAACCTGGGCGGGGCCATCGGCATTGCGCTGCTGGCCACGCTGCTGGATGCGCGCACCAAGGTGTATTTCGACTACCTGCGCGAGGCGGTGGTACCGACCAATGCCGCAGTGGCCGAGCGGCTGACCTTGCTGACCGAGAAGCTGGGCAGCGAAGGGGCAGCACTGGCCAGGCTGAGCGAGATCACCCATCAGCAGGCGATGATCATGGCGTACAACGATGCCTTCCATTTTGTCGGCATCGGGCTGGCAATCAGCATGGTGGCGGTGCTGTTGACGAAGAAGCTGCCGCAGGGGTTGAAGGCGGGCGAGGCGCACTAGACCGCGTTGAAGTCTTCGCTGGCAAGCCCGCTCCCGCAGGTACTCCATTGCCCTTGGCGTCAATGTGATCCTGTGGGGGCAGGCTTGACCCGCGAAAGGCCCGTCAGACCGTGAGCAATCGCTCACGCAACTGCGCGATCTCGTCGCGCATCTGCGCTGCAGCCTCGAACTCCAGGTCCCGCGCCAGCTGGTACATCTTTTCTTCCAGCGCCTTGATGCGCTTGGCGATCTCGCCAGGCGAACGCAACTCGGCCTCGTAACGCTCGCGCTCCTCGGCGGCCTTGGCCATGCCCTTGCGCTTCTTGCTGCGCGAGCCGGGCACGTTGGCGCCTTCCATGATGTCGGTGATGTCCTTGACCACGCCCTTGGGCACGATGCCGTTGGCCTCGTTGAAGGCCATCTGCTTGTCGCGGCGACGCTCGGTTTCGCCGATCGCCCGCTCCATCGAACCAGTCATATTGTCGGCGTACAGGATCGCGCGGCCGTTGAGGTTGCGCGCCGCGCGCCCGATGGTCTGGATCAGCGAGCGCTCCGAACGCAGGAAGCCCTCCTTGTCCGCATCCAGAATCGCCACCAGCGAGACCTCGGGCATGTCCAGGCCCTCGCGCAGCAGGTTGATACCCACCAGCACATCGAAGGTGCCCAGGCGCAGGTCGCGGATGATCTCGACTCGCTCAACGGTATCGATGTCCGAGTGCAGGTAGCGCACCCGCACATCGTGATCGGCCAGGTAGTCGCTGAGGTCTTCGGCCATGCGCTTGGTCAGGGTAGTGACCAGCACCCGCTCCTCCACCGCCACACGCTTGCGAATCTCCGACAGCAGGTCATCCACCTGGGTCGTGGCAGGACGCACCTCCACCTGGGGGTCGACCAGACCGGTCGGGCGCACCACCTGCTCCACCACACGGCCAGCATGCTCGGCCTCGTAGTTGCCCGGCGTGGCCGAGACGAAGATGGTCTGCGGGCTGACCGACTCCCATTCGTCAAAGCGCATGGGCCGGTTGTCCAACGCCGAAGGCAGGCGAAAGCCGTACTCCACCAGGGTTTCCTTGCGCGAGCGGTCCCCCTTGTACATGGCCCCCACCTGCGGAACGCTGACGTGGGATTCGTCGATCACCAGCAACGCATCCGGCGGCAGGTAGTCGTACAGGGTCGGCGGCGGCGCGCCGGCCGGACGCCCGGACAGGTAGCGCGAGTAGTTTTCGATGCCGTTGCAGTAGCCCAGCTCCAGGATCATCTCCAGGTCGAACCGGGTGCGCTGCTCCAGTCGCTGGGCCTCGACCAGCTTGTTGTGCTTGTGCAGGTACTCCAGGCGTTCCTTGAGCTCCGCCTTGATCCCGTCCATGGCCTCGAGCAGGGTTTCGCGCGGGGTCACGTAGTGGCTCTTGGGGTAGAAGGTGAAGCGCGGCAGCTTGCGGATCACCTCGCCGGTCAGCGGGTCGAAGGCCGCGATGTTCTCCACCTCGTCATCGAACAGCTCGATGCGGATGGCCTCCAGGTCCGATTCGGCCGGGAAGATGTCGATCACGTCGCCGCGCACACGGAAGGTGGCGCGGGCAAAGTCCATGTCGTTGCGGGTGTACTGCAGGTCGGCCAGACGGCGCAGCAAGGCCCGCTGGTCGAGCTTGTCGCCACGGTCCACGTGCAGCACCATCTTCAGGTAGGTTTCCGGGCTGCCCAGACCATAGATGCACGACACCGTGGTGACGATGATCGCGTCACGCCGCTCCAGCAGCGCCTTGGTCGCCGACAGGCGCATCTGCTCGATATGGTCGTTGATCGAGGCGTCCTTCTCGATGAAGGTGTCGGAGGACGGCACGTAGGCTTCGGGCTGGTAGTAGTCGTAGTAGGAAACGAAATACTCCACCGCGTTGTTCGGGAAGAATGACTTGAACTCGCCATACAACTGGGCGGCCAGGGTCTTGTTCGGCGCCAGTACCAGAGTCGGGCGCTGCACCTGGGCAATCACGTTGGCGATGCTGAAGGTCTTGCCCGAACCCGTCACCCCGAGCAGGGTCTGGTGCGCCAGCCCGGCCTCGATCCCCTCGACCATCAGGCGAATGGCTTCGGGCTGATCACCCGCCGGCTGGAAACGGGTGACGAGTTGAAACTCGGACATGGTGAACCCCTGGAAATGAACGGATACAGGCAACTGTATTTATAGACAGTACTTATACCCAATTGGTGGTGCCCGGCGCCAGTTTCAAGGCAAACCACGGACTGTTTCACAGTATTGACCGGCGCAAGCGACTGACGGTCGAAAAATATTCGCGAAAACAGCAGTAAAAGCTGCGACAGACTGTCGCCGTGACCGATGGGTATCACTATACTGACTCCCCGTTTGCGCACCGCTTCAGTGCATTCGGCTGGAGCGTGCGACCTCTATCACTCTCCATTCAGAGCCAAGGTAAAAATGAGCCTGTTTTCCGCTGTCGAGCTGGCACCCCGCGACCCTATCCTGGGCCTCAACGAAGCGTTCAATGCCGATACCCGCACCCACAAGGTGAACCTGGGCGTTGGTGTTTACTGCAACGAAGAAGGGCGTATCCCACTGCTGCGTGCAGTCATCGAAGCCGAAACCCAACGCGCCGCCCAGCACGCCTCCCGCGGCTACCTGCCGATCGACGGCATCGTGGCCTACGACCAGGCCGTGCAGAAGCTGCTGTTCGGTGCCGATTCGCCCCTGCTGGCCGCCGGCCGTGTGGTCACCACCCAGTCCGTCGGTGGTACCGGCGCCTTGAAGATCGGCGCTGACTTCCTCAAGCAGCTGTCGCCCAATGCCACTGTCGCAATCAGCGACCCGAGCTGGGAAAACCACCGCGCCCTGTTCGAAACCGCCGGTTTCCCGGTCAAGAACTACCGCTACTACGACGCCGCCACCCATGACGTCAACCGTGCCGGCATGCTCGAGGACCTCAACGCGCTGCCGGCCGGCTCGATCGTGGTACTGCACGCCTGCTGCCACAACCCGACCGGCGTCGACCTGACCCCGGCCGACTGGAACAACGTGCTCGAGGTGGTCAAGGCCAAGGGTCACATCCCGTTCCTGGACATGGCCTACCAGGGCTTTGGCCAGGGCATCGCCGAAGACGCCGCTGCCGTGCGCCTGTTCGCCGAATCGGGCCTGGACTTCTTCGTCTCCAGCTCGTTCTCCAAGTCGTTTTCGCTGTACGGCGAGCGCGTCGGCGCCCTGTCGATCGTCACCGAGTCCAAGGAAGAGGCCACTCGCGTGCTGTCGCAGGTCAAGCGCGTGATCCGCACCAACTACTCCAACCCGCCGACCCACGGCGCGACCATTGTCGCCACCGTGCTCAACAGCCCCGAGCTGCGCGCAATGTGGGAAGCGGAACTGGCCGAGATGCGCCAGCGTATCCACGGCATGCGCAAGCAGATGGTCGAGCTGCTGGCCCAGTACGGCGCACAGCAGGACTTCAGCTTCGTGGGGCGTCAGTGCGGCATGTTCTCCTACTCGGGCCTGACCGTCGAGCAGGTGGCACGCCTGAAGGACGAGCATGCGATCTATGCTCTGGATACCGGTCGTATCTGCGTCGCCTCGTTGAACCAGAACAACATTCACGTGGTGACCAAGGCGATCGTCGAGGTCCTGTAACACCTGATTGCTCAGGGGGAGCTTGACTTCCCCTTAGCAATCAGTAAGATACGCCCCAGATTCCGCGATAGCTCAGTCGGTAGAGCAAATGACTGTTAATCATTGGGTCCCAGGTTCGAGTCCTGGTCGCGGAGCCAAACATCGTTTCAGAGCGTGCTTGCACAGCTTCTGAAATACTCGAAAAACCCGCCTTTTGGCGGGTTTTTTCGTTTTGGTCTTCAGCCCGGGCCAAGGCTGCCTGGCGATACAGGCTGCGACAGGCTATTGCTGCCCGATTGGAAAGAACTGCCCGGCACTCCATACGCCCAGCCATGGCTGCCCATCGATGTCACGCGTTACAGCCAGCTCTACCAGCTGGTAAAACACGCTGCGATGGATCAGCGCCTCGAGGTTGTTGCGCATGTGCACGTAAGGCGAAGGCTCCTGTGTCAGCGGGTCGATCACGAAGCGCAGCGGGTGCTCGGGCCCGGCCTCGACCACATCCTCCACATTGCTGGTGAAGCGCAGCACCTGCTGCTCACCACTGCCCTGCACGTCCATGAGCACCGCCACGAACGGCGCATCATCGACCTGGATTCCGACCTTTTCCACAGGCGTGACCAGGAAGTAGTCATCACCGTCGCGACGGATGATGGTGGAGAACAGACGCACCATCGGCTTGCGACCAATCGGGGTGCCCAGGTAGTACCAGGTACCGTCGCGGGCGATTCGCATGTCGATGTCGCCGCAGAAGTCCGGATTCCACAGGTGGACCGGCGCCGGACCTTTGCCGACCTTCGGGAGTTGCGCCAACAGGTCATTGGCCTTGCCGGTATCCACCATCATCTGCTCCTCAGCGGCTCATGCCCAACAAACTGCGAGCGTAATCCTCAAGCGGTGCCGCAATCAAATCCTGCGGCTGATTGTCGTGGAACGTCAGCAAACCGCCACGGCTGCGGATGCTCACGGTATCGATCAGATAGCGGGTACTGGTTTCGATCAGCATCAGCTGAATTCTTCCGGTGTCGACACCCAGGCGGTCCACCGCCTGCTCGTCGTACCACTCGTCACCATTGCCGATACGGTTGTCGGCCTTGGCAAAACGCGCATACAGCAGGTAATGCGCGCCCACGTCACGCGCCTGGGACAAGGCATCCTCCAGCCCCAGCGGACCCTCGGCACGTCGCACCAGCGGGAAGTACTCGACAAAGGCCTTGAAGGCTTCCTCGGCCACCACGTTGGGCCGTGGATAGGCATTGCCCGGCGGCACGAACACGCCCTGACCGATGAAGACGAACGAGTCGGGCTGCAGGCGCACCGACAACGAACGGCGGGTTTCGCTATGGTCGAGCAGGCCGGCGTCGCTCATGTGGTAGCGCACACCTTCGCCCATATCGCTCACATTCATGCAGCCACCCAGCGCCATCAGCGCCAGCAGCAGAACCAGGCTACGCATCTTTCCTCCAGAAGCCGGTGACGGAAAACCGGCGAACAGCCGCCAGATGCAGGTTTTGCGCCAGCTGGAGGGTATGGCTCAACCGCCGATGATCTTCATCACCGTGGCACCGCCTGAAAAAGCCACGGCCTGCTTGTCGCCCAGGGCCTTCATCAACATGCCCTGCAAGGCCGGCAACGCCTGGTGGCGCGGCTTGTCGAGCAGGTCACCGATGAAATGCCGGTTGCTCGACGACAGGCAGCCATGCAGCCACCCGGTAGAAGACAGACGCAGGCGCGAGCAGGTTCGGCAGAACGGCACGCTTTCGTTGGCGATCACGCCGAAGTGGCCTTGCCCCGGCACCCGGTAGCGCAATGCAGTGGCGTCCACTGGCGCATCGGCCTGGGCGTACTCGTGATGCTCGCCGATCAGTTGCAGCAACTGCTCCAGGCTCACGAACTGCTGCAGGAAAGCGTTGTGGTCACTGGCCAGGTGCCCCATGCGCATCAGTTCGATAAAGCGCAGTTCATAGCCATGGGCCAGGCAGTAGTCGAGCAGCGGCACCACCTGATCGAGGTTGCGCCCGCGCAGTGGCACCATGTTCACCTTGATCTTCATGCCGGCGTCGCTGGCCTTGTGCATGCCATCGAGCACGCTGGCCAGATCCCCGCCACGGGAGATCCCGCGGAAGGCATCGGCGTCGAGGGTATCAAGGGAGACGTTCAGGCGCCGGATGCCGGCATCCAGCAGCAATGGCAGCTTGCGCGCGAGCAACTGGCCATTGGTGGTCAGGGCGATGTCATCGAGGCCGAGCACCGACACGCCAGCCAGGAAGGCTTCGAGCTTGGGACTGACCAGGGGTTCGCCACCGGTGATACGCAGGCGCTCGATACCGGCAGCTTCGATCAGCCAGGCCACCCCACGCACCATGGCCTGGGCCGAGAGCTCATCCTGCGCTGCGACCAGACGCTTGCCGTCCGGCACGCAATAGGTGCAAGCATAGTTGCACGCCGCGGTGAGGCTGACGCGCAGGTTGCGAAAACGTCTGCCTTGACGGTCGACGATCATGGAGCACTCCGGCAAGTGTGAATCGGGCTTGCAAAACCTGACTCAGAAATCAGTTTTTTGCAAGCCTCTTACCTGAGTATATGCCTGCACGGCGCCAGCGAGCATTCAGCTGCCAGATGGCTCCGGGTCGCGCTTGCGCTTGTTGCCCATGCGCACGCCAATGTCCATGAGGAACTGGAAGAAGCCTTCCTGGTCCTCCAGCACATTGCTCCAGAACGGCGAGTGATACAGTGCCACCGCGCCATGCACCAGGGCCCAGGCTGCGCAGTAGTGGAAATACGGCGGCACGTCCTCGAGCTTGCCCTCGGTGATGCGACCCTTGATCAGCAGGGTCAGGCGCTCGAAGTTGGAGGCACGGATCTTGTGCAGCTCCTCGACCATTTCCGGCACCTGGTTGCCTTTGACCACCTTCTCTTCGAGGCGGTCGAACAGGCGGTAGCGCTGCGGGTCGCGCATGCGGAATTCGAAGTAGGCACGCGACAGGGCCTCCTTGTCGCGATCCACATCGGCAGAGTGCAGCAGTTCGTTCAAATCGCGCTCGTAGTCGAGCATCAGGCGCAGGTAGATCTCCGCCTTGGACTTGAAGTGCTTGTAGATCGTGCCTTTGCCGATACCCACGGCGTCAGCGATCATCTCGACGGTGACACTGTCTTCACCCTGTTCGAGAAACAGCTTGAGCGCGGTATCGAGAATCTCTTGCTCTCGGCGACGAAACTCACGGACCTTACGAGGTTCTTTCTGCATAAGAAGGACTGGATCAAAATCGAAGCCCGTTATTATGCCTAACTTGCGCAAAAATGCACGGATCATCCGCGCATGCCTATGTTTCTTGATGAGTTTGAGCAGGCCGGCGACCCGGTTGCCCGAAGCGGACCTCCCCTTCCCCCTGCCCCAGACGTGCAATCCAGGCGGTCAGGCGCACGGCAGAGCAATGCGTGCTCAGCAGGGCCGCACGTATTCCAAATCTGTTTAAAAAACGATCAACCCTTGGTGGAATCGCGGCGAACCTGACCAATACTTGAGGTGTTGGCGCGACGCATCCCCCCAAGTGACGCGCCGATAAGGGTGAACACGGACCGCTCGCCTTTGTTTTACTCCTAATGGTCTTAACCCGGATTCCCCCCCAGAACCCGGGTTTTTTTTGCCCGCGCGACCGCCACGGCGACCGCGCAGCGGGGTCAGGCCACCCGCACCCGCGCCAGGGGGAACAGACGCCTGAAGTTCTCGGTGGTCTGTTGCGCCAGCTGCTCGTAACGCTCCCCCCGCACCAACGCGATGAACTCCGCCACGTCACGCACATACTCCGGCAAGTTCGGCTTGCCGCGGTGCGGAATCGGCGCCAGGTACGGTGAGTCGGTCTCTACCAGCAAACGATCTGCCGGCACCTGCCGCGCCACATCACGCAACGCGTCGGCATTGCGGAACGTGACAATCCCCGACAACGAAATGTAATACCCCAGGTCCAGCGCTGCCTTGGCCATCTCCCAGTCTTCGGTGAAGCAGTGCAGCACGCCCGCCTGCGGCAATGCCGCCTCGCGCAGCAGGGTCAGGGTATCGGCGCGCGCCGCACGGGTGTGGATGACCACCGGCTTGCCGGTGAGCCTGGCCGCCTCCAGGTGCAGGCGAAACGACGCCTGTTGCAACTGTGCAGCCTCGGGCTCGTAGTGATAGTCCAGCCCGGTCTCACCAATGGCCACCACCTCGGGGTGGTTCAGTTCGCCGAGCAGCCAGTCCAGCGCCGGCGCTTCGCCTGGCGCCAGGTCCAGCGGGTGGATGCCGACTGAGCAGTCCACATCAGGGTAGCGCGCTGCCAGCGCCCTGACCTGGGCCGCATTGTCGGCACTTACGCCGATGCACAGGAAATGCCCGACACCCCGTGCCCGCGCGGCATCCAGCGCGGCATCCAGGGAGCCACCATGGGCGGCGAGGTCGAGACGGTCGAGGTGGCAATGGGAATCTACAAGCATGGGCGTAATGACAACACTGAAAATGGAGGATCGAAAGGCCAGCTCAACGCTGACCCGGCAACAGGGCCCAGGAGGCCAGCAACGCTTCGAGCAACAGCACGCGGTTGAGGTTGGCCTTGTTCAGCACCTTCTGGCGCTGCACAAGAATCCAGTCCTGGATATCCAGCACCTTGCCCTGCGGGCTTTTCTGGGCAAGGTACTGCACGACCTTGCGCATGTCGGCCAGCCCCAGGCCCTCTTCGTCCTGGGTCAGCTGATAGCGCAGGATCAGGTTGGACCAGTCGCAGAACCAGTCGAACAGCAACAATAGCGGGATGCTGTTCCAGCCTTCGGCCAACTGGGTCGCGGACTGCTGCTGCTTGAGCAGCTTCTTGACCCCCTCGACCACCTGCGCGCGCTGCTCGCGCACACCCTGGGCCTGCAGGCTGACAGCCAGCAGTGGCGAACCTGCTGCAAGGCTCAGCAGTTCGTGGCGCTCGGCCTCGTCACTGTTGGGTAACGCGGCTGCCAGCCACGCCTCGCTCTGCGCCTGACTTGGCAACGGGCAGGCCTGTTGCTGGCAACGGCTCCTGATGGTCGGCAGCAACCGGCTGGGCTGGTGACTGACCAGCAACAGCACGGTATCGCCCGAAGGCTCTTCGAGGCTCTTGAGCAAGGCGTTGGCAGCGTTGATGTTCATTGCCTCGACCGGCTCGATGAGAATCACCTTGCGTCCGCCCATCTGCGCGGTCTGCACCACGAAGCTGACCAGGTCACGCACCTGGTCGACCTTGATCGGCTTGTCGGCCTCTTCAGGTTCCAGGATGTAGTTGTCCGGGTGACTGCCCGCCTTCAGCAACTGGCACGACTTGCAGTGCCCGCACGCCTCAAGCCCCTCGGGCTGGCGGCACAGCAGAAACGCCATCAGGCGCTCGGCCAGCGCCCGCTTGCCGATGCCTTGCGGGCCGTGCAACAGGTACGCATGGGCATGCTGTGTGCGCCCGGCCAGTTGCTGCCAGAGCGTCGCCTGCCACGGGTAGGCCTCAGCCACGGCAACGCTCCAGGATCTGCGGCAGCAACGCATCCAGGGCGAGTTGAACCCGAGCCAGCGGTTGCGCGGCATCGACCAGGTGATAGCGCGCCGGGTCGGCGGCTGCGCGGGCCAGGTAGGCCTGGCGAACAGCCTGGAAAAACGCCTGGCCTTCCTGCTCGAAGCGATCCAGCCGCCCGCGCGCCGCTGCGCGCGAAAGGCCGACCTCCACCGGCAGGTCGAACACCAGGGTCAGGTCGGGGCGCAGGTCGCCCTGGACGAAGGTTTCAAGGGTGGCAATGCGCTCGACCGACAGCCTGCGGCCACCGCCCTGGTAGGCATAGGTGGCATCGGTGAAACGGTCGCACAGGACGATGGCGCCCCGCGCAAGCGCCGGGCGGATCACCTGGGCCAGGTGCTGGGCGCGCGCGGCGAACACCAGCAACAGCTCGGTGTCGGCATCCATCGTCTCATCGCTGGGGGCCAGCAACAGTTCGCGGATGCGCTCGGCCAGCGGGGTGCCGCCCGGCTCGCGGGTCAGCACCACATCCAGCCCGTGGGCGCGCAGGTGCTCGGCCAGGTACTCGCGATTGGTGCTCTTGCCCGCGCCTTCGGGACCTTCCAGGGTGATAAACAAGCCGCTCACAGGCAGTCCTTAATCAGGGTCATTGCGGGGTAGGTTCGCTGGCCGGGGGAACATCCGGCTGCACCGAGGGCTCGGCAGGCTGCGGTGCAGCCTGGGGCGCCTCGGGCGCAGGAACCTCGTTCGGGGTGTCGCCGGCGCTTGGCGCCGGGCTTGAACGGTAGTCGGCACGCCGCTTGATCTGGTACTCGCGCACGGCAGAATTGTGCGCCCCCAGGTCGTCGGAGAACACATGGCTGCCATCGCCCCGGGCGACGAAGTACAGGCTGCTGCCCGGCTCCGGGTTCAAGGCCGCGTGAATGGCTTCACGCCCGACCATGGCAATCGGCGTCGGCGGCAGGCCGGCGATCACGTAGGTGTTGTAGGGCGTGGGCTCACGCAGGTCGGCGCGGGTGATCTTGCCGTTGTAGCGTTCGCCCATGCCATAGATCACGGTAGGGTCGGTCTGCAGCAGCATGCCGATCTGCAGGCGACGCACGAAGACGCCGGCGATCTGACCACGCTCCTGTGGCACGCCGGTTTCCTTCTCGACCAGCGAGGCCATGATCAGCGCCTGGTAAGGGTCGCGATAGGGCGCAGCCGGGGAGCGCTCGTTCCACTCCTTGGCCAGCACCTCCTCCAGGCGCGCGTACGCCTGCTGCAGGAACTCGACATCGCTCATGCCGCGCACGAACCGATAGGTGTCAGGGAAGAAGCGCCCCTCGGGGAACACGCCCGGGTGCCCGAGCTTGTCCATGACCTCGCTGTCGCTCAGGCCATCCAGGGTCTGGCGGATCTTTTCATGTCTGGCCAGTGCCGAGCGCACCTGGCGGAAATTCCAGCCCTCGACCAGGGTCAGGCTGTACTGCACCACGTCACCACGCCGCCACGCCTCGAACAGGTCGCGCACGTTCATGCCGGGGGTCATGCGGTACTCGCCGGTATGCAAAGCCACGCTCGGCATGTTGAAGCGCCAGTAAAGGCGCAGCCAGAAGGCGTCGCGGATCACGCCGTCCTGCTGCATGCGGTAGAACATGCGGTTGGGCGTGGTGCCGGTAGGAACATCGAGCAACCGCTCGCCGGTCAGGTGCAGCGGCTGCTCCAGCGCCGAGTGCACCTTCCAGGCCGAGAAGCCCAATAGCAGGCCGGCCAGGATCAACCCGGTCTCCAGCAGCACCAACAATTTACGTCTCACGAATCAGGCATCCAGTAGCGTACGGGCAATGGCCTGCAGTTTACGGGTGAGCGGCCCCGGCGACCAGTTCAGCGATGCAAATGCACGCACCGGCCATACGCCATACACGCTGTTGCACAGCAACACCTCGTCGGCCTGCTCGAGATCGGCCAGCGCCAGGTCGACCACACGGGCCGTGATACCGTGGCGCGGCGCCTCGTCCAGCAAGGCAGCGCGCATTACCCCGGCCACGCCGCAACGCGCCAGGTCGGCGGTGTACAGCACGCCATCGCGCACCACGAACAGGTTGCTGTAGACACCTTCTATCACGCGCCCGGATACATCACGCATCAAACCTTCAGCGTACTCGGCGCCCTGCCACTCGGCCCGTGCCAGTACCTGCTCCAGGCGATTGAGGTGCTTGAGCCCGGCAAGCAAGGGTTGCTCGGCCAGGCGGGTCTGGCAGGCAAACAGCCTTACCCCCTGCTCGGCGTTCTGCGGCGGGTAGCTGGCGGCGGGGCTGGCCTGAAGAATGCGACGCGGCGGTGCACCGGCAGCCGGGGCATAGCCGCGCTGACTGTCGCCACGGGTGAGAATGAGCTTGAGCACGCCATCACCCAGCAAGCCGGCATAACGGCATACCTCGTCGCGGATGAGCGGATGATCGGCGTCGATCGCCAGGCGCTGGCAACCCAGCGCCAGGCGGTCGAGGTGATACGTCAGCAGTGAGGGCTGCCCGGCCCGCACGGCGATGGTCTCGAACAGACCATCGCCATAGGCCAGCCCGCGGCTGCCCAACGTCAGGGCGTCAGCCGGCAGGCCATCGACCCAGCTGTGCATCACCCGGCGAACCGGCGGAACACCAGCGAGCCATTGGTACCGCCAAAACCGAAGGAGTTCGACAGCACGACCTCGATCGGCATGTTGCGCGGCTGGTGCGGCACGAAGTCCAGGTCGCAGCCTTCATCCGGCTCATCGAGGTTGATGGTCGGCGGCGCCACTTGCCCATTGATGGACAGCACGCTGAAAATCGCCTCTACCGCGCCGGCAGCCCCCAGCAGGTGACCGGTCATCGACTTGGTCGAGCTCACGGCCAGCTTGTAGGCGTGCTCGCCGAACACCGACTTGATCGCTGCCACTTCGGCCAGGTCGCCGGCAGGCGTCGAGGTACCGTGGGCGTTGATGTAGCCGACTTCGCTGGGGTTCACGCCCGCATCGCGCAAGGCGTTGGCCATGCAGCGGGCCGCACCGGCGCCGTTGTCGGGTGGCGAAGTCATGTGGTAGGCGTCGCCGCTCATGCCAAAACCAACCAGTTCGGCATAGATGGTCGCGCCCCGCGCCTTGGCGTGCTCGAGCTCTTCGAGCACCAGCGCACCGGCACCGTCGGACAGCACGAAACCGTCACGGCCCTTGTCCCACGGCCGGCTGGCACGGGTTGGCTCGTCGTTGCGCGTCGACAGCGCACGCGAAGCGCCAAAACCGCCCATACCCAGGCCACAGGCCGCCATCTCTGCGCCACCGGCGATCATCACGTCGGCTTCGCCGTAGGCGATATTGCGCGCCGCCATGCCGATGCAGTGCGTGCCCGTGGTGCAGGCAGTGGCAATGGCGTAGTTGGGCCCCTGTACACCCAGGTGGATCGACAGGAAACCGGAAATCATGTTGATGATCGAGCCTGGCACGAAGAACGGCGAAATGCGCCGCGGGCCTTGCTCGTGCAAGGTCCGGCTGGTTTCTTCGATATTGGTCAGGCCGCCGATGCCCGAACCCATGGCCACGCCGATACGCTCACGGTTGGCATCGGTGACTTCCAGCCCGGCATTGCGCACCGCCTGGAACCCGGCCGCCAGGCCGTATTGAATGAACAGATCGAGCTTGCGGGCTTCCTTGACCGACAGGTACTGCTCGACTTCAAAGCCCTTTACCGAGCCGCCAAAACGGGTGGAGTAGGCAGACAGGTCAGTATGCTCGATCAGACCTATGCCACTGCGGCCAGCCAGAATGCCTTGCCAACTGCTTGGCACATCCGTGCCCAGTGGCGACAGCATACCCATACCGGTGACCACGACGCGTCTACGCGACACAGCACTCTCCTTATTCTATGGTCTACATCTCATGCAAAGAAAAAACCGCACGCCAGTAACGGCAGTGCGGTTTTTCCATGACAAGAAGCGACGACTACAAAGTCTTAAGCCTGGTGGCTGGTGACGTAGTCGATGGCTGCTTGAACAGTAGTGATCTTCTCGGCTTCTTCGTCAGGGATTTCGGTCTCGAATTCCTCTTCCAGAGCCATCACCAGCTCAACGGTGTCAAGGGAATCGGCACCCAGATCTTCTACGAAGGAAGCGGTGTTGACCACTTCTTCTTCTTTAACGCCCAGTTGCTCGGCGACGATTTTCTTGACGCGTTCTTCGATGGTGCTCATACCTAGTTTTCACTCCTAATGGATATATGTCAGGCAGCTGGCCGGTGTGTAAGTTTATAGAAAGACGCCCGCTTTTCAAGCGTAATGCATCCCTCGAACTTCACACCCACCTGCCGCCTAGAATTTGGTTGCAGCTTTATAACGGATTTTAGACAGCTCGTATGACATTTTTTTGAAGCAATCCGTCACATTTAACTACATGTACATCCCGCCGTTGACCGGGACAGTAGCACCGGTCACGTAAGCTGCGCCGTCAGAGGCCAGGAACGCAACCACTTTCGCGATTTCGTCGACCTGGCCCAGACGACCCAGCGGAATCTGGTTTTGCAGCGCTTCACGCTGTGCCTCTGGCAGTTCGCGGGTCATGTCGGTATCGATGAAACCCGGCGCTACCGAGTTCACGGTGATCGCACGGGAGCCGACTTCACGCGCCAGGGCGCGGCTGAAGCCTTCCAGGCCGGCCTTGGCGGCGGCGTAGTTGACCTGGCCGACGTTACCCATGGCCCCAACGACCGAACCGATGCTGATGATACGACCCCAGCGCGCCTTGGTCATGCCGCGCAGCACGCCCTTGGACAGACGGTAGAGGCTGTTGAGGTTGGTATCGATGACGTCGAACCACTCGTCGTCTTTCATGCGCAGCATCAGGTTGTCGCGGGTGATGCCGGCGTTGTTGACCAGGATGGTCGGCGCACCGAACTGCACCTGGATAGAAGCGAGGGTGGCGGTGACCGACTCGTCGCTGGTCACGTTCAGCTCCAGCCCGGTACCGGCGATGCCGTGCTCCTTGAGGGTCGCGGCAATACGCTCGGCGCCGGAGGCGGACGTGGCGGTACCGATGACGGTGGCGCCCAGACGCCCCAGTTCCAGGGCGATCGCCTGGCCAATGCCACGGCTGGCGCCGGTGACCAGTGCAACTTTACCTTGCAGGCTCATGCAAGTTTCTCCTAAATCAGGCCAGCGCCGCACGGGTGGCGGCGAAAGCATCCGGGGTATTGAGGTTGAAGGTGTTCACGCCGTCGGCGCAGCGCTTGTTCAAGCCGGCCAGCACTTTGCCGGGGCCGCACTCGACCAGTTGCACCGCGCCATTGGCAGCCAGGGTCTGCACGCATTCGACCCAGCGTACCGGCTTGTACAGCTGCTCCAGCAGGTCGCGTTTGAGGGTATCGAGATCGCCAGCCACGCCCGCACTGACGTTCTGCACCAGCGGGATCTGCGGGGCCTGCCAGTCGATGGCGTTCACCGATTCGGCAAACCGCTCGGCGGCCGGGCGCATCAGCTCGCAGTGCGACGGCACGCTGACCGGCAGCGGCAGCGCACGTTTGGCGCCGGCGGCCTTGCAGGCTTCCATGGCGCGCTCTACAGCAGCCTTGGCACCGGCAATGACAACCTGGCCCGGGGAGTTGAAGTTGACCGCACTGACCACCTCACCCTGCGCGGCCTGAGCACACAGGTCCACGACCACGGCGTCATCCAGGCCCAGAATCGCAGCCATGGCGCCCTGCCCGGCCGGCACGGCCTCCTGCATGAGCTCGCCGCGACGCTTGACCAGCTTGACCGCGTCACCCAGGCTCAGGCTGCCGGCAGCCACCAGCGCACTGTATTCACCCAGGCTGTGCCCGGAAACGAATGCAGGGCGCGCGCCACCTTCGGCCAGCCACAGGCGCCACAGGGCGATCGAGGCGGTCAGGATGGCCGGCTGGGTTTTGTCCGTCTGGTTGAGTTGTTCTTCCGGGCCCTGCTGGGTCAGTGCCCACAGGTCGTAACCGAGAGCCTCGGAGGCCTCACGGAAGGTATCGATGACCAGCGGGTACTGGGCGCCCAGCTCGGCAAGCATGCCGAGCGACTGCGAACCTTGGCCAGGAAAGACGAATGCGAGGGATGCAGACATTGAACAAGCCCCTAATGATCTTGTCGTCGAAAATAGCGCCCAGCCGGGGCTGAGCGCGAGAAAACTGACAATTGGATGGTAACGAGAACCAAGCGGTCACATTTATGCACGTCGTTGTGCCGATGCCTAAGGCAGCAGATCCTCCAGACGGCCGTGCAAGCGCTGCGGCAGGTTCTCCTGGATCTCGATCAGCGCCCGCTGTATCGCGCTCTGGAAACCCTGCACACCCGCCGAGCCATGACTCTTGATAACGATGCCCTGCAGGCCGAGAAAACTCGCGCCATTGTGGCGCGCCGGCGCAAGGTCGGCCTTCAGGCGACTGAGCAGCGGCATCGCCAGGGCACCTACCGCCCGCGCCATCAGGCCACGCTTGAACAGCGCCTCGATGCGCCCACCGATCATGGTGGCCAAGCCTTCGCTGGACTTGAGCAGGATATTGCCGACAAAGCCGTCGCACACCACCACATCCGCTTCGCCACGGTACAGGCCATCGCCTTCGACAAAGCCGATGTAGTTGAGGCCGCGGGCATTTTGCAGCAGCGTCGCAGCCAGCTTGACCTGCTGGTTGCCCTTGATGTCTTCGGTACCGATGTTGAGCAACGCCACGCGCGGCCGGGAAATGCCCAGCGCTTGCGCCGCCACCGAGCCCATCACGGCGAACTGGAACAGGTGCTCGGCGCTGCAGTCGACGTTGGCCCCCAGATCAAGCAGCTGGCAATAGCCGGTCTGGGTCGGTATGGCCGCCACCATCGCCGGCCGATCGATGCCGGGCAGGGTCTTGAGCACATAGCGCGACAACGCCATCAGCGCGCCGGTGTTGCCGGCGCTCACGCAGGCCTGCACCTTGCCATCACGCAATAGTTCGAGGGCCACGCGCATCGACGAGTCGGGCTTGCCACGCAGCGCCTGGGACGGCCGCTCGTCCATGCCGATCACTTCGCTGGCCGGCACAATATGCAGGCGCGCGCGATCCGCTGCCGACTGGCCAGCGATCAGATCTTCAAGGAGGGAGGGTTGACCGACGAGGGTCAGGTGCAGCGAGGGAGTAGCCGACAGGCAAGCAATGCTGGCCTGAACAATGCTGCGGGGACCGAAGTCCCCGCCCATTGCGTCAATCGCGATCTGAGCGGACAAGGATTACTCGTCAGCGCCCTTGTCGATCACTTTGCGACCACGGTATACGCCTTCTGGCGATACGTGGTGACGCAGGTGCACTTCACCAGTGGTTTTCTCTACGGACAGAGCGTTTTCCGAGAGAGCGTCGTGCGAACGGCGCATGTCACGGGCAGAGCGGGATTTTTTGTTCTGCTGAACAGCCATAATTGATTAACTCCTAAACGTTTGGGTCACGCTTTAACTGCGCCAATACACTGAACGGGTTGGACCGCGTTACCTCGTCCTTGCTCGGTTCGGGCTCATCGGCGCCCGCCGGCTGCTGGCATTCTTCCGGATGATGAGCAGGCACGATGGGCAAGGCGAGCAGAAGCTCTTCCTCGACCAATGCTTGCAGATCCAAAGGATCTTCGCCCAGTTCCAGCACGTCATAACCTTTCGGTAACGACTGGGTATTCGCACCCTCTTTCACCACAGCATATGTAGATTCGCTGTGGATCGGCAGGGTGACCAGCTCAAGACAACGCTGGCAAACCATCTTGACCTCGACGGTCAGAGCACTGTGGATAACCACGGTTTTCTGTTCGTCTCGCTCAAAATCGAATTTAGCCTGCACCGTACCGACATCGTCGGAAAGCGGGTCGCAGAGTCTCTCCAAATCGGCGAGTAGCAGCGTTCCTTCGAGAGAAACACCACGATCGGCCAATTTGCGCGGGTCAACGTGAGGTGGAATCGGGTCATTCAACATAGGCGCAGCATTCTAGGGATGCCCCCCGCCCCTGTCAAAGGAAATTCGGCCCCGTTCAACATGTTAGAATCGGCGCACCTGCTCAGGAGTTCATCATGCTGCCCTTGTTACTGGCTTCCAGCTCACCCTACCGGCGCGAATTGCTGGCGCGACTGCAACTGCCCTTTGCCTGGGCAGCGCCCGATATCGACGAACAGCGCATCGGCGAAGAGCCCGCCCCAGAGCTGGTCAAGCGCCTGGCCAGGCACAAGGCCGAGGCATTGGCTGCCAGCCATCCGGGGCACCTTATCATCGGCTCCGACCAGGTTGCCGTGCTGGGCGAACAGATTCTGGGCAAGCCACACACCTTCGAAAAGGCCTGCGAGCAATTGCTGGCTGCGAGCGGCAATCACGTCACCTTCCTGACCGGCGTGGCGCTGCTCAATACTCAGAGCGGCCATTGCGAGGTCGATTGCGTGCCATTTACCGTGCACATGCGCGAACTGGACCTGCCACGCATCGAACGCTACCTGCGCGCGGAACAACCCTACGACTGCGCCGGCAGCTTCAAGTGCGAAGGGCTGGGGGTGAGCCTGTTCCAAAGCACCCACGGCTGCGATGCCACCAGCCTGGTGGGACTGCCGCTGATCCGACTGGTCGACATGCTGCTCAAGGAAGGGGTGAGCATACCGTGAGGGCAAGCCAATACCAGCAATAAAAAACCGGCCATCTGGCCGGTTTTTCATTAATCAGCACACTCAGCGCAGTGCCGGCCCCTGAAAGCCCATCCACATGGCAAGGTGCTCGGCGACGCTGGCACCCAGGCGCTTGGAGAAGCGATCAAACGGCGACTCTTCGACGGTGAAATCAACCAGGGTCTTCTCCCCCACCACCTCACGCGCCACATAATCGGCATTGCCCAGGGCGTCCACCAGCCCCAGCTGCACGGCCTGCTCACCCGACCAGATCAGCCCGCTGAACAGCTCGGGATGCTCCTTGTCCTTGAGCCGCTCGCCGCGCCCCTGCTTCACACTGGCAATGAACTGCTTGTGGGTAGTGTCCAGCACACCCTGCCAGAAGGCCGTTTCGTCCGGTTTCTGCGGCTGGAATGGATCAAGGAAGGCCTTGTGCTCACCCGCCGTATAGGTACGACGCTCGACACCCAGCTTCTCCATGGTGCCGACAAAGCCGTAGCCAGCTGCCGTCACACCAATCGAGCCCACCAGGCTGGCCTTGTCGGCATAGATCTGGTCAGCCGCACTGGCGATATAGTAGGCACCCGACGCACCCAGGTCGCTGATGACCGCGTACACCTTGACCGACGGCTTGGCGGCCTGCAGACGACGAATCTCGTCATAGATGTAGCCAGACTGCACCGGGCTGCCGCCCGGGCTGTTGATACGCAGCACCACCGCCTTGGTCTTGGCGTCGTCGAAGGCCGCACGCAGGCTGGCTATCACGTTGTCGGCGCTGGCCGGCTCCTTGTCCGCAATGATCCCGCGCACCTCGATCAGCGCCGTATGGCTCGCGCCACGAGCGGCGGTCTTGTCGATATCCATCAGCGGCGAAAACAGGGCCAGGATGCCGAACAGGTACACGAACGTCAGCAGCTTGAAAAAAATACCCCAGCGCCGGGCCCGACGCTGCTCCTGCACGCCCGCCAGCAAGGTCTTCTCGAGCAGCTTCCAGCTGGTGCGCTCTTCGTTCTTTTCGGCGTCAGGCGCCTTCCACTCGTCAGTCATGCTCACCTACCCTGGAAATTCGATTGCAGCGGTTCGGCCTAGCCACGCCTGCAATTGTGAAAAGTGCTGTATGGACAACTGCGGCTCGTAAACGCTCAATGCCTCGAGCGACAGCGCCCCATGCCCCACCGCCACCGAATGTATGCCGGCATTGCGCGCCATCAGCAGGTCGAACGACGAATCGCCCACCATCAACGCACGGCTCGCCGGCACCTGGCAATGGGCCAGGATCTCCTCGAGCATGCGCGGGTGCGGCTTGCCCATGGTTTCGTCGGCAGCCCGGGTAATGTCGAAGAACGTTTCCCAGCCATTGGCCACCAGCACCCGGTCCAGGCCGCGACGCGCCTTGCCGGTAGCGACTGCCAGGCGATAGCCATCGGCCCTGAACGACTCGAGGGCCTCGACCACGCCGGGATACAACGGCGACGGCTGGGTATCCAGGGCCATATAGATGTCGGCGTAATGCTGACGAAACGCCATGACTTCAGGCTGATCCAGATGCGGGTACAGCGTGCTGATCGCCTCGGGCAGCGCCAGGCCGATGATGCCCTTGACCGCCTCGTCCGAGCACAGCGCATAGCCGGCACGCTCGGCCGAGCGATGCATCGCTTCGACGATGCGCCCGATCGAATCGGCCAGCGTGCCGTCCCAATCGAAGATCAGCAGGTCGTAATCACGGCGCACTCAAACGCTCCACGGTCTTGGCCCACATGTCGTCCACCGGCGCCTCCAGCTTCAGCTCGCCGCCATCGGGCAACGGCACGGTCAGCGCATAGGCATGCAGGAACAGGCGCTTGCCGCCCAGCTCGCGGATCTCGCGAGTGAAATCCTCGTCGCCATACTTGCTGTCGCCGGCGATGCAATGCCCGGCATGCAGGGTATGCACGCGAATCTGGTGGGTACGGCCAGTAATCGGGCGTGCCTCGACCATGGTCGCGAAATCGCCGAAACGGCGCAGCACGCGAAACAGGGTGAGCGCCTCCTTGCCTTCGTCGTTGATTTCCACCATCCGCTCGCCGGAACGCAGGTTGCTCTTGAGCAGCGGCGCATTGACCTGCTTCTTGGCCGTGGCCCAGTGACCACGCACCAGCGCCATGTAGCGCTTGTCGACGCCGTCACCGCGCAACGCGGCATGCAGATGGCGCAACATGCTGCGCTTCTTGGCGATCATCAGCAGACCGGAGGTATCGCGATCGAGCCGATGCACCAACTCCAGCTCCTTGGTATCCGGGCGCAACTGACGAAAGGCTTCGATCACACCGTAGTTCAGCCCGCTGCCGCCGTGCACGGCGATGCCAGCAGGCTTGTTGAGCACGATCAGGGCCTTGTCTTCGTACACGATGGCCGCTTCGAGTCGCTGAAGCAGGCCCTGTGCCAGCGGCACCGGCTCGTCACGCTCAGGCAGACGAACGGGCGGCACGCGCACGATATCGCCGGCCTGCAATTTGTACTCTGGCTTGATCCGTCCCTTGTTCACCCGCACTTCGCCTTTGCGCAAAATGCGATAAATCAAGGTCTTGGGAACTCCCTTGAGTGCAGTGATCAGGAAGTTGTCGATCCGTTGGCCGGCAAGTTCCGGCGCGACCTCGATCAGCTGGACGCCGGAGGTCGGAGGGGTAGTAGTCGTCATTTGCGAATCATAACAATTTTTTATGGATTTGAAGCACTTAATGATTGCTGCTATAGTCGCGAACGCCGCCAAAAGCGGCTGGCCAGCGGACCAATGGCTTTGAGCCGGCCCTGACCTACGCAATTCTCGAGGACGCGAGGCCGTCCGACGGGGCTTTCGCCAGTTTACAGAAGTGCCTGGAATCGCTACCAGCGCCGATGAGAGAAGACCGATAAAAAACAACAAGAGCGGTGTTTGACCCTCCTGCACGTTTTTTTCGATGCCCACTCCTTCAGTGCAGTCGCTTTCACGCAGTCACGGCGAATGCTTCGGAAATACCAGCCTTAGCCATAGAAAGCGCGGGCTCCCGTATGGAGCTGGCGATAACTGCAACCCGTTGCGGATTCAGCGCGCGGCAGCACCCGAATTATCAGGGATACGTGTAGGGTGGAGATGCACAACCGTCGGACCGTGTAGCACTGCGTCCAGTCCACAGGCCCTCTGGCCCGCGACCGGACCCGGTCTTGATCAAGATGCCCCAGGGTGTCCACGGCCGAAGGCTGATTCCTCCTCCTGACTGAGTGCATTTGACACCACAGCTAGCAGGACGCGTCGTCGCGACTTCGGCAGCACTGGGCGACCAGTCCGACCGCAAGCCGCTGGACACGGGATGGTCCGCCACCCCTGACGCACCCTGACACCGACCGTGAGAAGTCGTGTGTGCCGAACGCCGTTTCCGGCAGCCCGGAAACCGACGGTACTACATGAAAAGAATGCTGATTAACGCGACTCAACCCGAAGAGTTGCGTGTTGCTCTGGTAGACGGCCAGCGCCTCTACGATCTGGACATCGAGTCCGGTGCACGCGAGCAGAAAAAAGCCAACATCTACAAGGGCAAGATCACCCGCATCGAGCCCAGCCTTGAAGCCGCCTTCGTCGATTTCGGCTCCGAGCGCCACGGCTTTCTGCCCCTCAAG
Source organism: Pseudomonas sp. 1176_21 (assembly GCF_052850635.1). NCBI lineage: Bacteria > Pseudomonadati > Pseudomonadota > Gammaproteobacteria > Pseudomonadales > Pseudomonadaceae > Pseudomonas > Pseudomonas sp. 1176_21. The sequence continues at coordinate 62,333 of NZ_VXCV01000009.1, forward strand.
GAGATCTCCCGCGAATACTTCAAGAAGTCGCCCGAAGGCCGGGTGAACATCAAGGAAGTGCTGAGCGAAGGCCAGGAAGTCATCGTCCAGGTCGAGAAGGAAGAGCGCGGCAACAAGGGCGCCGCCCTGACCACCTTCATCAGCCTGGCCGGTCGTTACCTGGTCCTGATGCCTAACAACCCGCGTGCCGGCGGCATCTCCCGTCGCATCGAAGGCGAAGAGCGCAACGAACTGCGCGAAGCGCTCAACGGCCTGGTTGCCCCTGCCGACATGGGCCTGATCGTTCGCACTGCCGGCCTGGGCCGCAGCAGCGAAGAGATGCAGTGGGACCTGGACTACCTGCTGCAACTGTGGACCGCCATCAAGGAAGCGTCCCTCGACCGCGCAGCGCCGTTCCTGATCTACCAGGAAAGCAACGTCATCATCCGCGCCATCCGCGACTACCTGCGCCAGGACATCGGCGAAGTGCTGATCGACAGCGTCGACGCCCAGGAAGAAGCCCTGACCTTCATCCGCCAGGTGATGCCGCAGTACGCCAGCAAGATCAAGCTGTACGAAGACAGCGTGCCGCTGTTCAACCGCTTCCAGATCGAAAGCCAGATCGAGACCGCCTTCCAGCGCGTCGTCGACCTGCCATCGGGCGGCTCGATCGTGATCGACCCGACTGAAGCCCTGGTGTCCATCGACATCAACTCGGCGCGCGCCACCAAAGGCAGCGACATCGAGGAAACCGCCCTGCAGACCAACCTGGAAGCGGCCGAGGAAATCGCCCGCCAACTGCGTCTGCGTGACATCGGTGGCCTGATCGTCATCGACTTCATCGACATGACCCCGGCCAAGAACCAGCGCGCCGTCGAAGAAAAGGTGCGCGAGTGCCTGGAAGCCGACCGTGCCCGCGTACAGGTCGGCCGCATTTCGCGCTTCGGCCTGCTGGAAATGTCCCGCCAGCGCCTGCGCCCTTCCCTGGGCGAAAGCAGCGGCATCGTCTGCCCGCGCTGCAGCGGCACCGGCATCATCCGTGACGTCGAGTCGCTGTCGCTGGCAATCCTGCGCCTGATCGAGGAAGAAGCCCTGAAGGATCGCACTGCCGAGGTGCGTGCCCAGGTGCCGATCCCGGTCGCCGCGTTCCTGCTCAACGAAAAACGCAACTCGATCACCAAGATCGAACTGCGCACCCGGGCGCGTATCGTCATTCTGCCGAACGACCACCTGGAAACCCCGCATTTCGAAGTGCAGCGCCTGCGCGACGACAGCCCGGAAGCCCTGAACAACCAGTCCAGCTACGAAATCGCTGCGACCGAAACCGAAGAAGTGCAACCGGCTGCCGCCACCCGCACCCTGGTTCGCCAGGAAGCCGCGGTCAAGACTGCACCGGCCCGCGCCAATGCTCCGGTACCGGCTCCGGAAGCCCCTGCTGCCCCAGCCGCCCCGGTACACGCCCTGCCAGAGCCAAGCCTGTTCAAGGGCCTGGTCAAGTCGCTGGTCAGCCTGTTCGCCGGCAAGGAAGAACCTGTGGCCGCCGCACCGGTGGTAACCGAGAAGCCTGCCACCGAGCGTCCTCAGCGCAACGAGGAGCGTCGCAACGGTCGCCAGCAGAGCCGCAACCGCAACGGTCGTCGCGATGAAGAGCGCAAGCCACGCGAAGAGCGTGCCGAGCGCGCGCCACGTGAGCCGCGTGAAGAACGCCAGCCTCGCGAAGCCCGTGAAGAGACCTCGACCCGCGAAGAACGCGCACCACGCGCCCCGCGTGAAGAACGTCAGCCGCGTGCCCCACGCGAAGACCGTCGCCCACGCGAAGATCGCCCGGTACGCGAACTGCGTGAGCCTCTGGATGCCACCCCGGCCCCGGCCGTTCGCGAAGAACGTCCTGAGCGCGCCCCGCGCGAAGAGCGTCAGCCACGTGAAGAGCGTGCACCGCGTGAAGAGCGCGCACCACGTGAAGAACGTGCCCCTCGCGAGGAGCGCGCACCGCGTCCGCCACGCGAAGAGCGTCAGCCACGCCCGGCCGAGCCGGTCGAGGATGCGGCCGAAGAGCAACTGCCAAACGAAGAGCTGCTGCAGGATGACAACCAGGAAGGCGCCGAAGGCGATCGTCCACGTCGTCGCTCGCGCGGTCAGCGTCGTCGCAGCAACCGTCGTGAGCGTCAGCGTGATGCCAACGGCAATGTGGTCGAAGGCAGCGAAGACGGCACCGAAGAAGGCGCCGAACAAGCTGGCGAACAACCTGCTGCCGCGGAAAAACGTAGCGAAGGCAATGCGCAGCCTTCGGGCGTGGAACTGGCTGCCGGCCTGGCCGTGACTGCCGCCGTTGCCACCAGCAACATCAGTGCCGACGCCGAGGCCCAGGCCAACGCTCAGGCCGAGCGTGCAACTGCTGCTGTCGATGACACCCCAGCCGTCGTGGCCGAAACGCCTTTCGAGGCCGGCACCGTCGAACCAGTGGTTGTCGAAACCAGCACCGAGTCGAACGAAACCGTTCAACAGCCCGCTGCCGAAGAAGCTGTTGCTGAACAAGCGGCCATCGCCCCTGTGATCGAACAACCGTTCGAAGCACCGGTGCAGGCAGTCGAGTCGAGCATCGAGCCTGTCGTCGAAGTTGCTCCGCAACCAGTCGAGGCCCAGATCGAGGCCGAGGCCAAGGTAGAGGCTCTGGTGGAAGCACCGGCTCAAGCCCCTGAGCAGGCGCCAGCTGTCGAAGCGCCCGTCGAGGCACCTGTAGCTGCCGAGCCGGTCATCGCCCTGCCGAGCGAGCCTGAAGCGCCGGCTGCAGTCGAAGCCGAGCCGGTCATTGCCGCTGAGCCAGCACCGGTCGCCGAGGCACAGGCACCGATCGCCGAGCCTGCCGAGGTTGAGGCACCGGTCGTCACGCTGGCCAACGGCCGTGCACCGAACGACCCGCGTGAAGTGCGTCGCCGCAAGCGCGAAGCTGAAGCCGCAGCGGCCGCCGCTGCTGCCGAGCAGTCGCAGGAAGCTGCAGAAGAGCATAAACCGCTCGTCTGACGGCCATTAAAAAGCCCCGCCAGTGCAAACTGGCGGGGCTTTTTGTTGCCTGATGCCTGGTGGTGGATGTGTCACCAACAACGCCGAACCCGCAGGAATCGGCGCTGCCAGCGAACAAGTCGCCCAGTCAATACAAGTTGGGTTCCATCTCCAGCGCGACGCCGAAGCGCGCCAGCACATCAGCCTGAATCCGCTGCGCCAGCGCATGCAACTGCTTGCCACTGGCCTGCCCGTAGTTCACCAGCACCAGCGACTGCAAACGGTGCACCCCGGCATCGCCCTCGCGAAACCCCTTCCAGCCCGCCTGCTCGATCAACCACCCCGCCGCCAGCTTTACCTGACCATCGGCCTGTGGATAACCTACCGCATCCGGATACGCCTCGCGCACGCGCTGCGCCAGTTCAGCGCTCACCACCGGGTTCTTGAAGAAGCTTCCGGCATTGCCCAGCTCGGCCGGGTCTGGCAGTTTTTCGCGACGAATGCTGCAGATGGCATCGCTGACATTCTGTGCGGTCGGCTGACCGATGCCCTGCTCACTCAGCCGCTGGCGTACCGGGCCGTAGTCCAGGTGCAGGTGCTCGGCGCGATTGAGCACGAAGCGAACCCGCAGGATCAGCCAGCGCCCGGGATTACGCTTGAACACACTGTCACGGTAGGCAAAATCACACTGTTCCAGCGCAAACTCGTGCAACTGGCCGGTTTCCCGATCCAGTGCCGTCAGCCCGGCAAACACGTCCTTGATCTCCACGCCATAGGCGCCGATGTTCTGCATCGGCGCCGCCCCGACGGTACCGGGGATCAGGCTGAGGTTTTCCAGCCCCGACAGTCCCTGGGCCAGGGTCCACTGCACGAAGGGATGCCAGGGCTCACCCGCCTCTGCCTCGACCACCACGCGCAGGCCATCATCCGACAGTATCCGCACACCGACACTGGCCATGCGCAGCACCAGCGCCTGGATATCGGCAGTCAGCAGCAGGTTGCTGCCGCCACCGATCACCAGCACCGGCAGGTGCTGTTCGGCTGCGTGCGCCAGCAGCTGGCGCACTTCGTCATCGTTGTGTGCCTGGGCGAAATACTGCGCCTTCACCTCGATTCCGAAGGTGTTGTAAGGCTTGAGTGAAACCTGCGATTGCACCTGCACGCTCATAGCCGGCCCTTCAGCTCGACCACCAGCTTGCTACAAGCCAGCTCAATGAGATCAAGCACCTGTTCGAAGCCCTCTTCGCCGCCGTAGTAAGGGTCGGGCACTTCATCCAGCTCACCCTCGTAGCGGCGCAGGAACAGGTCCAGTTCGGCGGTACCGGCAGACGGTTGCAGCGCCTTGAGGTGGCCGAGATTGCTGGTGTCCATAGCCAGGATCAGGTCGTACCGGCTGAAGTCCTGCGCGCTCACCTGCTGTGCACGCTGTGCGGACAGGTCGTAGCCGCGCGCCAGCGCAGTGCGGCGGGTTCGGCTGTCGGGCGGCTTGCCCACATGCCAGTCTCCCGTACCCGCCGAGGCCACTTCGACCTGATCCTCGAGGCCTGCCAGCTTCAACTGATGGCGCAACACGCCCTCGGCCGTCGGCGAGCGGCAGATGTTGCCCAGGCATACGAACAGGACGCGCATCAGGCCTCCAGCAAGCGCCGAACGCGCTCCAGGTCTTCAGGTGTGTCGACGCCCACAGGCGGCGCCTGCAAGGCATCGGCCACGTGGATGCGCACGCCATTCCACAGCGCACGCAACTGCTCCAGCGACTCGGTCTGCTCCAGGCCGCACGGGCCCCAGGCGACGAAGTCCTGCAACAGGCCTGCGCGATAGGCGTACATGCCGATATGCCGGCGATAAGGCACACCCGCCGGCAATTGCTCGCGGCTCTGGGCAAACGCATCACGCGCCCACGGCAAGGGCGCACGGCTGAAGGTCAGGGCCAGGCCGTTGCGGTCGGTGCTCACCTTGACCGCATTGGGGTTGAACAGCACTTCGACGTCTTCGATCGGCTCGGCCAGCGTGGCAATGCCCGCTTCAGGATGCGCCGCCAGGTTGGCCGCCACCTGGTCGATGATCGCCGGGGGAATCAACGGCTCGTCACCCTGCACATTGACCACGATCGCATCTGCCGACAGGCCCAGCTGGGTGGCGACTTCGGCCAGGCGGTCGGTGCCCGACTGGTGGTCCTCACGGGTCAGCAGCACCTCGGCGCCAAACCCCTGGCATGCAGCGACGATGCTCGGGTCATCGGTGGCAATCACCACGCGGGTGGCGCTGCTTCTGCGCGCCTGCTCCCAGACGTGCTGCACCATCGGCTTGCCGGCAATCGACAGCAATGGCTTGCCCGGCAGACGGGTGGAGCGCAGGCGTGCTGGAATCACAACGGTGAAATCCAGGCTCATTTGTCCAGGCGCTCGTCATCGGTCAGGGTTCGGGCTTCGCTCTCGAGCATCACCGGGATACCGTCACGAATCGGGTACGCCAGGCCGGCCCCCTTGCTGATCAGCTCGGTCTTGTCGGCGCTGAGCTTGAGCGGGCCTTTGGTGATCGGGCAAGCAAGGATGTCGAGCAATTTGGTGTCCATGGATATTCCTCAGGCCTGTGGCCGGAAAAAGAAAATGTCAGGGCTGGCGAGGCCCGGGCAGCAGACGCGCCAGTTGCGCGTCGAGCCAGGCCACGAAGGCCGGCGAAGGCAGTGCGTCGACCGCAAGATACCACCAGTCATCGGCGGCGAAAGCACGGCATTTCACCGCATCCTTCTCAGTCATGACCAGCGGCAATGACGGGGTGAAGCTCAGGGCCTGGGCGTTGTACGCCGCATGGTCGGCAAACGCATGCGGCACAGGCTGCCAGCCCAGCCCCTGCAGGGTGTTGAAAAATCGCTGAGGGTTGCCGATGCCGGCCACCGCGTGCAATGCCTGGCCCGGCGCAAAATGCTCAAGGCCTCGTCGCTCGCCGCTGCGCAGGTTGACCAGTGCCGTAGGGGCCAGGGTGAAGGCAAAGCCATCATCACGGTCGCTGAGGGCGCCGTTGTAGAGCACGGCGTCCACTTCATCCAGGCGCTCCACCGGCTCACGCAGCGGCCCGGCAGGCAGGCAGCGGCGATTGCCGAGGCCGCGGGCCGCGTCGATCAGCACCAGCTCGAGATCACGCGCCAGGCGGTAGTGCTGCATGCCGTCGTCGCACAGGATCAGGTCCAGCGGCTCGGCGTCGAGCAAGGCCCGCACGGCCTGGCTGCGATCGGGGTCGATCATCAGCGGCACGCCGGTGCGCTGCACGATCAGCAAGGGTTCGTCACCGGCCTGTTCGGCCGGTTGATCGGCACGCACGCGCCACGGCAGTTGCGGCGCAGTGGCCCCATAGCCTCGGCTGACCACCCCCACGCGCAGGCCGCGCTGGCGACAGTGCTCGATCAGAAACAGGATAAGCGGGGTCTTGCCGGTGCCACCCACGGTGATGTTGCCCACCACCAGCACCGGCACCGGTGCGCTATAGATGTCGCCCTGCCCGGCCAGAAAACGCTCGCGCTTGCCCCGCACCACCCGACGGTACAGGGCCTCGAGCGGGCGCAACAATACCAATGCCGGGTGGCCGGCATACCAGGCATGCAACAGACGATCGGCAAGCGCCATCAAGGTGTCCCCTGGGCGGCCTCGACCGTGGTCATGCGCAACTGGCTGAAGCCGAGCTTGCCAGCGGCATCCATGGCGGTGACCACGGCCTGGTGCGGAGTCTTGCCGTCAGCGCTGATCGACAGCGGCATCTTGGTGTCGCCCTGTGATTCCTTCTGCAGGGCCTCGGTCAGGGTGCCCAGGTCGCTCTTGGGCAACAGGTGGTTGTTGACCGAGTACACGCCTTCGGCGCTGATGGTGATTTCCAGCTGCTTGGCCTCGGTGTCGGGCGCCGGAGCGCCGCTGACCGCCTCGGGCAGTTCGACACGCAACTGGGTTTCACGGGTGAAGGTGGTGGTCACCACGAAAAACAGCAGCAGGATGAACACCACGTCGATCAGCGAAGCGAGGTTGATGTCCACGGTCTCCCGTGGCTTGCGCCGGAATTTCACGCCTTGCCCTCGCTCAGGTCGACATCACGGTCCCCCTGGACCACTTCCACCAGCTTGATGGCCTCCTGCTCCATGCCCACCACCAGCTCATCGATGCGCCGTTGCAGGAAACGATGGAAGAATACTGCCGGGATACCCACCATCAGGCCGGCTGCGGTGGTGATCAACGCCTTGGAGATCCCCCCCGCCAATACCGAGGCATTGGTGGTCATGCCGGACCCGGTGAAGGCACTGAAGATATCGATCATGCCCAGCACGGTGCCCAGCAGGCCCAGCAGCGGCGCCATGGCGGCGATGGTGCCCAGTGCGTTGATGTAGCGCTCCAGCTCGTGGATGACACGGGCGGCGGCTTCCTCGATGCACTCCTTCATGATTTCGCGACCATGGCGGGAGTTGGCCAGGCCCGCGGCCAGGATCTCGCCCAGCGGCGAGTCGGCGCGCAGGGTCTTGAGCTTCTCGCTGGTGAGCTGTTTGTCCTTGATCCAGCGCCACACCTGGCCGAGCAGGTGCGGCGGGGTGACACGACTGGCGCGCAGGGTCCACAGGCGTTCGGCGACGATAGCCATGGCAGCGATGGAACTCAGAATGATCGGCAGCATCATCCAGCCACCGGACTTGACCAATTCCCACACAGTAGCGACCCCCTCGAAAAAGTCCGCCACTTTACCATAGGGGGCCACGGGGCCGAACAGCGTCATGTCGGCTCCCGCCAGAAGCGGCGCTGGCTGCGTTGCCCGACCGCCTGGCCAAAGCTGCCCAGCACCAGGCGCACCGCCCCGTGCAGGGCGCTGTCGTGCACGGTGATACCCAGCGCCTGGTAACGCGCCATCACCTGTGCGTGCGGATGCCCGAATGCATTGTGGCGCCCTCGCGAAATCAGCACGCCCCGTGGCCGGGTTCGCTCGAGAAAGGCCTGGCTCGACGAGGTGCGGCTGCCATGATGGGGCGCCTGCAACCAGTCGACCGGGCCGGCTGTCGACTCGCGCAGCCAGGCGCGCTCGGCCTGGGCATCGATGTCACCGGTAAGCAGCAGGGTTTCGCCGCCGGCATCCACGTGCAACACACAGGAGCGCTGATTGCTGTCGCCGGCCTGCTGCCAGCGCCACAGGCTGAAGAGCACGCCATCCCACTGCCATTGCTCGCCACTGGCGCAGGCCTGGGCCTGCAGTTGCCCGGGCAGCTCATCCGGGTCGCCGCCCACCACACGCACCAGCGGCACGCTGCGCTGCACCGCCAGGGCGCCGCCGGCATGGTCGGCATGGGCATGGCTGATCAGCGCCAGGTCCAGCTCGCGCACCCCCAGCTTGCGCAGAGTCGGCACGACCACCCGCTCACCCAGGTCGCTGCCACGGGTGGCCGGGCCTGCGTCATACAGCATCGCATGGTGACGGGTACGCAGCACAAACGCCTGGCCCTGGCCGACATCCAGCTGCCACACCTCCAGTTGCCCATGGGCGATCTCGTTGCGAGGCGCACAGCCGGCCAGCAGCAGCAAGGGCCAGCCCAGCACCCGCATCGGCAGCCCGCCCGGCAACAGCAGCAGTACCGCGCCACCGCCCACCATCAACCATGCCCATATCGGCAAGGCGACCGGTGTCCAGGCCGGTTGCCAATGCGCCACCTGTGCCAGTGTCCAGAACAAGGCTGCCAGCGATCCTCCAGCCAGCCACAACAGGGCCTCCCCCAGCAACGGGAGCCCCTGCAGCAGTGTGCCGGCCAGCGCCAGGGGCAACACCGCGATACTGACCCAGGGCACCGCAACCAGATTGGCCAGCGGTGCCGAGAGACTGATCGGCAGCCCCAGCGCCAGCAGCACCGGCAACAGGCCGATCGCGATCAGCCATTGGGCCCGGCACCATGCCAGCCAGGGGTTCCAGGCCCCCAGCCGGCCGCCGAACACATACACCAGCACCGCCACCGCTGCGAACGACAGCCAGAACCCCGGCTGCAGGCTGGCCAATGGCTCCACCAGCAATACACCGTTGAGGGCAAGCAGCAAGGGAATCCAGGCCCCAAGGTGGCGAAAACGCAGGCGCCACAACAGCACCACCGCCAGCATGATGCAGGCGCGTCGTACCGGTACCTGAAAGCCCGCCATCAAGCCGTACGCCAGGGCCGCCGCAAACGCCAGGCCGCACGCCCAGGGTAGCCAGGGCAGCGCCCTGGGCCATGCCCCCACACGTGCCAACCCGGCCACCAGGCCGTACACCAGACCGGCCAGCAAGCCGATGTGCTGACCGGAAATCACCAGCAGGTGCACCGTGCCGGTTGCCTGGAGCACCTGCCAGTCCTCCTGTGCCAGCGCCCCGCCGTCACCCAGCACCAGCGCCGCCAGCGCACCTTCGCGCCCATGGGCCTGAGCCCCGAGCAGGCGCTGGCGCACCGAATCACGCCACGCATGGCTGGCCGGGGCCAGTCGTTCACCTGCCCTTACGCGGCCGGTGGCACCGATTCGCCGAGCCAGCATGGCCGCTTCCTGGTCAGGCCCATGGGGGTTGAGCAGGCCGGAGGGGCGCTGCAGCTGCACCGCCAGGCGCCAACGCTCGCCACTGTTGACCGGCGGCCCGCCAAACCAGCTCAGGCTCAGCCGCTGCGGCAACTGGGCGCGGCGCGAGGAGGCTTCGGCCAGCTCGAAACGCACCGAATGTGGACCCTGCTGCGCCAGGCCCACTACCCGACCTTCCAGCCACAGGGTGCGCCCCTCCAGCTCGGGCCGCAGTCGATCGTCCAGCGCCCATTGCGCCGAGCAACAGGCCCAGGCAAAACCAAGCAGGAACAGACCGGGCACTGCCCATCGACACACCAGGCATAACACTCCCGTCATGCCGATGCCCCAGAGCCAGCCGACCGACGGCAAGGCAGGTAGCACGTTGAGCGCCAACAGCCCCAAGGCCAGCGCCAACATCCTTGTGCGCATGGGTAAAGCTCCTGAGCAGATCTCACCCCAGAGGCTTAGATCACCCAGGCCCGCACCTTGCTTATTAATTGTCACAAAGTCTGAATTGGCGCTGTTTACAATCCGTGCATACTGGCCACTTCAGAACGCCGAGAGCCCACATGCCGCGTCGACTTTTCAAACGCTACATGCCAGATCCGACGAGCATTCGGGAACATAAATCCTTACGCTTTCTCGGCCGGCTGCTGCACGACCCCAACCTCTGGCACCTGAATCGCCATTCGGTGGCACGGGCCATGGCCGTAGGCCTTTTCGCAGCCTTCATCCCTATCCCGATGCAGATGCTGCTGGCCGCCAGCCTGGCGGTTCTGGTGCGTGGCAACATGCCCATCGCCGTCAGCCTGGTGTGGCTGACCAACCCCATCACCATGCCGCCGGTGTTCTACTGCACCTACCAGGTGGGGGCATGGCTGATGCAGATACCGCCACGCACGCTGCCTGAGGAACTCACCTTCGAATGGATCACCGACCAGCTGTCGACGCTGTGGCAGCCCTTTCTGCTGGGCTCGGTGGTGTGCGGCGTGCTGCTGGGGGCGCTGGCCTACTGCCTGACCATGCTCTACTGGCGCTGGTGGGTGGGCAGGCAGTGGCGCAGGCGCAAGCAGAAATCAGCTGCGCATTCCTCGCCCGCTGACCAGTAGGCGCACGCAGCCGATGTACAGCACCGCGGTGGCCACCAGCATGAAGGTGATGGCCACGCCGATGCGGATGTCCGAGACGCCCAGGATGCCGTAGCGGAACGAGTTGACCATGTGCAGCACCGGGTTGGCCAGCGACACGGTCTGCCAGAATGGCGGCAGCAGGGTGATGGAGTAGAACACCCCACCCAGGTACGTCAGCGGCGTGAGCACGAAGGTCGGGATGATCGAGATGTCATCGAAGTTGCGCGCAAACACTGCGTTGATGAAGCCCAGCAGCGAGAAGATCGTCGCGGTCAGCACCACCACCAGCACCGTCACGCCCAGGTGATGCACCTGCAGATGGGTGAAGAACAGCGACAGCAGGGTCACGATCACTCCCACCGCCAACCCGCGCAGCACGCCGCCCAGGGTGTAGCCGATGAGGATGGTGTGCGGCGACACCGGCGACACCATCAGCTCCTCGATCGAACGCTGAAACTTGCTGCCGAAGAAACTCGACACCACGTTGCCGTAGGAATTGGTGATCACCGACATCATGATCAGGCCCGGCACGATGTACTCCATATAGGTGAAGCCACCCATGTCGCCGATCTGCCGGCCGATGAGGTTCCCGAAGATCACGAAGTACAGCACCATGGTGATCGCCGGGGGCAGCAGGGTCTGCGGCCAGATCCGCGTGAACCGCCGCACTTCTCGATAGACGATGGTATTGAGGGCAACCAGGTTGGCGCGCAGTTCCGAACTCATACCGCCACCTTCGCCAGGTTTTTTTCCACCAGGGACACGAACAGCTCCTCGAGACGATTGGTCTTGTTGCGCAGGCTCAGCACCTCGATGTTCTGCAGGGCCAACTGGCCGAACAGCGCGGTGATGCCCACGTCCTTGTCCACCTGCACTTCCAGGGTGTGCGGAGTGATCAGCCGGCACGGGTAGCCGGCCAGTTGCGGCGCCTGGGCCAGGTCATGCTTGAGGTCGAGCAGGAAGGTCTCCACATGCAACGTGCCCAGCAACTGACGCATGCTGGTGTTCTGCACGATGGTGCCGTGGTCGATGATGCCGATGTTGCGGCACAGCTGCTCGGCCTCTTCCAGGTAGTGGGTGGTCAGGATGATGGTAATGCCCTTCTGGTTGAGCTCGGTCAGAAAGCTCCACATCGAACGGCGCAGCTCGATGTCGACGCCAGCGGTAGGCTCGTCGAGGATCAGCAGGCGCGGTTCGTGGATCAGCGCGCGGGCAATCATCAGGCGGCGCTTCATGCCGCCGGACAGCGAGCGCGATGGCACGTCACGCTTGTCCCACAGGCCCAGCTGGGTCAGGTACTGCTCGGCGCGCTCCCTGGCCACCTTCATCGGGATGCCGTAGTAACCCGCCTGGGTCACGACGATATCGAAGGTCTTTTCGAACTGATTGAAGTTGAACTCCTGGGGCACCACGCCGATGCAGCGCTTGAGCGCGGCTGGCTCTCGGTCCAGGTCATGGCCGAACACATTCACCGTGCCGCTGGTCTTGTTGACCAGGGTCGAGAGAATGCCGATGGTGGTGGATTTGCCGGCGCCATTGGGGCCGAGCAAGGCGAAGAAATCACCTTCGGCGACATCCAGGTCGATGCCCTTGAGGGCCTGGAAGCCATTGCCGTAGGTCTTGGTTAGCTGCCGAATGGACAGAGCAGAACTCATAGCAGGTCTACACACCAGGTTGAAGGGTTCACAAGGCAGGCGGTCAGACAGGGCCGACCGCGACGAATGTGGCCATGGTGCTTGCCCAGGCCACGCAAGTACAGTGAAGTGTATCGATATTGACTATCAGGGTAATCGACAGGTTCAGGTCAGCGCGGTCATTACCGCCGCCTGGTAGGCCGGCCGTTGCCTGAGGCGCTCGTACCACGCACGCAGGTGCTTCATTTCCGGACGCTCGATGGGCATCTCGAACCAGGCATACACGAAGCAGCCCAGCGGGATGTCGCCCATGCCGATCGCTTCCCCCGACAGGTAGGGTTGCGTGGCCAGGGCCTGATCGGCGATCGACAGCAGTTCGGCGCATTGCTTGTGCGCGGCGTTGATCTGCACCCAGTCCTGCTGGTCAGACGGGGTACGCAGGATGCCCCAGAACAACGGGCGAAATGGCGTAGCCAGCGATGACGTGGTCCAGTCCATCCACTTGTCTGCGCTGGCCCGGGCCGCCGGGTCGGCGGGGTACCAGTCAGTGTTTGGGGCATACCGGCCACACAGGTAGCGCACGATGGTATTGGATTCCCACAGCACCAGCTCGCCATCCTCGATCATCGGCACCCGGCCGTTGGGGTTGAGGGCACGGTAGTGCGGCTCGTCGACCACGCCGAACTCGCCACCGGCATCGATCGACTGGTAACCCAGGCCCAGCTCCTGGGCGCACCACAGCGCCTTCCTGACGTTTGACGAGTTCTTGCGTCCCCAGATCTTCAGCATGACGACTCCTGACATAGGCGGTGGGCACTCAGTCTACCCGAGCTGGCGAGGCTGACAATCGCTGGCCCGCGGCCCGAAAACGCGAACTTCCACAGGTCACGTCCTGTCACTGTTCTGACGGGTTGTTTGGCACAGGCGGTCTAAGCTCTGTCGGATAGCTATTTCTGGAGCTCACGGAGGAAAGCATATGTTGCTGTTGTGGTTAGTGGTGCTGGTGGTCGGTATTGCCTACCTGGCGCACCGGCGGGTTGCCCCCCTGCCCGCACTGGGCGTGGTTGCCGTCTACCTGGTGGCGATGGGCGCATTCAGCCATGCCCCCGGCTGGCTGTTGACGATCTTCTGGCTGCTGCTGGTGGCCACTGCCGTGCCCCTGGTGCTGCCCGATCTGCGCCGCAAATGGCTGACTGCCCCGCTGTTCGGCTGGTTTCGCAAAACCTTGCCGCCGATGTCGCAGACCGAGCGTGAGGCCATCGATGCCGGCACGGTCTGGTGGGACGGCGAGCTCTTCAGTGGCCGCCCCGACTGGAACACCCTGCTGGCCTATCCCAAGGTGCAACTGAGCGCAGAAGAGCAAGCCTTCATCGACGGGCCCACCGAGGAGCTCTGCGCCATGGTCAGCGACTGGCAGATCGGCCAGGACATGGACCTTCCCGCCGAAGCCTGGGCGCACATCAAGACCCATGGCTTCTTTGCCCTGATCATTCCCAAGGAATACGGTGGCAAGGGCTTTTCCGCCTTCGCTCATTCACAGGTCGCGATGAAACTGGCCACCCGCAGCGGCGACCTGGCCTCCACGGTGATGGTGCCCAACTCGCTCGGCCCGGCCGAACTGCTGCTGCACTACGGCACCGACGAGCAACGCAACCATTACCTGCCCCGCCTGGCCCGCGGTGACGACATCCCGTGCTTCGCCCTCACCGGTCCGCTGGCCGGCTCCGACGCCGGCGCCATGCCCGACACCGGGGTCATCTGCAAGGGCCAGTGGCAGGGCGAGGAAGTACTGGGCCTGCGCCTGAACTGGGAGAAGCGCTATATCACCCTGGGCCCGGTGGCGACGCTGCTGGGTCTAGCGTTCAAGGCCTACGACCCCGATCACCTGCTGGGTGACAAGGAGGAGCTGGGTATCAGCCTGGCTCTCATCCCGACCGACACCCCAGGTGTCGAGATCGGTCAGCGCCATCTGCCGCTGGGCGCCGCGTTCATGAACGGCCCCAACAGCGGCAAGGACGTGTTCGTCCCGCTGAGTTTTCTGATTGGCGGGCAGGAGATGCTCGGCAAGGGCTGGATGATGCTGATGAACTGCCTGTCGGTGGGACGCTCGATCTCCTTGCCGGCAGTCGGTACCGGTGCCGCCAAGTACACCAGCCTGGTAACGGGCCAGTACGCACAGGTGCGCGAGCAGTTCAACGTACCGCTGGCCGCGTTCGAGGGCATTCAGGAGGCTCTGGCCCGCATCGGCGGCAATGCCTGGCTGATGGACAGCGCACGCATGCTCACCGCCAACGCGGTGGACCTGGGTGAAAAACCCTCGGTGCTGTCGGCGATCCTCAAGTACCACCTCACCGAACGGGGGCGCGAATGCATCCAGCACGCCATGGACGTGCACGGGGGCAAGGGCATCATCATGGGCCCGAACAACTACCTGGGTCGCAGCTGGCAGGGGGCACCGATCTTCATCACCGTCGAGGGCGCCAACATCCTCTCGCGCAACCTGATGATCTTTGGCCAGGGGGCGATTCGCTGCCACCCGTTCGTGCTCAAGGAGATGGCCCTGGCAGCACGTGAAGACCACGACCAGGCGCTCAAGGAGTTCGACGCCCTGCTGCTCAGGCATGTGGGCTTCGCGGTGGGTAACGCGGCCAGCACGCTGGTCCTTGGGTTGGGCCTGGGGCGCTTTGAAAAGGCACCCGGCGATGCATTGAGCCAGGGATACTTTCGCGCACTCGATCGCCAGGCGGCGGCCTTCGCCCTGCTGGCCGACCTGTGCATGATGCTGCTCGGTGGCGAGCTGAAACGCCGTGAGCGCCTGTCGGCGCGCCTTGGCGACGTATTGAGCAACCTGTACCTGGGTTCGGCAGCCCTCAAGCGCTACCACGATCTCGATTCGCCCGAGTACCTGCGGCCGCTGTTGCGCTGGGCCATGGAAGAAAGCCTGGGCCAGGCCGAAAAAGCCCTGGACCGCCTGCTCGACAACTTCCCCAATCGGTTCCTCGGTGGCGCGCTGCGCTTGGTGGTGTTCCCGTTCGGGCGCCGTCATACCGGCCCGTCGGACGAACTGGATGCCGAGGTTGCTGCGCTGCTGGGTCGCGCCAAGGGTGATCCGGCACTCGAACAACTGCTGGCTGGCTGCTATCGCCCCACCGATGCAAGCGACCCGGTGGGCGCGTTGCAACAGGCCAGCGACCTGCTAAGGGCCAGCGCCCCGCTGCACAAGAAGCTGCACCAGGCCCACAAGGGCGGCCAATTGGCGCCGGCTCCCGGCGAATCGCTGATCGACGCAGCCTTGCACGCCAACACCTTGCAGGCCGGCGAAGCTCAAAGCCTGCACGAGGCCGAAGCCGCACGGCGCCGTGTGATCGACGTGGATGCGTTCAGCAAGGACGAGCTGCTGCCCACCGAGGGCAAGGTGCGCTGAGCATCACACCAACGGGACATCGGGCGCGGGGAGCCTTATACTCCCGCGCCCGATTTTGCTCTAGAGGATCGCCCGCATGGCCAACGCCACTGCTCAACTGGAATACCACCTCGCCCTGCTCACCCACCTGCGCACCATCCTTGCAGCCCTGGGTGAGGCCGAACAGGTACCGGAAGAAAGCCACGCGCTGTTTCTGGAGCGTTTCGACGACCTGATGCAACAGTTGCCGGTCGACCCGGAGAGCACCTACCTGGGTCAGGACCTCATCTGCCAGGTCATCCAGCGCTACCCGCAGATCGCGCACCTTATCCCCCGCGACCTGCTGTGGTTCTTTGGCGGCGATTGCCTGCACTACATGCCGGAAGAAGAACTGGCCATGTACCAGGAGCTGGAAGAACGCCGCTACGAAGCCGAGCAGAACGACGAACCGTTCGACTGGAACCAGGAGAAGCAGTTGTTGAGCATGTCGGGTGACGACAGCAAGCACTGATGCGCAAGCTACCTGTCAGCGCGGCCAGCAGAACTGGCAGGTAGCCCCCCCCCTTCGGCAGGATGACCACGTCCCGCACAAAGCGCATTCACATGACTGCGTGTGCTTGAACGGGCTCAGAAGAAAAAGTACACGCCGGTATCGAGCTCGAGTGCGGTTCGCACCTGCGCCTCCACCTTCAGCAGTGCACCGACCTCGGGGCAGGCTTGGATACAGGCCGACACCAACGCACTGAATGCCGCCAACTGCACAGTGCCTAGAATCCTTTCATCTTCGTACTCATCGATGTTCAGCGCCAGCGCTCGATTGGCCTGCGTGAAAAGCCCCGATCGCCACACGGCTTCGAACTCCTCTGCATCCAGCTGAACATCTAGCAGGTCTGCATCCGTACAGGTATCGGTATCCAGCCGCGACATGGCGCCTCGGCTCAACGGCACACAGATGATTTTCATGCTGCTCCCTGCCATCGCGCGGCGTTTTTTATGCAAAAAAAAACGCCGTTCATACGAACGGCGTTTTCTTTGAATTTGGAGCGGGAAACGAGACTCGAACTCGCGACCCCGACCTTGGCAAGGTCGTGCTCTACCAACTGAGCTATTCCCGCAAATGGCGTCCCCTAGGGGACTCGAACCCCTGTTACCGCCGTGAAAGGGCGGTGTCCTAGGCCACTAGACGAAGGGGACACTGCCTGAAACACCATGGTGTAGTGTTTCAGTTCCAGAAATACACCCGAAGATGCTTTCTGGTTTCACTCAGCCCTGCCCTGAAGCAAAGCTGCTTAAAATTGGAGCGGGAAACGAGACTCGAACTCGCGACCCCGACCTTGGCAAGGTCGTGCTCTACCAACTGAGCTATTCCCGCAATGGCGTCCCCTAGGGGACTCGAACCCCTGTTACCGCCGTGAAAGGGCGGTGTCCTAGGCCACTAGACGAAGGGGACACGCTACAACATTCACTCCCTGCCGCGTTTCGCTGTGTGCTTTACGCTGCAAGTGGCGCGCATTCTAGGGGTGCTTTGAGAAGTCGTCAACCCCTAGATATAAATTTATTTAAATCAATGACTTCGCCCTGCTTTACGCTGCCACGGAGGCCGCAGCGCGCCTGAGCCTTGACGATTATTTTCTGACGCACATACGCGACGCGGCCCAGTGCTGGCGGCACCTCAAGGCAAAATGCCAGCAATCCGCCCTGCTCAACTGCCAAACAGCTCTATCCGGGCAAAAGCGAAGCCACTACACTCAAACGGCAAACCTTCCTGTATGAGGCGTTAACGGTGACACCACTTCTGATCACCCTGCTTATAGTAGCGGGTATCGCACTCTTGATCGTGATTGGCTACCTGAACAATGTAGTCGAGAGCAACAAGCTGGAACGAGCCCGCCTCAAGATCGAGCTGGCCGACCGCTTGCGTCGTTGTGGCGAAATCACCGAAACCTTCCCCGGCCAGTTGATGACCCCGGCACTCAAGCTGCTGCTGACCCGCCTCGAACTGAACCTGAATCAGCGCCGCCTGGCCCTGGACAAGCACAACCGTGAAATCCAGGCACGCATCAGCGAGCTCCAGGGCCTGATTGCCCTGGGCGATGGCATACCGGTGAACAACCCTCCCGGCCCGATCCAGACCGAAGCCCGTGCCAAGGATGTACGCTTTCTGCTCGAAGCCCTGCACAGCCAGGTGGTGCGCGCCTCCCAGGAAGGCTTCCTGCCGACCAACGAAGCCAAGTACTGGGTAAAGGAAATTCGCCATATCCTGGTGCTGCTGCACATCGAGTTCTTCAACAACCTGGGGCAGCATGCGCTGCAGCAGAACCAGCCGGGGCAGGCCCGCCTGGCGTTCGAACGGGGCGTGCAGTACCTGCGCAAGCAACCTGATCCGGTGCTCTACCGCGAGCAGCTCGACTATATGGACAAACTGCTGGCACGCGCCAACGCCATGGTACTGAGCCAGAACCAGCCAACCGAAGACGAGGTCAACCCACTGACCGAAGGGCTGAAGTCCGACACCGAAGAAGACTGGAAGAAGAAAGTCATCTACGACTGATTGCAACACAACCCATTCGCCAGCAGCCCCCGACAGGAGCCTTGCTGGCGAATGGGCGCAACGCCTCTACCCGCCTCAGCAGTCCGTCGAATCCAGGAAAATCCGCGCCAGACGCTCCAGCCCGGCCTGATCCTGCTCACCAAAGCGTGCAAGTACAGGGCTGTCCAGGTCCAGTACGCCGATCAGCGCTCCGTCCTTGACCAGAGGGATCACCAACTCGCTGTTGGAGGCGCTGTCACAGGCAATATGCCCCGGGAAGGCATGCACATCCTCCACACGCTGGGTCTGGCGTGTAGCCGCCGCAGCCCCGCACACCCCGCGCCCGAACGGGATGCGTACACACGCCACCTGCCCCTGAAACGGCCCCAGTACCAGCTCTTCACCGCGCGCCAGGTAGAAACCTGCCCAGTTCAGGTCTTCGACCTGGCTGTACAGAAAGGCGGAAAGCTGCGCAGCGTTGGCAATGAAATCCCGCTCCCCGTCCAGTAGTGCCTCCAGCTGCGCCGCCAGCAGGTCATAGCCGCACTGGCCGCCCCCCACTGCATTCAAATCGATCATTACTGTTGCTCCAGCAGTTTCAGGCCCACCCAATAGCGGGCAAATTGATAGGCGCAGCGGCCATTGCGATTGCCGCGGCCGGTTGCCCAGCGGATCGCGGCCTTGTCCAGCTCTTCATCCCGTGCCCAGACCAGACCTGGCGCCAGCGCCAACTGGGTGATCCAGTGCTCGACCACATCAAGGAAGTGCTCCTGGGTGAACGGGTAGAACGACAGCCACAGACCAAAGCGGTCCGACAGGGCAATCTTGTCCTCGACGGCCTCGCTGGGGTGCAGCTCGCCGTCGACCATCTTCCAGTTCTCGTTGTCGCTCTGCTTTTCCGGCACCAGGTGCCGACGGTTGGAGGTGGCATACAGCAGAACGTTGTCCGGCGCCTGCTCGAGGGAGCCGTCCAGCACGCTCTTGAGCACGCGGTAGTCGCCCTCCCCGGCCTCGAACGACAGGTCATCGCAGAACAGCACGAAACGCTGTGGCAGTTTGTGCAGTTGTTCCACCACCCGCGGCAGGTCCGCCAGGTGGTCACGCTCGATCTCGATCAGGCGCAGCCCCTGTGGGGCGTACTCTGCCAGCAAGGCACGCACCAGCGACGACTTGCCGGTGCCGCGCGAGCCCCACAGCAGCGCGTGGTTGGCCGGCATGCCGTCGATGAACTGGCGGGTATTGCGGCCCAGTTGTTCACGCTGCCTGTCGACACCGATCAGGTCGGTCAGGCGCATGTCCAGGCTGACCTCGAGCGGCAGCAGAAAACCGCTGCGCCCTTCGCGCTGCCAACGGGCAGCCAGGCACTGGGTCCAATCGATGCTGGGGCGCAATGCCGGCAGCAGCGGTTCCAGACGCGCCAATACCGATTCGGCGCGCTCCAGGAAAGCATTCAAGCGAGAGTCCACGTTATGTCCTCGACACAGATTCTTGGGAAAGCCTGAATGTGCGACAGTACCTGCCAGCTACCGGGGGTGATCGGCTATGCTTGCGCAGCGCACGGAAAGTGGAACTGGCTCGGGATACATGGATATCAAGTTCACCAATCGCCTGTCTTACAAGCAAGCCCGGCTGACGGTCCTGGTCGGTTTCATCCTGGGAACATTGCTCAGTCTCATCCAGATCGGCATCGATTATGCCAGCGAAGACGCCTCTATCAATCGCGAGATGCAGGCACTGCTGCAAATCAGCCACAACCCCGCCTCGCGCATTGCCTACAACCTCGACGCGGAACTGGCCAACGAACTGACCCTGGGCCTGCTCAAATCCCCCGCCATCACCCGTGCGCGCCTGATCGACAACACCGACAGCGTGTTGTCCGATGTGCAGCGCCCGCGCGAACAAAGCAGCTATCGGGTAGTGAGTGATTTTCTCTTCGGCCAGAGCCGGCAGTTCCAGGATCGCCTGATGCTCGACCAGATGCCCAGCGAATACCTCGGCACCCTGTATCTTGAAGTCGACACCTTCGCCTTCGGCAGCCGCTTTCTGAAGCGGGCCGAAGTAACGCTGCTCAACGGGTTCGTGCGCAGCCTGGTGCTGACCGGCATCCTGCTGGCACTGTTCTATTTCATGCTGACCAAGCCGCTGGTGCGGGTGATCAGCGCCCTGAGCAACAGCAATGCGCGCGCCCCCAACCAGAACAAGCTGGCCTTCCCGCCCGGTCACGAACAGGACGAGATCGGCGTGCTGGTCAAGGTCGCCAACCAGCAGTTCGTGAGCATGGCCACCGAGATCCAGCAGCGGCGCAACGCCGAAAACCGCCTGACCGACTACCTCAACGAGCTGGAAAACATCGTTTCGGCCCGTACCAACGAACTCAAGTCCAGCAACACCCGCCTGAGCCAGTCCAACGAGGAACTGGAGCAGGCGCGACGCCGAGCGCTGGACATGGCCCAGGCCCGTGCCGCATTCCTGGCCAACATGAGCCACGAGATCCGCACCCCGCTCAATGGTCTGCTGGGCATGATCGCGCTGTCGCTGGACAGCCCGCTCAACGCCGAACAACGCCAGCAGCTGTCCATCGCCCACGACTCGGGCAAGGTACTGGTGGAACTGCTCAACGATATTCTCGACCTGTCCAAGTTCGACGCCGGCCAGCTGGAGCTGGAGCGCATCCCCTTCGACCTCGGCGCCCTGGTGGAAGACACCGCCAACCTGCTGTCGCAGAACGCGGCGCCCAGCGTGGAGCTGACCTGCCTGATCGATCCGCAGTTTCCCAGCAGCGTGCTGGGTGACCCCACGCGGGTGCGCCAGATCGTCAGCAACCTGCTGTCCAACGCGCTCAAGTTCACCCGTTTCGGGCGTGTCGACGTTCGCCTGGGCACCTACCCCGGCGGCGTGCGCCTGGAGGTCTGCGACACGGGCATCGGCATCCCGCTGGAAGCCCAGGTCAGGATCTTTCAGCCTTTCACCCAGGCCGGTGCCGGCATTACCCGCCAGTATGGCGGCACCGGCCTGGGCCTGGCGCTGACCCGCAACCTCTGCGAAGCCATGCAGGGGCGCCTGAGCATCAGTTCGGAAGCTGGCTTCGGCAGCCAGTTCAGTGTCGAGCTGCCGCTGGCCTCCCACACCCCGGCGATTGCACCCGCTCCCCTGCGCGGCAAGGTGGTGGCGATCAGCAGCGCCAGCAGCGGCCTTGCCGAACTGCTGCAGAGCCTGCTGCCACGTTGGGGGCTGACGTACTCGCGCCATGACAGCATCGACAGCCTGGTCGACCTGGAGCCCGACCTGCTGGTCACCGACAACCTGGATGGCCTGTTCGGCCTGCGTCCGTCACTCAAGGCGCCAATCCTGCTGGTGACCGCCTATGGCAACTTCCTGCCGGGGGAAGAAGCCGCCCAGTTGGCACCGCTGCAGCAGCAGGCCCGCCCGCTGGCCCGCAACGCCCTGTACCAGACCTTGCAGCGCATTCTGCAGGGCAGTGAAGATGCAGGCCCGGTCGCCCAGGCAGGCACCCAGACCAGCGAGCGTCGTGCCCGCATCCTGCTGGTGGAAGACAACCCGGTGAACCAGCTGGTCGCCAAGGGCATGCTGGGCAAGCTGGGCTGCGAGGTGATCGTGGCCGCCCACGGCGGGGAGGCCCTGGAGCAGTTGGAGCAAGCCGCCTTCGACCTGGTGCTGATGGACTGCAACATGCCGGTGATGGACGGCTACGAGGCCAGCCGACGCATACGCCAGAGCGGACGCTGGCCCGACCTGCCCATCGTGGCACTTACCGCCAACGCCATGCCCGAGGAACGCGAACGCTGCCGGGCGGCAGGCATGAACGACTACCTGGCCAAACCCTTTCGCCGCGAAGAGTTGCTGGCGCTGATCGATCACTGGGTGCCGCCAACAGCCCCTGAAACCTAGCGCAGCAGCTTTTCGATATCGCCCGCCAGCGCCTCGGGCTTGGTGCTGGGCGCATAACGGCTCACGGCACCCGACTGCGGATCGACCAGGAACTTGGTGAAATTCCACTTGATCGCCTGCGAACCGAACAGGCCGGGAGCCCTCTGCTTGAGCGCGGCGAACAGGGGATGCGCTCCCGCCCCATTGACCTCGACCTTTCTGAACAGGGGAAAGCTCACGCCAAAGTTGGCTTCACAGAACTGCGATATCGCCAGCTCATCGCCCGGCTCCTGCTTGCCGAACTGGTTGCAGGGAAAGCCCAACACCACCAGGCCGCGCTCGCGATAGCGCTGCCATAGCGACTCCAGGCCCTTGTACTGTGGCGTGAACCCGCACTGGCTGGCGGTATTGACCACCAGCACCGCCCTTGCCGGGTAATCCGCCAGGGTTTTCTGCTCGCCCCGCAGGGTGGTGCAGGGAATATTGAGCAAACTGTTGTCGGCCATGACCGCGTCTCCTGCGTTCGGGTGGGTTACTGTCGCGGCACCAGGTCAAGGCACACCGAGTTGATGCAGTAGCGCAGACCGGTGGGCGGCGGGCCGTCGGGAAACACATGGCCCAGATGGGCATCGCAAGTGGCGCAGGTGACTTCGGTGCGAATCATGCCATGTGAGGTATCGCGGATCTCGACCATCGCGTTGTCGGCGATAGGCTCGTAGAAGCTGGGCCAGCCGCAGCCGGAGTCGAACTTGGCTCTGGAATCGAACAGCGGCTTGTTGCAGCAGATGCAATGGTAGACGCCATCGGTGCGGGTGCTGTTGTACTTGCCGCTGAACGGGCGCTCGGTGCCCTTCAGGCGGCACACGTTGTACTGCTCGGGGTCGAGCATCGCACGCCATTCTTCCAGGGTTTTCTCGATCTTTTCCATCACCAGGCCTCGCTGAATTAAAAACCCCGCACTGCGTCTTTTCGACAACGCGGGTGGCACGTATTATTGCGCCTCATCAGACGTCAGTCTGGCACCCGCGTTACACGCATTTCAAACGTTTTCACAGCGCAATGCGCGGCGATCTTTTCTAATCGGGATCACATCATGCAGGTCAGCAAATCGAACAAGCTCGCCAATGTCTGCTACGACATTCGCGGCCCGGTGCTCAAGCACGCCAAACGCCTGGAGGAGGAAGGCCACCGCATCCTCAAGCTGAACATCGGCAACCCGGCGCCCTTTGGTTTCGAGGCGCCCGACGAGATCCTCCAGGATGTGATTCGCAACCTGCCCACCGCCCAGGGCTACAGCGACTCCAAGGGCCTGTTCAGCGCGCGCAAGGCGGTGATGCAGTACTACCAGCAGAAGCAGGTCGAAGGTGTCGGCATCGAGGACATCTACCTGGGCAACGGCGTGTCCGAGCTGATCGTGATGTCGATGCAGGCCCTGCTCAACAACGGCGACGAGGTGCTGATCCCGGCCCCGGACTACCCGCTGTGGACCGCTGCGGTGAGCCTGGCCGGCGGCAACCCGGTGCACTACCTGTGCGACGAGCAGGCCGACTGGTTCCCCGACCTTGCCGACATCAAGGCCAAGATCACCCCCAACACCAAGGCCATGGTGATCATCAACCCGAACAACCCCACTGGCGCGGTGTACTCGCGCGAGTTGCTGCTGGGCATGCTGGAAATCGCCCGCCAACACAACCTGGTGGTGTTCTCCGACGAGATCTACGACAAGATCCTGTACGACGATGCCGTGCACATCTGCACCGCCTCGCTGGCCCCCGACCTGCTCTGCCTGACCTTCAACGGCCTGTCCAAGTCGTACCGGGTGGCGGGCTTCCGCTCCGGCTGGCTGGCGTTGTCCGGGCCCAAGCAGCACGCCCAGAGCTATATCGAAGGCATCGACATGCTGGCCAACATGCGCCTGTGCGCCAACGTGCCGAGCCAGCACGCCATCCAGACCGCACTGGGCGGCTACCAGAGCATCAATGACCTGGTGCTGCCGCCAGGTCGCCTGCTGGAGCAGCGCAACCGTACCTGGGAGCTGCTCAACGACATTCCAGGGGTCAGCTGCGTCAAGCCGATGGGCGCCCTGTATGCCTTCCCGCGCATCGACCCGAAGGTCTGCCCGATCTTCAATGACGAAAAGTTCGCCCTCGACCTGCTGCTGTCGGAAAAACTGCTGATCGTGCAAGGCACCGCCTTCAACTGGCCGTGGCCCGACCACTTCCGCGTCGTGACCCTGCCACGTGTCGATGACCTGGAGCAGGCGATCGGTCGCATCGGCAATTTCCTCAAGACCTACCAGCAGTAAGCCCGAATGCCTGCCTGCGCCAGCCCTGGCGCAGGCCACGGGCCAACCTCAAGCCTGCCGCTCTGGCTCGCGCACCTGGCATTCTCCGCGCCTGCCCGCACAAGTACACAGTTTGAAATAGTCGCCCGGTTGAATACACGGAGCGCGCACCTTATATACCCCGCATACGCAAGCTTTCTATCCGTCAGGAGAACGTAACAACCATGATGCGCATTTTGCTGTTTGTGGCCACCAACCTTGCGGTCGTGCTGATTGCCAGCATCACCCTGAGCCTGTTCGGCTTCAACGGGTTCATGGCGGCAAACGGGGTTGACCTCAAGCTCGACCAGTTGCTGATTTTCTGCGCTGTGTTCGGCTTTGCCGGCTCGCTGATCTCGCTGTTCATCTCCAAGTGGATGGCGAAGATGAGCACCGGTACCCAGATCATCACCCAGCCGCGCACCCACCATGAGCAATGGCTGCTGCAGACCGTCGAAGAGCTTTCCCGCCAGGCAGGCATCAAGATGCCCGAGGTGGGCGTCTTCCCGGCCTATGAGGCCAACGCCTTCGCTACCGGCTGGAATCGCAACGATGCGCTGGTCGCGGTCAGCCAGGGCCTGCTCGAGCGTTTCTCGCGTGATGAAGTCCGCGCCGTGCTGGCCCACGAGATCGGCCACGTCGCCAACGGCGACATGGTGACCCTCGCGCTGGTACAGGGTGTGGTCAACACCTTCGTGATGTTCTTCGCACGCATCATCGGCAATTTCGTCGACAAGGTGATCTTCAAGAACGAAGAAGGCCAGGGCATTGCCTACTACATCGCGACCATCGTTGCCGAACTGGTCCTGGGTATCCTGGCCAGCATCATCGTCATGTGGTTCTCGCGCAAGCGCGAGTTCCGCGCCGACGAAGCCGGCGCCCGCCTGGCCGGCACCAACGCGATGATCGGCGCGCTGCAGCGCCTGCGTTCTGAACAGGGCGTGCCTGTGCACATGCCTGACACCCTGAATGCCTTCGGCATCAATGGTGGCCTCAAGCAGGGCCTGGCAGGCCTGCTGATGAGTCACCCGCCGCTGGAAGATCGTATCGAAGCCCTGCGTCGTCGCGGCTAAGCGAGCAGCAGGCAAACAGGAAGGGCGACCCACGGGTCGCCCTTTTTCATTTCAGCGTTGCAGACGGTACACCCGCTCCAGCAGCCGATCAGCACCCGCCTTGATGAACCTGGGGCTCTGCGCCAACACGTCGTCCTGCGCGGCGATCGCCAACTGCCACTGCTCGCCGAACAGGCGCTCGACCTCTTCATCGGGCACGGCAAAGGGCGGACCGTCAGTGACCGCCTGATCGTAGTCAAGAGTGATCAACAGGCCCTTGCAAGGCGACGGCAGCAACTGCTGCAGATGCGCCACATACCGCTCGCGCATGGCAGGCGGCAAGGCGATGATCGCGGCACGGTCGTAAAGGCCCGTACAGCCCCGCACGTCACCCGCGGTCAGTGCGAAGAAATCGCCACACCACAACTCGATGCCCTCGCTGCGGTAGACCGTGAAGGCCCCCTGCTGCGAAACCTGCGGCTCCCGCTCATGCTCGGAAAAAAAGTCCTTCACCGCCCGCTCGGACAACTCCACCCCAAGCACGTCGTGGCCTTGCGCGGCCAGCCACGCCATGTCCAGGCTCTTGCCGCACAGCGGCACCAGTACACGGGCACCAGGCGCAATGCCCAGTGCGGGCCAATGCTGCTGCAGATACGGGTTGACCTGCTGCTGGTGAAAGCCGATCAGATCGTTCTCCCAGCGGTTGTGCCAGAACGCGGGCTGCATAACCTTACCTCGATAAATTCGATTAAATACCGCAAAAACTTATATTAGATTTAGATCAATGATCTGCCTGAAGATGGCTGCATATTAACCTTCAGGACCACCCCGATGCTGCCCAGCCTGTTTATCTCCCATGGCTCTCCCATGCTGGCACTGGAACCGGGTGCCAGCGGTCCGGCACTTGCCCGCCTGGCGGCGCAACTGCCGCGCCCCAGAGCGATCGTCGTGATGTCTGCGCACTGGGAAACCACCGAACTGCGCGTGACAAGCAACCCGCACCCACCCACCTGGCACGACTTCGGCGGCTTTCCGGCCGCCTTGTATGCCGTGCAGTACCCTGCCCCCGGCGACCCACAGCTCGCCGAACAGGTAAGGCAACGGCTCAATGAAGCCGGGCTGCCCACAACACTCGACGCCAAGCGGCCTTTCGACCATGGCGCGTGGGTGCCCCTGTCGCTGATGTACCCGGCGGCGGACATACCGGTGGTGCAGGTATCACTGCCCAGCCAGCACGGCCCGGCGTACCAGCAACAGGTAGGCCAGGCACTGGCGGCCCTGCGCGAGGAAGGCGTGCTGCTGATCGGCTCCGGCAGCATTACCCACAACCTGCGCGAACTCGACTGGCGTGCCGGCCCCGAGAGCGTAGAGCCCTGGGCACTGGCGTTTCGCGACTGGATGATCGACAAGCTGGCTGCGGGCGACATGTCGGCCCTGCATGACTATCGCCGGCAGGCGCCGTTTGCGGTGCGCAACCACCCGAGCGACGAGCACCTGCTGCCGCTGTACTTTGCCCGCGGCGCGGGCGAGCGGTTCGCGATCGAGCACCAGGGCTTTACCCTGGGAGCACTGGGAATGGATATCTATCGGTTCGACTGAGGCGGCAGCCCTTTCCCCGGCAAGGCCGGCCCCTGCAGGCGAAACAGGCCGCCCAGGCAAAAAAAATCCCCGAACCAGTCGGGGATTTTTCATTTCACTCGAAGATCAATCTTCGCGATAACGACGCAGCTTCAGCTGCTTGCCGGCAACGCGAGTGTCCTTGAGCTTGGTCAGCAGCTTCTCGAGGCCATCTTCCGGCAGCTCGACCAGGCTGAAGCTGTCGCGCACCTGGATGCGACCGATCGCTTCGCGGGCCAGGCCGCCTTCGTTGAGGATCGCACCCAGCAGGTTCTTGGCCGCGATACCGTCACGCGCACCCAGCGCGGTACGGCAACGTGCACGACCTTCACCCAGTGGCATCGGCGCGCGACGCTCACGCTCGCCACGCTCGGAGCGCTCACCGGCAGGACGATCACCGCGTGGGGCCGAAGTCGGCACCAGCGGCTGCTCTTTCTCGACGGCTTCCAGGGTCAGCGCCTGGCCATTGGTGGCCTTGCGCAGCAGGGCCGCGGCCAGGGCACGCGGGCTGCAACCGATGTCGGCAGTCAGGCGGTCGAGCAGATCACCGTGGGTAGCTTCTGCATCGGCAACCAGCGGCGCGAGGCTGTTGGTGAGCTTCTTGATGCGCGCGTCCAGTACGGCCTGGGCGTTGGGCAGACGAACTTCGGCAACCTTCTGGCCGGTCACACGCTCGATCACCTGCAGCATGCGGCGCTCACGCGGGGTGACCAGCAGCAGTGCACGACCTTCGCGACCGGCACGGCCGGTACGGCCGATACGGTGAACGTAGGACTCCGGATCGTACGGCATGTCGACGTTGAACACGTGGGTGATGCGCGGTACGTCCAGACCACGGGCAGCGACGTCGGTAGCGACGACGATGTCCAGGCGACCGTCCTTGAGCGAGTCGATGACGCGCTCACGCTGGTTCTGGGCGATGTCACCGTTGAGCGCGGCAGCCTTGTAGCCTTTGGCTTCCAGGGCGCTGGCCAGGTCCAGGGTGGCTTGCTTGGTACGTACGAAGGCGATCAGTGCATCGAACTCTTCGACTTCCAGCAGGCGCAGTACCGCCGAGACCTTCTGGTCGGCGTGGACCATCAGGTGTGCCTGCTCGATGGCAGTCACGGTCTGGGTCTTGGTCTGGATCTTGACGTGTTTCGGGTCACGCAGGTGACGCTCGGCGATCGCACGGATCGACTGCGGCAGGGTGGCCGAGAACAGTACGGTCTGGCGGGTTTCCGGCATGGCCTTGAAGATGACTTCCAGGTCGTCCATGAAGCCCAGCTTGAGCATTTCGTCAGCTTCGTCGAGCACCAGGTGATTGACGGTAGCCAGCACCTTCTCGTCGCGACGCAGGTGGTCGCACAGACGGCCAGGGGTAGCGACGACGATCTGCGCGCCGTTACGGATTGCTTTGAGTTGTGGGCCCATCGGGGCACCACCGTATACCGCTACCACGGTAACGCCCGGCATCTGCTTGGCGTAGGTTTCGAATGCGGTAGCTAC
Source organism: Pseudomonas sp. 1176_21 (assembly GCF_052850635.1). Lineage (NCBI taxonomy): Bacteria > Pseudomonadati > Pseudomonadota > Gammaproteobacteria > Pseudomonadales > Pseudomonadaceae > Pseudomonas > Pseudomonas sp. 1176_21. Next base: position 90,919 of record NZ_VXCV01000009.1, read on the forward strand.
TTGCAGCGCCAACTCACGGGTTGGCGCCAGGATCAGGGCTTGCGGCTCGCGCTTGCTCGGGTCGATGCGGTGCAGGATTGGCAGAGCGAAGGCAGCGGTTTTACCGGTACCTGTCTGCGCCTGACCGATCATGTCATGACCGGCAAGAATAATCGGGATCGATTGCTGCTGAATGGCCGATGGCTCTTCGTAGCCAGTGGCGATAACGGCGGCAACAATACTTGGATGAAGATCGAGAGCGGCGAAGCCGCCGGTTTCCTGGGTCATGGGTCTGCCTCTAAGTGCATCCGCAAAGACCCATGCTCCAAAGCTGCACATGCCTTGTAAGACCCGAAGGTCACCCTGGCAGCTTTGTCGGCGGGGATTTGCGAAAACGATTGAAGAAAAAAAGGAACGTCAAGGCAGAGTCCGCGGTGCGGACGCGCAGCCGAAGCTGGCTTCGGGGAATTGCACTACCTGAACGAGGTCCGGTAAAAGACCGGCGCGTACTATACCCGATTTCCTGCATCGCGTGAGACTTTTTTACAGGGAAGAGAAGCCCGGAGGCCTCGAATCGACAGCCCTTGCCGATGATCGAGGCCCACGCGTCTGTTGGCGGCGCGGCCGGAGCTGAAACGATTTATTCAAGATGCCGGTCGGATCACCTCGATCAGGCGCTGCAGGGAGTAGCCCAGGCGCGGTTCAAGAGCCCGGGCGCGCGCGGTGAGCGCCTCCCGGTCGAGGGTCTGGTCGAGGTCGGCGGGCACCAGCAGGATGACGTTGCCCTCCTTCACCGGCAGCTCCCAGTAATGGCGGTGATACAGCCCGCGCAACAGCGCAGCGCCCAGCGGCTTGCCGTCATCGGTGGCCCACTGGTTGATGACCAGCCAGCCGCCGGGGTTCAGGCGCTTCTGGCAGTCCTCGAGAAACTTCCAGGCCAGGTGGCCGACGCCGGGCCCGTGGTCGGTGTAGAGGTCGACGAAGATCAGGTCGGCAGGCTCGGCCGTCTCCAGCAGCTCGACCGCATCACCCACGCGGATGTACAGGCGCGGATCATCGTCCAGCCCCAGGTACTCGATGGCCAGGCGCGGCACCTCGGGACGCAGCTCGATGGCCTCCACGTCCTCCAGGGGCAGGAACTTCAGGCAGGCCTGGGTCAGGGTACCGGCACCCAGGCCGAGAAACAGCGCGCTTTCAGGCTCGCAGTGGCACAGCGCGCCCACCAGCATGGCGCGGGTATAGTCGTACTCCAGCCAGCTCGGGTCGGCAGTGAATACGCAGCTCTGCTCGATGGCCTCGCCAAACTCGAGAAAGCGGTAGTCCTCGACTTCCAGCACGCTGATGGTGCCGAACTCGTCGTGCACCTGCGCCAGCAGCCGCTCTACCCGTTCCTCTGTCATGCTCTCTCCCGACACCTGCATGTGCCCAAGCAAAAACGACCATTGTCCGTCAATACAGGCGATGCAACAAGGCAGGGTCCAGGTGTTAGCATGTTCACAGCCCTTTTCCGATAGAAACCGAGCCTGTGATGAGCCAACCCTGGAGTCCCGATAGCTGGCGTGCCCTGCCGATCCAGCAGCAACCGCACTACCCCGATGCAGCGCACCTGCTCAAGGTCGAGCAGACCCTGGCCAGCTACCCGCCGCTGGTGTTCGCCGGCGAGGCGCGCGAGCTGCGCCGCCAGTTCGCCGAAGTGACCGAAGGCCGTGCCTTCCTGCTGCAGGGCGGCGATTGCGCCGAAAGCTTTGCCGAGTTCTCGGCAGCGAAAATCCGCGACACCTTCAAGGTGCTGCTGCAGATGGCCATCGTCATGACCTTTGCCGCCGGCTGCCCGGTGGTCAAGGTGGGGCGCATGGCCGGGCAGTTCGCCAAGCCGCGCTCGTCCAATGACGAAACCATCGGCGAGGTGACCCTGCCGGCCTACCGGGGCGACATCGTCAACGGCATCGGCTTCGACCCTGCCAGCCGCGTGCCCGACCCGGAGCGCCTGCTGCAGGCCTATCACCAGTCCACCGCCAGCCTCAACCTGCTGCGCGCCTTCGCCCAGGGTGGTTTCGCCGACCTGCACCAGGTGCACAAGTGGAACCTGGACTTCATCGCCAACTCGGCGCTGGCCGAAAAGTACAGCCAGCTGGCCGACCGCATCGACGAGACCCTGGCCTTCATGCGCGCCTGCGGCATGGACAGCTCGCCGCAACTGCGCGAAACCAGCTTTTTCACCGCGCACGAGGCGCTGCTGCTCAACTACGAGGAAGCCTTCGTGCGGCGCGACAGCCTGACCGGCGACTACTTCGACTGCTCGGCGCACATGCTCTGGATCGGTGATCGCACCCGTCAGCTGGACGGCGCCCACGTGGAGTTCCTGCGCGGGGTGAACAACCCGATCGGGGTCAAGGTGGGCCCGAGCATGAACACCGAGGAGCTGATCCGCCTGATCGACATCCTCAACCCGGCCAACGACCCGGGCCGGCTCAACCTGATCGTGCGCATGGGGGCCAACAAGGTCGGCGAGCACCTGCCGGGGCTGATCCGCAGCGTCGAGCGCGAGGGGCGCAAGGTGCTGTGGAGCTCCGACCCGATGCACGGCAATACCATCAAGGCCAGCAGCGGCTACAAGACCCGCGATTTCGCGCAGATCCTGGGCGAGGTCAAGCAGTTTTTCCAGGTGCACCAGGCCGAAGGCAGCCATGCCGGTGGCATTCACATCGAGATGACCGGTCAGAACGTCACCGAATGCATCGGCGGCGCCCGGCCGATCACCGAAGACGCGCTGTCGGACCGTTACCACACCCACTGCGACCCGCGCATGAACGCCGACCAGTCGCTGGAGCTGGCGTTCCTGATCGCCGAAACGCTCAAGCAGGTACGGCGCTGACACCTGCACGGCTCTCGACGGCCGTGCCGGCTCGACCCGCGGCGGGCTTCAGACCCTGAAGCCCAGCATCAACGCGCACACCACCAGAAACACACAGAACAACGAGCGCAGGACCTTTTCCGGCAGCGCATGGGCCAGCTTCACGCCCCAGCTGATACTCAGCAAGCCGCCCAGTGCCAGCGCGATGCCCATGTTCCAGTCCACATGCTGGTGCAGCCCGTAGGTCAGCAGCGTGACCGAGGTACTGGGCGCCGCCAGTGCCAGCGACAGGCCCTGGGCAACCACCTGGGTGGTGCCGAACACACTGGTCAGCACCGGTGTGGCGACCACCGCGCCCCCTACCCCGAACAGCCCGCCGACCACACCGGCACCCCCGCCCAGCACACCCAGCCAGGGCCAGGGCTGGCGCAACTCGGTCGAAGGCGGCGCGTTGCGAGTGAACATGCGCACCAGGTTCCACACCGTCAGCGCCACCAGAAACACCACGAAGCCGACGCGCATGGCCTGTGCATCCAACCCCACTGCCCAGATCGAGCCGAGCCAGGCGAACACGAAGCCGGCCAGCGACAAGGGCAATGCATGACGCAGCTCGATGCGATTGCGCTGGTGATAGCGCCACAGCGCCAGCAACACGTTCGGCACCACCATCACCAGCGCGGTGCCCTGGGCCAGTTGCTGGTCAAGGCCGAACAGCACGCCCAGCACGGGGATCGCGATCAGGCCGCCGCCGATCCCGAACAGCCCGCCCAGGGTACCCAGCCCTGCTCCCAATACGATGTACATCAACCACTCGACCATGCTCGCCTCTCTGCTCTGCAATAGCGCCATGCTACCGATGGCGGGCTAGCGGGGAAACGCACAGCAACGCACAATGGCTGTGCCCAATTCGCACAAGCAATCACCATGACCCCGGACGCCCTCACCCAACACCTGAGCCTGTTTCTCGATGTGCTCGAAAGCGGCAGCTTTTCTGCCGCAGCGCGGCGCCACCCGCTGACCCCTTCGGCGGTGGCCCGACGCATCGATACCCTGGAGGCCGCCGTGGGCAGCCGCCTGTTCGTGCGCAGCACCCATGCGGTACGCCCCACGCCCGCCGGCAATGCATTCGCCGAACGCGCCCGGCGTATCGTCGAAGAGCTGCGTCTGGCCCGCGCCGAGGCCGTGTCGCTGAGCAATGCACCGGAAGGCCTGATCCGCATCGATGCGCCTTCGGCGTTCGGCCGCCGCCACCTGGCACCGGCCATCGCCGATTTTCTGGTGGCGTACCCGGGCCTGGATGTACAACTGCGCCTGATCGACAGCTTCGTCGACCTGCAGGGCGCGCACCTGGGCGAAGTCGACCTGGTGCTGCGTGCAGGCCCTCTGGCCGATACCCGGCTGGTGGCAACACCACTGGCGTACATGGTGCGCATTGCCTGCGCCAGCCCCGCCTACCTGCAGGCCCGCGGCGTGCCTGCCAGCCCCTGCGACCTGCCAGAGCACGACGGGCTGGACTGGGATGGCCTGGCCCCACCCTTCGCCTGGCGCTTCGCGGTGGACGGGCAGATGCGTCTGCTGCGCCCCTCGCGCATGCGCATGAGCGCCAACAACGCCGAGACCCTGCTGTTCGGCGCCCTGGCGGGCCTGGGCATCGCGCACCTGCCCACCTGGCTGATCAGCGAGTACCTGCTGCGCGGCGACCTGCTGCCGCTGTTCTGCGAGAACGGGCTGCCCCCGGCCGAAACCAGCGGTGTCTATGCATTGCGCCTTGAACATGAAACGAACTCTCGCAGCCGTTTGCTGCTCGAATTCCTCAAGAGCCGCTTCAGCCCCATCCCTCCCTGGGACCTGGCACTGCAGAGCGAGCTGCGCTGGCAATAGCGCGCATAGCATGCGCGCCACCATTTCATGGACCAGATAGAAAGGAGCCGCATGAACGCCACCTCCAAAGCGCCCGTTTACGATGAGCTGCTGCTCGACAATCAGGTGTGCTTCGCCCTGCACTCCACGTCACTGCTCATGACCAAGGTGTACAAGCCACTGCTGCAGGCACTGGGCCTGACCTACCCGCAGTACCTGGCCATGCTGGTGCTATGGGAGCAGGACGGGCTGACCGTCGGCGAAATCAGCCATCGCCTGCTGACCGACCCCGGCTCGCTCACGCCCCTGCTCAAGCGCCTGGAAGCCGAGGGCCTGCTCAAGCGCACCCGCAGCCGCGAGGACGAGCGCGTGGTGATCGTGCAACTGACTGCCCAGGGGCGTGCCCTGCAAGCGCAGGCACGCTCGATACCGCCGTGCATCCTGGGCGCCAGCGGCCACTCGCTGGAGCGCCTGCAACGCTTGCAGGCCGAGCTGCTGGCGCTGCGCGACAACCTGCAGAACAGCCTCTGACGGCGCCGCAGCCGCGCACGCAGGGCATAAAAAAACCCGGCCTTGGCCGGGTTTTCGTGTTCGCGCAGATCGCCAGGTTTAAACCTTGGCGCGGCCCTTGTAGGAGCCACCTTCGCGGGTGTCGATCTCGATCCAGTCACCGATCTCGATGAAGTCGGCAACCGACAGCTCGGTACCGTTCTTCAGTTTGGCAGGCTTCATGACCTTGCCGGAGGTATCGCCACGGGCGGAACCTTCGGTGTAGTCCACCTGACGCACGATAGTGGTCGGCAGCTCTACGGAAACCAGGCGGTCTTCGAAGAATACGGCTTCGCACACATCGGTCATGCCTTCTTCAACGAAAGGCAGAACGCTTTCGATGTCTTCGGCGTTCAGCTCGTACATGGTGTAGTCGGTGGTGTCCATGAACGTGTAGGTGTCGCCGCTGATGAAGGACAGGGTCGCTTCTTTGCGGTCGAGGATCACGTCGTCCAGCTTGTCGTCGGCGCTGTAGACGGTTTCGGTCTTGTAGCCGGTCAGCAGGTTTTTCAGCTTGGTCTTCATGATCGCGCTGTTACGGCCCGATTTGGTGAATTCAGCTTTCTGAACCAGCCAAGGGTCGTTGTCGATACGGATCACGGTACCGGGTTTCAGCTCTTTACCAGTTTTCATTGCGAGATATCCGAATTTGGATGGATTTACAAAAATCGAGGCCGCATATCATAGCGAATTTCGACAAAACTGTACCAGCGCCGTGGCAAGGTCCGGCTGAGCGGCCTGCGCGGCGCACCAGCGCTCGGCGTGGGCGCTCAGTTCCGGCCAGTGCGCCAGCAGCTCGCGCCACGCCTGGCCCATGTCGCGATCCATGTTCCAGGCCCGCCACAGCGCCACCAGCGCGGCGGCTGCCGGGGCCGACATGCCCTGGGTGTAATGGTCCAGAAAGGCCTCGAGCTTTTCCCAGTGGGCGTACTCTTCCTGCACATAGATATGCCACAGCAGTGGCCGCCCGGCCCACTGAGCACGCACGAACGAGTCCTCGCCGCGCACCGCATTGAACTCGCAGCACCACAGCAGCCGATCATAGTCATCCTGGCTGACGAAGGGCAGGATCTGCACCGTCAGCGCCCCACGCTGCGTCACACTGCCCACCCCCAGCCCGCTCTCGCCCAGCCAGGCCTGCACATCCCCCAGGATGCGCCCCTCGGGCACCAGCAGGTGACTGGGGCGGGTGTCGGCGGCCAGCACATCGAGCCAACTGGCCAGGCCCGGGTTCTCATAGGCGAACAACGAGATCAGCCGTGCACCCTCATGCACACTCACGCCCAGGCCGCGCAGGAATGCCTGACGGGCCTGCGGGTCGTCTTCGAACGCCTTGCGCCGCGTCAGCAACGTGGCTTCGCGCAGCAACCCGCCGGTACCGGGCGTGAACCCCGGAAAGAAGAACACCTTGCGCAGACCATTGGCCTGGGGCGACGGCAGACCGTGGCAGCCTTCCACCCAGCCCTCGGCGCTCAGGTACTCCAGGTTCAGCCACACTGCCGGCACGGTGCGGTCCTGCATGGCCTGGACATAGGCCGCTGGCAAGTGGCAGCCGAAGGCACCGATCACCACGTCCGGCACTGCCGTCGGCTGCCAGTCGGCCGGCCACAGGCACACCTCGACGCCTTGCTGCCATTGCTGCCGGGCCTGGGCGTCCGCCTCGGGGCACAGGCGCACGAAGGCCGCCAGTTCATCCACCCACAGGCGCACCGCCACGTCGTGTTCGGCCACCAGTTGCCGGGCCAGGCGCCAGGTGACGCCGATGTCGCCATAGTTGTCGACGACGCAACAGAAGATATCCCAGGTCGGTTTCATGGCAGGCACCTCGCGTTGAGCCGGAAACAAAAAGCGCCGATTGTCCGGGTTAATCATTGCAGACAACAGTAGCGAGGCTGAATAAAACCCGCGCTGCATGCGACAATCGCCGCCATTGTCCTGGCCAGGAGGCTGCCATGTCGTACCGTGCGCGTCGCCGTGAACTGAAAATTTCGCAAAACCCGCTGCAACTGATCCTGTGCGTGGCCATCGGCCTGTGGCTGGGTTTCGTCGCCATCATGCTGACCCTGTGGCTGGGCTGGCAGTACCTGCCCGACCTGCGCCAGCCCCTGCACGAGGTGATCGCCCCGCCCGCGCCGGCCGTGGCGCCGCAGCAGTCGCCGGAGCAGAACCGCATGTTCGAGCAGTACAAGCAGATCCTGCACGATCAGGCGGTGCAGCAGGCCGAGGAGCAGGCCCAGGGCAGCCCGCGCAACCTGTCCAACCCCAGATGCCAGTTCTGGCTGCAACAGAACCGTACCGCCCCCACCGAGAAAAGCCGCGCCAATGTCCTTGAGTTCTGCAACTGAGATGAACAAGACCGACCTGCTGGCGCGCATCATCGAGCGCCTGGGCGTCGACCTCGACGTGGCGCAACGTGCTGCGCAGACCGCGTATGAAGCGGCCACTGCCGAGGAGAACATCGCCGAGAACAAGTACGACACCCTCGGCCTGGAAGCCTCGTACCTGGCCACCGGGCAGGCCCGGCGCATGGAGGAGATTCGCCAGGCACGGCTGGCGTACCAGCAACTGACCCTGCGCGACTACGACCCCGAGGCCGGCGTGCAACTGAGCAACCTGGTGCTGCTGGCCGACGAACAGGATCGCCAGCAGCGCGTGTTCCTCGGGCCGGAAGCGGCAGGGCTGAAAATCGGCGAAGGGCAGGCGCTGATCACGGTGATCACCCCGCGCTCACCTTTGGGGCAAAGCCTGATGGGCAAGCTCGAGGGCGACGAGGTGGTGCTGGTACTGGGCAATGGGCGCCAGGTCTACGAATTGGTGGAAGTGCTCTGAAGCACTTCGCTGGCTTGCCAGCGAAGTGGCCTCCACGGCTAATGGCTTGCCCTTGCCGCCAGGTTCTGCTCCAGCAACTGGACGAAGGCCCGCGCCGCCGGCGTCGGGGTGGTCGACCAGATCGCGTACAGGTGGCGCACCGGGGCATCGCACACCGGTACTGCGGCAACGCCCTTGAAGCCTGCGGCGATCCTTGCCGGTACCAGCCCCAGGGCCAGGCCACGCTGCACGAACTTCTCGATCAGACCGATACTGCCCACCTCGAACTGCACCCGATGACGCACCCCTGCGGCGGCAAATGCCTCGTCGGTCTGTCGACGCGCGCCGCTGCCAGCCTGGAAGTCCACCAGAGGCTGGTCTTCCAGTTGCTCCAGCGCCAGACGCCCGATGCCTGCCAGCGGGTGCTGCAGCGGCAGCACCGCCACCAGCTCCTCGGCCGCCAGCAGGCGCGACGCCACCCCCGCCAGCGGCTCCCCCGGCCAGACGCCGATGAACGCCACATCCAGGCGCCGTTCGCGCACATCGGCAATCAGCAGCTCGCTCTTGCCGATCAGCCAGCGAATGTCCACCTGCGGGTACTGCCCGTGAAAACCGGCCAGCAGGTCCACCAGGTCCAGCTCGGTCAGCGAGCTGATCTCGCCGATGGACAAGCGCCCGCGCACTTCGCCACAGGCTGCGGCCACGTCCTCGGCGATGCGCCGGGTGGCCTCCAGCGCCGTGCGTGCGCTGAGCACGAAGGCTTCGCCGGCAGGTGTAAGGCGCACCCGGCGCGAGCTGCGCTCGAACAGCAAGGTGCCCAGTTGCGACTCCAGGCGCGCCACCTGATGACTCAAAGCCGACTGCACCACATGACAACGTTCGGCCGCACGGGTGAAACTACCGGTATCGGCCACCGCCAGCGCGTATTCGATCTGCTTGAGGTTCATCTTTCCATCTGTACAAGAGATTGATGGGATCTAAACGATTCATTGGCGTCATGCTAGCGCATTTTCGATAATGCACTCCCCTTCCCCCCTGACAACGAGACGGTCCATGGCCCCCGCCACAACTCACCTGAGCCGCGCCCTGATTCTGCTGATGGCCACCGCCACCGGCCTGGCCGTGGCCAGCAACTACTATGCGCAGCCCTTGCTGCACAGCATCGCTCAGCATTTCGGCCTGACCACCGCCACCGCCGGCAGCATCGTGATTGCCGCCCAGCTGAGCTACGGCGCCGGCCTGTTGCTGCTCGCGCCGCTGGGTGACCTGTTCGAACAACGCCGCCTGATCGTCAGCATGATCGCCATCGCCACGGTCGGCCTGCTGATCAGCGCCTTCGCCCCCAGCCTGATGTGGCTGCTGATCGGCACCACCCTGACCGGGCTGTTCTCGGTGGTGGCGCAGGTACTGGTGCCGATGGCCGCCGGCCTGAGCGACCCGTCCGAGCGCGGGCGAGTGGTCGGCACGCTGATGAGCGGTCTGCTGCTGGGCATTCTGCTGGCGCGCACCGCTGCCGGGTTCATGGCGACCCTGGGTGACTGGCGCAGCATCTACCTGCTGGCCGCTGCGCTCATGGCCCTGAGCGCCATCGCCCTGGCCAGGGCCCTGCCCGAGCGCCACCAGCACGCCGGGCTCAAGTACCCCGCACTGATCGGTTCGGTGTTCCGCCTGTTCGTGGATGAGCCGGTGCTGCGCCTGCGCTCGTTGCTGGGGCTGCTGTCGTTCTGCCTGTTCGCGCTGTTCTGGACACCCCTGGCGTTTCTGCTGGCAGCCGAGCCTTACCACTACTCCGATGCGGTGATCGGGCTGTTCGGCCTGGCCGGTGCGGCCGGCGCCCTGGCCGCCAACTGGGCCGGGCGCCTGGCCGACCGCGGCAAGGGCTCGCTGGGCACCACCGTGGGGCTGCTGGCCCTGGTGCTGGCCTGGGTACCGCTGGCCTTCGCCCAGGTGTCGCTCGCCGCCCTGCTGATTGGCGTGCTGGTACTCGACCTGGCGGTACAGCTGGTGCACGTGAGCAACCAGAACGCGGTGATCGCCCTGCGCCCCGAGGCGCGCAACCGACTCAATGCCGGGTACATCACCTGCTACTTCATCGGTGGCGCACTGGGCTCGCTGCTGGGTACGCAGTTGTTCCAGGCCCACGGCTGGAACGGCATCGTGGTGGCGGGGCTGGTGATCGGCGGCGTGGCGCTGGTGGTGTGGCTGTGGGTGGAGCGCCGCTCGGCTCAGGTGAAGGCCGCCTAACGGCGTTCGCCAGCAAGGCTGGCTCCTACCCGCAGGCCCCCTTCAGGTAACATGGCGCCCCGCCTGCCGGCGCGCCTGTTGCTGGCCTTCAAGGAACCTGCGCATGACCCTGCACCACCCTCGCCTGCCCCTGGGGCTGCTGAGCCTCGGCCTGGCCCTGAGCTCGTCCACCACCCTGGCCGACAGCGGCATCACCCTCGCGCCCCTGAGCGTGTCCGATGTGCTCGAGGACGGCTACCAGCCACGCCAGGCCTCGGTGGCCGGCTTTGGCGCGGCGCCGCTGCTCGACACCCCCGCCTCGGTGTCGGTATTCACCGAACAGTTGCTGCAGGACCGCCAGGTGCGCCTGCTCAGCGAGGTGCTGCAAAGCGATGCCTCGGTCGGCGAGAGCTATGCGCCCATCGGCTACTACGAGAACTTCAACGTGCGCGGCTTCGAACTGGACGCCGCCCACAGCTACACCATCAACGGCCAGACCATCGCCGGCGAGCAGAACGTGGCGCTCGAGAACAAGCAGCAGGTCGAGTTGCTCAAGGGGCTGTCGGGCCTGCAAATCGGAGTAGCCGAACCCGGTGGGCTGATCAACTATGTGACCAAGCGCCCGCAGGACATCCGTTCGCTCACGGTATCGAGCACGGCCTTGGGCGAGCGCTACATCGCCACCGACCTGGGCGGCTGGTTTGGCAGCGAACGCCAGTTCGGCCTGCGCGCAAACCTGGCCCATGAAGATATCCGCTCCTACGTCGACCATGCCGACGGCCAGCGCGACTTCGCTTCGCTGGCCTTCGACTGGCAAGTGAACCCGGATGCGCTGCTGCAACTGGATGTCGAGTACCAGCAGCGCGAGCAGCGCTCGGTGCCCGGCTACCAGTTGCTCGGCGGCAACCGCCTGCCCCACGGCATCGACCCCGACGATCGCCTGGCCTATCAGCACTGGGCCAAGCCGGTGCAGATCGACTCGCTGAACCTGGGCGGTCGCTTCGAATACCGCTTCAGCGACACCTGGACCGGCAGCGTGAGCGCTTCGCGCAGCCGCGTGGTGATCGACGACTACAGCGCGTTCGCCTGGGGCTGCTACGGCGCGGCCAGCTGCGCAGGCTCGAAGGTGCCGAACTACTTCAGCCCCGAGGGCGACTACGACATCTACGACTACCGCAGCCCGGACGATACCCGGCGCACCGACGAGGCACAGGTCACTCTCAACGGCTTGTTTGCCCTGGCGGGCCTGGAGCACGAGCTGACGGTCGGCAGCAGCGCGCAACGGCGCACTGTCGACCAGCGACCGACGTTCAACGAGTGGATCGGCAGCGGCAACATCTACCAGCCTACGCCGGCACTGGAGCCCTTCGACGGCAGCCCGGGCCACCGCGAACGCCGCCTCGACAGCCGCCAGTACGGCCTGTTCGCCAGCGACCGAATCAGCTTCGACGAACACTGGCAGACGGTACTCGGTGCGCGCGTTGTACGCCTGGACGAGCAGGCCTTTGGTGAAGATGGCAACCTGCGCCGGCATACCCGGCAATATGAACTGCTGCCCAACGCCGCGCTGATCTACAAGCCGCGCGCGGACATTTCGCTGTACGCCAGCTACAGCAAGGGGCTGTCGTCGGGCAATGCCGCGCCGTGGTTCGCGCTCAACAGCCAGGACATCCTGGCCCCCACCACGTCACGCCAGCTCGAACTGGGTATCAAGCGTGAATGGCAGCGCATGAGCCTGAGCGCGGCGCTGTTCCAGCTGCGCCAGGGGTATCAGTATGCCCAGCCGGACGGCAGCGGTGACTTCACCTACGTGCAGCAGGGGCAGCAGAAGAACACCGGCCTGGAGCTGGCGGCCAGCGGCTGGGTAACGTCGAACCTGCAGATCAACGCCAGTGCCGCGGCCATTCGTGCACGGGTCGGCGGCAGCGGCACGCGGGCGTACGACGACCATCAGGCGCTGAACGTGCCGAATCTGCGCGCGGCGCTGCAGGCCGACTACAGCCTCCCGGGAGTACCGGGGTTGGCGCTGCTGGGTGGGGCGCGCTACAGCGCGAGCAAGTATGCCAACCAGGCAGGTACGGTGGCGGTGGGTGGCTATGCGGTGTTCGACATTGGCAGCCGCTATCGCACGCGCATCGGCGGGTATGACACGGTGCTGCGCCTGACAGTGGATAACGTGTTCGATCGGCGCTACTGGAGGGACGCGGGGGAATATCTGGGCGACGGCTACCTGTTTCAGGGCGCGCCGCGAACTGCGCGGGTGTCGGCTGCTGTGAGCTTCTGAGAATGCGTTCGCCGGCAAGGCCGGCTCCTGCACAGGCGTTCGCGTTGCCTGCAGAAGCCAGCCTGGCTGGCGAACAGCGCGCAGCCGATCAGAACGGCTCGCTACCCTCGCGGAACTGCACTTCCAGTATCCCGGCGATTTCGCTCAGGTCGGCCGCCGCGGCCGGGGTGGTGATGAAGCCGCTGTAGCAGTCCTCCAGCGTCGACCAGTTCCACAGCACCAGGCCCTGCTTCTGAAGCTCGGCATGGGCCAGCGCCATCAGTTGCGACACGCTGTGGTTTTCCAGGAAGTCTTCATCTTCCGGGTCATCCACGCCAAAGGTCACCTGGGCGTCACGTGCTTCTGCCAGTTGCTGGACGCTTTGCACGAACGACTCGGTGTCCTTCCAGTCGACGTAGAACACCGACTCCCAGTCGGCGATGTCCTTGACCATCCACATCAGTTGCTTGGGATCATCCTCGAACTCTTCGATGTCATCCTCGTCCAGCTCCAGCTCGCGAAACGCCTGAAGATGCTCGGCGGCCATTTCGGGCGTGGGGCTGACAAGAGCAATCAATTGCTCGGCGGCAAGAATCTGCTGTTCGGAAAAGCACTCTGCAAGCATCTGAAACTTCCTTTTCAATGGCCCAACAAAAAGCCCCCGGACTCTTTCAAGTTCGGGGGCTCTTCGCGTATCTGAATATGGCGGTGAAGAAGGGATTCGAACCCTTGATACAGTTTCCTGTATACACACTTTCCAGGCGTGCTCCTTCAGCCACTCGGACACTTCACCGGTTCTCGCCAAGCTGTTCAGCCTGTCGAGGCGCGCTAATGTAGTCGAAAGCACTTTGAATGGCAAAGGTTTTTTTCAGAATATTCATGCGCTTAAGCCAGCAGTGGCAAAGCTGCCAATCTCTGGCGTGGTTCGGCTGTGGTCCATGCACGAAGCCCGTGGTGCCGGGGCCGGCGTGCTGCGCCTGACTCATCGGTCAGCCTTGGTGCTTTACCTGACCGCGGCAGCTGGGTAACGTCAGCCCCACCCACCTAAAGGAACTCTGTCATGAGTGAGCTGGTTACCTACCAACTGGAAGACGGCATCGCGACGCTGACCCTGAACAACGGCAAGGTCAACGCCATTTCACCGGACGTGATCGCAGCCTTCAACGATGCACTGGACCGTGCCGTGCAGGATCGCGCCGTCGTCATCCTCACCGGCCAGCCGGGCATCCTCTCCGGTGGCTACGACCTCAAGGTGATGACCTCTGGGCCACAGGCCTCCATCGCGCTGGTGACCGCCGGCTCGACGCTCTCCCGGCGCCTGCTGTCGCATCCGTTCCCGGTGATCGTCGCCTGCCCCGGCCACGCCGTGGCCAAGGGTGCATTCCTGCTGCTGTCGGCCGACTACCGCATCGGCGTCGAAGGCCCGTTCCGCATCGGCCTGAATGAAGTGCAGATCGGCATGACCATGCACCACGCCGGCATCGAGCTGGCGCGTGATCGCCTGCGTCGCTCGGCCTTCCACCGCTCGGTCATCAATGCCGAGATGTTCGACCCGGCCAGTGCCGTGGATGCCGGCTTCCTCGACAAGGTGGTGCCGGTGGAGCAGTTGCACGCAACCGCCCTGGCAGCGGCGCAGCAACTCAAGACCATCAACATGAACGCGCACAAGAAGACCAAGCTAAAGGTGCGCAAGGCGCTGCTGGACCTGCTGGACGACGCGATCATTCGCGACCAGGAACACCCGGTCTGATAGCGGGTCGCGCCATTCGCCGGCAAGGCCGGCTCCTGCAGGGGACGCAACCGTTGCAGGAGCCGGCCTTGCCGGCGAAGCTTTAAGTTTGCCCCGGGCTGTGCACAACCGTACACTGCGCCGCGTTTTGTCCGGGGTTAACCACAATGCTGTTTCTGATCCGCATGCCCCTCCTGGGCCTGCATTTTGTTCTGGTAGGCATACTGGGTGTGCTCATCGGCCTGTGTCGGCCTTTCAACCCCGACAACAGCCGCGTGTTCGCGCGCCTGTATGGCTGGCCCGCCACCTGGCTGATGCGCCTGCAGGTACAGGCCGAAGTCGGCCCGCTGTTCGACCAGCCCCCGGGCTGCGTGATCGTGGCCAACCACCAATCCAACCATGACCTGTTCGTGCTCGGTCACGTGGTGCCGCCGCGCACGGTGTGCATCGGCAAGAAGAGCCTCAAATGGATCCCCCTGTTCGGCCAACTGTTCTGGCTGGGCGGCAATGTGCTGGTCGATCGCAGCAACGCCTACCAGGCCCGACGCGCCATGCAGACCACCACCCGCACCCTGCAGGAACAGGACACCTCGATCTGGGTATTCCCCGAGGGCACGCGCAACGCCGGCGATCGGTTGCTGGCCTTCAAGAAAGGCGCGTTCCACATGGCCATCGAAGCCGGCGTGCCCATCGTGCCGGTGTGCGTGAGCCGCTACGCCAGGCGCCTGAACCTCAACGGCTGGCGCAAGCAGAAGGTGATCATCCGCTCGCTGGCGCCGATCTCCACCACCGGCATGACCCACCAGGATGTTCCCGCCCTGGCCGAGCAGTGCCGCGAACAGATGCAGCGCTGCATCGACCTGATGGAAAAAGAACTGCAGGCCAGCCGCGCAGTTGCCGATTTGTCGTAGTCATACCAAGCTAGGGGCATGATAACGGGGGAAAGGCACAACCATGGGTCGAGTCGTAGCGGCAGCGGTCTACAGCGCCGGTAGAAAAGTCACCAACATCAGCCTCGACGAGGGCGCCGAGTGGGCCAGCAAACCGGGGCACTTCGTGTGGATCGGGCTGGAAGAGCCCTCCGCGCAGGAACTGGCCAATCTGCAGCGCCAGTTCAACCTGCATGAACTGGCAATCGAGGATGCGCTGGAAAAGCACAGCCGGCCCAAGCTTGAAACCTTCGGCGATGCCTTGTTCATCGTGACCTATTCGCCGGTACGCCAGGACGGCAGGCTGGAGTTCATCGAAACGCATATCTTTGCCGGCAACGGCTACATCATCACCTGCCGCAACGGCCACTCCAAATCCTATGCCCTGGTACGCCAGCGCTGCGAGGCCCGGCCGCTGCTGCTCGAGCACGGCGAAGACTTCGTGCTGTACGCACTGCTCGACTTCGTCACTGAAAACTACCAGCCGGTGAGCGAGGCGATTCACAGCGAGATCGAAGAGCTGGAAAACAACGTACTCAGCAGTTCGCTGCAGGAAGACGATATCCGCCGCCTGCACGGCCTGCGTCGCGACATCCTGCGCCTGCGCCGCTATGTGGCACCGATGGTCGAGATCAGCGAAGAGCTGCAGCGCCTGGCCTTCCCGTTCATCGACAAGAACATGCGCCCGTATTTTCGCGACGTGCAGATCCACGTGACGCGGCAGATGGAAGACCTGTCGAGCATCCGCGACATCGCCAGCCAGACCATCGAGATCGGCATGCTGCTGGAGTCGTCACGCCAGAGCATCACCCAGCGCAAGTTCGCCGCGTGGGCGGCGATCCTGGCCTTCCCCACCGCCGTGGCGGGTATCTACGGGATGAACTTTCAGAACATGCCGGAGCTGAGCTGGCACTACGGCTACTTCACCGTGCTGGGGGTCATCGCCCTGGGCTGCACGGCACTGTTCGCCAGCTTCAAGCGCTCCGGCTGGCTGTAGGCCTCAGGCCGCGCTGCCCTGTGGCTTGTGCGCGACAAAGCGCATCATCCACTCGGCCACCGTGGTGCCCTGGTGTTGCTGGTCGAGGCTGGCCACGCCCTTGCTGTAGACCTCAGGGCCCAGGTGCTGCTGGCGCAGCTCGAGCAAGGCACGGGAATAGTCGTGGATGAACTCGGGGTGGCCCTGGAAGCACAGCACCTGGTCGCCAATGTGATAGGCGGCATAGGGGCAGAAGTCGCTGGAGGCGATCACCGTGGCGTTTTCGGGCAGCTGGGTAACCTGGTCCTGGTGGCTGATCAGCAGGGTCAGTTCCTCCACCTGCGGGCTCATCCACGGCGCCTTGGCCGCCATCACGTAGCGGTGGGTTCCCACCCCCCAGCCCTGGTGCGCGCGCTCGCTGCGCCCGCCCAGCAACAGGGCCAGCAACTGGTGGCCGAAGCATACGCCCAGCAGCTTGTCGCCGCGCTTGTAGCGGTCCAGCAGAAAGGTCTTGAGCCTGGCGATCCACGGGTCGTCGCCAAACGAGTCGGCCTTGCTGCCGGTCACCAGGTAGGCGTCGAACACCTCGTCGTCGTCGGGGTATTCACCGTTCATCACGTTGTACACGCGAAATTCGGCGGCAATCGGCTGATGGGTGAACAGGTGCTCGAACATCCGTCCGTAGCCCTGATACTGATCGACCAGCTCGGGTCGCAGGACATCGGTTTCCAGGATGCAGATGCGTAACGACATAGATTTAGTCCCGAACGACATGAGGCACAAAGTGTCGCTAGAGCCTGCCGCGAATGGCGCTCGGAGGCAAGTGTTCACTCGGACGAACGGTCACACTGTGCAGGCCATGCCCCGGAGCGCACGCACGTGTCTAGCTGAAGGGATGGTCGCCGGATGGCCCTTGGCCTCATAGCCGTAGTGCCTTAGAACCCACCATTTAATACGAAAGCGTTCTAAAACACGGGTGACGTTGACCCTAAGGTTAGTTGTATATCGAAGCAAAGCAGGTCCGATGCGGGGGCAACGCGGACATTTCGACAGCGCTCGCGGGTTATCACGGACCCTGGCCAAGGACGCCACACGGCATTCAGGAATAACAACAAAAAGGCAGACCGCCATGTTCAAGCACTCCAAAGTACGTCAAGCCGGCCTCATCCTCTTCGCCACGACGCTGCTGCTGATCGTGCCCAACCTCACACGACTGTTCGGCTGAAGCCCACCCGTTCTGTAACCAGGCATCATCGCAACGCTGGTGTATCCTGCCGGCCTGAATGGTTGGAGAGCACCCGATGCGTCATTGCCTTGCCCTGATCCTGCTGTTGAGCCTGCCCCTGCACGCCGCACAGCTGACCCTGAACCTGGGCGGCGCCGAGCGCCAGTGGAGCACCGCTCAACTGCTGGCTCACCCGCAGGCGCGGAATATCCGCATCGACGGTGACGTTTCCTACAAGAAGACCATGCACTACCGCGCCGTGCCCATGGTGGCGCTGCTGGAGGGCGTAGCCCCCGGCGATCATCTGCAGGCCGTGGCGCTGGATGGCTTTGCCGCCGAACTGCCCGCTGCCCCGTTGCTCGGCAACGGCCCGGCACGCGCCTGGCTGGCCATCGAGGACCCCGCCCACCCATGGCCAGCCCTGAGCAAGGGCAAAGGCAGCGCCGGGCCCTTCTACCTGGTGTGGACCCAACCGCAGGCAGGCCGGATCAGCCCCGAACAATGGCCCTTCCAGCTTGCCACCATTCGCCGCCTGGCCCCTGTGGCATCGCGCTTCCCGGCACTGCTGCCAGACCCGCAACTGCGTGAGGACGACCCGGTCAACCTGGGCTTTGCCGTGTTTCAGAAAAACTGCCTGGCCTGCCACCGACTCAACGGTGCCGGCGATGCGCAGTTCGGGCCCGACCTGAACCTGCCCTTCAACCCCACCGAGTACTTCCAGCCGACGTTCTTGCGCCGTTACATCCGCAACCCGCAAAGCCTGCGCCAGTGGCCACAGGCGCGCATGCCCGGCTTTGCCGAAACGGTGATCAGCGACGCAGAACTGGACCAGTTGCTGGGGTACCTGGCGCACATGGCCAGCCGCAAGCGGTCCGGGGTGGAAGTACCCTGAAAATGGATGGGGGCGGCATGGCCGCCCCGCGGATACACAGGTTCAGGCCAGCAGTCGCTCCTGCTTGACGCCCCAGCCCTGTATCTGGCCGCCCAAAGGGGAAACTGCCAGCTCGAAGTCATGCTCGAACTCGCCGATGCCGCCATAGGTGGCGAACATCAGTTTGCTCAACTCCAGCTGCCACCCCTCGTCGCTTTCGCGTACCTGGGTGTTGATCGATTCACCACGAAACTTGCCTGCGGCCCTGCGCGCCCGCTCCTCGTCCGGGAACACCGCATAGAACTCGATGGGATGGATCTGGGCAAAATCGAAACCGCCTTCTTTCATGCGGCGTAGAACCGTGCTGCTGATGTCCTCATACGGGCTGCTCATGAATCGTCCTCCTCGTCGCGATGGATAGACTTTCAGTGCATTACGCACTGACCCACCCTGCCAAACGTGGGTGGGCAACTCGAGCGGATGTAGCGGATGCAGCGATGGTTTAAGGGAAAAGGGCCGGCTGGGTAAATAACCCGTGACCCTGGCTGCAGACTAGCGCCAATCATAAGGGTATGCCAGTAGCGCGAGCGCTCAGGGCTGTTCTTTGATTTCCTTGATCTCCACGCCGCTGTCCTGCTTCAGCCATTCGGCAGTGGGCATCGACACGCGGCCCTCGAAATCATTGAGGTCCGCCTTGTCCACGACAGGATAGAGGTGGGCGCGAATCACCCGAGCCGCCTCTTCGATACTGGGCTGCTGCTCGGCGTCAAACGACAGCGAGGTCCTTTCGCCTTTCTGGTCAACAAAGGTAATTACCCACGCTTTCATTGGATTCTCCTCAGTAACGCGACTCAGGGTGAATCAGCCTTACCTTCCGTTGACCCCGCGCCTGGGCGGTTGTTCAGTCGGCCTGCGGCGCAAAACGATGGCCGCCCGGCAGCGCCCGGATGCTTTTCAGGGTCTGCAGCATATCGACGCGGGTGCGCTCGAACGCAAGCTGCGGCTGGGAATGATCATCGAGCACCGTCAGCCCTACGCCAGGCTGGTATCCAGTGGGCGGAGCGTCGCCGTCGAGCGTGAACGTTTCGTAATCCACCGGCTTGTGGTACGCATCATAGGCCTTGTAGCGCGCACCGCGAAGATTGCCGTCGAGGGCGCCGACAAGCACGCGCAGCGGGCCGAAGATGTCGGTCTGGACGAGCGTTGGAAACCGCCTGGAGATCACCTGCTCCAACAGCTTCGGCATGAAATCGGCGTCTTTCCTGATCTCGCGCCCCATGCTCAGGCGGTGCAGCAGGTTCGGGTTGCCCACGGGGTTGAAGCCCAGCGTTATCGAATGATGCGGGGCGCCATCGTCGGCAATGAACCCGAACGGCAGGCAAAAGCCGCGCTGCTGCGGGATTTCGTATTGCTCGCGGGTTCGAAAGGCCGCCAGCAAGGCACGTGCCCTGGGCTCGACACGTTCCAGTGAGACCGGTACGCCGGCAGCGTCCGACCCTGCATGAAATACAAAGCGATAGATGCGCTGGTTACGCCAGAGATGGGCCGTCATCTCACCCGGCACCCAGTCGGCGAACGTATCTGCTATCCCCAGGTCCAGAAAGCGCTCTTGCTCGAATAATGCGTCGGTCGGCCACTTGGCCTGTTCCTCGAGATAAGCTGCGCGTTCAGCCTCCAGTTTGACGGTGGGGCGCCCCGTGGCCGAGAACTCGCGGATCATGTCGTTGAGTACGAACAACTCGGTGCTCACCCAGTTGATTCGCGTAATGGTGTCGTCCAGGGCGCGATGCTGTTCAAGCAACGCGGAATAGTCTTCGTCGTCAGCCTTTTTTGCATCGATCTGGGCTTGCAGCGCGTCGATCTGCGCACGTACCACGCGTGTTTGCGCCGAACCGCGATTAGGCCCGTGGATAAGCTGCAGGCGATCGAAGACATTGCGATCCGTCACGGGGCTGACTTCGATCTTCACCAGGTAGGCCTGCTCGGGTGTCACGCCCTCGCCATACATGATCTGCTGGCCACCCGGGGCGATGGTTGGGCGCACGGGGTCGAAGTCCGGCTTTTGCCAGTAGCCCCCGGCAAGGTGCCAGGCAATCTCCTTGGGCACATCGAACTGCACCCGTCCCATGCACTCGGTACGCCAACCCGGCGGCGTCTGGTAATCCGGCTCACCCAGCGCCGACAGGGGCGCTGCCAGCAACGCCAGCCACATCCAGCTCATGTGTAACGACTTCATGTACGTTTCCTTTTCTGTGCCACTTGCGGTGCGTTCGGCAGGGCCTGTACCTGCGCCAGTATCTCGACGGCTTCTGTCTCCAACAGCTTCAGGCTCAGGCCGTCGCGGCTGTGCAACTGGTCCA
The DNA here is from genome assembly GCF_052850635.1 of Pseudomonas sp. 1176_21. Taxonomy (NCBI): domain Bacteria; kingdom Pseudomonadati; phylum Pseudomonadota; class Gammaproteobacteria; order Pseudomonadales; family Pseudomonadaceae; genus Pseudomonas; species Pseudomonas sp. 1176_21. Next base: position 111,545 of record NZ_VXCV01000009.1, read on the forward strand.
CTTGCAGGATCATCGAAGGAACGGGCGTGGCGCCCAGGTGCGCTGCGCGCAGCTGGAATGTTTCGCGGCGATCCGTTTCGTGTTCGAGGTACCACTTGGTCAGCGTGGTGGTTTGCAGGATGGTCATCTGCCCCAGCCGGAACTGGCGTTCCGGCAGTTGCTCAAGTACGGGGAAATCAGCGCGATCGAGCGACAGGTCGGCGGCCCGCCGGGCCTCGAACTGCTCGCGCAGCGACTGGCTGGCCACCTGAAGGTCGTAGCGGACCGCCTCCTGGTGCCGCCCGAACCACGCGGCGCGCACCACATAGGGGGCTGTGCCGTCATCGGCCAGAAAGCCGAACGGCAGGCATATACCCGGTTGCCGAGGCACTTCGAAGGCGGCGCGTGGACGCAAGGCGGCGAGCACACGGCGCACATGCGGGTCCAGCCGCTGCAGCACCTGCTCGTTGCTCACTCCACGTTCGATGTAACCGAAGTTGAGCTTGTAGACGCGCGACTGGCGCCACAGCACCACGGTCAACCCATGCTCGTTGTACACCGCATAGCCATCCTCCAGGGCAAAGTCCGGCAGGACTTGCCACTTGAAGCGATCGGAGACGGGGTACCCCGCGTCTTCACGGTTGAGCCGCTCAAGCCGCGCCTGCAGCGTGTCCACTGGCCAGCCCTTGCCCGCGAAATCGGCGATCATCGCCTCGAGCGACGCCCGTTCACCAGGGATCTTGTCGATGCGCTCGAAGGTGCGCGCTAGTGCCTTGTACCGTTCGTTCAAGGCGTAGTACTCGCTCGGCTTCTGGGCCTTGAGGTACGGGGTCATCAGGTTCCCGATGCGTGTCTGCTCGGCCATGATGAACTCGCCCTGCGCATTGGCCCGGCTCAGGACCAGACGATCCTTGAGGCGGTCGTACAGCTCACGGGTAGTGAGCGGGCTCACATCGATGGTGACCAGGTGCGATTCCCCGGAGAACTCCGGCGCGCCGTAGTCGGCCTGCCACGTATCGCCACCAGGCATGAAGCGGGCGAACGGCTCGCCCAGGCGAAGACCGCTCATTTGCCACTCCAGGCTGGCCGGTACCACAAAGCGCGAGCGCCCTACACATTCCTGAGCCATCTGGGGCGCAGGCGATACGGCATCAGCCACCGCCTGGATCGAATGGCACAGGCAAACCAGCAACACGAACACACGCACGCAAACATCCTTTTTGCGGGACCGCTGTCGGCCCCTCTTGCTGAGGCGCGTGATTTGAGCACCCACGGCCCGAAAAGCCAAGACCCCGGCAAGCCGGGGTCCTGGTCAGTGCAACAGCCCGTGCGTCATTGCGGCGTGCTGTGGGTCACGCCGGCAGTGTTGTCCAGCAGGCTCTTGGTCGCGGTCTGGATGTAGGACTCCAGCTTGCGGCTCAATTGTGCCTGGTCCGGGCTTTCGATCACCTCGGCCTTGAAGTTGGCCCCAAGCTGGTAACGGTACATGCGCGGCGACATGTCCTTGGACTGGATCAGAATGCGATCGCCCTGCACCAGGCCGACGATCTGCTCACTGCCCGATGGCTTGATCATGCCGATGCCTTCATCGCCGGCCGGCAGGTTGAGCAGGTCACGCCCCCAGCACTGATGACGGGTTTCGCCCCCCAGTCGGCCCATGATGGTCGGCACGATGTCGACCTGGGTGCCCACGGTGTGGCTGACCGCACCGAACTTTTCCTGGATGCCCGGCGCAATCAGCAGCAGCGGCACGTTGAAGCGGCCCAGGTCCAGTTCGGTGACCTGCTGGGCATTGCCGAAGCCGTGGTCGCCGACGATCACGAACAGGGTTTCCTTGAAGTACGGCTCCTTGCGCGCCTTCTCGAAGAACTGGCCCAGCGCCCAGTCCGAGTAGCGCATGGCGGTCAGGTGCTCGTTCAGGCGGCCCTGGTCGGTCACCGGCTGCACCGGCAGGTCCTTGGGCAACGCATACGGAGTGTGGTTGGACAGGGTCTGCAGCAGGGCATAGAACGGCTTCTTGCCATAGTTGTGCGCAAGCTCCTGTGCGCCGCGGTCGAACATGTCCTGGTCGGACACCCCCCACGTCGGGTCGGAGAACACCGGGTTGACGAAGTCATTGCGGCCGATGAAGGTGGTCATGCCCTGGTTGCCGAAGAACCCGGACTGGTTGTCCCAGGCGAAGTCGCCGTTGTAGACGTACACGTCGTCATAGTCCCGGGCGCTGAGCAGCGCCGGCAGGCCGGACAGCTTGTGGCCGCCTTCCGGCGTCTGCATCAGGTATTCGAAGCCTGGCAGGTTCGGGAAGCAGGCCATGGTGGCGAACATGCCCTGGTGGGTATGGGTGCCGTTGGAGAAGAAACGGTCGAACAGCAGACCTTCCTTGGCCAGCTTGTCGAAGTACGGGGTGATGTTGGTGGTACTGCCCAGCGCGCCCACCGAGTGGCCGGCGAAGCTCTCCATCAGGATTACCACGACGTTCTTGATCGGCAGGCTGTTGGCCGCAGGCGGGGTGAAGTCACGGCGGATCGCCGCGCTGTCGGCATCCACCAGCTGGTCGTGCTCGGTCAGGATCATGTCGCGCACGGTCTGCTGGGCCTGGCTCTGGTCGAGGGTGGCCTTCCAGATGTTGCCGCGGTCTTCGCCAAAACGGCTGTGGGCGGCGTCGATCAGGGTCAGGGTGCCGTTAAGGCCCAGCTGATTGACGAAATTGGAGTCGGTAGTGAACGCGTCACCCCAACGCATCGGCGGGCCCTGGCGCAGGGTGCCACGGGCGGCGATCACGGCCACCAGCAGGATCACCACGAATACCGCGCCACGCAGGTACCAGGGCGCCACGCTGCGCAGGCCGGCGACGTTGCTGGAGTACTCGCCGCGCGGGCGGGTAAGACGGTCGATGCCCTTGAACAGCAGGCTCAGCACCCAGGTGCCAAAGGCCCAGGCCAGCAGGTAGCGCACCACCGGAAAACCGTACCAGAGCATGCTCAGAACGGTCTTGGGGTCTTCCTTCACATACTGGAACACCAGGCCGTTGAGACGCTGGTGAAACTCGCGGTAGAAGTCCATCTCCATCAGGCCGAGGAACATCACCACGCTGGAAGCCAGGGTCAGCCATACGCGAAACAGGCCACGGGCGGCCATGGCGCGAGCGCTGAGGATCGCCAGCAGCAGCGGAATGCTCAGGTATACCACCACGCGCAGGTCGAAGCGCAGGCCGTTGAGAAAGCCTTCAGCGACGGTCGAGAGCGGGGTGTCGCCGATCATGTCGCTGTTGTAGAGCAGCAGCGCCAGGCGCACGAGGCTCAGCATCAGCATGATCACCAGGCCGCACAGCAAGGTATAGGCGAGGTGTGATTTGAGCGTTGGTTGCAGCAACGGGCGCGAAGCGGCTCGCTGATGACTCAAGGCATCCGTGTTAGCCATGGACAGGAAGATCCCTAGGGTTCAGATTTTTATGAGGGCCGGGACATTGCGTGGCCCTTGGACGAACGGAAATTCGCGCGCGGATTGTCAGCAATCGAATGTGAAAATTATGTTGAAAACCGCGCCTCGAACAATAGCTCAGTGTTCGGGTATCGTGTGGGCCAGACATGCCCGGAGCCACTCACCATGTACTTTCGCTACCACCCCAGCCCTATCGGCCAGTTGCTGCTGGCCGGTGATGAACAAGGTCTGCACCTGCTGCACATGGACAGCGCCCACCCCTGGCAACTGGCCGAAAGCTGGCAGCCGGCGGGCGCGCAGCTGGATACGGTGGCGCGACAGCTCGACGAGTATTTCGAAGGTCGGCGCCAGCGTTTCGAACTGCCCCTGGCGCCACGGGGTACCGAATTTCAACGTGCGGTGTGGTGGGCGCTGCAGCAGATTCCGTATGGCACCACCACCAGCTATGCACAACTGGCGCAGCGAGTCGGGCGGCCGAAGGCGATACGCGCGGTAGGCACGGCCAACGGCGCCAACCCGGTGGCGGTAATCGTGCCGTGCCACCGGGTGATTGGCAGCGACGGCAGCCTGACCGGGTTTTCAGGTGGCCTGGAGCGCAAGCAGCAGTTGTTGCAGCTTGAGGGCGCCTGGTTGATCTGAGCCGCCGCATCGCCGGGCAGGCCCACGCCCACAAGAGCCTGGACTGGCGCTACAGCCTAACGTTGCCCCGTGGCCCGGCAATCGCCCAGATGATAAGGCCCAGCACCGGCAGCAGCAGGATCAGCAGGATCCACAGCACCTTGGCCCCGCCACTGGCGCCGCTCTTGATCACGTTGATGATCGCCCAGATATCCAGCGCCAGAATGACCAGCCCCACCAACCCATTGAACGTCGACCCCATGGTGATACTCCCATGATTGAACCTGCCTTCAGCGTAGCTGGCTATCGGCCCCATAGCGGCGAACCGCTCGTCGCACACGCCGCCCAGTGATTACACTCGATTGATCGACTCCGTACCACAGAGGCCTCCATGCCACCCGCCCAAAGCTCCGCCAACGCCAACCCGACCTCCCTGCGCAGCGCCTGGCTGCACCAGGTTCAGGCCACCCCATGGCTCAGTGCCGGCCTGGCCCTGAGCCTGCTCGCCGTGCTCGGCCTGCTGGTCGCCAGTGCCTGGAACGCGGTGCACGGCGACAACAAGGACAACCTGCACATGGCCCTGCTCGGCGGCCTGGCAGGGTTTGGCGCCACGGCGCTGGGCGCGGTGCTGGCGGTGGTGCTGCGCGACGTCAGCGCCCGCTCGCAGGATGTGATGCTCGGCTTCGCCGCCGGCATGATGCTCGCCGCCAGTTCGTTTTCGCTGATTCTGCCGGGCCTGGAGGCTGCGCGTGAAATCACCGGCAACGGCCCTTTCGCGGCCTTGACCGTGGTGGTCGGCATGGGCCTGGGGGTGCTGCTGATGCTGGGCCTGGACCGCTTCACACCCCATGAGCACGAAAGCACCGGCCCCTGCGGCCCACAGTCGGAACGCATCAACCGGGTGTGGCTGTTCGTGCTGGCGATCACCCTGCACAACCTGCCCGAGGGCATGGCCATCGGCGTGGGCTTTGCCAACGGCGACCTCAACGTGGGCCTGCCGCTGACCACCGCCATCGCCATCCAGGACATTCCCGAAGGCCTGGCCGTGGCACTGGCGTTGCGCGCCACCGGCCTGTCCAACCTCAAGGCTGCGCTGGTGGCGGTCGGCTCGGGGCTGATGGAGCCGATCGGGGCAGTGATCGGCCTGGGCATTTCCACCGGTTTTGCCATCGCCTACCCGGTGAGCATGGGCCTGGCGGCCGGGGCGATGATTTTCGTGGTATCCCACGAGGTGATCCCCGAAACCCACCGCAATGGCCACCAGACCTCGGCCACCCTGGGCCTGATGGGCGGCTTCGCGGTGATGATGTTCCTGGATACCGCGCTGGGCTAGACGTGTACCGCGACCCGCAGCGCCTCCAGGGAAGGCGCCGCGGCGATGCCGACCTCGGCGCACAGCTCCAGCACCCGCGGCACGTCGTTGCCGTACACCAGCACCATCTGCAATTCGTCGTCCAGCAAGTGGCTGATGTTGACCAGGGTGTAGCCGCCGTTTTCCTTGTTCATGCTGCCCATCTGCACCTGGATGCGGTTGAGTGCCGTGAGCGGCTCGACCTTGACCAGTTGCTTGGGCTTGATGTTGAAGGCAACGTCCTTGCCGAACGAGTCGGTGATCTGCTGGAACAGGTCACTGTAGGTGTCGGCCTGGAACAGCACGGTATCGGGCAGGCTGCCGATCACCACCCACTCCCCCAGCGGGATCGGGAAGGTGTCGTCGTAGTTGATGTCGGGGTTGGCCGCCAGGAACGCCTGCGGGTCGGCATAGGCCTGCGCAGCTTCGTCGGCGATGCGCTCGATTTCGGCGTCCGGAAGGCAGCCGGAGCTGATTTTGCCGATGAGTTCGACCAGTTGGTTTTTCATGCGGGGGCCCTGCGAGGCGAAAAAAGTCGCCAAGGATAGCCGCAAAAGCCCCCTGGCAGTTAGCCGGCCAGCGCCTGCAACTGGGCGACGGTGTCGGGTGCGCCCATGGTTTGCGCGGCAACCAGTGCGGTGGCGCCCTGCGCGTCGCGGTGATTGGGGTTCGCGCCCTTGCCGAGCAGGTAGGTGACGATGGAGGTGCGGTTGAACATCGCGGCCAGCATCAGCGCGGTACGGCCATCGGCAGACGCTCCATCGATCAGCGCGCCCTTCTCCACCAGCAGCTCGATCATCGCCTGGTTGCCCTTGAAAGCGGCACCGGCAATCGGCAACTGGCCCTTGTCATTGGCAATCTGCGGGTCTGCGCCGTGCTCAAGCAGCACCCTCACCGCCTCAAGGTGGCCGTGGTAGCTGGCAAGCATCAGCAGCGTGTCGCCGTTGCCATTGCGAAGGTTGACCGGCAGGCCCTTCTCCAGCAGACGGCCAAGCATGTCGGCGTCCCCCTTGCGCGCCCGATCGAACACTTCTTCGGCAAAGGCTGCGGCTTCATCGTCGTTCATCGGGGTGGGGGTTGGGTGGTCGGTCATCGGGAACCTCCTGGCTGCGGTAGAGCCCAAGTCTTTGTCAGGGAAGGCTTTGGGTCAACCTCGCAAATCCCATCAGGTCGACAGAGCGAATCTATTGGCCGCAAGGCACTGCAAAATGCACTGTGCAAATTGCACGACCATGCAGAATGCACGGCACCCATTGCGCACGACAACTTTAAGTCATTGTTTTATAAGCTTTTTTTAATCAAGGAAAACTGGCACGGTCGCTGCACCTATCACTTCATGTCTGCCACACAACAGTCAGGAGCTGATATGGACCTCATCCAGCAAAAATTCGCCTCGGTATTTTCCGCCTACGACGTCACCACCCAGGCTCGCCCTGATGGCGGTGTACTGCTGACGTTGCGCGCCGCCGACGGCAAACAGGTCAAGCGCTCGATTTCGTATGGCCAGCTGCACAGTGCCGAGCAACTGTCGTGGGCGATCAGCGCGATCCGCCGCGACCTGGCCGAGCAGGCCAGCGAGCTGCCGGTGATCTCGATGCTGCAAAGCCAACAGCGGTTCGCACTACCGACCTATCGCTGAATTGCGTAGCGGCCTTTGCTGGCAAGCCAGTGCCCACAGGATCACCTTGGTTCCTGTGAGCGCTGGCTTGCAAGCCAGTGGCCTCGGCGTGATCAATCGTCCAATCGCGCGTAACGCTCGGCCAGCTTCTCCCCCGTGAACTGCGCCACTACCCCTTCAGGCCGATTGAACAGTCGCACCGCCACGAAGTGCGGGTTGTCCCCGCCATCGATCCATACCCGCAACCCCGCCGGCACCATGATCAGATCTCCCTTCTCGCACACCACCGCATGCACGTACTCCCCTGCCCGCACGCTGACCAGGCTGCGCCCGGCTGCGAAGAAACGCACCAGGTCATCCGAATACACATGTTCGTCCAGCAGTTCGCTCATCGGATCGCCACTGGCGCTGATCACGTCGACGGCGCGGTATCCGCCTTCATGTTGCAGCCGGTCGATCTGCACCTGGTAGGCGGCCAGCACACCGGCCTGGCCAGTATCGGCCTGCACAGGCGACTGCGCCGTCCAGCGCTCGAACCTTATCCCCTGCTCGGCCAGTGTCGCGGCGATGTCTTCAAGGTGGGTCAGCACCTTGTTGGGAATGTCCGGGGTGGACTGGTGAAACACGCTCAGGCTGCTCATGGGGCCTTTTCCTCTGTCATTCGAAACGCAATGATAACGGCTGCGACCAGCGCCGCGACGCTGGCAATACTAAAGGTGATGGTGGCGCCCAGGGCGTTCCAGCTGTAGCCCGAATACAGGGCACCCAGCGCACCGCCGGTACCGGCCAGGGCCGCATACAGCGCCTGCCCCTGGCCCTGCTGGCGAGCGCCGAAGCTGCGCTGCACGAAGGCGATGGCGGCCGCGTGAAAACTGCCGAACGTGGCGGCGTGCAGCAACTGGGCGAACAGCAGCACGCCCGGATACTCGGCAAAGGTCCCCAGCAGCCACCAGCGCAAGGCCGCCAGTAAGAGGCTCGCCAACAGCACCCGACGCAACGAGAACCGCGCCAGGATCCAGCTCATGGCCAGGAACATCAGCACCTCGGCCACCACCCCCAGCGCCCACAACATGCCGATGGTGCCGCGGGCATAGCCCAGGCGCTCCAGGTGCAGGGTGAGAAAGGTGTAATACGGGCCGTGACTCAACTGCATCAATGCCACGCACACGTAGAACGCGGCCACGCCAGGGCTGGCCAGTTGCCTGAGAAAGCCGCCACCATCGCTGCGCTCGTGCTGGCCTGGCGGCTGGGCATTGGGCACCCACAGGCTGGCCAGCACGATGCCGGCCATGATCGCCACCAGCGCCACCGGGTAGATGTCCAGGCTCAACCATTCGAACAATCGCCCCAGGGCCACCACGGTGAGGATGAAACCGATCGACCCCCACAGCCGCACCTGGCTGTAGCGCGCAGTCTGACCTTGCAGGTGGGCCAGGGTGATGACCTCGAACTGCGGCAGTACCGCATGCCAGAAGAACGCGTGCAGGGCCATTACCAGCGCCAGCCAGGCGTAGCTCTTGGCCACGAAGATCAACGAAAAGCTGGCCAGGGTGCACAAGGCCCCCAGACGCACGATCAGCAGGCGCTGGCCGCTGCGATCGCCCAACCAGCCCCACAGGTTCGGTGCCACGCAGCGCATCAGCATGGGGATGGCCACCAACTCGCCGATGCGCGCGCTGGAAAACCCCAGGTGATCGAAATACAGCGCCAGAAACGGCGCTGTCGAACCCAGCAAGGCGAAATAGAACAGGTAGAAGCTGGACAGCCGCCAGTAGGGAATCGGCGCCACGGCTCAGCGGGCCGTGGCGTCGACGTCGGGCAGGTGCACTACAGCTGGCCCAGCACCGGGGTGGCTACCCGCACATCGGCGTTCTGGCCGCGGTGGCGCAGCAGGTGATCCATCAGCACGATGGCCATCATCGCCTCGGCGATAGGGGTGGCACGGATGCCGACGCAGGGGTCGTGACGGCCCTTGGTGATGACCTCCACCGGGTTGCCATCCACATCGATGGAACGGCCCGGGGTGGTGATGCTGGAGGTCGGCTTGAGTGCCAGGTGCGCAATGATCGGCTGCCCCGAGGAGATGCCCCCCAGGATGCCGCCGGCATTGTTGCTGAGGAACCCTTCGGGGGTGAGTTCGTCACGGTGTTCGGTGCCGCGCTGGGCCACGCTGTCGAAGCCGGCACCGATCTCCACGCCCTTGACCGCGTTGATGCTCATCAGCGCATGGGCCAGCTCGGCGTCGAGGCGGTCGAAGATCGGCTCGCCCAGGCCGGGCATCACGCCTTCGGCGACCACGGTGATCTTGGCACCCACCGAGTCCTGGTCACGGCGCAGCTGGTCCATGTAGGCCTCCAGCTCCGGCACCTTGTCCGGGTCGGGGCTGAAGAAGGCGTTGTGCTCCACCGACTCCCAGGTCTTGAACGGGATTTCGATAGGACCCAGCTGGCTCATGTAGCCGCGGATGCGGATGCCCTGGGTGGCCAGGTACTTCTTCGCGATGGCACCGGCAGCCACGCGCATCGCGGTTTCACGGGCCGAGCTGCGGCCGCCGCCACGGTAGTCGCGCTCGCCGTACTTGTGGTGATAGGTGTAGTCGGCGTGGGCCGGGCGGAACAGGTCCTTGATCGCCGAGTAGTCCTTGGACTTCTGGTCGGTGTTGCGAATCAGCAGGCCGATGGCGCAGCCGGTGGTACGGCCCTCGAACACGCCAGAGAGAATCTCGACCTCGTCGGGCTCCTGGCGCTGAGTGGTGTGCCGGCTGGTACCGGGCTTGCGCCGGTCCAGGTCGTGCTGAAGATCGGCCAGCGAAAGCTCCAGGCCCGGAGGGCAGCCATCGACAATGGCGACCAGCGCCGGACCATGGCTTTCGCCAGCGGTAGTGACAGTGAACAGCTTGCCGTAGGTATTGCCGGACATGCAGGGCGCTCCGCGTTCAGCCTGATTTTTAACTGGATGGTAACAAGGCCAACCAGTATACGCAGGGTATACCCTTAGATCACCTCCGGGCGCGAACCTAATGCCGCCGGACGAGTCAAAACGCCACCTCCTCGCTAATGGCCTGATGATGCTGCGCACGTTCGCCCTGTTGTTCCTCCTGTTTACCGGCCTGGCCCAGGCTGCTGCCCCCACGGTACTGCAACGACCGATCAGCCTGGTGACCGACGACGGCACCCTGCAGGGCAGCCTGCTGTTGCCGCGCAGCGACACGCCGCCACCGGTGGTGCTGATCATCGCCGGCTCCGGCCCCACCGACCGTGACGGCAACAATCCCGCCGGCGGACGTATCGACAACCTCAAGCGCCTGGCCCTGCTGCTGGCCAACAACCGCATTGCCAGCGTGCGCTACGACAAGCGCGGGGTGGCCGCCAGCCGCGCGGCAACCCCCGACGAACGCAACCTCAGCGTCGAGCGCTATGTGGCCGATGCCGTTGCCTGGGGCCATCTGCTCAAGGCCGACCCTCGCTTTGGCCCGCTGATCGTGCTGGGTCACAGCGAGGGCGCACTGATCGCCAGCCTCGCGGCCGAACAGGCCGGCGCCAGCGCGGTAATTTCAGTGGCAGGCAGCGGGCGCCCGGTCGATCAGGTACTGCGCGAGCAACTGGGTGAACGCCTGCCGGCGACCGAGCGAGCCCAGGCCGTACGCCTGATCGAGCAGCTCAAGGCCGGCCAGCCCAGCACCCAGGTACCGCTGCACCTGCGCGACGTGTTTCGCCCCAGCGTGCAGCCGTACCTGATCTCGCTGTTTCGCCAGGACCCGGCCGCCGCCTTCGCCCGCCTCCACTTGCCGGCGTTGATCGTGCAGGGGCGCAACGACGTCCAGGTCGAGGTCGAGGATGCCGAGCGCCTGCACGCTGCCAAGCCGGACGCCGAACTGGCACTGATCGACGGCATGAACCACATGCTGCGCATCAGCCCGCGTGCCATGAGCCAGCAGCGCGACAGCTACAACAACCCCGAGCTGCCCCTGGCCAGTGCCCTGGGCGAGCGGATCGTCGAGTTCATTCGTCGATTGCCGGCGGCATGAAGCGAATTGGCGCAAATTGTGTCTCCAGTCTTGCGCAAAGCGGCCGATAAGCCGGTGCAGGCGTCGCCCTTGCGACCCGCCTGCTGTGCACAAAAGGACCGCCGTGATGACTGAAGCCACCCCCCAGGACGCCCCAGACGCGACCGACGAATCGCCAGCCCCGGAAGCGGCCCCGCTGCCCTGGGCGGACGTTGTGCCCGAGCATTTCCAGATGCTGCGCCTGTCCCCGCAGCCCACCGACCGCAACACCGGCGCGCGGCCGCTGCGCTTCGTGCAGTACGGTTATGCCGAACGGCACAACAAGACCCACAGCCTGCTGCGCATGGAAGTGCGCCTGCCTGGGCAGAAGGTGCGCAAGGAGCAGAATCGCCTGGATATCTGGGTGGACCATGAGTTGCACCAGATCAAGATCGGCCCCGACAGTGGCTTGCAGATCGAGCCGGTCAGCCGTGGCCTGGGGCGCTTCCTGTTGTCGCAGGCGGTGCACTGGGTACAGCGCAAGTGGTCGCACTACCGGGTCGAGGGCATGGCCCTGGCCAACAAGGACGCACTCAACGAAGACACACGCCTGCGCCGCGACCAGGTGCTGCGCAGCCATGGCCTGGAGGTCGAGTACGCCGATGCGCAGCACCTGAAGGGGCGCTGCGTGGAAGTCCAGGCAGGTCAGCTCAAGGGTGGCTGGAATACCGACAAGGTACAGAAGGTAGACATCCTGGATGCTGCGGGCATGCTGCAGCAGGCCGAACAGAACCTGCAGGAGAAGGAAGCACAACTGCGCGAGCGCGATGAGCGGGTCAACAAGTACCGCCGCGAAGACAGCGGGTTGCGCTTCACCATCACCTGCCTGGTGGCCTTTGCGGTGTTCCAGGCCGGGCTGCTGATCTGGATTGCCACCAACCGCTGAAAGCGTTGCGGGTCAAGCCCGCCCCAACACGGCAATGCGGCCCTGTTGGGGCGGGCTTGACCCGCGACAGGCTTGAAACCTGTATCCCTTACACCCGCGAAGCAAACAGCGCCTGATGCTGCCGGCATTGTTCGGCCGTGAGCATGAACACCCCGTGCCCGCCACGTTCGAACTCCAGCCAGGCGAAATCCACCTCCGGGTACAACTGCTCGACATGCACCTGGCTGTTGCCGACCTCGACGATCAGCAGGCCCTTCTCGGTCAGGTGATCCGCCGCCTCGGCCAGCATGCGCCGTACCAGGTCCAGACCGTCATTGCCGCAGGCCAGGCCCAACTCCGGCTCGTGGTGGTACTCCTGGGGCATGTCGGCGAAATCCTCGGCATCGACATACGGCGGGTTCGACAGGATCAGGTCGAAACGCTGCCCCGGCAACCCCTCGAACCCATCGCCCTGCACGGTGAATACACGTTCTTCAAGACCATGGCGCTCGATGTTCTGGTTGGCCACTTCCAACGCCTCGAACGACAGGTCGGCCAGCACCACCTCGGCCTCGGGGAACACGTCGGCGCTGACGATGCCGATGCAGCCGGAGCCGGTACACAGGTCGAGAATGCGCGCGGGTTCGGCAGCCAGCCATGGCTCGAAGCGTTTTTCGATCAGTTCGCCGATGGGGGAGCGCGGGATCAGCACGCGCTCGTCGACGATGAACGACATGCCACAGAACCACGCCTCGCCAAGCAGGTACGCGGTCGGCACGCGTTCTTCGATACGTCGCTTGAGCAGGCGCTGCAGCTTGACCAGCTCGTCATCTTCAAGACGGCAATCGAGATAGGCGTCGGCCACTTCCCATGGCAGATGCACCGAACCCAGCACCAGCAGGCGTGCCTCGTCCCAGGCATTGTCGGCGCCATGCCCGAAAAACAGCCCCTGCTCATGAAAACGGCTGACAGCCCAACGGATGTGGTCGCGCAGGGTGCGCAGGCGGGAAGTGATCACGGGCAGACTCCTTTAAAGACGACCGGCAATTCTAACAGCCTGGAACACAAATGGGCCCGCCAATACGCCTCTGGCCGCAATTGTGCTCATGCCTGCAGGCCGCTATCCACGCCGCATGCACGCTAAGCCATTCACATAAGTCGCCAAGCAGGGGACAATAGGTGAAAAGCCCTATCCAAAGGAGCCCCTGATGTCCGTTCCAACGACGATGTTCCACCTCAGCGGTCGCGGTTATCCGCCGGCCAAGCTGAGCAACGCCAGCCTGGTGATTATCGATGCGCAAAAGGAGTACCTGAGCGGGCCCCTGGCGCTGTCGGGCATGGACGAAGCGGTGGCCAACATCGGCAAACTGCTCGAGGCTGCACGCAAGGCCGGCCGGCCCGTGGTGCATGTGCGCCACCTGGGCACCGTGGGTGGCCTGTTCGACCCACAGGGCTCGCGCGGCGAGTGGATCCCGGGCCTGGAGCCGCAGGGCGATGAAGTCGTCATCGAAAAACGCATGCCCAACGCCTTCAAGAACACCACCCTGCACGAGACGCTGCAGAAGTACGGCCACCTGGACCTGATCGTGTGCGGCTTCATGAGCCACTCCAGCGTCAGCACCACCGTGCGCCGCGCCAAGGACTACGGCTATCGCTGCACCCTGGTCGAAGACGGCTGCGCCACCCGCGACCTGCCGTTCAAGGACGGCGTGATCCCGGCCGCACAGATCCAGCAGAGCGAAATGGCGATCATGGCCGACAACTTTGCCTGTGTCGCACCCGTCAACAGCCTGATCTGACCACCCGACAGGCAAGTGGAACCACTCTGGGGCGTTCGGGTCCAACCCCGGATACCCTTTGAGGAAAGTCGGAATGAAGTTATCCAGTTTCGACGCCAGGCGCCTGCGTCACCGCGAACAACGCAATTGGGGCGCACGCCTGGCCACGGCGTTCTCGGCACTGCTGGCGATACTCGGCGTGCTCCTGACCATGGCCGGCGTCGCTGGCCTGCTGGGCCATGCCGAGGCGCTGGGCGAGCTCAACAACAACCGTCCCGGCGCTGCCGTGGTGCTGGGCCTGGGCTTGCTGTCGCTGTACCTGGGCGTCTGGTCCTGGCGCCGCAGCCGGCTGCGCCTGCGCCGTGCCAGGGGGCTTAACCTGTCGCCGCACCTGATGAAGAAACACGATTGACTGCAACCCTGTGGGGAGTCGCGTAAACTGCGCCGCCCAGGCGGAGGCTTACATGCAAGACGACGATTTTTCCCTGTTCAAGAGCCAGATGCACGGCGTCAAGCCGATCCGGCATGATCGCGCCGACACCGGCAAACCCAAGGCCGACCGCAAGCAACTGGCCAGCCTGCGCCAGGCCGCGACCGTGCGCAGCGACCAGACGGTGATCGACGGCCTGTCCGATCAGTTCGTCATCGACGTGGGCCCGGAAGACGACCTGCACTGGAGCCGCGATGGCGTGCAGGAAAGCCAGATGCGCAAGCTCAAGCTTGGCCAGATCGGTTTCGAAGGCAGCCTGGACCTGCACGGCATGACCGTGGAGAAAGCCCGCGAGACCCTCTGGGCATTCCTGGCAGAGGCCACGCGCTTCGAGGTGCGCTGCGTGCGAGTCACCCACGGCAAGGCGGTGCGGCTCGATGGCAAGCGTCCGATGATCAAGAGCCACGTCAACACCTGGCTGCGCCAGCATGCCCAGGTACTGGGTTTTACCTCGTGCCAGGCGCGTCACGGCGGCACTGGCGCGGTGTATGTCATGCTCAAGCGGACCATGCTTGAAGGGCGTGACGAGTAACGCCGCGCTTGCAGCGCCGTCACAGCCGCCGTACCCTTCGCTTTTGCGATAAATCCCACAGGTAGATCCATGTCCCTGGAACAGCACTACACCGCGATTCTCGGCCAACTCGGCGAGGATGTTTCCCGCGAGGGCCTGCTCGATACGCCCAAGCGGGCTGCGAAGGCCATGAAGTACCTTTGCCGCGGCTACGACCAAACCCTGGAAGAGGTGACCAACGGCGCCTTGTTCAGCTCCGACAACAGTGAAATGGTCCTGGTCAAGGACATCGAGCTGTACTCGCTGTGCGAACACCACATGCTGCCGTTCATTGGCAAGGCGCATGTCGCCTATATCCCGAGCGGCAAGGTGCTGGGCCTGTCCAAGGTGGCGCGCATCGTCGACATGTACGCTCGCCGCCTGCAGATCCAGGAAAACCTCAGCCGCGAGATCGCCGAGGCGGTTCAGCAGGTGACCGGCGCGCTGGGCGTGGCCGTGGTGATCGAAGCCAAGCACATGTGCATGATGATGCGCGGTGTGGAAAAACAGAATTCGTCGATGATCACCTCGGTGATGCTCGGCGCCTTCCGCGACAATGCTGCCACCCGCAGCGAGTTCCTCAGCCTGATCAAGTAATCGGCCGAGGTTCTGCGAGCCGACCTGCCCAGGTCGGCTTTTTTCATTGTGAGGAGTTGCCATGATCGTCAAAGCACTGCGGGTTGGCCTTGGCCAGCTGATCGTCTTCCTCGACTGGGTCAGCCGCCCGAGCAAGCTCAAGCGTGATGCGGCCGCCCAGGCGAATGTCGAGCAGCAGGCCAAGGGGCTGAGCCTGTATCAGTTTCACGCTTGCCCCTTCTGCGTGAAGACCCGCCGCACACTGCACCGCCTGAACGTGCCGGTGGCACTGCGTGACGCGAAGAACAACGAACAGGATCGCCAGGCCCTGCTGGAGCAAGGCGGCAAGATCAAGGTGCCGTGCCTGCGCATCGAGGAAGACGGCAAGACCACCTGGATGTACGAGTCCAAGGTGATCATCGATTACCTGAACCAGCGGTTCTCGGCGGTCTGACAGCGCTTGGCCGGCAGGGCTGCTCCCTGCCGGCAAAACACCATCAATCGATCATGGGCACATGCCGCTCATGCGAGGCCACGCGTTCCAGCCAGGCGCGAATCTTCGGGTAATCATCCAGCAGGAAGCCGGCTTCGTGGGCCACATGGGTGTAGGCATACAACGCCACATCGGCAATCGAGTACTTGTCACCGACCAGGTAGGGCGTTTCCTGCAACTGTTTCTCCATCACCTTCAGCGCCTTGTGCCCGCCCTTCTGCAACGACTTGTATTCATCGACGCGATCTTCGGGCATGCCCAGGTAGAACTGGATGAAACGTGCCACGGCAATGTAGGGCTCATGGCTGTACTGCTCGAAGAACTGCCACTGCAGCACTTGCGTACGTAAACGCGGTTCACTCGGCAGGAACAGGCTACCTTCGGCGAGGTAGTTAAGAATGGCGTTGGACTCCCACAGATAACTGCCGTCCTCCAACTCCAGCACCGGCACTTTTCCGTTAGGGTTCTTGACCAGAAACTCAGGGCGCTCGGTCTCGCCATTGAGGATGTTCACGGGACACCATATGTACGGAATATCAAGCAAGTGCAACATCAGCTTGACCTTGTAGCAGTTGCCCGACTGGTAATCCCCGTAGACCTTGTACATTGTTCCCCCCTCTCCAAAGCTGAAACGAAACCGCCGTCCATAGTTGGCGACTGTACGGTTAAATGCAATGGTTGCTGTATGGCAAAACTCGCCCTATCGCAGCGTAGTCTGAAAAACCCGCTTACACCCGCACAAGGATTACTGCATGCCTGACGCCACCTCTGCGCCAATGCGTCCGCTGGCCGACACCTCCCCCTCGGCGGTGGTCGCCGGTTTCATTGCCATGCTCACGGGCTATACCAGCTCGCTGGTGCTGATGTTCCAGGCGGGCCAGGCGGCCGGCCTGACCACCGCGCAGATTTCCTCGTGGATCTGGGCGCTGTCGATCGGCATGGCGGTATGCAGCATTGGCCTTTCACTGCGTTATCGCACGCCCATCACGGTCGCCTGGTCGACCCCCGGCGCAGCCTTGCTGATCACCAGCCTGGGCGGCGTGAGCTATGGCGAGGCAATCGGCGCCTACATCACCTGCGCCGTACTGGTGGTGATCTGCGGGCTCACAGGCAGTTTCGAACGCCTGGTCCGGCGCATTCCGGCATCGCTGGCCGCGGCCCTGCTGGCCGGCATTCTGTTCAAGATCGGCAGCGAGATCTTTGTTGCAGCCCAGCATCGGACCGCCCTGGTGCTGGGGATGTTCTTCAGCTACCTGCTGATCAAGCGGCTGTCGCCGCGCTATGCGGTACTGACCGCGCTGGTGGTAGGCACCGCGATCGCCGCAGTGATGGGGTTGCTGGACTTCAGCGGCTTCCACCTGGAGGTGGCGACACCGGTATGGACCACGCCGTCGTTCTCGCTGGCCGCGACCATCAGCATCGGCATCCCCCTGTTCGTGGTGGCGATGACTTCACAGAACATGCCGGGTGTGGCGGTGCTGCGTGCGGACGGGTACCAGGTACCTGCCTCGCCGCTGATTTCAGTGACGGGCCTGGCCTCGCTGCTGCTGGCCCCGTTCGGCTCGCACGGCATCAACCTGGCGGCCATCAGCGCCGCGATCTGTACCGGGCCGCATGCCCATGAAGATCCGAGCAAGCGGTACACCGCGGCGGTCTGGTGCGGGATTTTCTATGGTATTGCCGGCGTGTTCGGCGCCACCCTGGCGGCACTGTTCGCCGCGTTGCCCAAGGAGCTGGTGCTGTCGATTGCCGCACTGGCGCTGTTCGGCTCGATCATGAACGGTCTGACGGTGGCGATGAGCGAGGCCAGGGAGCGCGAGGCGGCCTTGATCACATTCATGGTCACGGCCTCGGGCTTTACCCTGTTCTCGATCGGCTCGGCGTTCTGGGGGATTGTGGCGGGGGTACTGACGCTGATGATCCTGAACTGGCGCAAGGCTGCCTGATCGACACGGGAGGGCCTGGCCCTCCCCTGCCCCACCCGCTAGATAGCGGTGGCACCACCATCGATTGCCAGAGCCTGGCCAGTGGTGAATGCCGCACCGTCGCTGCACAGGTACAGGACCGCTGCAGCGACTTCCTCGACCTTGCCCACGCGGCCGACCGGGTGCATGGCGGCGGCGTATTCAGCCTTGCGTGGATCGGCCTCGTAGGCACGACGGAACATGTCGGTGTCGATCACCGCCGGGCACACCGCATTCACCCGGATCAGTTTCTTGGCGTACTCGATGGCGGCCGACTTGGTGAGCCCGATCACGGCATGCTTGGATGCGCTGTAGATGCTCATCTTGGGCGCAGCCCCCAGGCCGGCGACCGATGCGGTGTTGACGATCGCACCGCCGCCCTGGGCGAGCATCAGTGGCAACTGGTGCTTCATGCACAGCCACACGCCCTTGACGTTGACGCCCATGATCGCATCGAACTCGGCTTCGCTGCCGTCGGCCAGGCGCCCCTGCTCGATCTCGATACCGGCATTGTTGAAGGCGTAGTCCAGACGACCGTATGCCTCGACAGTGCGCGCCATCAACTGCTGCACGTCCTGCTCGCGGGTAACGTTGCAAGGTACGAACAGTGCCTGGCCGCCGGCGGCCTGAATCAACCCGACCGTGTGTTCGCCACCGGCGACGTCCAGGTCTGCCACCACGACCTTCAGGCCTTGTGCGGCGAATGCCAGCGCCGTGGCCCGGCCGATGCCGGCGCCGGCCCCGGTGACCAGGGCAACCTGGCCGGAAAAAGTCATGCTCATCGATAACTCCCGCAACGTAGTGAGGACAATGGCGGGAGTCTAGTCATCGGCGGTGGCTCCTGGGCAGCATCATCAGGCACGCAGTGAACACACCATCGAACCGGGTGATTTTAGCTGCTAGGCTCAATCATCCAGATGGATCAATCGCCATTCGCCACAAGGCTGGACCTTGCCGATTTGCCGATGCAGGCCTATCAACAGGGTTTGCCTTCCAGAGAGAACCTTGCCATGACTGACAGTACCAACCGCCGCTTCCTGCTTGCCAAGCGCCCCACCGGGGCAGTGACACGTGATGACTTTACCTTTGAAACCGTGCCTGTGAGCGAGCCTGTCGAGGGACAGGTAGTGATGAAGAACCTGTACCTGTCGCTGGACCCGGCCATGCGCGGGTGGATGAACGAGGGCAAGTCCTACATTGCGCCTGTAGGTATCGGCGAGGTCATGCGCGCACTGGGTGTCGGTGAAGTGGTGGCGTCCAGGCATCCTGACTATGCCGTGGGTGATACGGTGAGCGGAGCCCTTGGTGTACAGGATTACTTCATTGGCGAGCCCAAGGGCCTGCATAAGGTCGACCCTAGGCTGGTACCGTTGCCACGTTATCTCTCCGCCCTGGGCATGACGGGAATGACGGCCTACTTTGCCCTGCTGGAAGTGGGTGAGCCCAAGACGGGCGAAACCGTGGTGATCTCGGGTGCAGCGGGAGCGGTCGGCAGCATTGCCGGGCAGATCGCCAAGCTCAAGGGCTGTCGTGTGGTCGGGATTGCCGGCGGCGAGCAGAAATGCCGCTACCTGGTCGATGAACTGGGCTTTGACGGGGTTATCGACTACAAGGCCGAAGACGTACTGGAGGGACTCAAGCGCGAGTGCCCAAAAGGGGTGGATGTGTACTTCGACAACGTCGGCGGGGACATCCTCGATGCAGTGCTCAGTCGCCTGAATTTCAAGGCGCGGGTGGTGATCTGTGGTGCCATCAGCCAGTACAACAACAAGCAGGCGGTCAAGGGCCCGGCCAACTACCTGTCGCTGCTGGTAAACCGCGCGCGCATGGAAGGTTTCGTGGTGATGGACCATGTGGCCAAGTACGGCACCGCAGGCAACGAAATTGCCGGCTGGCTGGCCAGCGGCAAGCTTAAGAGCAAGGAGGATGTTGTCGAGGGGCTGGAGACCTTTCCCGAAGCGCTGCTGAAGCTGTTCAGCGGGGAAAACTTTGGCAAGCTGGTGTTGAAGGTATAAGGGGAACGCCTTCGCCAGCAAGGCCGGCTCCTCCTTGTAGGAGCCAGCCTTGCTGGCGAAAAACCGAGTCGCTTAGCCGCGAATTTCGGCTACCACTGCAGCCAGCGCTTGAGCAGGGTCAGCCGCCTGACTGATCGGGCGACCGATTACCAGGTAGTCGGAGCCGGCGTCCAGCGCCTGGCGCGGGGTAAGGATACGACGCTGATCGTCCAGGGCGCTGCCGGCAGGACGAATGCCCGGAGTCACCAGCTGCAACGACGGGTGCGCGGCCTTCAGGGCCGGGGCTTCCAGGGCAGAGCACACCAGGCCGTCCATGCCGGCCTTCTCGGCCAGGGCGGCCAGTCGCAGCACCTGCTCCTGCGGCTCGATGTCCAGGCCAATACCGGCGAGGTCTTCACGCTCCATGCTGGTCAGCACGGTCACACCGATCAACAGCGGCTGTGGCCCGCTGCGCTGGTCCAGCACGTCGCGACAGGCCGCCATCATGCGCAGGCCGCCAGAGCAGTGCACGTTGACCATCCACACGCCCATTTCGGCTGCGGCCTTCACGGCCATGGCGGTGGTGTTGGGGATATCGTGGAACTTGAGGTCCAGGAACACTTCGAAGCCCTTTTCACACAGGGTTTCAACGATGCCCGACGCACTGCTGGTGAACAGCTCCTTGCCGACCTTGACCCGACACAGCGCGGGGTCCAGCTGATCGGCCAGTTTCAGGGCGGCGTCACGGGTAGGGAAATCCAGGGCGACGATGATAGGCGTCTGACAGGCGGACATGGGCAGGCTCTCTGGGCAAGTCGAAATCGGCGCGCATTGTAGCCGATGCGCAGTGCCAATGGGGGCCGGTGATCGCGAATTCGCCCCCAGGTGGTGGGCCTCTTATACTTGAACCATCGACGGTCGTGTCGAGTCCAACATCACAGAGGCGGCGCCATTCGCCGTCGATAAGGAGAAGCTCATGCCCTGGTATGCCTGGTTGATCTTGCTGGTTGCCATCGGCTCGATTGTCGGTGGCTTGATGATGCTGCGTGATACTGCGAAGAAGCTGCCCTTGACCGAAGAGCAACTCAAGCGCGTGCATGAGCGCAATGCCGAAGCCGATGCCAAGGACGCGCAAGACCGATAAGCGTGGCGCTTCCCCGCCTTCTGCAGGCGCCGGCATTGCCGGCGATGGGCCCATGCCATTTGATGATAAAAACGGATCGAGCATTGCCCGACCCGCCCCTCCTCAGGTCACTTGACCGCCAGTTTGTCCCGGTTGCGCTCGATCAGCGCCTGGCCGATCCCCTTCACCTCCAGCAACTCATCCACTGACTCGAACGCGCCGTTGGCTTCGCGGTAGGCCACGATCGCTTCAGCCTTGGCCTTGCCGATACCTGCGAGCGACGACTGCAGTGTCGCCGCATCGGCAGTGTTCAGGTTGACGGTGGTTGAGGCGAGCGCTGCGCTGACTGTAGTGACTGGCAAGTCGCCCGCGGCCTTGGTGGCCGCCGCAAACGACGGCAGCGAGAACGCGCTGAGCAGCGCGAGCAGCAGAGAAACAAGAAAGGTATTGCGCATAACGGTGGCACTCCTTGGTGTGTGAGCTTGCTAGGGCAGCGATTCCTTGGCTGCCTGTAAAACCTAGCGGCTCAAGAACAACTGATCCACAGTCAAGGTCAAAAGGATTCAAACAAGATGTGAAAGAAATGTAAAAATGTGTAGGAAATGTTACCGTTTTGGCCGTCGAAAAACTCTTACACGGGATGTGCAGCGGTGCGCGAAGGGAAGAACAAGCTGGTTGATGGATTTCCGTATACCTTCAAACATCAGCGCTCGACGCTTCATCTAAAGACACCAGTGAGTGCATCGACCACTGAGGCATTCACCCAGTTACTGAGCCAGAAGCGCCAAGCTAAACGGGTCAGCGCTCCCCTTCCCGCGGGCGAGCAGCTGCTTTTTGCCAAGCGCCAGGTGCTGGAGACCCTACCGAAGAAAATCCGTCTCGCACGTGGCACACGCAAGCGTTGCGGTATGTTCGACTGGCCGATCGAAGAGTTGATCAATACTGCGGAAGCCCATCGTCGTGGTGCGAGCGTGCCGGGTGTTGTGGGGTACGGGTATACCAAGTCGCGCTTTGGCTTGATGGATGATTTTTTCATCATCACTGAGCTGCTGCAGAACTACACCGATGGCTATCAGTGGATATTGGCCAAGCCTGAGGAGGTTGAGCGGGTGATTGGTGCGGTGTTCGAACTGATGCTTTCTCTGAACAGCACTGGCATCTATCACATGGACCTGTGGGCGGCGAATGTGATGATGTGTAATGAGGGGGTAGGCGCGACGTATGCCATTGATCTGGAGAACTGCTTTGCTCAGGAGGCAGAGTATCTGAGTGAGACCTTGGGGTTCCAGTTCGGATTCTTTTATCTGCGAGAAGTTAATGGGTTCATTGAGGAAGAACGATATGACGCGTTGGTATATGACGCGTTGACAGCCCATTCACAGGTAGATAGAAAACGCTTCATCGACACTTTCCAGGTAGCGAAGCATCAGCACCTGGGGCGCAAGGAGCGACGAAAGGTGTTCTTGCAAGGGGTAATAGATTTATGCTGACTTCAAATACTTGAATCAAGCGGCTCTAATAAGCCGCTGTCAAGCACTACCGCTCATGTCAGATTGTTGTATGCGGGTGGTAGCATCTTGAACCGAGCGTTTGATGTCGAAGCGCCAAATCAGGTCTGGCGTGGCGACATCACTTACGTTTGGGCGCAGGGCAAATGGCATTATCTGGCAGTTGTCCTGGATCTCTATGCACGCAGAGTGGTGGGCTGGGCCTTATCAGAAAAGCCGAACGCAGACCTCGTGGTCAAAGCGCTGGACGTGGCTTACGAACAAAGCGGAAAGCCTCAAGGGCTACTGTTTCACTCCCACCAGGGATCGCAATATGGCAGTCGTCAGTTCCGCCCGAGACTGTGGCGCTACCGCATGCGCCAGAGTATGAGCCGCCGAGGCAACTGCTGGGATAATGCGCCGATGGAGCCAGTATTTCGCAGCTTGAATCAGAGTGGATACCGCCCACGGGCTACCTGACCGGGCAGCAAGCTCAACGAGACCTTAGCCAGTACCTGATGGGCCACTACAACTGGATCCGACCCTATCACTTCAACGATGGACTGGCTCCGGCGAAAGCTGAAGAAAAACTCAAAGCCGTGTCCGGGATGAGTTGACCACTACATGGGCAACATTCAACACAAATTGAGAAGCGCGCTACAAGTGTTACTCCAGAGCACGCCGGCACCTTGTGCAATACAATTTGAGCGTAGCAGAAAGACGTTGCACTCATACTACCAAAAAAAAACAGCAATAATTGCCCACCATGATTACTTCGCAACCGCCCAAATCTTTCGGATATGCTTCGTTACATTTATCACTATAATCTGGCAGTTCATATTCAGGTAACGCTGAACATTCCCACCACCGACTTCTACCAATTCCCCGCACAACTTTTTCAACTAAAACCGTCATTATGATGCTAGTGGAAAAATAAAATTCTAAACAATAAACAGTGCATATTTCAGCGAGGACACAGGCGAACCGACAGTAGCCGGATAACAGAACAGAATCCGCAGAGGGCGTAACCACGATCGTAACTAACAATGCGGCTGCAACATGCCAAAAGATTCGAGCGCTACGGATCCATGCGACGCTGTTGATGCAGCCAGTCAACGATTTCGCCATCCGGAGTGTAACCAGCTACCGTTTCCCTAAGTAATTGCCGAACTTTACCGTAATCATCTGCTGCAATAGCCGCAAGTAATTCATTCAATTTTCCCTTTAACAAGTCCCAACCAATGTAGTCTTCGTTGGCGCTCATGATCATCGGATGAGACGTCGCGACAACATTGTCGCCGATCAGCAACTCTTCATATAGCTTCTCACCAGGCCGCAGCCCAGTAAATTCGATAGAGATATCACCATTGGGGTTACGCTCGGAGCAGACGCTCAACCCGGAAAGATGGATCATTTTTTCCGCCAACTCGGCTATTTTAACCGGCTCCCCCATGTCAAGCACGAACACATCCCCCCCTAGTCCCATTGAACCCGCTTGGATGACCAGTTGAGCCGCTTCCGGAATAGTCATGAAATAACGAGTAATCTTCGGATGGGTAACGGTAATGGGACCGCCTGACTTGATCTGACTATGGAAAAGCGGTATGACCGAACCTGAAGATCCCAGTACATTGCCAAATCGAACCATGGTAAAGCGGGTATTGTTGACCTGAGCTACATTGTTACCGCTACCAAAAAGCACGGGTGCCGTCTCTCGGCTCAATGCTTGCAGCGTGAGCTCTGCAAGACGCTTGGTACTCCCCATGATATTGGTGGGTCGAACAGCCTTGTCCGTCGACACTAATACAAAATTTGAAACGCCCGCCTGTATCGCAGCTTGCGCAGTATTCAACGTGCCGATGACATTATTCATAACACCTTCAGAAATGTTATGTTCCACCATGGGCACATGCTTATACGCGGCAGCATGATAGACTGTATCGACACTCCAAGTTTTCATAATATCAAGCAGCTGTTTCTGACTGCGTATCGTTCCGAGCATCGGCAATACCCGAATCGGTAGCGACTCGAGTTGCACGCGCTGTTCAAGTTCGCTCATGATACTATAAAGATTAAACTCGCCATGTTCGAAAAGTAACAATATCTTTGGTTTCAAACTCAGAATCTGACGACACAACTCTGAACCGATAGACCCCCCCGCGCCCGTTACCAGAACAGACTTGCCTCTGATGCAATGCGACAAAAGGGTTTCCTGCGCAGGCACTGGGTCGCGCCCAAGTAGGTCGGCGATGTCCACTTCCTGAATATCATCGACTTTGACACGACCGCTGGCCAAGTCCATAAAACCGGGCACCGTTCGCACGTGTAACGGAAAGCCCTCAAGGAACCCTAGAATTTCACGACGCCTGGAACGTGAAGAGGACGGAATCGCGAGCAGTATTTCCTGAGCGCCCGTCAAATCGATAAGGCGCTGGATGTGAGACGGCCTGAACACCTGAAGCCCCGAAATCGTCCTGTCAACGATGCTGGCATCATCGTCAATAAATGCGACCGGCCGCATCACACGGCCGATACGTAATGCCGCCACCAACTGATTTCCGGCAGCTCCGGCACCGTAAATGGCGACTTTTGTCAGCCCGTTTTCTCGGCTGGTGAAAGGGACATGCTGGCTGGCTGCGAACCAATCCCCAAGAAAATACTGACGCATGATCAAACGAAGCCCGCCAATCATGACCAGGCTCAACCACCAGTAGTTGAAGACAATGGAGCGCGGCACGACAGCAGTATGATTACTGTGCCAGTAGACGACAGCAGCCAGTAGCAGGGCGGATAGGGAAACGGCTTTTACAATGGTGATAAGCGCATCATTGCCGAAGTAGCGCATAACCGCCCGATACAATCCGAATCGAATGAAAATTGGGATAGCGACAATCGGTGCGGATATGAACAACCACACATGGGTCACGATAGGATCAACCGCCCCGGCAATGCCCAGGCGTACTACGAATGCCGACCACAACGCCACCCACACCAACACAATATCCGCCGCCACTTGCAAGGCACGCTTGTGGCGTCGAGGCAGCACGAGCATTCCCGCCCGAATCTTGTCCATCATTCGTTTGCTCTCCTGACTCCGCCCCACACTACGCTCCACTTTTACGCTACTCATCCTGAACCCGCTGCAGGCTACATCCGTGCAAACACAGGTAACACTCATTGCATAATGAAAACAGATCAAATCCAAGAATGATCTTTGATAAACTTAAGGCTCGACCGCCGAAGTAATAACTTGAGTCAAAACTGTACAGGTTTTGCTGATTTCCTCATCGCTCAGCGTTGGATGAACAAGAAACATCAGACTTGTCTCTCCAAGCGCCTGAGCAACGCTCAGGCGCTCTTTCGGGCGCCACGGCGTGTTGTCAAAGGCCTTTTCTAGGTAAACCTCGGAACACGAACCCGAAAAACACGGAACACCCTCAGCGGAGATTTCGTGAATGATACGGTCACGACTCCATCCCTCCCTCAGCGTATCAGGCTCGACAAACACGTAGCATTTGTACGCCGCATGAACCGAGTCACTTGTGATTTCAGGCACCCGCAGGCCCGCTAGTTTCCTCGCGCATGCCCAGATACGCTGAGCATTTGCCAGTCGTTGCTGATGCCATTGCGGCATACGCCTGAGCTGGATTCTACCGACGGCCGCCTGCACCTCCAGCATGCGCCAATTGGTGCCGAAGCTTTCATGCACCCATCGGAATCCTGGCTCGTGCTTGCGCTCGTAGACGGCATCCCAGCTCTTGCCATGATCCTTGTACGACCACATGCGCGACCACAACGCCCGGTCATTGGTTGTCACCATCCCACCCTCACCTGCGGTGGTCATGATTTTGTCTTGGCAAAACGACCAGGCGCCTACATGACCGATCGAACCGACCGGCCGCCCCTTGTAGCTCGCGCCGTGAGCCTGGGCGCAATCCTCGATCACGGCAAGATTGAACTCTCCCGCCAGTGCCATAATTGCGTCCATATCACACGGCCAGCCGGCCAGGTGTACGCAAATGATCGCCTTGGTCCGCGGGGTCAAAACTGCACGGATTGTACTCTCGGTGATGTTCTGAGAGTCGCGATCCACATCAGCGAAGATTGGGATTGCTCCGGCGTTAACAATGCTCGACACCGAGGCCAGGAAGGTGCGCGAGGTCACGATGACCTCATCCGCACTCCCAATCCCTAGTGCCCTCAGTGCAAGGTCCAGAGCAACGGTTCCATTGGTAACGGCAACAGCATGTTGTGTGCCTGCCCACTTCGCAAACTCCTCTTCGAATTTTCGGCACTCTTGGCCTGTCCAATAATTGACCTTGTTGGACAGAACAATTCTGTACACGGCATCGGCCTCTTCTTCAGTGAAAGAAGGCCAAGGAGAAAAAGAGGTGTTCAGCACAATCAATTCCCGGAGCTAAGAAAATTTCGACGAAGGTGGGTGATATAGAGAGTGGAAGCTTACACCGCTCGTGAACCGATGACTTCAAGATTTGAAGTAAATTGGACGAGCCGGCACGCCCACTACCGTGATGTCGTCAGGCACGTCGGCCAGCACTACGGCACCGGCCCCCACGGTAACGCGACTACCGATACGCACAAGCTGCTTTACACTGGCACCGATACCAACCCAGCTACCCTCACCAATTATTACCCCTCCCGCTAGACGCGCGCCGGGGCTGACGTGTACAGTCATGCCGAGGATGCAGTCATGATCAACACTGCATCCTGTGTTGAGAATCGCTCCCCTACCGATACATGCCCCAGCGTTCAGTACAGCTCCTGCAAACACTGCAGAACCTACTCCCAAGGTGGCGTACCGGCTTACAACTGCGGCGGGGTGGACCAGCGTCACCAATTCTGCTCCATTGGCTTGGAGGGCATCGAGCTTGGCTTGCCGTATGGCGTTGTTGCCAATCGCCACAATCACCCCATCATAATCACCCATACGGTAGAGCAGCTCAGAACCTGCGCCTACCACAGCCCAATGGCCGTTAAGAGATATCTCTGGCCAAGCGTCATCGAAGAACTCGACCACTTCCCAACCACATTGCTCTGCAGTATCTGCAATCACCTTTCCGTGACCACTTGCGCCAAGAACGGCCAAACGGCTCATTGCTTATTGCCGTTAAACTTAGACATGGTCACTTCGCCTTCGGCACTGATGCCTTCGCGCAGAAACACCTTTTTGACGGTCAATAGGATGATTTTGATATCCAACAGAAGAGTACGGTTGTCCACATACCAAACATCCAACGAAAATTTGTCGGCCCAACTCAACGCATTACGCCCATTGACCTGAGCCCATCCGGTGATACCCGGGCGTACTTTATGCCGACGGTACTGCTCATGATCGTAAAGAGGTAAGTATTCCATCAACAACGGCCGGGGTCCCACCAGGCTCATGTCGCCTTTGAGGACGTTCCACAATTCGGGGAGCTCATCTAGGCTGCTGGCGCGAAGAAATTGCCCGAAACGCGTCATGCGCAACGCGTCGTCAAGCGGCCTTCCTGCGGAATCAAAGGCGTCTTTCATTGTTCTGAACTTGATCATCTCAAACGGCTTCCCATCCAAGCCAGGACGGACCTGGCGAAACAGTACCGGCGAGCCAAGCTTACTTTTGATCGCACAAAAGATGATTAGAAAGATAGGGACCAAGATCATGAGCCCGAGTAAAGACAACAACAGATCAAATAGACGCTTCAACATTGAATTTAAAACCTGAAATTAGGCAAACGATGGTGTGGTGTTCGAAAAAGTAAGCCCCAAATGGTTGCCAGCTCAGATATTCATCTCCTGAAGCATTATCTCATTAACCTTTCTCACATCGTATTTTTCCACAGCCAGATCGCGCGCCGCCTGCCCCATCGAATCAACACGTTCAGGATTATTGACGAAATTGAACATGGCGGCGGCGAGTTCATCGACGCTCTTGACGGCAACCAGATAGCCATTCAAACCGTCCTGCACGGTTTCCCGACAACCTGGAGCATTAGTTGTGATGACCGGCCTTCCCATAGCCATCGCCTCCAATACAGTGCGGGGCGTGCCTTCCCGGTAGGACGGCAGCACGTACACACTGCTGCCAGCGATGGCCGGTCTCACGTCGGTCATACGGCCCAGATAACTCAAGGTACCTTCCTCGATCCACGCATCCAGTTCCGCCTTATTGATAGCGTCCGGGTTATCGTCTATCCAGCCCACCAGATTGAAAGCGATATTCGGATTGGTGGCACGCACACGTCGTGCCGCTGCAGCGTATTCGCGAACTCCCTTGTCGCCCAGCAAACGCGCAATGAGCAAAAAACTCATCTGGGCCGGTGACGGAACAACACTGAATTTCGAAATATCAACCCCAGATCCATTAATCACTATCGCATTTGCGTCGCTGGAGAGCAAACCACGTTCCTTGAACAGTTGTCTGTCATCAGGGTTCTGAAAAAATACGGTGGAAACATCGCGTAGCGAGAAAGCATAGAGTCGCTCAACCAGCAAGCGTAGCAACACACGCACTTGTGAGTAGTCTCTGGGCTCTTGGAAAGAGTAACCAAGTCCCGTAATCAGCGCAAAACGTTTACCAACGCCAGCCAATCGCGCCGCCAATAGGCCATAGATCACGGGCTTTATCGTGTACGCCAGCACAGTGTCTGGACTGACTTTTCGCATCAAACGCCAGAGGTGCCACAGTGTACGGCCATCGGCCAGCGGGTTCATGCCTACTCGGTTCAGCGGAATATCATGCGCCTGGTAACCAAGGGTTTCCAGCTCCTTGCGCAATGCCGTGCCCTCCCCCAACCCAGGCGCAGCAACATGTATGCCGACGCCACGATGGGCGAGCGCCTTAAGCAACGCGCCACGAAACGTGAGCAGCGAGTCAGGAAAACTTGCAACCAAAAGAAAAACCATTTGTTAATAACCACCACTGTCAGGTCATGTACCACGCTAGGCGCGCCGTTCAGCATACGCTGCATATCCGAAACGCACTGCAAGGGCTTGCTTTACCGGGGTTTCGCCCCAACGAGATTATCGTAAACACCTCTGAATTTTTCAGCACTGTTGGCGATAGTGAAACATTCGCCGATTCGCGCTTTGGCCGCCTGCCCCATGGCATCACGGGCCGCTTCATCCATGCTCAGCAAGCACAGCATACCTTCGGCCAGAGCAGCACTGTCCTGTGCGGGCACCACGATACCATTGCCGCTTAGAAGATGACGTGCATCCCCCACGTCGGTGGTAACACAGGGCAATGCCATAGCCATGGCCTCGCCCAGAACATTGGGAAAGCCTTCCGTACGCGAATGCAGGCAGAAAACATCCATCGCACTCAAACACACGGATACATCCTGACGCTCGCCAAGACATGCAAAACGCAGCGCAACCCCGCTTTTGGCTAGGAGGTCGACAACTACTGGATTATCTTCGGCAAGCCCTCGGCCGATCATCAGGAACCTTGCATTTGGCAACTGCCGCGCGACAATTGCGGCTGCGGCAATGAAGTTGGCATGATCCTTCACCGGATTCAATCGCCCTAGACTACCAACGATCAGCTCCCCCTCTCCGATACCTAAAGAGGAGCGTAGTTGCTTGCGCTGAAACACGTCGGCCTGCAATTTGGTAAGATCGAAGCCATTGGGAATGACCATCATTCGGTCCGCAGCGTAGCCGACGTCTATATGTGCCTGTCGTGAAGCCTGCGCCGCACAAACGATAACGCTGGGCAGCCAGCTGGAAAGCCGCGCACACATACTGCGAACCAGCATTGTAGACCTCTTCCCGCCCTTACCAATATCGGTTGTGCGGACACCCCAAATCACATGTCGAACACCGGCAAGTCGAGCAGCCAATCCACCCAGCAAATCAGCGTGATACATCCACGTCTGGACAATGTCGGGACGGGCCTGACGAAGCTGTCTGTAGAGTGAGAAAAGGGTGGCGGGTATGCCGAGCGACTTGCGCATCCCGAGTGTTGTCACAGTAACGCCCTGCGCACGCAGTTGAGCCCCAATCACCCCCAGGTCGGTCAGCGAAATGACCGAATGTTCATAGCCTGAGAGCGTTGAGTGAGTTTCGAGCAAGCGCTTGAGCATCAGCTCTGCACCGCCCACATTCAGCCCGACAATTACATGAACTACTTTCAAAGGACCTGCTCTTCCAATCCGGTTCGGGACATCCGCAGTCAGTGCAAATGTCGATGTGCTCAATAACCGAAGCCCAGCCAGGGCTGATCAAGTCGGCCGGCATAGCCTATCACACCGTATAGGCAAATCAGCGCGACGAACAACAGCCTCCATTGCCGCGGTAGACTCAATCCCGCCAACAGCACGAGAACGAACCCGCTTTCGAAAATACGCCCAGCCACTTCGCTTAGAAAATAGGTGCTCAAATAGAAAACAACGATAGCAATGGCCAGCGCCTGGTCGCGCAAAAATGCACGCGTTTGTACTAGAAAAAGCAATAGGATGCTGGACCAGAAAATGAAGCCGAGCCCGCTGACCTCTACAGATGAAAAGTCGTAAGCTTGCCCCTGTCGCGCACCAATAAAGGTTGCAATACCACCTACTGCGACGCCGAAAAGCGATCCTATCGCCAGAAAGACCAGATTGCGCAAACTGGAACTAAAGCGTAGCGAATTCAATACATGACACAAAATCATGAAAAAAACGATGAAGAAAAAAGAGGCATGAATAAATGGCGATAGCAAAATCAAAAAATAACGAAGTGGCCATCTCGTTGCAAACCAACCTGCGAGAAAGAAACTGACTGCCAACCCCTGACGCAGATGAACAATGTGGTTTTTTATCACCTGAGGCAGAAACAGAAACAGCAACAGCCAGAAAAAATAGCGGGGATTGGAACGAAGTAATACGTAAGCCATAAGAGCAGCAGGCCCACCGATGATGATGCGCAACGCTGTCTCCGGCTGGAATACATTCGCTAAAGTAGTATTAATCAGTAACCAGACCGGCTCGTTCGCCAGGCCGCCGAGCCAGCTTTGGGAAAAATTCGACTGCAGGATCAACGCCGAAAAATCAACATAATTTAAATAGTTTATGCGGTCTTTGAAGACATCTAGCGGCAATGAGGCCAGCCACCAACCATAACCCAGCGCGATAGCCAATACAAAAATGGTATAGAGATGCCGCTTCAAGCGCGCGTCAAGCACCGCAGCCCCACGAGGAGCCGATTCAGCAGCATTAATCATGTTATGATGCTCCGACATCGAACAGTTTCTTTAGTACAGAGCCGGGCATCATGTGGGCTTCAACGAAACGCTTTGACTTCTCGGCAACTTCGCGCCGCATGCCAATGTCCTCAAGTTTCACCAACCAATCATAGACCGCTTGTGGGGTGCTCGCCGAGCAGATTGGGTTTTCGTGTGGCCATACACCGGAATCAACCAGCGAAGCATCGTTGGCAATAAGCGGTTTGCCAAGCCAAAGTGCATAACCACCAACCGCGCCAATCCAGTGGGCACCTACCTGATCAAAGCAAATATCCGAGTCCTCATACAAAGCCAGGAGCTCGCTTAGCTTCATTTCATCATGCCAGACGACTGCGGCGTCTATTCCCAGCTTTTCACATAAAGCCTTGGCAGCGCCAACGTCTTCACCTTTGCTGACGAAATGTATGCGTATGTTCTTGTTTCTCGAGTAATAGAGTGCCAGCCCCTCAATGATGACATCGTTGCCTTTGTTGTAACCTCGATTCCCATTGGGAAACGTCTCGAATAGGAACCTAACACCGGAAAAAATCTCTAGCACAGTACCCGGCTCCTTAAATGTACGTGTACAACGCTTCAATGGTTCGTCAGAGATATCATGACGACTCACATACTGGACACCTGCGTCAACCAGCGACTGCACGACAGTGTCGCCTGCATGGTTAAATCCCTTTGGAAAGTAAAGCACGGCATTGGACTGTCGATATCCTTCATACTGGCGTCCTACAATCATCTTGATCAACCTTCCAGCCAGGGACGCAGGCAAAAACCTGAAGAATGATCTCTTTCCAAATCCTGTAATCAGCTCATCGACCCCATTCGTATTTCCCCACACGTCAAGATCAGATCCATGGCTTAAAGCAATTTTTCGTGACGCCGAAGAAAGGAAAGGCGACAGCGAAGAGAAAAAACCGTTCAAGACAAATACGCATTTTTTTCTACCAGTCAGACGGCGTATATACCAACGGTAATAAAATGCCGAAAAACGAGGAAAGAGCGGTAGAAGCAATTGACTAAACAACCGGCGCTCAATGATCCAACGCGGATAAGGGTAGAAAATTTCGGGATAATGATTTTCAGGCCGTGACAACATATCCTGAGGCGCTGCATCGACGAAATATAGTACATCAAACCCCAGCTTCTTCAACTCAACTGCATACATCATCGGCATCGCGTTCATGCCACCCATGAACACTATGAGCTCGCCTTTACCTATTATTACTTGCTCATCCACGCAAACTTCCTCCCCAACCATAACCGACATTTTTTCGACGCCAGCAAAGCACTTGCTAATATGAAGAACCCACAACCAAAAACGTAAATTAAATTTAAAACTCGATTGTCTGATACAAATTCAAAACGGGACATCGTAAAAGCAACGATAAACGCTGGCGCGTAAATAACAACGACACCATTCATCAGCCAGGGCCAATGAAAACCTGGCACCATCTTTCCATGCACATACGCCACCCAAAAAAGCAGCAGCACAACGTTGAGTAACAACCAAACATAGCCCGCCCCTATCGGCCCATAGTATGTAGCGCCGATCACCACGCTAGGTACCAATAGTGCCAGCATTACCAAATTACCAGCGAGATGATAGCGTAAATTACCCATTGCATACTGCAGATAATAGGCAAACGCTGCGATGACAAGAAACCCATTGCCCAACGCATAGAGACTCAAAATAGGTGCGGCTTCTGCGGCTAACGTCCGGTCACCCGTCCACGCATACAACAAAGGGGCAGAAAAAAAAGCAAGAGTAACGGCGCAGCTTCCAGCAACAATGCTCACCAACTGGGTAGCTGTGCTATAGACATTTAGCATTTCCTGCTGATCGCCCTGCGCATGCAGCTTGGTCATGCGGGGCATTATCGCACTGCTGACCGGGCCACTGATGATCATGATGCCACCGGCCACTAGCACTGCCAAGGTGAAATGCCCATACGCCGCCAACGAAAGAACGCCAGACAACACCAGCTTGTCCGTTTGTGTAACTGCAACTGATACAGCAGAAGTAAAGGCAACCGTCAACGCGAACTTCAGAACTGGCCGAACTGGCTTAAAGGACCAGCCTATTGGAGCGGCCAGACTCTCCTTTCTCGGCAGTATGGTCATACTTTTCAGCCACAAACCCAGTAGTTCAAATAGCG
The DNA here is from genome assembly GCF_052850635.1 of Pseudomonas sp. 1176_21. Taxonomy (NCBI): domain Bacteria; kingdom Pseudomonadati; phylum Pseudomonadota; class Gammaproteobacteria; order Pseudomonadales; family Pseudomonadaceae; genus Pseudomonas; species Pseudomonas sp. 1176_21. Next base: position 145,290 of record NZ_VXCV01000009.1, read on the forward strand.
CGATTAGCAACTGGTAGAGGAAGAAAACATACGGGGTAAAGCCGAAATACCACATTACCGGCAGCACCCCTAAAAAGCGAAGTGACGCTACTCCGGCATTAAATGCACTTAACCAAACCAGCCGTTCTGCTCCCGTCACCACTCCCCGGTAAAGACCGCATATCCAGCGGAGCGCAACACTGATGCTCATGATTTGCAGGGCAATTACCACGTCATTTTTTGGCAACGTCAGGACATTCAGCCATCTCGCTGCGATCACTCCCGACAGTAGCCAAAGCAAAAAACCGCCGCTGATAGCTATTGCCAAAAAAATTAGGCTGAGTGAGCGAAATAATTGGCGGAAGACTAGCGCTGACATAGCGCCACCATGATAGCGAGCTGTCTCCCTGCCGATCGTCGGAGTCAAGCCTATATCTAGCAGCGAAAACCAGGCTTGTAACATCGTGAAGAAGCCAATCAGCCCGTACGATTCCGCCCCCATATATTTGACGTACAGGGGAAGTATCAGAATACCAATAAGGGTGACGTACCCCTGACTAAAATAACTTGCAAAAATATTTTTTCTAAGAGACAACTTGGCAACCTGCTCACGGACGGAAAAAAAACTCAGCTGCCAGTATAGACATGGCCACCATATTAAAATATTTCCCTTCCTTGAAGACAGCTTCTCGATGGACACCTTCCACAGAAAAACCCATTTTCTGGTAGAGCTCAATAGCGCGCTTATTGTGTTCGAGCACCGTGAGGTGAACGCGATTCAAATTTAAGTCATTGAACGCATGCTCAAGTACCTTTTCCGTTGAAAATCGACCAACTCCTTTGGAGTGAAACTCTTTCTCGCCAATCCAAATGGCAAACTCGCTGCTTCTCGCGATCCAGTCAATCGAAAGAAGATAAGCCGCCCCTATCACCTGATTCGTGCCTTTCACGCAGACAGCTAATCTTACGCAGTTGCTGCGATTCGCCAAGTAGCGGCTCACCCAGCTGGCATCAACTTCCTCGGCGATGTACCTGTAGGGCGCTCCCAGCCACCCCACCAGCGCACGATCATTGCGCCACCGATTAATAATCGCAGCATCGGCGCTGGATAGCTCTCTTAGGTAATATTCTTGCATCTCGCCATCTCCCGTTCGACAACGTCAACAACTCGCTGCAACTCACCGATACCGTAACGTTGATCGCAAGGGATTGCGATCAGTCGGTCGCACATCTGGCGCTCGATTGAATTCTCATCGGTGCGCTGGTGACAATCTGACCAATACCTGGCGGTATAGATACGATTGTTTACCAACTCATTTCGCAACGCTTCCCCACAACTCACCAACAGGGGATAGCACAAAGCCCCCTGCACAAATGCCTCAGCAATCATCATCTCGTTAAAAGCGCCAAATTTACTGTGCAGAAAACCGAAATTTACATCCCGCCGTTTCCTAGCTTCGTACACATCGATAGAGGACAGTAAACGAGTCGTAAGCAGCGACATGCGTTTGGGCACGACTCCGCCATCAAGCGATTGTTCAGCGCGCTGATACGCTTGATAACCCGCCTCCGCTCCGGCGCCAAGACGCTGTAGCAGATGAGATGAGCGCTGCAAGGATGTCTCGTCAGTCGCATAAGAGGCACTCATATTCAGTGAGGTCACCAGCAACCCACCATCGGGGATACCGAAAAATTTACGTGGCGAATATAGAGTAGCCAGACATTCCAGCGGTGGACAGAAAAACGCTTGTGCATTGTCGAACACCACCTGAAGAGGATTGAAACGCCTTAAAATTTCCTGCTGAATGGCCGTGCACAGACCAAAGTAGTTAACATAAATGAGCCACTCGTCATCAAGCAGAACGATGTCGTCTTTTATCGTTAGGTCGTTATTCAAGCCGTAGAATGAATAACTAACACCAGCCTGATCAAGAGTATGCAACATGACATCACAGGTGTATCGAGGCATCCAAACATGACGCGGCGCACCAGCAGCGAGCAATGCCATGAAGGCTCCACGCGCCGATTGGAAGGTCAACGCCCCTGGGTAGGGCATTGAGACAGGAGGTGGCAACTCTAGTTCAAAATACCCGCCCACCGCACAATGTATCATGCCACCTCCTGAGCGATGATTTCGCGACAGGCTGTCAAATCGTTGAACATCATGACATCAAGAATGGACAATCCAGGCTGAAAAATACGGTCGAACTGCTGGTACGCCAGAAAACCAGGTCGAGAGAAGACCAGGTCAATGCTGTTTGCTTTGAAAGCCTGTGGATCGTATAAATCCTTACCACCAGGCAAGTTTATATAGGTATGAGCGCTCTCCTTGACACAGATATCGATTACCCTTGACATACCACTCAGCGCAGAATTATCGTAAATTTTGGAGGTCTGTTCAAAAATGGTCGAATATCCCAAGCGCTCGGCTATCATTTGGACACTACGCTTGGCAAGTATTGCAATAGACTCCGGATTTGTCTCTAGCACCTCTTTTATCAGATCAAATGTTGAATTGAAATGAGGGGCCTTGCCGTAAGATTGCTTTATACTTTCAAGGATCTTTCTCGACCATGCGCCCTGTGACTGGCACTTGACTTCTGCGATTTTCAAGTTAGGGCTACCCCCCGAGAGTGGTACTGTAAAGTAACGTACATCACCGGACAAAAATAGCCGATTGCGGTTTATCCATCCATTCTTGATAAAATTGACGTCGTCATAAAATACAAACTTGTCCACCTGCGCAACCAGATTAAAGTATCCGGTGTAAGGAAATAAGTAGGGCTGCATGATTGCCAGCTTCATCTTGCGCCACCTTGCGCGCGTTGGATCACTGTCACTACAGCCTGCAGTTCGGCATCCTCAAGGGCAGGATATATCGGCAGACACAACACTTTATCTGACACTTTCGCTGCAACAGGCAAATTGCCGCGTTGTGCCGACTGCATGCCTCGGTACATGGGAAAATCACTGATCAAGGGGTAAAAGTAGCGGCGTGCAAAAATATTGCTATCCTTAAGTGCTTGATACAAGCCATCACGACTAAGCGGATAGCCTGCTTCGACCAATAGTGGAAAATAAGAGTGATTGCCAACCACCTGACCTACCTCCTCTACCAGACTGATACCTTTGACATGCTTGAGCTTTTTGCGATAGAACGCGTCAACCTCTCGGCGTCGAGTCATAGCGCTATCAATATGCTTGAGCTGCAGCAGCCCAAACGCGGCATTCACCTCGCTCATCTTCCCGTTGATGCCGGGGGCTACAACTGTCACTTCATCAACAAAACCAAAGTTCTTCAACTGATCGATGCGCCTCTTAGTTTTCGCATCTGGGCAGATGATTGCGCCGCCCTCGAAGGTATTGAATACTTTGGTCGCGTGAAAACTCAGCACACTCAGATCGCCATGTCGCAGCACACTGCCCCCCACATCTTTGACGCCAAAGGCGTGCGCAGCATCATAGATAACACGCAAATTGTAGTTGTCGGCAATGCGCTGGATGGCGTCTACATCGCATGGGTTTCCATAACAATGGACGGGCATGATGGCAGTGGTATGTGGGGTGATGGCGGCCTCAATCTTGCTCGGATCAAGATTAAGCGTGTGGGGATCAATATCGGAAAATACCGGCTTGATACCGTTCCACAAAAGAGAATGCGCAGTGGCCACAAATGAATAGGGAGTCGTAATGACTTCGCCTGTTACCCGCAGCGCCTGCAACGCCGTCAACAGTGCAATGGTACCGTTATTGAACAGCGCAACATGCTCAACCCCCAGGTACTCGCACAAAGCCTGCTCCAACTGCTGGTGCATGGGGCCGCCATTGGTAAGCGTTTTATTGTTCCATATTTCCTTGAGGTACGGAACAAACTCATCCAGCGGCGGCAGGTACGGCTGCGTGACGTAAATTGGTTTGTCACTCATATCGACTCCTTGGCCAGCGACAGGAGATACTGACCATAGCTGTTCTTGCTGAGTGAGTGGCCGATCCGCTGCAGATCCGAGACACTCAGCCAACCATTGTTGAACGCGATCTCTTCCAGGCAAGCAACCTTGTAGCCCTGACGCTTTTCGATGGTTTCGACGAAATGACTCGCCTCCAACAGACTTTCGTGGGTACCGGTATCCAGCCACGCAAAGCCGCGCCCCAGCAGCTGCACGCGCAACTCCCCACGCCCAAGGTACACCTGATTGATGCTGGTGATCTCTAGCTCCCCGCGTGCAGAGGGCCTGACCTCTTTGGCAATATCCACAACTTCATTGTCATAGAAATAGAGTCCGGTTACTGCAAATTGTGACTTAGGCTTCAATGGCTTTTCTTCGATAGAAACAGCGCGCTGGTTCTTGTCGAACTCAACCACACCGAAACGCTCCGGATCCTTTACTTGGTACCCAAACACCGATGCGCCTTTCGTACAACGCGCTGCTTGGCGCAATAGCGGGCTGAACCCCTGGCCGTAAAAAATGTTGTCGCCCAACACCAGGCATACAGAATCATTTCCTATAAAAGATTCGCCAATGATGAAAGCCTGTGCCAAACCGTCAGGCCTTTCCTGAATGGAATAACTCAAGTTGATACCGAACTCCGTACCATCGCCCAGTAACCGCTGATACCCTGCTATATCTTCCTGGGTGCTGATAAGCAGGATTTCGCGAATACCAGCTAGCATAAGTACCGAGAGCGGATAGTAAATCATCGGCTTGTCGTAGATTGGCAGCAGCTGCTTGGACACACCTTTGGTGATTGGGTAGAGCCGAGTACCGGATCCGCCAGCGAGAACAATGCCTTTCATACGTTTACTACTCCTTCAACCGATGCTCCGAGCCGCTCGCGTTGATAGCTGCCGTCCTGCACAGCGCGGCACCACCTCAGATTGTCCAAGTACCACTCGACCGTCTTTCGGATACCTGTTTCAAATGATTCCTGCGGTACCCAGCCGAGCGCCTGCTTAATTTTACTGGCATCGATGGCATAGCGTTGATCGTGGCCAGGGCGGTCCTTCACATACGTCACCAGCGCGCGATATGACCCAGCTCGCTCCCCTTGCAAGGGTCGAAGCTCATCCAGCAAATCACAGAGTGCGTGTACCACGTCTATGTTCTCCTTTTCGTTGTGACCACCTACATTGTAGGTTTCACCCACCTCGCCTTGAGTAAGGACTGCATAAAGTGCACGGGCATGGTCTTCAACGTAAAGCCAGTCGCGAACCTGCCGTCCATTTCCATACACCGGTAATGGCTTGCATTCCAGGGCATTGAGAATTATCAATGGGATGAGTTTTTCCGGAAAATGGAACGGACCATAGTTGTTTGAGCAGTTAGTGATCAGTGTCGGCAGACCATATGTGCGATGCCACGCTCGAACCAAGTGGTCCGAGCTGGCCTTGCTCGCAGAGTAAGGCGAACTAGGAGCATATGGTGTGGTTTCTTGGAAAAGGGAGTCTGGCCCTTCTAAGTCGCCGTAAACCTCATCAGTAGAAACATGGTGAAAGCGAAAATTTTCCTTGCGTGCCCCACTCAAGCTTTGCCAATACTGCCGGGCACTTTCCAAAAGCGTATAAGTGCCCACAATATTGGTCAAAATGAAAACATTGGGGCCATCTATCGAACGATCTACATGGGATTCGGCAGCTAGGTGCATGATCGCATCTGGCTGATGCTCAAGCAGTAAGCGATCCAACTCGCTACGCTGGCAGATATCTATCTTTTCAAATGTATAACGATCACTGGCACTCACACTATCCAGCGACTGCAAGTTCCCCGCGTAGGTGAGCTTGTCTAGATTGATCACACTGTCACCGGTATTGTTCACGATGTGGCGTATAACCGCCGAACCAATAAAACCGGCACCGCCAGTGACAAGAATTTTCATAACAATGAACTATCCAGATGTCAACGTTTGCCACCTTGGCTGAATAAGGTGGCAAATCAAAGTATAAACATGCAATTCGGGCTCACGGCCCGAGCTGTAATTATCCAAGGAATGCGATATACCACGGCATTGCCTTTTCGATACCTTTATCGATATCGAACTGCGGAGCATACCCCAGCAGACGTTGCGCCTTACCGACATCGGCCTGAGAATGACGTACGTCGCCGGCGCGAAAATCCCGATAAACTGGACCCTTGGCGTACGTCACGCCGTTGCTAGCCAAGGTTGTCTTAAGCGACTCAAACAGGTGATTGAGGTTGGTACGCCCGCTGACAGCCACGTTGTACACCTGGTTGCGCGCCGCTTCTTGCGTCGTAGTCGCAGCCAACAAGTTGGCCTGTACGGCATTCTCGATGAAGCAGAAATCGCGACTAGTTTCGCCGTCGCCGTTTATATAAACGTCTTCTCCCTTTATCATTGCCGCAGTCCATTTGGGAATAACTGCAGCATAAGCACCTTCAGGGTCCTGACGCTTGCCAAATACGTTGAAGTACCGCAGACCGATAGTAGTAAACCCATAAGTGCGCGCGAACACCTCAGCATAGAGCTCATTCACGTATTTGGTAACGGCATATGGAGAGAGAGGTTTTCCAATAAAATCCTCGACCTTCGGCAATCCGGGATGATCACCATAGGTTGAACTGCTGGCCGCATAGACGAAACTTTTGACCCCTGCGTCACGGGCCGCCACCAACATATTGAGATAACCGTCAATATTGGTGTGATTGGTGGCTAGAGGATCATTGATTGAGCGAGGAACTGAGCCCAAGGCTGCCTGATGAAGCACATAATCGACATCACCGCACGCGGTACGGCAATCTGCCAGATTCCGAATATCACCCTCTATGAAGTTGAATCCCGCCCATTGCTGTGCGCTGACCTGCCTCTGGACCTCGTTGAGATTATGCTGGTGCCCAGTTGCGAAATTATCCAGGCCTACTACGCGCTGGTTCAACGTGAGCAGAACTTCCAGAATATTCGAACCGATAAAGCCCGCCACCCCTGTAATCAGCCAGGTCTTGGGCGAGTGTGGCAGGTCTTGGATGAGACGTTCGTAAGCAGTCATGACGGCCATTGGCAGTACCTAAGGTTAAAAAGCGAAGTGTTCTGGATATTCCGGGGCGCTTATAGGCGCAAATCCGACTCTTCGGCAGTCAGAAGGTATTTGAGGTCATACAGCACGTGCTCAGACTTACCAAACTCGCGAATTTTTTCAGCTCCGAGCGCTTTGAATTGCTGGTGAGCAACCGCTAGGATCACACCGTCGTATGTACCCGTTGACGGTGCTGTAACTGGCGTAAGACCATACTCATGCTGAGCGTCCTTTATATCAACCCATGGGTCATAGACATCCGCCTGAATGTTGTACTCTGCCAGTTCATTGACAATATCAACTACTTTGGTATTGCGAAGATCCGGGCAGTTTTCCTTGAAGGTCAGGCCCATTACCAGAACACGCGCCCCTTCGACGTGAATTCTCCGCTTGACCATTTCTTTTACCAATTGTGCTACCACATACGCACCCATGCTGTCATTCAGACGGCGTCCGGCCAGGATAATTTCTGGGTGGTAGCCAATACTCTGCGCCTTGTGCGTCAGATAGTAGGGGTCCACACCAATACAGTGACCACCGACCAGGCCCGGCCGGAAAGGGAGGAAATTCCACTTGGTACCGGCCGCCTGCAGAACCGCCTCAGTATCGATACCCATTTTGTTGAAGATAAGTGCTAGCTCGTTGATCAAAGCGATATTCAGGTCCCGCTGAGTGTTCTCGATGACCTTCGCCGCCTCGGCTACCTTGATGCTGCTGGCTTTGTGTGTGCCAGCCACAATGATCTCACGATAGAGAGCGTCGACCAGCTCGGCGACTTCAGGGGTGGAACCCGAAGTAACCTTCTTGATGGTCGTCACGCGGTGTTCTTTATCGCCTGGATTGATGCGCTCGGGGCTGTAGCCTGCATAGAAATCCTGGTTGAAAACCAGGCCAGAAAATTGTTCAAGCACAGGAACACAGTCTTCTTCTGTTGCACCGGGGTACACAGTCGATTCGTAAATGACGATATCGCCCTTTTTCAGGACCTTGCCTATGGTTTCCGATGCCTTCAGCAACGGAGTAAGATCAGGCCTCTTATACTCATCAATCGGGGTCGGCACGGTGACGATGTAGACGTTGCACTCCCTCAGCGACTCTATTTCGCAGGCATAGCTCAACTGTACGGCCTGGTTAAGCTCCTCGTCACTGACCTCCAGCGTTGTATCGTGTCCACCCTTGAGTGCCTGGATACGTGCCTGATTGATGTCAAAACCAACTACTGCACGTTTTTTTCCAAACTCAGCAGCCAAGGGCAACCCGACATACCCTAAACCTACGACTGCGAGATTCACGTTACTCAATTTGACCATTTCACATTCCATTAGACTAAAGAAGTTTTCAAGCACGTTGATCAGTGGCTCAAGCCCGGCCAACCGAACCGGTAACTCCCAGCGCGCTTGCTGTGCCAATACGGTGATACGAAGGCACGCCTGCTCAAAAATCGGCTTGAACCATCATGGCGAGTACCTACAGAGCCATATCTGCCATTCGAAATTTTCGCAAATCCGTGCGGGCGCCTTCGCCCCCTGATCCAACCAAATGCATGATGGCGCCACCCCGCGCTAAAGCCACCTGAAGAACAACGAAGGGTTCAACATGATGCTCCACTCGACAGCCTCTCGCACGGACTGCGCGCGCAAGTACACCTGACTTGACTCGGCCGGCAAAGGCAGCGCGCAAAAGGTCACCGAGCAATGTCAGCATGTACTGCATCAAGCGACGCCGAAACAAGGTCTCACTCGCGCTGCATTCCTGCTCTCGGACCAAAGCTGAAGGGTTTATCCCCACCAATCTAAGCAGTAGCAGTAGACAGCTTAACAGCATGCCACACGACCGCTCTACCAACCGTCCTTTATCGTCGCTCATCAATCAGCTCGGTGCATCTCAGCGTCAAGCATACAAAGCACCACTACCTTCGGCTATCGCCAAATTTTGGGGAAATTGCCTCACGCCACAGTACAAGCCCCACAACAAATCCTATACCCGCCAATGTGCCAATAATAAAACCGGCCAGAACGATAAGCGACTTATTAGGCTTGACTGGCTGATCCGGAGATTCGACGACACCGTCCTGCCGATAAGTCGCTACTGCCACAGGGTCGACATCGAGCGAACGATAGAAGGCCAATGCTGCTTGCTGCTTGCGAATATCCGTAATAAATGGATCATCAGATTTACGATTTTCCAAATTCTCGATTTCTGCACTCAGTGCCTTACTGCCATGCAGATAGCTCAGGGAGCCCTGGGCACCGTTAAAGGCGTCGCTGGACATATTGCCAAACATGATAGAGGACTTTTCAAGACCAATGGCCTTGGCCACAGCCAGGGCCTCCTTCAGCTTCAGTATTTCGTCTTCACGTTGTTCTCTTGCGCTTTTCTGCGCATTGGTAATTTGAAATTGAAGGTTGTTGGCCCTCACCGCCGCTTCACTTCTAATATTGTTCAATATTTCTTGCTTAGCTATGTCTCCCGCCATCTTGGCATAGCCAGCAGCCCAATCAGCAGCATCCTTTGGATTAGGGAGCGCTACTGTCACCACATAGCGATCCGGCGTATTTTTTCCGGTGCCGGACACAACTAATAACTTGCTGAAATTTCGATACAACCTGTCCTGTGAGCCTTCGCGCTCTTTCGCGCTCAGGGTGGGCAGATACACGCGCTGATAGAAGTTTCTGCGCAGAAATTCGGATTGCAGGTTACGAAGGTAGGCATCATAAACATCTTTAACAGAAAGCCTGTCGAGATCGGTCTCACCACCACGCCCGTAGTTCAGGTAGGCAATATCTTCTTGGGTAGGGGGCTGGACAAACACTTTGGCCTCATAGATTGGTGTTGCGACCAGCACATAAACCAGTGCCGCCAAAGCAACCATCGCAGCCATCGCGACGATCAACATCTTTTGCTGCCACAATCCTTTGATCAGCTTAACCAGATCTATTTCATCATCTTCAATCAACTTCTCGCTATCACTACTCATTTAATCTCATTTTCCTTCAAAGATATCTCTCAATCCAGGCTCGACCAGTGCCTGTGCATGCCCTATTCCAGCGCGGGAGACGGTTAACTGTAGGAATCTACGTGAGAAATTAAAAAAAAAAAAGAATTACCAAAAATATATATGCACTCCCAGTCATCAGTCTGCTAAGAATGGTCGATTCCGACAAAGAAAAGCCGCGATGAATTGGGTGAGCCACCACCTCACCCCTTGCAAGACATGGGGGTGATGGCCAATCCCTCTTTCCGAAAGAGGCCACGATCAAGGCGCAGGCTGCAGGTGATGACAGGGGCCTGTAACGCCTGAGTGGTGCCATGGCGGGTAAATGCTACTCATGTAAGTACGGCCAGACTACCCAAAAAGACATCATTAGTTCCTACAAGTCTCCCACCCCTATGTAAGTACCAATGATACGACAGCGGCATTAGTCGGAGATTGTAGACTTGGCCATCGGCCGACTTGTTAGTAGCTTGGATCGCAAGCCGGTGTAAGTGGCAATCAGCGGCCCGACAACCAACCCAGCTACCAAGGCAATCAAGCACACCACCGACAACGGCAACGCCGGCGCAGCCCACCCAAACAGCACCAATGCCACCGACTGCTGGTTCTCCAGCACAAACAGCAGCACCACCGCCGCAACGGCCAGCACCACCAGCGCCAGCACTACACGCTTGAGGTTACGCATGACTTGCTCCTTGCTCAGCGGCCATCATGCGCCCTCCTCCTCATCGTTGACCCGATCACGCAACTCTTTACCGGGCTTGAAATGCGGCACGAACTTGCCGTCCAGACTCACCGACTGCCCCGTCTTCGGGTTACGACCCAGGCGCGGCGCCCGGTAATGCAGCGAGAAGCTGCCAAAGCCGCGGATCTCGATTCGATCCCCTGTAGCCAGGCACTGGGACATCTGCTCAAGCATGGTCTTGATGGCCAGCTCCACATCCTTCGATGAAAGCAGCCCTTGATGGGTGACAATACGTTCGATCAGCTCCGACTTCGTCATATTTTTCCCTTCTTTATCAAGCAGCTAGATCATTGCTTACTCTGTTTGTAGCACGCCCTAGCTGATTTGAACAGGGTGGTTCTTGACTTAATAAAATTTTCAAGATTTGCACACAAGGGTGACAAGTGAGTGCCGCTGCCCGCAGGTGAGGCGGGGCAAGGGATTGGCGCATTTGCTTCGCCCTGACGTGGACGAATCCGCCCTGGCGGAACACAGGAAGGCATGGGACCCCCTGCAGACTCATCCGCAAACAGACATGAATCGCAGGCACAAAAAAGGGCGACCGAAGTCGCCCTTTTTAATGATCAAGCAGAACTCAGTTCTGTTTGGCCATTGCTTCGCGCAGCAGTGCAGCCATGGTGGTATCGGCGGCAGCTTCCGGAGCGGCTTTCAGGCTCTGGATTGCTTCTTTCTCTTCAGCATCGTCTTTCGACTTGATGGAGAGGTTGATTACGCGGCTCTTGCGGTCAACGCTGATGATCTTGGCTTCAACTTCTTCGCCTTCCTTCAGGACGTTACGCGCGTCTTCAACGCGGTCACGGCTGATTTCGGAAGCTTTCAGAGTGGCTTCGATATCGTCGGCCAGGGTGATGATAGCGCCCTTGGCGTCAACTTCTTTAACGATACCTTTTACGATAGCGCCTTTGTCGTTGACAGCAACGTAGTTGGAGAACGGATCGTCTTCCAGCTGCTTGATACCCAGGGAGATACGCTCGCGCTCTGGGTCAACCGACAGGATGACGGTGTCCAGCTCGTCGCCCTTCTTGAAGCGACGTACGGCTTCTTCGCCCACTTCGTTCCAGGAGATGTCGGACAGGTGAACCAGACCGTCGATGCCGCCGTCCAGACCAATGAAGATACCGAAATCGGTGATCGACTTGATGGTGCCGGAGATCTTGTCGCCCTTGTTGAACTGGCCAGAGAAGTCTTCCCATGGGTTCGACTTGCACTGCTTGATGCCCAGGGAGATACGACGACGCTCTTCGTCGATGTCCAGAACCATGACTTCCACTTCGTCGCCGACTTGTACGACTTTCGAAGGGTGGATGTTCTTGTTGGTCCAGTCCATTTCGGAAACGTGTACCAGGCCTTCCACGCCTTCTTCCAGCTCTGCGAAGCAGCCGTAGTCGGTCAGGTTGGTGACGCGCGCCATGACGCGGGTGCTTTCTGGGTAACGTGCCTTGATAGCAACCCATGGGTCTTCGCCCAGTTGCTTCAGGCCCAGCGAAACGCGGTTACGCTCACGATCGTACTTCAGTACCTTGACGTCGATCTCGTCGCCAACGTTGACGATTTCCGACGGGTGCTTGATACGCTTCCAGGCCATGTCGGTGATGTGCAGCAGGCCATCAACGCCGCCCAGGTCAACGAATGCGCCGTAGTCGGTGAGGTTCTTGACGATACCTTTGACTTGCTGGCCTTCCTGCAGCGATTCCAGCAGAGCTTCGCGCTCGGCGCTGTTTTCGGCTTCCAGGACACTGCGACGGGAAACGACAACGTTGTTGCGCTTCTGGTCCAGCTTGATGACCTTGAATTCCAGCTCTTTGCCTTCGAGGTGGGTGGTGTCGCGCACTGGGCGGACATCAACCAGGGAGCCCGGCAGGAACGCACGGATACCGTTAACGTCGACAGTGAAGCCGCCTTTAACCTTACCGTTGATAACGCCCTTGACCACTTCTTCGGCGGCGAAAGCTGCTTCCAGAACAATCCAGCACTCGGCGCGCTTGGCTTTTTCACGGGACAGCTTGGTTTCGCCAAAGCCGTCTTCGACCGCGTCCAGCGCAACGTGAACTTCGTCACCGACCTTGATGGTCAGCTCGCCAGCTTCGTTGTAGAACTGCTCGAGCGGGATGACGCCCTCGGACTTCAGACCGGCGTGGACAGTAACCCAGTCACCGTCGATATCGACAACGATACCGGTGATGATCGCACCTGGTTGAAGGTTGAGGGTTTTCAGGCTTTCTTCAAAGAGTTCTGCAAAGCTTTCGCTCATTTTAATTCCTGTAGATTAGGGCGAGACATACGCCCATCAGCCACATTCCAGACAATGTGGGTTTCGTTCATATAAAGGGAAAGCCTGCAGGACGTTGACTGGTGCCCCTGCATGCCGCCCTGTATCAGGCGATATCGCGAAGTGCGATCTCGCTTCTGATGCGTTGCAACACCTGTTCGATGGACAATTCCGTGGAATCCAGCTGGATTGCATCGGCCGCCGGCTTGAGCGGGGCCACTGCGCGCTGGGTGTCGCGCTCATCACGCGCACGTATCTCATCTAGCAGACTCGACAGACTAACATCATCGCCCTTGCCCTTCAACTGCAAGTAACGACGACGCGCCCGCTCCTCGGCGCTGGCCGTGAGGAAAATCTTCAAGGGCGCGTCTGGAAACACCACCGTCCCCATGTCGCGCCCATCGGCGATCAGGCCGGGCGACTCCTGAAACGCCCGCTGGCGCTGCAGCAGCGCATCACGCACCGCCGGCAGCGAAGCCACCATCGATGCGCCAGCGCCCACGGTTTCGGTACGGATCACATTGCTCACATCATCCCCCTCGAGGATGATCTGCTGCAACTTGCCCGGCTCGGCGGCGATGAATTGCACGTCCAGATGGGCGGCCAGCTTGACCAGCAGTTCTTCATTGGTCAGGTCGACACCGTGGTTGCCGGCGGCGAATGCCAGGAGGCGGTACAGAGCACCGGAATCCAGCAGCTTCCAGCCCAGCTCGCGGGCCAGCATGCCGGCAACGGTACCCTTGCCAGAACCGCTAGGCCCGTCGATGGTGATGACCGGTGCCAGCGCGTTCACGACTTGCCCTCTTCAGCTACGCGGATGCCGACTTCGGCACACAGCGCGAGGAAGTTGGGGAACGAGGTGGCAACGTTGGCACAGTCATGGATGCGAATCGGCGCGCAAGCGCGCAGCGAGGCGACACTGAAGGCCATGGAGATACGGTGGTCGCCATGCCCATGCACTTCGCCACCACCGATGCTGCCGCCGTCGATGATGATGCCGTCCGGGGTAGGTTCGCACTTCACGCCCAGCGCCAGCAGGCCGTCGGCCATGACCTGGATGCGATCCGACTCCTTCACCCGCAGCTCTTCGGCGCCGCGCAGCACGGTACGCCCTTCGGCACAGGCCGCAGCCACGAACAGCACCGGGAACTCGTCGATCGCCAGGGGCACCAGGTGCTCCGGAATCTCGATACCCTTGAGCCTGGCGCCGCGCACTCGCAGGTCGGCTACCGGCTCGCCGCCGACTTCACGCTGGTTTTCCAGGGTGATATCGCCGCCCATCAGTTGCAGAATGTCGATGACACCGGTGCGGGTCGGGTTGATGCCGACGTGCTCCAGTACCAGCTCCGAACCCTCGGCAATCGAGGCCGCGACCAGGAAGAAGGCCGCCGAGGAGATATCGGCCGGCACCTCGATGTGGGTGGCGGTCAGCTTGCCACCGGACTCCAGCGAGGCGGTAGGGCCATCGACGCTCACGCTGTAGCCAAAACCGCGCAGCATGCGCTCGGTATGGTCACGGGTAGGCGCAGGCTCGGTGACGGTAGTCTTGCCCTGGGCATACAGGCCGGCCAGCAACAGGCAGGATTTGACCTGGGCACTGGCCATCGGCAGTTTGTAATCCAGCGCCTTGAGCGTATGGCCACCGCGGATGGTCATCGGCGGGCGCCCCTCGGCGGCGGTCTCGATGACCGCACCCATTTCGCGCAGCGGGTTGGCCACACGGTTCATCGGGCGCTTGGACAGCGAAGCATCGCCGGTCAGCACGGTGTCGAACGGCTGCGCGGCCAGCAGGCCGGACAGCAGGCGCATCGAGGTACCCGAGTTGCCCAGGTAGATCGGGCCAGGCGGCGGCTTGAGGCCATTGAGCCCCACCCCGTGAATGGTCACGCGACCATGGTGCGGGCCTTCGATGACCACGCCCATGTCGCGGAACGCCTGCAGGGTCGCCAGCGCATCCTCACCCTCGAGGAAGCCTTCCACCTCGGTGGTGCCTTCGGCCAGGGAGCCGAGCATGATCGAGCGGTGGGAAATCGATTTGTCGCCTGGTACGCGAATACGGCCGGACAGGCGGCCACCAGGTTGTGCCAGGAAAATCAGGTCGTTGGAGTTCATAGCGTCCACATAGGCCCGACGGGCCAGGATTTTACTGAAATGCTCGCGGGCAACCCGGGCGCGGGTGAAAACGCCCAGCAGCTGGTGCCCATCCCCTGCATCGACCGCGTCGCGCAAGGCGTCGAGGTCGCTGCGAAATGTATCCAGTGTGCGCAGGACAGCCTCGCGGTTGGCGAGGAAGATGTCATGCCACATGACCGGGTCGCTTCCGGCGATTCTTGTGAAATCGCGGAACCCACCGGCAGCGTAACGGAAGATATCGAGGTTTTCATTGCGCTTGGCCAGCGAATCGACCAGGCCGAAAGCCAGCAGATGCGGCAGATGACTGGTTGCCGCCAGCACTTCGTCGTGGCGCTCCACCTGCATGTGCTCGACATCGGCATCCAGTGCACGCCACAGGCGATCGACCAGCGCCAGGGCGGCCGGGTCGGTTTCTGCCAGCGGCGTGAGAATCACCTTGTGACGACGGAACAGGGCGGCATTGGAGGCCTCCACCCCACTCTGCTCGGAGCCCGCGATCGGATGGCCAGGTACGAAACGCGGCAGTTTCTCGGCAAAGGCTTCGCGCGCAGCACGCACCACGTTGCCCTTGGCGCTGCCCACATCAGTCAGCACCGCCGCACCCAGGTCAAGCTGCGCCAGGCGCGCCAGGAGCTTTTCCATGGCCAGGATCGGCACCGCCAGCTGGATCATGTCAGCCCCGACACAGGCCGCTGCCAGGTCCTCTTCACAACGGTCGACCACACCCAGCTCGACCGCCAGCTTGCGCGATTGCGGGTCCAGGTCGACACCGACCACCTCGCGGCACAGGCCACTTTCGCGCAGGCCCTTGGCGAACGAGCCGCCAATCAGGCCCAGGCCCACCACCACCAGCCGGCCAATGACGGGCCCGCCTTGCTTTACGACTTCAACCACGGAGCAGGACCCTGTTCAGAACATCACGCATTGGCATACCTCAGAGCACCGCCTTCGGATACGAGCCCAGTACCTTCAGGGCCACCGCCTCCTGGCTGATCTGCTCCAGCACCGCCTTGATCAACGGGTCGCGATGGTGGCCGACGAAGTCGATGAAGAACACGTAGGTCCACTTGCCGCTGCGCGAGGGACGGGTCTCGATGCGGGTCAGGTCGATGCCGTTCTCGTGGAACGGTACCAGCAGTTCGTGCAACGCACCCGGCTTGTTGCTCATCGAAACGATGATCGAGGTCTTGTCATCACCGGTCGGTGGCACTTCCTGGTTGCCGATCATCAGGAAGCGCGTGGCATTGTCCGGACGGTCTTCGATTTTCTCCGCCAGGCGTGTCAGACCGTACAGCCCGGCCGCCATGTCACCGGCGATCGCCGCCGAATTCCACTCGCCCTTGACCCGCTTGGCAGCTTCGGCGTTGCTCGATACCGCCACCCGCTCGACGTTCGGATAATGAGCATCCAGCCACTTGCGGCACTGGGCCAGCGACTGGGCGTGGGAGTAGATACGGCTGATGCTGTCGGTCTTGGTATTCTCGCCCACCAGCAGGTGGTGGTGAATGCGCAGCTCGACTTCGCCGCAGATCACCATGTCGTGCTCGAGGAAGCTGTCCAGGGTGTGGTTGACCGCACCTTCGGTGGAGTTTTCCACAGGCACCACGCCGAAATTGACCGCGCCGGCGACCACTTCGCGGAATACCTCGTCGATGGCCGCCATCGGCTTGCTGATCACGGCATGGCCGAAGTGCTTCATGGCCGCGGCCTGGGTAAAGGTGCCCTCAGGCCCCAGGTAGGCGACCTTGAGCGGTTGCTCCAGCGCCAGGCACGACGACATGATTTCACGGAACAGCCGGGCCATTTCCTCGTTGCCCAGCGGGCCCTTGTTGCGCTCCATCACGCGCTTGAGCACCTGCGCCTCGCGCTCGGGCCGGTAGAACACCGGCACCTCGCCTTCTGCCAGGGTCGCAGTCTTGACCCGGGCGACTTCCTGGGCGCAGCGCGCACGGTCGCTGATCAACTCGAGGATCTTCTCGTCGAGGCTGTCGATGCGCACGCGCAGGGCCTTGAGTTCCTGTTCGGACATCAGGCGTGTTCCTTCTCGAATTCACCCATGTAGGCAACCAGTGCCTCCACGGCATCCAGGCCCAGGGCGTTGTAGATCGAGGCACGCATGCCGCCCACCGAACGGTGACCCTTGAGGTTGAGCAGGCCACGCTCGTCGGCGCCCGCCAGGAACGCCTTGTCCAGGCGCTCGTCGGCCAGGCGGAACGGCACGTTCATCCAGGAACGGGCATTGCTGCTGATCGGGTTGGTATAGAAGTCGCTCTTGTCGATGAAGCCGTACAGGCGGTCCTTCTTGGCGCGGTTGCGCTGCTCCATGGCAGCGACACCGCCCTGCTCCTTGAGCCACTCGAACACCAGGCCCGAGAGGTACCAGGAATAGGTTGCCGGGGTGTTGTACATCGAGCCGTTGTCGGCCGCGACCTTGTAGTCGAGCATGGTAGGGCAGCTGCTGCGGGCACGGCCCAGCAGGTCTTCACGCACGATCACCACCACCAGGCCGCTGGGGCCGATGTTCTTCTGCGCACCGGCGTAGATCAAACCGAACTGCGACACGTCGACCGGACGCGAGAGGATGTCCGAGGACATGTCCACCACCAGCGGCACGTCACCGGTCTGCGGCACCCAGTCGAACTCCAGACCACCGATGGTCTCGTTCGAGGCGTAATGCAGGTAGGCGGCGTCCTTGGTCAGGTTCCACTCGTTCTGACCCGGGATGGCCAGGTAATCGTAAGGCTTGGCGCTGGCGGCGACATTGATGTTGCCATAGCGACGCGCTTCCTCGATCGCCTTTTTCGACCAGATGCCGGTCTCGATGTAGTCGGCCGTACCGCCCTCGGGCAGCAGGTTCAACGGGATCTCGGCAAACTGCTGGCTGGCGCCGCCCTGCAGGAACAGCACCTTGTAGTTGGAGGGGATGGACATCAGGTCGCGCAGGTCCTGCTCGGCCTTCTCGGCAATGGCCACGTAGTCGTCGCTACGGTGGCTCATCTCCATGACCGACAGGCCTTTGCCGCGCCAGTTCAGCATTTCTGCCTGGGCACGCTGCAGCACAGCTTCAGGAAGCGCAGCAGGGCCTGCGCAGAAGTTAAAGGCTCGTTTGCTCACATCCACTCTCGCTCTGCTCTTGATGTCTGTGGGAGCAGACACCGCAGTGGCGGGCCTGCCCGCCCCCACAGCCGCTCCCATAGGTTGCGCTACTACAATTTATTCCTGCGGCGTCTCTTCGTCAGCTGCAGCGTCCAGTGACGACCCGTCGCCAGCGTCCACGTCAGCCTCGGCATCCACCACGAAATCTTCGTCGTCTTCCTCGTCGGACGGCTCCTGCACCCGCTCCAGACCCACCAGGGTCTCGTCGCTGGCCAGCTTGATGAGCGTCACGCCCTGGGTATTGCGGCCCAGGCTGGAGACTTCGCCGACACGGGTACGCACCAGGGTGCCCTGGTCGGAAATCAGCATGATCTCCTCGCCTTCCTGCACCTGTACCGCACCGACCAGACGGCCGTTGCGATCGTTGCTGACCATGGCGATGACGCCCTGGCCACCACGCTTGTACTCGGGGAACTCGGCGATGGCGGTACGCTTGCCGAAACCACGCTCGGAAGCGGTGAGGATCTGGCTGCCTTCTTCGGGGATGATCATCGAAATCAGCTTCTGCCCCTCGGCCAGGCGCATGCCGCGCACACCGCGGGCGGTACGCCCCATGGCACGCACGTCGGACTCCTTGAAGCGGGTGACCTTGCCGGCATCGGAGAACAGCATGACCTCGCGCTCACCATCGGTGATGGAGGCGGAAATCAGGATGTCGCCTTCGTCCAGCTCCAGCGCGATCAGGCCGACACTGCGCTGACGACTGAACTGCTCCAGCGGGGTCTTCTTCACGGTGCCGTTGGCGGTGGCCATGAAGATGAAGTGGCCTTCGGTGTATTCCTCCACCGGCAGCATGGTGGTGATGACCTCGCCCTCGCCCAGCGGCAGCAGGTTCACCAGCGGACGGCCACGTGCGGCACGCGACGCCTCGGGGATTTCGTAGGTCTTGAGCCAGTACACCTTGCCCTTGCTGGAGAACAGCAGCAGCGTGGTGTGGCTGTTGGCGACCAGCAGATGCGAGATGTAGTCCTCGTCCTTGACGCCGGTGGCCGACTTGCCCTTGCCGCCACGGCGCTGGGCCTGGTAGGCCGCCAGCGGCTGGGTCTTGGCGTAGCCGCCGTGGGAGATAGTCACCACACGGTCTTCTTCCGGGATCATGTCACCCAGGGTCAGGTCCAGGCGTGCATCGAGAATCTCGGTGCGGCGCACGTCGCCATATTCGGCGCGGATCAGCTCCAGCTCTTCGCGGATCACTTCCATCAAGCGCTCGGCGTTGTTCAGGATGCGAATCAGCTCGCCGATCTGCTTGAGAATCTCCTGGTACTCGGCCAGCAGCTTCTCGTGCTCCAGGCCGGTCAGGCGGTGCAGGCGCAGGTCCAGGATGGCCTGGGCCTGTTCGGGCGAAAGGTAGTACTTGCCATCACGCAGGCCGTACTGCTCGTCGAGGGTTTCCGGGCGGCAGGAATCGGCGCCGGCGCGCTCGACCATCACCTGCACGGCGCTGGACTCCCACGGCGTGCCGATCAGCGCTTCCTTGGCCTCGGACGGCGTCGGCGAAGCCTTGATCAGGGCGATGACCGGGTCGATGTTGGACAGTGCGACCGCCTGGCCCTCGAGGATATGACCGCGTTCACGGGCCTTGCGCAGCTCGAACACGGTACGGCGGGTGACCACCTCGCGGCGGTGACGCACGAACGCCTCGAGCAGGTCCTTGAGGTTCAGCACCCGCGGACGGCCGTCGATCAGCGCCACGATGTTGATGCCGAACACGGCCTGCAGCTGGGTCTGGGCATAGAGGTTGTTGAGGATCACCTCCGGCACTTCGCCACGGCGCAGCTCGATGACGATGCGCATGCCGTCCTTGTCGGACTCGTCGCGCAGCTCGGTGATGCCCTCGAGTTTCTTTTCCTTGACCAGCTCGGCGATCTTCTCGATCAGCCGCGCCTTGTTCAGCTGGTACGGCAGCTCGGTGATCACGATCTGCTGGCGGCCACCGACCTTGTCGATGTCCTCGACCGTCGAGCGGGCACGCATGTAGATGCGCCCGCGACCGGTGCGGTAGGCCTCGATGATGCCCTGGCGACCGTTGATGATCGCGGCAGTCGGGAAGTCCGGCCCCGGGATGAACTGCATCAGCTCATCGACCGTGATGTCGGCGTTGTCGATCAGCGCCAGGCAACCGTCGATGACTTCACCGAGGTTGTGCGGCGGAATGTTGGTCGCCATGCCCACGGCGATACCGCTGGAGCCGTTGACCAGCAGGTTCGGGATCTTGGTCGGCATGACCGCCGGAATCTGCTCGGTGCCGTCGTAGTTGGGCACCCAGTCGACGGTTTCCTTGTGCAGGTCTGCCAGCAGCTCGTGCGCCAGCTTGGTCATGCGCACTTCGGTGTATCGCATGGCCGCGGCATTGTCGCCGTCCACCGAACCGAAGTTGCCCTGGCCGTCCACCAGCAGGTAGCGCAGCGAGAACGGCTGGGCCATACGGACGATGGTGTCGTAGACCGCGGTATCACCGTGGGGGTGATACTTACCGATCACGTCACCGACCACACGGGCGGATTTCTTGTACGGTTTGTTCCAGTCGTTACCCAGTTCACTCATCGCAAACAGAACGCGGCGATGCACGGGCTTCAAGCCATCACGCGCATCGGGCAGTGCACGCCCGACAATGACGCTCATCGCGTAGTCGAGGTAGGACTGTCTCAGTTCGTCTTCGATATTGACCGGTAGGATTTCTTTGGCCAGTTCGCCCATGAGAAGCCTGATTCCTTTTTCTGGTGAAACCTCGTCACATCCATATGGGACGAACGAAGCTCGCCGCTGCAAGCAGATGACCGGCAGCGACTTACGACAAATCAACGAGTTATGCCATGGATCTGCGCAGTAAAGACCGCCTCGGGAGGCGGTCTTGGAAACCGTCGGATGTTACCACAGTCCCGATAGGCTTGGGAGTATGGCAAACCGCCGCCCGATCTGAGGCCGGCTTGCCGGCAAAGGGCGCGGCGCGGACCTCAATGCAACCGCTTGCGGCACATCAACTGCGCCATTTTGGCCGTGTCCGGACGCTCGACGATGCCCTTTTCGGTCACGATCACGTCGATCAGATCTGCCGGCGTCACATCGAACACCGGATTGAAGGCCTCTACCCCGGCCCCGACCCGTTCGCCGCCCACCTCCAGCAGCTCGCTGACATCCCGCTCCTCGAGCATCACCTCCTCGCCACTGGCCAGATTGAGGTCGATGCTCGAACTGGGCGCCACCACCATGAAGCGAACCCCATGGTGCATGGCATTGACCGCCAGCTGGTAGGTGCCGATCTTGCTGACCACGTCGCCATTGGCAGTGATGCGGTCGGCGCCGACGATCACCCAGGTGATGCCCTTGGTCTTCATCAGGTGCGCGGCGGCGGAATCGACGCCGATGGTCACCGGCACCCCTTCGCCGGCAAGCTCCCAGGCGGTCAGCCGCGACCCTTGCAGCCAGGGCCGGGTCTCGGCCACATACACCCGCTCCACCATGCCTTCCAGGTACGCGGCGCGAATCACCCCCAGCGCAGTGCCGAACCCGCCCGTGGCCAGCGCGCCGGCATTGCAGTGGGTGAGGATGGCCTGCTCGCTGCCCTGGTGCCTGCGAATCAGCTCGGCGCCCAGCTGGGCCATGGTCAGGTTGGCTTCACGGTCGCTCTCGTGGATGGCCTCGGCTTCGGCCAGCATGATCGCCAGCACGTCATCCCCGGCCTTTATCCGCAACAGCCGCTCGCGCATGCGGTTCAGTGCCCAGAACAGGTTGACGGCGGTGGGACGGGCTTCGCCCAGCAGCTCGAAGTCCTCTTCCAGAGCCATTTCCCAGTCATCGCCATCCGCCAGGCGCTGGCGCAGCGCCAGCACCAGGCCATAGGCCGCACTGATGCCGATGGCCGGGGCGCCGCGCACCACCATGGTGCGGATGGCCTCGGCCACCCCGACGGCATCGTTATACGCCAGCCAGCGCTGCTCGAACGGCAGCGCACGCTGGTCGAGCAGATACAGGGCACCATCCCGCCAATCGATGGCCGTCACCTTCTCCGCAGCCAACAGTCGATCGCGCATGCCTCACCCCGTCATTCGGACATCAAAAGCGCACGATTATAACGAGCCCCAGCCGCGGACGCTCGGGTATACTTCGCCCCCACCTTCCGCGATACCGGGATTTTCGCACATGCCCAAGCCTGCCCCTCCCCTCGACCTGTTGCTCCTGCCCTCGTGGCTGGTGCCCGTCGAACCGGCCGGGGTGGTTCTCAAGGGCCACGGCATCGGTATCCGCGACGGCCTGATCGCCTTCATCGGCCCGCGCGAAGACGCCCTGCGCCTGCAGGCCACCGAGGTGCGCGAGCTGCCCGGCTGCCTGCTCGCGCCCGGCCTGATCAACGCCCACGGCCACGCCGCGATGACGCTGTTTCGCGGCCTGGCCGACGACCTGCCGCTGATGACCTGGCTGCAGGAGCACATCTGGCCCGCCGAAGCCCGCTGGGTCGATGAAGCCTTCGTGCGTGACGGTACCAACCTGGCCATTGCCGAACAGCTCAAGGGTGGCATCACCTGCTTCTCGGACATGTACTTCTTCCCCAAGATCGCCAGCGAATGCGTGCACGACAGCGGCATGCGCGCGCAGATCGCAGTGCCGTTGCTGGACTTCCCGATTCCCGGCGCCCGCACCTTCGACGAAGGCCTGCACCTGGGCGTGGAGCTGTTCGGCGACCTGCGCCACCATCCGCGCATTACCGTGGCCCTGGGCCCGCACGCACCGTACACGGTCAGCGACGCCAACCTGGAAAAGGTCCGGGTGATCGCCGAAGAGCTGGACGCGCCGGTGCACATGCACCTGCACGAGACCGCCTTCGAGGTGCAGCAGTCCATCGATCAGTGCGGCGAGCGGCCATTGGCGCGCCTGGCACGCATCGGCCTGTTGGGCCCGCGCCTGCAGGCCGTGCACATGACCCAGGTCAGCGACGACGACCTGGCCCTGCTGGTAGAAAGCAACACCAGCGTGGTGCACTGCCCTGAATCCAACCTCAAGCTGGCCAGCGGCTTCTGCCCGGTGGAACGCCTGTGGCAGGCTGGCGTCAACGTAGCCATAGGCACCGATGGCGCCGCCAGCAACAACGACCTCGACCTGCTGGGCGAAACCCGTACCGCGGCCCTGCTGGCCAAGGCCGTGTCAGGTTCGGCCAGCGCCCTGGATGCCCATCGCGCATTGCGCATGGCAACCCTCAACGGCGCCCGCGCCCTGGGCCTGGAGGCCGTAACCGGCTCGCTGGAGCTGGGCAAGGCTGCCGACCTGGTGGCATTCGACCTGTCGGGCCTGGCCCAGCAGCCGATCTACGACCCGGTCTCGCAACTGGTGTATGCCAGCGGGCGGGACTGCGCAAGACATGTCTGGGTGGCCGGCCGGCAACTGCTCGATGAGCGCCGCCTCACCCGGCTCGACGAACAGGCCCTGCATGCCAGCGCCTGTGACTGGGGCCAGCGTATCGGCGGCCAGCACGAATAACCCGTCGGCAGCCACGGCTGCCGACCTGTAGCGAATTATCAAAGTTTCTGAGGACCGTTCCATGAGCAACGTCGACCACGCCGAAATCGCCAAATTCGAAGCCCTGGCCCACCGCTGGTGGGACCGCGAGAGCGAATTCAAGCCACTGCACGACATCAATCCGCTGCGGGTCAACTGGGTCGACGAGCGGGTCAAGCTGGCCGGCAAGAAAGTGCTCGACGTCGGTTGTGGCGGCGGCATTCTCAGCGAGGCCATGGCCCTGCGGGGTGCCACCGTCACCGGCATCGACATGGGTGAAGCGCCGCTGGCCGTCGCCCGCCTGCACCAGCTGGAGTCCGGCGTCGAGGTGGAATACCGGCAGATCACCGCCGAAGCCCTGGCCGAGGAAATGCCCGAGCAGTTCGACGTGGTCACCTGCCTGGAGATGCTCGAGCACGTACCCGACCCCTCCTCGGTGATCCGCGCCTGCTACCGCATGGTCAAGCCCGGCGGCCAGGTATTCTTCTCCACCATCAACCGCAACCCCAAGGCCTACCTGTTCGCCATCATCGGTGCGGAATACATCATGAAGCTGCTGCCGCGCGGCACCCATGACTTCAAGAAATTCATCCGACCGTCCGAACTGGGCGCCTGGAGCCGCGAAGCGGGCCTGAGCGTCAAGGACATCATCGGCCTGACCTACAACCCGCTGACCAAGCACTACAAACTGGCCAGCGACGTGGACGTCAACTACATGATCCAGACCCTGCGCGAGGAATGAGCATGCGTTTGCGAGCAGTACTTTTCGACATGGACGGCACCCTGCTCGACACGGCGCCGGATTTCATCGCCATCTGCCAGGCCATGCTGGCCGACCGCAGCCTGCCGGCAATCGACGACGAACGGATTCGCGAGGTGATTTCCGGTGGCGCCCGAGCCATGGTCGCCGCCGCGTTCGCGATGAGCCCCGAAGCCCCCGAGTTCGAGGCGCTGCGCCTGGAATTCCTCGAGCGCTACCAGAAGGATTGCGCGGTGCACAGCAAGCTGTTCGACGGCATGGCCGAGCTGCTGGCCGACATCGAAAAAGGCAACCTGCTGTGGGGCGTGGTCACCAACAAGCCGGTACGCTTCGCCGAGCCGATCATGCAGCAACTGGGCCTGGCCGAGCGTTCGTCGCTGCTGATCTGTCCGGATCACGTGAAGAACAGCAAGCCCGACCCCGAGCCGCTGATCCTGGCCTGCAAGACCCTGAACCTGGACCCGGCCAGCGTGCTGTTCGTGGGTGACGACCTGCGCGACATCGAGTCGGGCCGCGACGCCGGCACCCGCACCGCAGCGGTGCGCTACGGCTATATTCATCCAGAGGACAACCCCAACAACTGGGGCGCGGACGTGGTGGTCGATCATCCGCTGGACCTGCGCAAGGTGCTCGACAGCGCCCTGTGCGGCTGCTGATCGCCGACACCCGCCAAAAGCTTCGCCGGCACAGCCGGCTCCTGCAACACCGGATCGATTTGTAGGAGCCGGCCGTGCCGGCGAATGCCTCACCACGATCTCGAGGGAATCCCATGTTCGACTACACCGCCCGCCCCGGCCTGCTCAACGGCCGGGTCATCCTGGTCACCGGCGCCGGTCGCGGCATCGGCGCCGCTGCTGCCAAGGCCTACGCTGCCCATGGCGCCACGGTACTGCTGCTGGGCAAGACCGAAGCCAACCTCAACGAGGTGCACGACCAGATCACCGCAGCCGGCCATCCGGCACCGGTGGTCGTGCCCTTCAACCTCGAAACCGCCCTGCCCCATCAGTACGATGAGCTGGCAGTGATGGTGGAAAACGAATTCGGTCGTCTCGACGGGCTGCTGCACAACGCCTCCATCATCGGCCCGCGTACCCCGCTGGAGCAGTTGTCGGGCGAGAACTTCATGCGCGTCATGCACATCAACGTCAACGCCATGTTCATGCTCACCAGCACCCTGCTGCCGCTGCTCAAGCTGTCGGAGGATGCCTCGGTGGTGTTCACCTCCAGCAGCGTCGGGCGCAAGGGCCGGGCCTACTGGGGTGCCTATGGCGTATCGAAATTCGCCACCGAAGGCCTGATGCAGACCCTCGCCGACGAGCTGGAGAACGTTGCCCCCGTGCGCGCCAACAGCGTCAACCCGGGCGCCACACGCACCAGCATGCGCGCCCAGGCCTACCCTGCCGAGGCACCGGAGAACAACCCGCTGCCCGAGCAGATCATGCCGGTCTACCTCTACCTGATGGGCCCGGACAGCAAGGGCATCAACGGCCAGGCGCTCAACGCACAGTAGCCCTCAGGCACCGACCAGGGCCGAGCGCGACCGGGCAGTGGAGCCCGGCTCGGCCTGCGGGGACTGCTCCAGCTGCAGACAGCGCTCCAGAAACAGGTACATGTAGTCGTAGCTCTTGCAGATCGCGCGACGCAGCTGGGTCTGCAGCGCCTGTGGTGGGTTGTTGCCCGCCAGCGTGCAGATGATCTCCAACGCCTCCCAAGGGTGCTCGTCGTCATACTGCGCGTGCATCCTCAGCCATTTCATGGCGCGTTTGCGCCCGCTTTCGGGAAAGCCGTTGGCGTAGGTATCCGTCGAACACACCAGCGCCGACCATTCCCCCACCGCGCCTTCGATCGCATAGTTGGTCGCGGCCATGGCCACGATCAGCGAATCGGCCGCACAGGTATGCCAGCACCAGTCACTCAGCGCCTGCAACTCGGTCGGCACGTTCTGCTCGTTCAGATCGTCCAGGCTGACCCCGTGCGCCTGGGCCCAGTGCACCCAGTAGTCGGCATGGTTGAGCTCGACACGGATATTGCGCATCAGCCAGCGACGCGCCATGTCTTCCCCCGGGTGGCGGGCAAAACTGGTCTTGGCCAGGTTCTGCGCCATGTACACCGAAAACTGTTCGACTACCGGCCAGCCGCCGATCAGATACTGGCGCAGGGTGCGCTGGCTCAGCTTGCCGTCGCGCAGGCGGTGATAGATTTCATGCTCTACCACCCGCTGCTTGCTCGCACTGCAATCCTCGATCAGTTTCTGAGCCCAGAGTGGGTAACTTTGCGCGTCCATCAATGGACCCACTCGCTCAAATGCATCAATCACTGTCATATCCCTACATCCTTGTGATTTGAAGTGAACGCTCAGCGAAACGTCCCCGGCGTCCTGAACAGCAAGGGTCGCGAACGGATACGCCGGCGTTGCAAGCTTTCACAGGTGAACACCTGCGGCCGCTCGATCAGGTAGCCCTGGGCGTAATCGACACCAATTTCATGCAGCGCCTGCTCGATCAGGGGCGTCTCGACAAACTCGGCAATGGTGCGCTTGCCCATGACGTGGCCAATATGGTTGATCACTTCGACCATAGCCCGGTTAATCGGATCGTCAAGCATGTCCTTGACGAAACTCCCGTCGATTTTCAGGAAGTCCACGGGCAGGTGTTTGAGGTAGGCAAACGACGACATCCCGGCGCAGAAGTCGTCCAGCGAAAAGTGGCAACCCAGCCCTTTCAATTCGTTGATGAAACGGATGGCGCTGCCCAGGTTGGCAATCGCACTGGTTTCGGTGATCTCGAAACAGATCATTTCAGGCGGTATGGCGTACTCGACGAACTGGCGCTGCAGATAATCCAGAAACTTGTCATCGCCGATGCTGCTGCCCGACAGGTTGATGGCGCACATTGCCAATGGCCCCTTTCGCCCCTCGTCCAGCGCCTGGCGAATCACCTTGAACACTCTGTTCACCACCCAGCGATCCAGGGCCGTCATGAGCCCATAGCGTTCGGCGGCCGGGATGAAGCTGTCGGGCAGGATGATGCGCCCGCTCTCATCATGCAGGCGCAGCAGTATTTCCAGATGACCGGCATCCGACTCACCGGCCGCCAGTGGCGCGATTTCCTGGGCATACAGGCAGAAGCGGTCTTCCTCCAGGGCGATGTGCAGGCGCTGGATCCAGGCCATCTCGCCAAAGCGCATGGACAGCTCGGTGTCGTCGGGGTGGTACACCTGCACCCGGTTGCGCCCCTTCTCCTTGGCCATGTAGCACGCCATGTCGGCCGCACGCAGCGAGGCCTCCAGCGTATGGGGTGCCAGTTGCAGGTGGACCAGCCCCACGCTCACGGTGGTCATGAACGGGCGCCCCTTCCACACGAAGTGCAGGCTCTGCACGGTCTGGCGCAGATTCTCGGCAATGCGCTCGGCCTGCTCGGGCAGGCAGTTCTCCAGCAGGATACCGAACTCGTCGCCGCCCAGGCGCGCCAGGGTATCGCCCTCGCGAACGCCCGCCTGCAGCACCGCGCAAATGTGACGCAGCAATTCGTCGCCCGCCGCATGGCCGCAGGTGTCGTTGACCAGTTTGAACTGATCCAGGTCCAGAAACAGCAGGGTGTGGCGCGCCGCCTGGCGGCCCAGGTCGCCCAGCGCCAGCTCCAGCCGGTACTCGAATTCGCGCCGGTTGGCCAGCCCAGTGAGGGCATCATGGGTAGCCTGCCACGACAGGTTGGCGATGTACTGGCGCTCCTGGGTCATGTCGTGCAGCACCAGCACGATGCCGCTGACCTGACCGTCACTGATGATCGGCGAGCCCACCAGGGCCACCGACACCGTGCTGCCGTCCAGCCGCTGGATCAGCTTGGCGTGCTCGCTGCCGCCCTTGAGGGTACCGCTCAGAATGCGCTCGGTAAGGGACAGGCTGTCTTTTTCGGCGTTGTCGTCCAGCAGGCTGAACAGCGCCGCCAGCGGCAGGCCCTGGGCCTGTCCGGCGCTCCAGTGGGTCAACTGCTCGGCGGCAGGGTTCATGTAGGCGATACAGCCTTCGACATCGGTGGTGATCACCCCATCGCCAATCGACTGCAAGGTGATCTGCGCCCGATCCTTCTCCACCTGCAGGGCACTGGCAAAGGCCTGACGCTGCGCCAGCAGCTTGTGCGTGCGCAGGCAGGCCAGCGCAATCAGAAACAGTGCCGTGGCCAGGTTGACCACCAGCAGCAGGCGCAACAGCATGCGCGATCCTTCGCCCAGGGCATCGCTGAACGCCATGGCGGCGGGGGTTACCGCCTCGTTGATCGCGGCGATCTCACCCTTCCAGGCTGCAACCCGCTGCGCAGTGACATTCCCGGTGACGATACCCTGGTGGATCCGGTTGGCCAGCGCATCCAGCTGCTGCAGGTAGTCGTCCCCCACCGACCAGCGTTCGATGGCGCGTTCCATGTAGCTGACATGACGGAAATTCAGGTAGAGCCAGATGACGCTGTCGATGTCATCCGGGTGGTTGCCGCCCCTGAGGATGCCCTGGCGCGCAGCGGCCAGGTCCAGGGGCTTGGCGTCCAGCGCGGTGCGCAGCTGGTGCCCACCCTGGGGGATGGCGATGGCCTGCCGGTACTTCTGGTAGGCCGCCTCGTCGCGGCTGTCGGTATACAGGCTCAGGAAGTAGATGGCGTCCTTCTGCCCCTTGGACCACAGGCTCTCGCCCGCCACATAACCGCGCACGGCCGACAAGGCATAGAGGCTGATGCCCCCCAGCAAGGCCTGGAACAGTACGACCGCCACAAAAGGCCAGATGATGCCCAACAACCTGGGCGCTTCGAGAGTCCGTTTCTGCTTCATGAGGTCCCTTGCAGCAATGCGCAGCCCGATGAGTCTCATCCTGCACAGACACAGCCTAGGCCATTTGCCACCTGCCATCAGGCCCTTTTTCACCTGTACAACAGTTGTACAGTAGAAGGCCCTCAGCTCTGTTGCAAATGCCCATAGAGCTTGGCGTACAACCCGCCCTCGGCGATCAGCTGCTGGTGACCGCCATCCTCGGCGACATGCCCGCCGTCGAACACCAGCACGCGGTCGGCCTGCTTCACTGCCGACAGGCGGTGAGCGATGATCAGGGTGGTACGGGCGCTGAGGAAGCGGCTCAGCGCCTGGTGCAGGTTGTACTCGGTGGCCGCGTCCAGCGCCGAGGTGGCCTCATCGAGAATGACGACCTTGGGCTCGGCCAGCACCATGCGCGCTATCGCCAGACGCTGGCGCTGCCCGCCGGACAGACGCACGCCCGAACGTCCCACCACACTGTCCAGGCCCTGTGGCAGCGCGGCGATGGTGGCGTCGAGCTGGGCGATGCGCAGCGCCTGCCAGCAGGCCTCATCGGTACTCTCGCGGCCCATGGTCAGGTTGGCGCGCACGGTGTCGTTGAACAGCGACGGGTGCTGCAACACCACCGCCACATGCTCGCGCAGGGTTTCCAGGCCGATCTCCTGCAAGGTCGAACCGCCGAAGCGGATGCTGCCGGCCTGGGCGCTGTACAGGCCCAGCAACAGCTGCACCAGGGTGCTCTTGCCGCCGCCGCTGGCGCCGACGATGGCCACCTTCTCGCCGGGTGCGATGGACAGGTTCAACTGGTCCAGCACCGGCTCCTCGCCATAGCCGAAACGCAGCCCGCGCACCTCGATGCCCACGGTGGTCTGCCCCGCGAAAGGGTCGATGCCGCCGGGATACTGCGGCTCGTCGCTGCGCGCCAGCAGCTCGTTGATCCGGCTCAGCGCACCACCTGCCGCGTAGTAGGCGTACTGCAGGTTGAGCAACTGCTCCACCGGGCCGATCATGAACCACAGGTAGCTGAACACCGCCAGCATCTGGCCGATGCTGAGGTCGGAGAACAGCACCGTGAGCATGGCCGCTGCGCGAAAGATGTCGATGCCGAACTGGAACAGCAAGCCACTGGCGCGGCTGCTGGCATCGCTCTTCCATTGCGAGGACACCGCATAGTTGCGCACCTCCTGGGCACGCATGCCCAGGCGCCCGAGAAAGTAGCCCTGGCGGTTGCCGGCACGGATTTCCTGGATCGCATCCAGGGTTTCGGTCAGTGCCTGGGTGAAGCGCGAGGTGCTGTCGTTCTCGAGTTTCTTCAGGTGCTTGACCCGCTTGCCCAACTGCACCGTGGCAAAGATCACCAGCGGGTTGAACAGCAGGATCAACAGCGCCAGCTGCCAGTGCATCCACAACAGGATCGCCGAGGTGCCGGCCAGCGTGAGCATGGCCACCAGAAAGCGGCTGAGGGTTTCACCGACGAACTTGTCCACGGTGTCCAGATCGGTGACCAGGTGCGTGGTCACCGTACCGCTGCCCAGGCTCTCGTACTCGCTCAGGGAGATGCGCTTGAGCCGCTCGATCAGGCGGATGCGCAGCCGGTAGACGATGTCCTTGGCCAGCCCGGCGAACAGCTTGGCTTGCACCACGTTGAAGGCCAGTGCCGCACAGCGCAGCGTCAGGGTGAAGACCAGCATCAGGCCGATGTAGCCGGCCGCCACCTGCCAGCTGGCGGGCAGCAGGTTGTTCATCCACTTGAGCGCCGCATCGCCGTGCCCCAGCAGCACTTCGTCGACCAGCAACGGCAGCAGCAGCGGAATCGGCACACTGCACAGGGCCGCCAGCACGGCCACGCCGTTGGCAGTCCACAGGGCTTTCTTGTGGTGTTGCGCCAGGCGCCGGATCTCGGCCCAGCTCAAGCGATCGACAGGTGCCGGCGTCGGCCCGGGCACCGGGTCGGGGGAGCCAGGCAGGTCAAGCATTGACCGCATGCTCCAGCCAGCGCCCCAGCAGCGGCTGCAGCGCCCCCAGGGCCTGATAGCCGTTGGTCAGCAGGGCCAGTTGGCCATTGCGCTCGGCGAGCAGGGTCGGGAAGCCCGCGATGCCCAGGTCCTGCACCCAGGTGAAGTCGGCGGCGGTGGCGCTGCGGGTGTCGCCGCTGCTGAAGGCCTCGGCGAAGGCGGCGCGGTCGAAACCGGCCTGCTCGGCCAGTTCCACCAGCTTGACCGGCAGGGTCACGTCTTCGCTGCGCTGGTAGAACGCCTGCTGGATCATCCCCAGCAGCGTCCAGGCCCGCTGCGGGTCCAGGCTGCGTGCAGCCACCAGCGCGCGGCAGGCAGGTTCGGTGTCGTAGACAAAGCCTTCGGGCATCGCGCCCTCGAGCTGGAACGGCTGGCCGGTGGCCTGGTTGACCGCCTGCCAGTGTTCAAGAATGTAGCGCCGGGTGGAGGCATCCAGCGCACTGCTGCCCGAGCGCAGGCCGCCGGGCACCAGGTGGGTGTCCACGCCGGCCTCGCGCGCCTGCCGTATCAGGGCCTCGGCCACGGGTGCGAAACCCCAGCACCAGGAGCACATCGGGTCCATTACATACAGCAGGCGAGCGGTCATCCATCACACCTCGGCTTTGCGATAGTTGTGGCCGATCGGGTGCGGCATGTTGCGGGCCTTGGCCAACTCGATCTGCTTCTGCCGATCGATGGCACTGCGCCGGGTCTTCTCGCTCAGGCTGTCCCAGCAATGCGGGCAGCTGATGCCTGGCGAATAATGCTCGGAGGCCCGTTCTTCCACGCTGATCGGGGTACGACAGGCGTGGCACTGGTCGTAGTCGCCTTCGCTGAGGTCGTGACGCACGGTCACGCGGTTGTCGAAGACAAAGCAGTCGCCCTGCCAGCGCGTTTCTTCCTGGGGAACCTCCTCGAGGTACTTCAGGATGCCACCCTTAAGATGATAGACCGCTTCGAAACCCTCGCCGAGCATATAGCTGGAGGCTTTTTCGCAGCGGATGCCACCGGTGCAGAACATCGCCACCTTCTTGTGCCGGGCAGGGTCGAAGTTGGCCTTGATGTACTCGGGAAACTCGCGAAAGGTGGTGGTCTTGGGGTCGATGGCGCCCTCGAAGGTACCAATCGCCACTTCATAGTCGTTGCGGGTGTCGATCAGCAGCACTTCGGGGTCGCTGATCAGCGCGTTCCAGTCCTTGGGCTCGACATAGGTACCGACCGTCCGGTTCGGGTCCACGCCCGGCACGCCGAGGGTCACGATCTCTTTCTTGAGCTTGACCTTGGTGCGGTAGAACGGCTGTTCGTCGCAGTACGATTCCTTGTGATCGATGTCCACCAGGCGTGCATCGCTGCGCAGCCAGGCCAGCAGGCCATCGATGCCTTCGCGGGTACCCGACACGGTGCCGTTGATACCCTCTTCGGCCAGCAGCAGGGTGCCCTTGACCCCGTTGCGCTCCATGGTCTCGAGCAGCGGCTCGCGCAGCTCGACGTAATCTTTCAGGGTGACGAACTTGTACAGCGCCGCCACGACGATAGCTTGGGTCATGCCTTGATTCTCCAGGTGGTCACCCTCGCAAAGGGCGGACCGGGTCGACAATAAAAAACGCGCCGACAGGCGGCGCGTTGCGGATTCTAGCAAAAACCTGAAAGGGATTTCAGTGTTTGCTGCCTCCGGCGCAGGTGGGCGAAGCCGGCGCGCTGCCGACTTTCTGCCATTCCTGCGGGGTGTAGGTGTGCAACGCCAGGGCATGGAACTGCCCCATCAGGTCACCCAGGGTGGCGTAGACCTTCTGGTGGCGCTTGACGCTGTTCAAGCCATCGAACTGTTCGCTGACCAGCACGGCCTTGTAGTGGGTCTGCTGGCCCCGGCTGTGCATGTGGCTCTCGTCCAGCACCTCGAGGTGCTGCGGGGCGAGCGCCGCCAGGCTCTGTTCGATCTTCTGCTGCATCGACATGCTGGGCTCCGCTTAAGGTTTCTTGGCCGGTGCGGCCGCCTTGCCGGCGGACGGGTCCAGCTCGTTGGTCATGTCGGCCAGCAGCTTGTTGACCACCGGCACGGCGCTTTCAAGCTTCTGCTGGGTCAGCTGGGCCGACTGCTGGGTAACGGCAGGCATCTTTTCCAGGACTTTCTTGCCCAGTGGCGACTGGTAGAAGGCGACCAGGTCCTTGAGCTCGGATTCGCTGAAGGTGCTGGTGTACAGCTTGATCATGTCCGGCTTGAGCTTGTTCCAGCCGATGGCCTGGTCCAGGGCGGCGTTGGCCTTGGCCTGGTAGGTTTCAAGCACGGCCTTTTTGGACGCCGGCGCCTTGGTCTGCTCGAAGCGCTGGGCAAACATCTGCTGCACCTGCATGTAGACCGGGGTACCCAGTTTGTCGGCGTGCGCCATCACCAGGAATTTTTCAGCGCTGGCGTTGTGGCTGGCGGTATCGGCGAGTGCCTGGCCGCTGGCGCAGACCAGCGCGACAGCCGTGCAGAGGGCGCGAAGACGGGTCATCGAAATTCCTTAAAATAAAAAGAGGGCGTACCCAGAGTAGAGCATTCTGCGCCGACTGGGGCAGCCTGCTCAAGAGGGACGACAGGCAATGGAACCGCCATGCCGAATCAGGGCCTAAACTGCGCAAACAAGCCATTGAAGGAGTGCGTACCGCATGAGCCGTATCGAAACTGACAGCCTGGGCCCGGTTGAAGTTCCTGACGAGGCCTACTGGGGTGCCCAGACCCAGCGCTCGCTGATCAACTTTGCCATCGGCAAGGAACGCATGCCGCTGGCGGTACTGCACGCGCTGGTGCTGATCAAGAAAGCCGCAGCGCGGGTCAATGACCGCAACGGCGACCTGCCGGCCGACATCGCCCGCCTGATCGAACAGGCCGCCGACGAGGTGCTGGCCGGCGAGCATGACGACCAGTTCCCGCTGGTGGTGTGGCAGACCGGCAGCGGCACCCAGAGCAACATGAACGCCAACGAAGTGCTGGCCGGGCGCGCCAACGAGCTGGCCGGCAAGGGCCGCGGCGGCAAGGTGCCGGTACACCCCAACGACCACGTCAACCGCTCGCAGAGCTCCAACGACTGCTTCCCGACCGCCATGCACATTGCCGCCGCACAGGCGGTCAACCAGCAACTGCTGCCGGCCATCGCCGAGCTGTCGGGCGGGTTGGCCGAACTGGCCGCACGCCACATGCAACTGGTCAAGACCGGGCGAACCCACATGATGGACGCCACCCCGATCACCTTCGGCCAGGAGGTCTCGGCCTACGTGGCCCAGCTGGACTACGCCCAGCGCGCCATCCGCGCGGCGCTGCCGGCGGTGTGCGAACTGGCCCAGGGCGGTACCGCCGTGGGTACCGGGCTGAACGCACCGCACGGGTTTGCCGAGGCGATCGCCGCCGAGCTTGCCGCCTTGTCGGGGCTGCCGTTCGTCACCGCGCCCAACAAGTTTGCCGCGCTGGCCGGGCACGAGCCGCTGATCACCCTGGCCGGTGCGCTGAAAACCCTGGCCGTGGCCCTGATGAAGCTGGCCAACGACCTGCGCCTGCTCGGCTCCGGGCCGCGCGCGGGGCTGGCCGAGGTGCGCCTGCCGGCCAACGAGCCGGGCAGCTCGATCATGCCCGGCAAGGTCAACCCGACCCAGTGCGAGGCACTGTCGATGCTGGCCTGCCAGGTGCTGGGCAACGACACCACCATCGGCTTTGCCGCCAGCCAGGGCCACCTGCAGCTCAACGTGTTCAAGCCGGTGATCATCCACAACCTGCTGCAGTCGATCGAACTGCTGGCCGATGGCTGCCGCAACTTCCAGCAGCACTGCGTGGCGGGCATCGAGCCAGACCCGCAGCAGATGGCCGAGCACCTGGAGCGCGGGCTGATGCTGGTGACGGCGCTCAACCCGCATATCGGTTACGACAAGTCGGCGCAGATCGCCAAGAAGGCCTACGCCGAAGGCACCACCTTGCGCGAGGCGGCGCTGGAACTGGGGTATCTGACCGATGCGCAGTTCGATGAATGGGTAAGGCCGGAGCAGATGCTCGAGGCCGGCGGCAAAGGCTGAAAAAAGGTCTGCTATGCAGCCCGTCGCGGGTCAAGCCGCTCCCACAAGGCTGATGGAGTTCCTGTGGGAGCGGGCTTGCCCCGCGATGCGGCCAATGATCACTTCTTGTCTTTCTTGAACGCCGCCTCCAGCGCCTCGTTGATGGTGCGCAGCACCTTCACTCGCGCCCAACGCTTGTCATTGGCCTCCACCAGCGTCCAGGGCGCCACTTCGGTGCTGGTGCGGTCGACCATGTCGCCCACCGCCTCGGAGTACGCGTCCCACTTGTCGCGGTTGCGCCAGTCTTCCTCGGTGATCTTGAAGCGCTTGAACGGTATCTGCTCGCGCTCCTGAAAACGCTCAAGCTGGGTCTGCTCGTCGATCGACAGCCAGAACTTGACCACCACCACGCCAGCGTCGTGCAGTTGCTCCTCGAAATCGTTGATCTCGCCATAGGCGCGCATCCAGTCGGCCTGGCTGCAAAAGCCCTCGATACGCTCCACCAGCACCCGCCCGTACCACGAGCGGTCGAACACCGTGAACTTGCCGCGCGCCGGAATGTGCCGCCAGAACCGCCACAGGTAGGGCTGTGCCCGCTCCTCCTCGGTAGGGGCGGCAATCGGTACGATGCGGTACTGACGCGGGTCCAGCGCGGCGGCCACGCGCCGAATGGCACCGCCCTTGCCCGCCGCGTCGTTGCCCTCGAACACCGCCACCAGCGCGTGGCGACGCATGCGCTTGTCACGCAGCAGGCCCGCCAGACGGGCCTGCTCGACAATCAGCTGCTCCTGGTAGTCGTTCTTGTCCAGACGCAGGGTCATGTCCAGGCTGCCCAGCAGGCTGCGTCCGTCGATGGATTCGCCCAGCGGCGCGATGTTGGTCTGGCGTCCCAGGGCCTTGGCCTTCAAGGCGTTCTGCAGGCCCTCGAGCAGGATCTTGCCCACGGCCAGGCTGCGGTAGTTCGGGTCCACGCCCTCGATGATGTGCCAGGGTGCATAGTCACGGCTGGTGCGGCGCAGCACCCGTTCGCCGAAGCGCACGAACCGGTCATAGGTCTGCGATTGCTGCCAATCCAGCGGGCTGATCTTCCAGCTGTGCAGCGGGTCATCCTTGAGCGACTTGAGCCGCGCCTTCATCTGCTTCTTGGACAGGTGAAACCAGAACTTGAAGATCAGCGCGCCTTCGTCGCACAGCATCTTTTCCAGCCGTTCGGCACCGTTGATGGCCTGGTCGAGCACCGCGTCCTTGAACTGGCCATGCACCCGCCCCTGCAGCATCTGGCTGTACCAGTTGCCGAAGAAGACGCCCATGCGCCCCTTGCTCGGCAAGGCCCGCCAGTAGCGCCAGGCCGGCGGCCGGGCCAGCTCCTCGTCGGTCTGCTGGTCGAAGGTGCGCACCTCGATCAGGCGCGGGTCCATCCACTCGTTGAGCAGCTTGACGGTTTCGCCCTTGCCGGCCCCCTCGATGCCATTGATCAGCACGATGACCGGAAAGCGAGACTGCTGCTTGAGCTCGAACTGGGCTTCGAGCAAGGCTTCACGCAACGCCGGCACTTCGGCGTCATAGGTTTCTTTGTCGATGGCGTGACCAATTTCGGCGGATTCGAACATACCAGGCTCCCTTCTTGGATAAGCAAGACTAGCGGATCACGCAGCCCTTTGTCGCAAGGCGATCGGCTAGAATGCACGCTTCGCTGTTGCCGAGCCGAACATGAACGACACCCCCGCCACCCCGACCCAGTACGCCCAGATCGAGTGGGATGAACAGGGCCGCCCGTATTCACGCCAGTACGACGACATCTATTTCTCCAAGGAGCAGAGCCTGGAGGAAACCCGTCATGTGTTCATCGAGCAGAACGACCTGCGCCAGCGCTTCGCCGCGATGGCCGACGGCAGTTGCCTGGTGATCGGGGAAACCGGCTTCGGCACCGGCCTGAACTTCTTCTGCGCCTGGCAGGTGTTCGCCGACTGTGCACCGGCCGGGGCACGCCTGCATTTCGTCAGCGTCGAAAAATACCCCCTCAGCCATGCCGACCTGGCCAAGGCCCTGGCCCTGTGGCCGGAGCTGACGCCGTTCAGCCAGCCACTGCTGGCGCAGTACGTGGCGGTGCACGAAGGTTTCCAGCAGTTCGTCTTCGACCAGGGTCGGGTGACCCTGACCCTGATGATCGGCGATGCGCGGGAACAGCTGCCGCAGTTGGACGCCCCCATCGACGCCTGGTTTCTCGATGGCTTTGCCCCGGCCAAGAACCCCGACATGTGGACCCCCGAGCTGTTCGCCCAGCTCGGACGCCTGTCGGCGCCGGGTGCCACCCTTGGCACCTTCACCAGCACCGGCTGGGTGCGTCGCGGGCTGATTGCGGTGGGCTTCAAGATGAAGCGCATTCCGGGTATCGGCAAAAAATGGGAAGTGCTGCGCGGCGCATTCACCGGCTGGCCCGCCGAGCAAGCGCCGCTCGCGCCGGTTGCCCCATGGTTCGCGCGCCCCGCGCCGCTGGCCGGCCCCCGCGAGGCGCTGGTGATCGGCGCCGGCCTGGCCGGTTGCGCCACCGCCGCCAGCCTGGCGGCGCGCGGCTGGCAGGTACGCCTGCTGGAGCGCCACGCCGCCCCTGCCGGTGAAGCCTCGGGCAACCCCCAGGGCGTGCTGTACCTGAAGCTGTCGGCCCACGGCACCGCACTGTCGCGGCTGATCGTCGCCGGCTTCGGCTACACCCGCCGCCTGCTCGAACAGTTGCAGCGCGGCACCGACTGGGACGCCTGCGGGGTGCTGCAACTGGCCTTCGACGACAAGGAAGACCAGCGCCAGATCAAGCTCGACCAGGCGTTCAGCGACACCCTGCTGCAGCGCCTCGACCAGCCGCAGGCCGAAGCCGTGGCCGGGGTCGGCCTGCCCAGTGGCGGTCTGTACTACCCCGAGGGCGGCTGGGTGCATCCGCCCGCGCTGTGCCAATGGCAGGCCGGGCAACCGAACATCACCCTGCTGCCCCACCATGACGTGGTACAGCTGCGCAAGGTCGACGGCTTGTGGCAGGCATGGGACGGCGAGCGCCTGCTGGCCAGCGCGCCGCTGGTGGTGCTGGCCAGCGCAGCGGACATCCATCGTTTCGAGCCGTGCGCCGAGCTGCCGCTCAAGCGCATCCGCGGGCAGATCACCCGCCTGCCGGCCACCAACGCCAGCCGCGCGCTGGGCACCGTGGTGTGCGCGGACGGTTACGTCGCGCCGCCGCGCCTGGGCGAACACACCCTGGGGGCGAGCTTCGACTTCCACAGCACCGACCTCGCCCCCACCGCTGCCGAACATGCGAGCAACCTGGAGCTGCTGCGGGAAATCTCCGGCGACCTGGCAGAACGCCTTGGCGCTGCCGAGCTGGACCCGGCCAGCCTGCAGGGCCGCGCGGCGTTTCGCTGCACCAGCCCCGACTACCTGCCGATCGTCGGCCCGTTGGCCGACAAGGCGGCGTTCAACCAGGCGTATGCCGTGCTCGGCAAGGACGCGCGACAGCTGCCGGACACTCCGTGCCCCTGGCTGGAGGGCCTGTATGTGAACAGCGGCCATGGTTCGCGCGGCCTGATCACCGCGCCTCTGGCGGGTGAACTGATCGCCGCCTGGGTCGACAACGCACCCTTGCCGGTGCCGCGCGACGTGGCCGAGGCCTGCCACCCGAATCGTTTCATGTTGCGCGAACTGATACGCGGCAAGGGCAAGCAAGGCTGAAGGCTTATAACAGATTGATCTAAAACTCACAGGATCCGCACCGGTCAGTTCCTATGTGCCCGAATTCAGGGCACCTTCCCCAACGGAAAAACCGGTAAGGACTTATGTGCGGATTAGCTGGAGAGTTTCGTTTCACCCCTGTAGCCAACACACCACGCCCGGCGGACCTGGCCGCGGTCGAACGGATGACCCATCACCTGGCGCCCCGCGGCCCGGATGCCTGGGGCTTCCATAGCCAGGGGCCCATCGCCCTGGGCCATCGGCGCCTGAAGATCATGGACCTGTCCGACGGCTCGGCCCAGCCCATGATCGACAGCCAGCTGGGCCTGTCGCTGGCATTCAACGGCGCCATCTACAACTTCCCCGAGCTGCGCGCCGAACTCGAAAGCCTGGGCTATGCCTTCTACTCGGACGGCGACACCGAAGTGCTGCTCAAGGGCTACCACGCCTGGGGCGCCGATCTGCTGCAGCGCCTGAACGGCATGTTCGCCCTGGCGATCTGGGAACGTGACAGCCAGCAGCTGTTCCTCGCCCGCGACCGCCTGGGGGTCAAGCCGCTGTACCTGTCGCGCACCGGCGAACGCCTGCGCTTCGCATCGAGCCTGCCGGCCCTGCTCAAGGGCGGCGACATCAACCCGGTGCTCGACCCGGTGGCACTCAACCACTACCTGAACTTCCACGCCGTGGTGCCCGCCCCGCGGACCCTGCTGGCGAACATCGAAAAGCTGCCACCGGCCACCTGGATGCGTATCGACGCCCAGGGCCGCGCCGAGCAGCACGTGTGGTGGAACCTGCACTACGGCCCACGCACCGATGAACAGCACCTGACCCTGGAAGACTGGCGCGACCGCGTGCTCGACAGCACCCGCGAAGCCGTTGCAATCCGTCAGCGCGCGGCCGTGGATGTCGGCGTGCTGCTCTCGGGCGGCGTCGACTCCAGCCTGCTGGTCGGCCTGCTGCGCGAAGTCGGGGTCGAAGACCTGTCGACCTTCTCCATCGGCTTCGAAGATGCCGGCGGCGAACGTGGCGACGAGTTCCAGTATTCGGACCTGATCGCCAAGCACTACGGCACCCGCCACCACCAGTTGCGCATCGACGAGCGCGAAATCATCGAGCAACTGCCGGCCGCGTTCCGCGCCATGAGCGAGCCGATGGTCAGCCACGACTGCATCGCCTTCTACCTGCTCTCGCGGGAAGTGGCCAAGCACTGCAAGGTGGTGCAGAGCGGCCAGGGTGCCGACGAGCTGTTCGCCGGCTACCACTGGTACCCGCAGGTGGACGGCGCCAAGGACCCGTACGCGGCCTACCGCGAGGCCTTCTTCGACCGCAGCTACGACGAGTACCGCGACACCGTGCAGCCGGCCTGGCTGCTGGGCAATGACGCCGCCGGCGACTTCGTGCGCCAGCACTTCGCCCAGCCCGGCGCCAGCGCGGCAGTCGACAAGGCCCTGCGCCTGGACAGCACGGTGATGCTGGTCGACGACCCGGTCAAACGGGTCGACAACATGACCATGGCCTGGGGCCTGGAGGCTCGCACGCCGTTCCTCGACTACCGGCTGGTGGAGCTGTCGGCGCGGGTGCCGGCCCAGTTCAAGCTGCCCGATGGCGGCAAGCAGGTGCTCAAGGAAGCCGCGCGACTGGTCATCCCCAGTGAAGTCATCGACCGCAAGAAGGGCTACTTCCCGGTACCGGGCCTCAAGCATCTGCAAGGCGCCACCCTGGACTGGGTACGCGAGCTGCTGCTGGACCCGAGCCAGGACCGCGGCCTGTTCAACCCGGCCATGCTCGACCGCCTGCTCAGCGACCCGCATGGGCAACTGACGCCGCTGCGCGGCTCCAAGCTGTGGCAACTGGCCGCGCTGAACCTGTGGCTCAGCGAACAAGGAATCTGATCGATGAAAGCCCATGCCTCACCCTATGGCCAGCGCCTGCTGCGCGGCCAGGTGCCGTCCTATGAACGCCTGCAGGCGCAACTGGCCGGCGACGGCAGCGACCCGCACGACCAGCCGCGCTGGTTGCATTGCGGTTGGGGCCGGCTGCTGATCGGCCACACCTACCCCGACCCGGCCAGCCTGGCGGCGGCCCTGGCCAAGGAGCAGCCCGGCGAGCGCGATATCGCGCTGTACGTGGCCGCCCCCCAGCAGGTACTGGCCCAGGCGCCGCAACAGCTGTTTCTCGACCCCTCCGACACCTTGCGCCTGTGGTTCAGCGACTACCGCCAGGCGCAGCGAGTGTTTCGCGGCTTTCGTATCCGCCGCGCACAGAGCGACAGCGACTGGGCAGCCATCAACGAGCTGTACGTGGCCCGTGGCATGCTGCCGGTCGACCCGGCGCTGATCACTCCGCGCCACCAGGGCGGCCCGGTGTACTGGCTGGCCGAAGACGAGGACAACGGTGCGGTGATCGGCAGCGTGATGGGGCTGAATCATCAAAAGGCCTTCGACGACCCGGAGCACGGCAGCAGCCTGTGGTGCCTGGCCGTGGACCCCAACTGCACCCGGCCCGGGGTCGGCGAAGTACTGGTACGCCACCTGATCGAACACTTCATGAGCCGCGGGCTGAGCCACCTCGACCTGTCGGTGCTGCACGACAATCGCCAGGCCAAGCGGCTGTACGCCAAGCTGGGCTTTCGCACCCTGCCCACCTTCGCGGTCAAGCGCAAGAACGGCATCAACCAGCCGCTGTTCCTGGGGCCGGGGCCGGAGGCCGGGCTCAACCCCTATGCGCGGATCATCGTCGAGGAAGCCTACAAGCGCGGGATCGATGTGCAGGTGGACGATGCCACCGCCGGGCTGTTCACCCTCAACCACGGCGGACGCCGGGTGCGCTGCCGCGAGTCGCTCAGCGACCTGACCACCGCCGTGAGCATGACCCTGTGCCAGGACAAGAGCCTGACCCACAAGGTGCTCGAAGCCGCCGGCCTGAGCCTGCCGGCGCAACAGCTGGCGGGCAACGCCGCCGACAACCTGGCCTTTCTGGAAGACCACGGCGCGGTGGTGGTCAAGCCGCTGGATGGCGAACAGGGCAACGGCGTGGCGGTCAACCTGACCTGCCTGCAAGACCTGGACGCCGCCATCGAGCACGCGCGCCAATACGACAGCCGCGTGCTGCTGGAAAGCTTTCATGAAGGGCTGGACCTGCGCATCGTGGTCATCGGCTACGAGGTGGTGGCCGCCGCGATTCGTCACCCGGCCTCGATCGTCGGCGACGGCCAGCACGCCATCGGTGCGCTGATCGAAGCCCAGAGCCGCAGGCGCCAGGCCGCCACTGGTGGCGAAAGCAAGATCCCGCTCGACGCCGAGACCCAGCGCACCCTGCACGCCGCCGGGGTCGACTACGACACCATTCTGCCCGCCGGCCAGCGCCTGGCCGTGCGGCGTACCGCCAACCTGCACACCGGCGGCTGCCTGGAAGACGTCACCGCACGCCTGCACCCGACCCTGGTGGATGCCGCCGTGCGGGCCGCCCGCGCCCTGGACATTCCGGTGGTCGGCCTGGACCTGATGGTCAAGGCCGCCGACCAGCCCGACTACGTGTTCATCGAAGCCAATGAACGGGTGGGCCTGGCCAACCACGAACCCCAACCCACTGCCGAACGCTTCGTCGACCTGCTGTTCCCGCACAGCCGGCCGGTGCCGTGACAACGCCCCACGAGGAGTCCGCATGCCTGATCAATTGCCCGAACCGGACCTGACCTATCTGCAGAAGGTCCTGCTGGAAATGCTCGCCATCCCCAGCCCCACCGGCTTCACCGACACCATCGTGCGCTACGTGGCCGAGCGCCTGGAAGAACTGGGTATCCCCTTCGAGCTGACCCGGCGCGGCACCATCCGCGCCACCCTCAAGGGCCGCAAGAGCTCGCCCGACCGCGCCGTTTCGGCACACCTGGACACCATCGGCGCCAGCGTGCGCACCTTGCAGGACAACGGCCGCCTGGGCCTGGCCCCGGTCGGCTGCTGGTCGAGCCGTTTCGCCGAGGGCAGCCGGGTCAGCGTGTTCACCGACACCGGCGTGTTTCGCGGCAGCGTGCTGCCGCTGATGGCCAGCGGGCACGCCTTCAATACCGCGGTCGACCAGATGCCGGTGAGCTGGGAGCACGTCGAGCTGCGCCTGGATGCCTACTGCACCACCCGCGCCGACTGTGAAACCCTGGGCATCGGCATCGGTGACTTCGTGGCCTTCGACCCGTTGCCCGAGTTCACCGAAAGCGGCCATATCAGCGCCCGTCACCTGGACGACAAGGCCGGCGTCGCGGCGCTGCTGGCCTCGCTCAAGGCCATCGTCGAAAGCGGCATCCAGCCACAGATCGACTGCCATCCGCTGTTCACCATCACCGAAGAG
The DNA here is from genome assembly GCF_052850635.1 of Pseudomonas sp. 1176_21. Taxonomy (NCBI): domain Bacteria; kingdom Pseudomonadati; phylum Pseudomonadota; class Gammaproteobacteria; order Pseudomonadales; family Pseudomonadaceae; genus Pseudomonas; species Pseudomonas sp. 1176_21. The sequence continues at coordinate 188,710 of NZ_VXCV01000009.1, forward strand.
ACCGGCTCGGGGGCCGCCGCCGCATTGCCGTGGGACGTCAGCGAATTCGTCGGCATCGACATCGCCCCGGTCGCCCCCGGCCAGCATTCCAGCGAACACGCGGTCAGCGTGGCCATGCAGGACTCCGCCGGCCCCTACGACTACCACTTGTCGCGCCACCTGCTGAGCCTGGGCCGCGAGCACAACCTGCCGGTGCGCCGCGACCTGTTCCGCTACTACTTCAGCGACGCGCATTCGGCGATCACCGCCGGGCATGACATCCGCACCGCGCTGCTGGCGTTCGGCTGCGACGCCACCCACGGCTACGAGCGCACCCATATCGACAGCCTGGCTGCCCTCAGCCGCCTGCTCAGCGCCTACCTGCTCAGCCCGCCGGTGTTCGCCAGCGATTCCAAGCCCACCGGCAGTTCGCTGGAAAGCTTCAGCCACCAGCTGGAACACGACGCACAAATGGAAAGTGATACCCGCGTACCGGCGGTGGACAGCCTGGTTGGTCAAAAAGGCTAGCCACATGCAGGCCACATGCAGGAAAGGTTTCGCGTAGCATGTGCGAAACCTTTCCTGATTCTGTAGCTTTTTTATGTTGATACCCTACGACCAGCTCGAAGCCGACACCCTCACCCGCCTGATCGAAGACTTCGTCACCCGCGACGGTACCGACAATGGCGACGACACCCCGCTGGAAACCCGTGTACTGCGCGTGCGCCAGGCGCTGGCCAAGGGGCAGGCGGTGATCCTGTTCGACCTGGACAGCCAGCAGTGCCAACTGCTCGCCAGGCATGAAGTGCCCCGCGAGCTGCTCGACGATCAGTGATCAGGCGCCCAGGCCGCCCTTGCCCAGTTGCTCGGCGATACGCCGATAGATTTCTGCACGGTGCACCTCCACATCGCGTGGTGCGCAGATGCCGAAACGCACCGTGTTGCCGTCTACCGACAGTACCTTGATCTTGATGTCGTCATCGATGGTAATGACCTCGCCGACTTCGCGCCCTATGACCAGCATTCTCCAATCCTCCACATCAGGGGAGAGTGAAGACTGAACCGGGTGCTGAAACGGTTCAACGCTCTGACAGGCAAATAGACAATTCCCACAACTTTGCGGGAATTTGCCTACAAGATCCTACCCGCTCAGCTGTTTTGCAGACGTGGTCCGATCACGATGATGGTGGCGCCGATCACGCACAGCAACGCACCGAGCCAGTCGCTGCCCATCGGCCGGGCACGCTCCACCACCGCCAGCCACAGCAGCGAAGTGACGATATAGATGCCGCCATAGGCGGCGTAGGCGCGCCCGGCGTAGGCCGCCTCGACGCGGGTCAGCAGCAGGCCGAACAGGGTCAGGCTGAGCAGCGCGGGGGCGATCCACCAGCCGCTCTTGCCCAGCCGCAGCCACATGTAGAAGGCATAACAGCCGGCGATCTCGAACACCGCCGCCAGAAAGAACCACACATAATTCATCACGTCCGCTGCTACCCGCGCAAAAGCGCCTAGCATACCGTAGCGAACAGCCTACGCCTGCGTCTGACGCCCCTTGGCACGCATTCGCACGGCCATCTCGGCCATTTCGTCATACAGCGCCTGCGGGTCGCGCTGCTTGAGCTGCCAGGCCAGGCGCCCCTGCTCGTGGGGCAGAATCATGAAGTCACCGCGCGCCACCCCCTCGTAGATGTAGCCGGCAATGTCGCTGGCACTGATCGGCGAGCTTTCCAGCAGTTTGCCCACCTGGGCCTTCATTGCCGGGGTGGGGCCGCGGAACGAATCCAGCAGGTTGGTCTGGAAGAACGACGGGCACACCACATGCACCGCCACCTGTTGCTGGCGCAGCTCCACCAGCAGGCTTTCGGACAGCGCCACCACCCCGGCCTTGGCCACGTTGTAGTTGCTCATGGCCGGCCCCTGCATCAGCGCCGCCATGGACGCGATGTTGATGATGCGGCCCTTGCTGCGTTCGAGCAGCGGCAGGAACGCCTTGCAGCCCTTGACCACGCCCATCAGGTTGATCGCGATCTGCCAGTCCCAGTCTTCCAGCGACAGCTCGGCAAAAAAACCGCCCGACGCCACCCCGGCGTTGTTGACGATCACATCGATGCCGCCGAGCTTTTCTTCGCAGGCCTGGGCCAGGGCGGTGAGCTGGCTGTAGTCGCGCACGTCGCAACGCTGGACGAAGCCCTCGCCGCCCGCCTCGCGCACCAGCGTGAGGGTCTGCTGCAGGCCGGCCTCGCCGATGTCGCTCAGGGCCAGTTGCCAACCCTCGCGGGCCCAGCGCAGGGCAATCTCGCGGCCAAGGCCGGACCCGGCGCCAGTGATCATCATGCGGTTTTGCATAGCCGGATGCCTTGTTCCTGAAGTTGAAGGCCAGTGTAGCGAAGGGTGCAGCGACGCCCACGCTGTATCAGGATGCTGAATGGCGCGGGCAAACACATATCGAACTAAACTTTTAGTTGCCTGTGGGAGTCCGATTTAACAGGCGGACATGAACGTCATGACCGAAGAGATGGATCGCAACTGCATACGCTGATTACCGTACTCAACAAAAGGACTCTGCCATGGGCACCATACTTATCATCATCCTGATTTTGCTGTTGATCGGTGGCTTACCCGTTTTCCCGCACTCCAGAAGTTGGGGCTACGGCCCGTCCGGCATCATTGGTACCGTGCTGATCATCCTGTTGATCCTGTTGTTGCTCGGCAAGATATAGAAACCCGGGGGTGCAATGGCCCCCACATAAAAAAACGGCCCGAAGGCCGTTTTTTTATTGCTCAGGACTCAGTGCGAAACAGCACCGCTTGCCCCCAGGCCGGTTTGCGACCGGACAAACTGCGGGAAGAACAGCGCACGCTCGTCATCCGCTGCCTTGGACTTGTCGGTAACCGAGAAGAACCAGATACCGGCAAAGGCAATCAGCATCGAGAACAGCGCCGGGTACTCATACGGGTAGATGGCTTTCTCGTGACCCAGGATCTGCACCCAGATGGTCGGACCGAGCACCATCAGGCCCACCGCACTTACCAGCCCCATCCAGCCGCCGATCATGGCGCCACGGGTGGTCAGCTTCTTCCAGTACATCGAAAGCAGCAGTACCGGGAAGTTGCAGCTGGCCGCGATCGAGAACGCCAGGCCGACCATGAACGCGATGTTCTGGCTTTCGAACAGGATACCCAGGCCGATGGCCAGCACACCCAGTGCGACGGTGGTGATCTTCGACACGCGGATCTCGTCCTTGTCGTTGACCTTGCCCTTGCGCCATACGCTGGCATACAGGTCATGGGACACCGCCGAGGCACCGGCCAGGGTCAGGCCGGCAACCACTGCCAGGATGGTGGCGAAGGCCACTGCCGAGATGAAGCCCAGGAAGATGCTGCCGCCCACGGCGTCGGCCAGGTGCACCGCAGCCATGTTGTTGCCGCCCAGCAAGGCGCCTGCTGCGTCCTTGAAGTCCGGGTTGGTGCTCACCAGCAGGATCGCGCCGAAGCCGATGATGAAGGTCAGGATGTAGAAGTAGCCGATGAAGCCGGTTGCATACAGCACGCTCTTGCGCGCTTCCTTGGCGTCGCTCACGGTGAAGAAGCGCATCAGGATGTGCGGCAGGCCAGCGGTACCGAACATCAGCGCCAGGCCCAGCGAGAACGCGGAGATCGGGTCTTTGACCAGGCCGCCCGGGCTCATGATCGCCTCACCCTTGGGGTGAACCTTGATCGCCTCGGAGAACAGCGCATTGAAGTCGAAGTTGACGTGCTTCATCACCATCAGCGCCATGAAGCTGGCACCGGACAGCAGCAGCACCGCCTTGATGATCTGTACCCAGGTGGTTGCGAGCATGCCGCCGAACAGCACGTACATGCACATCAGGATACCCACCAGGATGACCGCCACGTGGTAGTCCAGGCCGAACAGCAGCTGGATCAGCTTGCCGGCGCCGACCATCTGCGCGATCAGGTAGAACGCCACCACCACCAGCGAGCCGGAGGCTGACAGGGTGCGGATCTGCTTTTGCCCGAGGCGATACGAGGCCACGTCGGCAAAGGTGTACTTGCCCAGGTTGCGCAGGCGTTCGGCGATCAGGAACAGAATGATCGGCCAGCCCACCAGGAAGCCGATCGAGTAGATCAGGCCGTCGTAACCGGAGGTGTATACCAGTGCGGAAATACCCAGGAAGGAGGCTGCCGACATGTAGTCGCCGGCAATCGCCAGGCCGTTCTGGAAGCCCGTGATTCGCCCGCCTGCGGCGTAGTAGTCAGAGGCCGACTTGTTACGCTTTGAAGCCCAGTAGGTGATGCACAGGGTGGCACCGACGAAGGCGACGAACATCAGGATCGCCGAGACGTTCAGGGGTTGTTTGTGCACCTCGCCGGTCAGGGCGTCGGCGGCCCAGACGGCAGGCGCGAAAGCGCCAAAGGCCAGTGTTGCCAGTAGACGCCGGATCATTGCTGAGCCTCCTTCAGGATCGCGTTGTTCAGCTCGTCGAACTCACCATTGGCACGACGTACGTAGATGCCGGTCAGCACGAAAGCCGAAACGATCAGACCCACACCCAGCGGGATACCCCAGGTAATCGAGGAGCCGGGGCTGAGCTTGGCACCCAGAATCTGCGGGCCGTAGGCAATCAACAGGATAAAGGCGGCGTAGAGGCCGAGCATGATCGCCGAGAGAATCCAGGCGAAGCGTTCACGTTTTGAAACCAGCTCCTTGAACCGCGGGCTGTTTTGTATCGAGAGATAAATGCTGTCGTTCATTGTTTTTGTCCTCGCAGCACAGATTGGGTAGTACCACGCCACTTTATGCTGCCTTGGGACGCACTCCAGACGACCTTAGTCTTAGATGTAAAACTCTTTTACCGGCTACGTAACAGCCGCCCATGCAAAGGGCCGCGCGGTGGCAAAACACCGCGCGGCCCTGGAAGGTGCCAGATAGAGGCCTTAGGCCATTATTTTGCGGTCCACTCGGCGACCCGCTCGGGGTGCTTGGCGACCCACTCCTTCGCCGCAGCGTCCGGCTTTGCGCCTTCCTGAATGGCCAGCATGACTTCGCCGATCTCGTCCTTGGATTGCCACGAGAACTTCTTCAGGAACGCTGCGACTTCCGGCGCCTTCGTATCGAGTTCCTTGCTGCCGATGCTGTTGACCGTCTCGGCGGCGCCGTACACGCCTTTGGGGTCTTCGAGAAAGCGCAGCTTCCACTTGGCGAACATCCAGTGCGGCACCCAGCCGGTGACCACGATGGGCTGCTGCTTGGCGTAGGCGCGCCCCAGTTCAGAGGTCATGGCAGCGCCGGAGCTGGCCTGCAGCTTGTAGCCGGCAAGGTCGTAGTCCTTGATCGCCTGGTCGGTCTTGAGCATCACCCCGGACCCGGCGTCGATGCCGACGATCTTCTTCTTGAAGCCGGCATCGCTTCCGAGGTCGGCGATCGACTGCGCCTTGACGTATTCGGGCACGATCAGGCCAATCCTGGCGTCCTTGAAGTTGGGGCCGTAGTCGACCACGTTGTCCTTGTTCTTGGCCCAGTATTCGCCATGGGTCACCGGCAGCCAGGCCGACAGCATCGCATCGAGCTTTCCGGTGGCCACCCCCTGCCACATGATGCCGGTGGCCACCGGCATCAGCTTGACGTCATAACCGAGCTTCTGCTTGATCACCTCGGCCGCCACATGGGTGGTCGCCACGCTGTCGGACCACCCATCGACGTAGCCGATGCTTACTTCCTTGGCCATGGCCAGGCTGGTGCCCATGGCCAGTATCAGGGCAGTGCCCGCCCCCAGGAGTCGTCGCATTTTCATCAAAGCATCCCCTCGTCACGTCACGGAACCTGCATCATCAACCGCCACTGGCGGCCAACCTGCTCTGTCAGCGACGTCGAAACATCGAGAAACGACATCACAACGCCAGCCAGGCCCGCTACCGGCCGGCATTTGCAGGTAGTATTGGCGGCTTTGTTTCCTGACCGGTCCGCGCCATGCCCTCGACTGCCCGCTTCCCGCTGCTGCCCTACCTGTTTGCCTGCCTGCTTGGCCTGTTCGCGTTGGGCGGGCTCTGGTACGGGCTCGGCAAGCCGGTATCGCTGCCGGACGCCGCCAGCCCCACGCACAAGTTGCAATGCGTCTCCTACACGCCCTTCGACAAGGACCAGTCGCCGTTCGACCAGCCCTTCACCCTGCGTCCGGAGCGCGTGGAGGCTGACCTCGCCCTGCTTGCACAGCGCTTCGAATGCATCCGCACCTACTCGATGACGGGCCTGGAAGCGATCCCGCAGCTGGCGCGCAAGTACGGCCTGAAGGTGATGTTCGGGGCCTGGGTGAGTGCCGACCCGCTGGTCACGGCCAAGGAGATCAAGGCCCTGATCGCCACCGCCAATGCCAACCCGGACATCACCCGCGCCGTGATCGTGGGCAACGAGGTGCTGTTGCGCAAGGAAGTGACGGGCGATCACCTGGCCGATCTGATCCACCAGGTGAAAAGCCAGGTGCAGGTACCGGTGACCTACGCCGACGTGTGGGAGTTCTGGCTGCAGCACCCACAGATCGCGCCGCAGGTGGACTTCGTGACCATTCACCTGTTGCCCTACTGGGAAGATGATCCCAAGGGCATCGACGAAGCGCTGGCCCACGTTGGCGAGATCCGCCAGGTGTTCGGCAACCGCTTCGCGCCCAAGGACGTGATGATCGGCGAAACCGGCTGGCCCAGCGAAGGGCGCCAGCGCGAGACCGCCCTGCCCAGCCGGGTCAACGAAGCGCGCTTCATTCGCGGGTTCGTCGCCATGGCCGAGCAGAATGGCTGGCATTACAACCTGATCGAAGCCTTCGACCAGCCGTGGAAGCGCGCCAGCGAAGGCGCGGTGGGCGGTTACTGGGGGCTGTACGATGCCGACCGGCAGGACAAGGGCATAATCGAAGGCCCGGTGAGCAACCTGCCGTTCTGGCCGCAGTGGCTGGGCATCGGCGTGCTGCTGTTCGCCGCCACCCTGGCCCTGGCCGGGCCGGTGCGCGGCGTGCGTGGCGCCCTGGCGCTGCCCTTGCTGGCCGCACTGGGGGCCGCCAGCCTGGGGTTGTGGGGCGAGCTGGTACGGGTCAACAGCCGCTTCGTTGGCGAGTGGTTGTGGGCCGTGCTGCTGGCGGGGCTCAACCTGGTGGTACTGGCCCATGGCGCGCTGGCGCTGGCACAGCGCAGTGGCTGGCGTGAGCGCCTGTTCGCCTGGCTGCAGGCGCGTGCCGGCTGGTGGGTGATGGCGGCCGGCTTCGCTGCGGCGGTGAGCATGCTGGCGCTGGTGTTCGACCCGCGCTACCGCAGCTTCCCGAGCCCGGCGCTGGTGCTGCCGGCGGTGGTGTACCTGCTGCGACCGGTGCGGGTAGCGCGCGCCGAGGTGGCCTTGCTGACCTTCATCGTCGGCGCCGGGATTGCGCCGCAGCTGTTCATCGAGGGCTTGAGCAGCCAGCAGGCGCTGGTGTGGGCCCTGGTGAGCGCGCTGATGACCGCGGCGCTGTGGCGCTGCCTGCGGATCAGGCAGGGCTGAGCGTCGGCTCTTCGCCGGCAAGGCCGGCTCTGCAGGGAGGCGTTGAACCCGATAGGCGCCGGCCTTGCCGGCGAACGATACAGCGTAAGCCTCAGGCCGTGCGCCGCACCAGCCGCAACCCCGCCAGCACCAGCGCGAACGCCGCCAGGCTCACGGTGTACAGCGCCAGTGCCGGCAGCCCGAACACCAGGGACAGCACCGCCAGCCACCAGCCGGCCCGACGCGGCACCAGCGTCGCCACCACGGCCAACCCCAGGGCGACCCAGCCCAGCACCCGCAAGTGGATCATCAGGCCCAGCGTGGCGCGCAACTGGCACTCCCAGCTCACCTGGGGCGAGCTGCACACACCGACCCACCTGACATCCTCCATGAAGCCGTAGCGCACCCCATAGCAGGCCGCAGCCCACAGCGACAGGCACACAAGCAAGGCAATCAGCGGCAAACGGCGGGACATGACAACTCCGGAAACAGGAAAACGGCGCCCAGCATAATCCCCCACCGGGCCTGTGCAAGGCAAAAGCGGCGGCCTGAGCTACTTTTATCAGCAAAGAAACAAAACCCGCTGTTGCCCTGGCACTGGCCCGCACGGCAACATCGGGGACGGTAAATGCCGGGGCACAAGGCAACTTTGCCGATAGCACGAGTGTCCTAGCCTGCAGTACACACTTTGCCTTGCCTTTCCTGGGGATCCGTCATGCTTCGATCACTGCGCCTTGCTGCCCTGCTGGGTGGCCTCTTGATGAGTGCGGCCGCGTCTGCGGTGGATGTCGATGCGGCCACCTATGGCTACCCGCTGACCAATCCCTTCGAGGCGACGATCGCCTCCACACCGCCCGACCTGCGCCCCGAACTGCCGACCGACGATGACATCGATCAGTCCGACTACAGCCTCAACCTGCGCCCCGAACGCGAGTTCACTCTTCCGGACAACTTCTGGGCGGTCAAGAAGCTGCGCTATCGCCTGGCCCGACAGGACCACGAGGCGCCGCTGATCTTCCTGATCGCCGGTACCGGCGCGCCCTACACCAGCAGCCTCAACGAGTACCTCAAGCGCCTCTACTACAAGGCCGGCTACCACGTGGTGCAGCTCTCATCGCCCACCAGCTTCGACTTCATCAGCGCCGCCTCGCGCTTCGCCACCCCGGGCGTGAGCGCCGAAGACGCCGAAGACCTGTACCGGGTGATGCAGGGCGTGCGCGCCCAGCACCCGCGCCTGCCTGTCAGCGAGTACTACCTCACCGGCTACAGCCTCGGTGCCCTCGACGCAGCCTTCGTCAGCCACCTGGACGAAACCCGGCGCAGCTTCAACTTCAAGCGCGTGCTGCTGCTCAACCCGCCGGTCAACCTCTACACCTCGATCAGCAACCTCGACAAGCTGGTGCAGACCGAGGTCAAGGGCGTGAACAACAGCACCACCTTCTATGAACTGGTGCTGACCAAGCTCACCCGCTACTTCCAGCAAAAAGGCTACATCGACCTCAACGACGCGCTGCTCTACGACTTCCAGCAGTCGCGCCAGCACCTGAGCAACGAGCAGATGGCGATGCTGATAGGCACCTCGTTCCGCTTCTCGTCCGCCGATATCGCCTTTACCTCCGACCTGATCAACCGCCGCGGCCTGATCACCCCGCCCAAGTACCCGATCACCGAAGGCAGCAGCCTCACGCCGTTCTTCAAGCGTGCGCTGCAATGCGACTTCGACTGCTACCTGACCGAGCAGGTCATCCCCATGTGGCGCGCGCGCACCGATGGCGGCAGCCTGCTGCAGCTGATCGACCAGGTGAGCCTGTATGCCCTCAAGGACTACCTGCAAAACAGCCCGAAAATCGCCGTGATGCACAACGCCGACGATGTGATCCTGGGCCCCGGCGACATCGGCTTTCTGCGCAGCACCTTTGGCGACCGCCTGACCCTGTACCCGCATGGCGGGCACTGCGGCAATATCAACTACCGCGTCAACAGCGACGCGATGCTGGAGTTTTTCCGTGGTTAAAAAACTTCTGATCGTGACGGCGTTGCTCGCCGCAGGCCTGGTACAGGCCGATGAGATCCCGGCGCGAGCCAGCGTGATCGAAGCCGACGGCTTTACCGATCCGCTCAAGGAACTCAAGTTCAACCCCGGCCTGGACCAGCGCGAGTTCGAGCGTTCGACCCTGACCGCGCTGAACGTCTACGACCCGTTCGAGTCGGTGAACCGCCGGCTGTACCACTTCAACTACCGCTTCGACCAGTGGGTGTTCCTGCCGGTGGTCAATGGCTACCGCTACATCACCCCAAGCTTCGTGCGCACCGGGGTCAGCAACTTCTTCAGCAACCTGGGCGATGTGCCCAACCTGCTCAACAGCCTGCTGCAGTTCAAGGGCAAGCGCTCGATGGAGATCACCGCGCGCCTGCTGTTCAACACCACCCTGGGCGTCGCCGGCCTGTGGGACCCGGCGACCAAGATGGGGCTGCCGCACCAGAGCGAAGACTTCGGCCAGACCCTGGGCTTCTATGGCGTGCCGGACGGCCCGTACCTGATGCTGCCGATCCTGGGCCCGTCGAACCTGCGCGACACCGGCGGGCTGGTGGTGGACTACAGCGCCGAGAACTGGATCAACTTCCTCAACATGGCCGAGGTCAGCAGCGACAACCCGGAGGTCTGGGTACTGCGCGCCATCGACAAGCGCTATACCACCAGCTTTCGCTACGGCCAGCTGAACTCGCCGTTCGAGTATGAAAAGGTGCGCTACGTGTACACCGAGGCACGCCGCCTGCAGATCGCCGAGTAGCGCTCAGGGCCGGGGCAGCGGCAGGCCGAGAAAGCGGCATAGCTCGCCCTGCTTGGTCAGCGCGTCGCGCCGGCCCAGTTCGATCAGCTCGCTGCAATAGCCGGCTTCGAACAACAGGTAGCTGAGCACCCCGGCGCCGCTGGTCTTGGTCGCCCCCGGGCCGCGCAGGAACATGCGCAGCGCGGCGGGCAGTTCGCGCCGATGGCGGGCGGCGATCTCGTCCAGCGGCTGGCTGGGCGCAACCACCAGCACCTCCACCGGGGCCAGGCCCAGGCGCCGGGGCTGCACGTCGCTGGGCAGCAGGTGGCTCAGGTGGTTGAGCCGCTGCAACAGCTCAAGGTCGTCTTCCAGGCTGTCGATGAACGTGCTGTTGAGCAGGTGCCCGCCGATCTGCGCCAGGCTCGGCTGCTTGCCGCTGAACACCCGCTCGCGTGGATCACCCGGCGTCGGCCCCTGGGGGTTGCCGCTGACCCCCACCACCAGCACGCGGTTGGCGCCCAGGTGCAGCGCCGGGCTGATCGGCGCCGACTGGCGCACCGCACCGTCACCATAGAATTCGTGGCCCAGCCTGATCGGCGCAAACAGCAACGGGATGGCCGAACTGGCCAGCAGGTGCTCGACGCTCAGGCGGGTCGGCATGCCGATGCGTCGATGGCGCAGCCACGGGTCGATGGCGCCCTTGCCCTGGTAGAAGGTCACCGCCTGGCCCGACTCGTAGCCGAACGCGGTCACCGCCACCGCGCGCAGGTGCTGCTGGTCGATGGCATGGCCGATGCCGTCCAGGTCCAGGTGCTGGTTGAGCAGTTTGCGCAGCGGCGAGCTGTCGAGCAGCGCCACCGGTACCTGGGCCCCCAGGCCCAGCAGGCTGTGGCCGACGAAGCGGCTGGCCTGGCGGATCACCCCGGGCCAGTCGCTGCGCAGTACCTGGTGGCTGCGAAAGCCCTGCCAGAAGCCGGTGAGGCGGCGGATGGCGTCGGCAAAATGCATCGCACCGCTGGCCAGGGTCACCGCATTGATGGCCCCGGCCGAGGTGCCGACGATCACCGGGAACGGGTTGCCGGCGCCGGCGGGCAGCAGGTCGGCGATGCCGGCGAGCACGCCGACCTGGTAGGCGGCACGGGCGCCACCGCCCGAGAGGATCAGGCCGGTGACCGGTTGGGGGGCTGGCATGGGGTACTCCCTGAGATCCCTATCGACTGCATCGCGGGCCAAGCCCGCTCCCACAGGTTTGTGGCTACCCTTGTGGGAGCGGGCTTGACCCGCGATAGCCACCCCACGATTGTCCTAATACAGCTTGGGCGCCCCCGGCGGGCGCGACTTGAAGCGTCGGTGTGCCCACAGGTACTGCTCGGGGCATTCGCGCAGCACCGACTCGATCCACTGGTTGATGCGCAGGCAGTCGGCCTCTTCGCTCTCCCCCGGAAAATCCTGCAGCGGCGCATGGATCACCAGCCGGTAGCCACTGCCGTCCGCCAGGCGCTGCTGGGTGAACGGGATCACCCGCGCCCGCCCCAGGCGGGCGAACTTGGTGGTGGCGGTCACGGTAGCCGCCTCGATCCCGAACAGCGGCACGAACACGCTCTGCTTGGCGCCGTAGTCCTGGTCGGGCGCATACCAGATGGCGCGCCCCGAGCGCAGCAGCTTGAGCATGCCGCGCACGTCCTCGCGCTCCACGGCCAGCGAGTCGAGGTTGTGCCGCTCGCGCCCACGGCGCTGCACGAAGTCGAACAACGGGTTCTTGTGCTCGCGGTACATGCCATCGATGGTGTGTTCCTGGCCCAGCAGCGCCGCACCGATCTCCAGCGTGGTGAAGTGCAGGGCCATCAGGATGGCCCCCTGCCCGTCACGCTGCGCCGCCTGCAGGTGCTCCAGCCCCTCGATGTGCGCCAGGCGCGCCAACCGGGCCTTTGGCCACCACCAGCTCATGGCCATTTCGAAGAAGGCGATGCCGGTGGAGGCGAAGTTTTCCTTGAGCAGACGGGTTCGCTCGACAGACGGTAATTCGGGGAAACACAGTTCCAGGTTGCGCGCAGCAATGCGTCGACGGTCACCGGCAACACGGTACATCAGCGCGCCCAGCAGGCGGCCCAGCACCAGCAAAGCCCGGTAGGGCAGCTGCACGATCAGCCACAGCAGGGCCAGGCCCAGCCACAGCGGCCAGAAGCGTGGATGAAGAAAATAAAGGCGAAAACGCGGGCGATCCATTAAACATTCCGCAAAGACGATGGCCGGGCATTCTACAACGGTTCGCTGCGGGTTGCGGCTAACCGGCGTTCTCGTTATAAGTCTGAGCACTTTTTCGTAACAAGCTGCCTTATGCCAACCATGAGCCAAACCCAGACGCCAGACCAAGCCCCCGTGTTCCAGCTCAAGGGCAGCATGCTCGCCATCACGGTGCTCGAGCTTGCGCAGAACGACCTCGAAGGCCTCGATCGGCAACTGGCGGCCAAAGTCGCCCAGGCCCCCAACTTCTTCAGCAACACCCCGCTGGTGCTGGCGCTGGACAAGCTGCCGGCCGGCGAAGGCGCGGTCGACCTGCCCGGGCTAATGCGCGTATGCCGCCACCATGGCCTGCGCACCCTGGCCATTCGCGCCAGCCGTATCGAGGACATCGCCGCCGCCATTGCCATCGACCTGCCGGTGCTGCCGCCGTCCGGTGCCCGCGAACGTGCGCTGGAGCCTGCGGTGGAGGTGCCACCGGCGCCCAAGCCAGAGCCGGCCCCGGCCCCGCCGCCGGAGCCTGCGGTAAAACCGACAAAAATCATCACCTCGCCGGTGCGTGGCGGCCAACAGATCTATGCTCAGGGCGGCGACCTGGTGGTACTGGCTTCGGTCAGCCCCGGTGCGGAACTTCTGGCCGATGGCAACATCCATGTTTACGGCGCGATGCGCGGTCGCGCCCTCGCCGGTATCAAGGGCAACACCAGGGCACGTATTTTCTGCCAGCAGCTGACCGCCGAAATGGTCTCGATCGCCGGGCAGTACAAGGTGGCCGAAGACCTGCGTCGCGACCCGTTGTGGGGGGCCAACGTGCAGGTCAGCCTGTCCGGTGACGTGTTGAACATCACCCGTCTTTAACGGATACTTGCCGCCATTTTCAGCGCAACTTTTCCATATGTTGCCGGTTTGGATATTTCTGGGACCTCAACGTCCTTTTTCTTTAGGGGTGATACACCTTGGCCAAGATTCTAGTGGTTACATCCGGCAAGGGTGGTGTGGGTAAGACCACCACCAGCGCCGCTATCGGTACCGGCCTCGCACTGCGCGGCCACAAGACGGTCATCGTCGACTTCGACGTCGGCCTGCGTAACCTCGATCTGATCATGGGCTGCGAACGCCGCGTGGTGTACGACTTCGTCAACGTGGTCAACGGCGAAGCCAACCTGCAGCAGGCCCTGATCAAGGACAAGCGCCTCGAGAACCTGTACGTGCTGGCCGCCAGCCAGACCCGTGACAAGGATGCCCTCACGCTCGAAGGCGTGGAGCGGGTCCTGATGGAGCTCAAGGAGCAATTCGAATACGTGGTCTGCGACTCGCCGGCCGGTATCGAGAAAGGCGCCCACCTGGCCATGTACTTCGCCGACGAAGCCATCGTGGTGACCAACCCGGAAGTCTCCTCGGTACGTGACTCGGACCGCATGCTGGGCCTGCTGGCCAGCAAGTCGCGCCGTTCCGAACGCAACGAAGACCCGATCAAGGAACACCTGCTGATCACCCGCTACCATCCAGAGCGCGTGAGCAAGGGCGAAATGCTCGGTGTCGAGGACGTCAAGGAAATCCTCGCCGTCGCGCTGCTGGGCGTGATCCCCGAATCCCAGGCGGTGCTCAAGGCATCCAACCAGGGTGTGCCGGTGATCCTCGACGACCAGAGCGATGCCGGCCAGGCCTACAGCGACACCGTCGACCGCCTGCTGGGCAAAACCGTGGAACACCGGTTCCTCGATGTACAGAAGAAGGGATTCTTCGAGCGCCTGTTTGGAGGCAACTGACCAATGAACCTTTTTGACTTCTTTCGTGCCAACAAAAAAGTAAGCACCGCGTCGGTCGCGAAAGAGCGTCTACAGATCATCGTGGCGCACGAGCGCGGCCAGCGCAGTACTCCGGACTACCTGCCAGCCTTGCAGAAGGAACTGGTCGAGGTGATCCGCAAGTACGTCAACATCGGCTCGGATGATGTGCACGTCGCTCTGGAGAACCAGGGCAGCTGCTCCATCCTGGAACTCAATATCACCCTGCCCGATCGTT